>NZVR01000157.1 GCA_002701545.1 Blastopirellula sp. | reverse complement strand
GACGACAAGCCGGCACCAGCAGACGACAAGCCGGCTCCAGCAGACGACAAGCCGGCTCCAGCAGACGACAAGCCGGCACCAGCGGACGACAAGCCGGCACCAGCGGACGACACACCGGCACCAGCAGACGACAAGCCGGCACCAGCGGACGACACACCGGCTCCAGCGGATGATGCGTCCGCTTCCGAGGGAACTTCGGAATAACGTCCACATCGCGTCGTCTTCGCACCGCATGGGTACTTTCGGAGCATCACACCTTGCTGTTGAGCATGACAGGGCACGGCGAAGGTCGCAGTCAGCGTGAAGATCTCACGGTGTCTGTGGAAATACGCACGGTCAACAGTCGCTACTTCAAGCTTTCCCTGCGTTCCACCGAGCAATTAGGTGGGCTTGAATCGCGCGTTGAGGCCGCCGTTCGCAAGCAGGTCAAACGGGGTACGGTCCAAGTCAACGCACGTTTTGAGCGTTCGACAACGGCAGATGCTTATCAACTGAACGACCGTGTCCTGCAAAGCTACTACCTGCAATTGCAGAAGATGCGGCAGGAATTGAAGATCGAAAGTCCTCTGGCATTGGAATCCCTCGTGACCCTGCCCGGTGTCATCCAGGACCAAGCGGGCAATCGCACTTCACTGGAGGAAGATTGGCCGATCTTCGCAGAGGCGTTACAGGCGGCTATCGACAGCTTGAACAAAATGCGAAGCGACGAGGGCGATGCGATGGCTGCGGACCTAACGGCCAACTGCACGGTCGTCCGCCAGGAGCTCCAGTCCATCGAACGCGAAGCCCCCACCGTTGCCGCCACCTACCGCACACGGTTGACTGAAAAGCTGAATCACCTGCTGGCTCAACACGACATGGAAATCGCGGCCAGTGATGTCCTCCGTGAAGTGGGCCTGTTCGCCGAGCGCAGTGACATTTCTGAAGAGACCGTGCGTCTGAACAGTCACCTCGACCAGTTCCAGAAGATCATGACGTCAGGAGAGAGCAACGGACGCAAACTGGACTTTGTCACTCAAGAGATGTTTCGCGAAACCAACACGATTGGCTCGAAAGCCAACAACGCAACTATCGCAAATCACGTTGTCGAGATTAAATCGGCAATCGAGCGAATCCGGGAAATGGTGCAAAACGTCGAATGACCACCAAGACCGCTACTGGTCGAGCGATCATCATTTCCGGCCCGTCGGGATCGGGAAAGTCAACCGTGGTGCGCCAATTGCTCGCCACCTGCTCTCTGCCCATTGAACTGAGTGTCTCCGCCACCACGCGCCAACCAAGGCAGGGTGAGCAAAACGGTGTCGACTATCTCTTTCTCAGCCGCGAGGAATTCCAACATCGCCAACAAGCAGGCGATTTCCTGGAATGTAAGGAAGTTTTTCACTGTGGCGACTGGTATGGAACACTCAAAGAAACGGTCACCTCTGGTCTCCGAGCGGGAAAATGGGTACTGTTGGAGATTGACGTTGAAGGCGCAATGACAGCTCTGGAAAGCCTGCCGGATGCAGTCACCTTCTTCCTCCACCCTGGTTCCCTGGAAGAACTCGAACGACGCCTCCGCGAACGCAACACCGAAGACGATGATGTCATTGCTCGCCGATTAGATGTGGCTCGCAAGGAGATGGAATTTAGCCATCGCTACCAATACGAAATTATCAATACGCAAGTCGCTCAAGCAGTCAGCGACATTTGTGAACATCTGACCCATAGCGCCAATAGCCCAGGATTTGACTCATGCGAGAAGAACTGAAAGAAGAATCGATCGTGAACAAAGTCGGTGGTCGCTTCAAACTATCGACCCTCATTCAAAAGCGTCTGGTGCAACTGAATCAAGGCAGTCGTGCACTGGTCGACATGGATACGCACGACAAAATGGAAGTCGTCTTGCAAGAGATCATTCAGGACAAGATTTTCCTCGATTCCTCGAATGAATTGCGAATCGCCGCACAACCCACCGAACTCGACGCCCCCACACCCGATTCGGAACTGTAAACGCGGCACGTCCGGCAAGCACGGCCGCGTTCACATGAATCTCCTCAGGACGTTCGGAGCTGCGCGATGCGCCGCACCGAACGTCAAGAACAACTGACTCAACACCCGGGCAGATGGCGCCGCTTGCCACGCTGGCGAGCGCGGCAGACCGACCAGGCTCGCGGCAGACCGACTAGCCTAATTCGGAGCGAACCCGTTCCAGCAGTTTCTTCGTGGCCTTCACCCCGGCGAACTCGTCCAATTTGCCACCTTCGTATTCGATACCCACGTATCCGTGGTAACCTGCAGCCAGGACGATTTTCATCATCTTCAGGTAGTCCGTGCGCGTCTCATTACCCTGATCGTCAAAGTCATGGCTCTTGGCACTCACCGCCTTCGCGAATGGCATCAGTTCAGTGACGCCTTGGTAACGGTCATACCACTCATTACCGCGAATGCGGAAGTTGCCGAAGTCGGGCAGGGTACCACAATTCGACAACCCCACGGTCTTGATGACCTTAGCCAACCATTCACCGTTGGATGACAACCCACCGTGGTTTTCGACAATCACATTCAATCCGTGCTTGGCCCCGAACTCGCTTAATTGCCGGAGACCATCCGCTGCACGTTGGACCTGTTCGTCGTACGTCCCACCGGATCCCGCATTCACCCGGATCGAGTGGCAACCCAACGCCTTAGCAGCCTCAACCCACTTGAAATGGTTTTCCACCGCTTGCTTACGTTTCTTTTCGTCGGGATCTCCCAGACGTCCTTCACCGTCAATCATGATCAACAGTGTCTTCACACCGTGGTCATCGGCCCGCTTCTTGAGTTCGCCCAGGTAAGCTTGATCCTTGGCTTTGTCCTTGAAGAACTGATTGACGTATTCGATCGCGTCGATCCCAAATTCTTCTTTCGAGACCTTCGCGAAGTCAAGGTTATTCACCTTGCCCGACCGAATCGACCGGTGCAAAGACCACTCGGCCAATGAGATCTCGAACGGCGATTTCTTCTTATCGGCAGCCACAGCTGAAAACGCTGGCAGTACCGCAGCACCAGCCAATGTCGCAGCGGATTGTTGCAAGAAGGAGCGGCGGGAGGCAAAACGGGGCATAAATCAATCCTCACGGTGTGTGTCAATGAATTGCGAAGTTCAATTAGAGATAGGTCAAGTATAGATAGGGGCTCAGGGCAGGGCAACGACGACAAGCTCGCTTGCAGCCAAGGGCGAACTGAACTTGAGTTGATTGGCCGCGTGCCCGACCACTACGCCTCGGATTCACCGGCAGAATCGCCTGGCTCTGGTGTTTCCTGGGAACCTGTGACTTCGTCATCTTCCTGCGAGGAAGACTCGCCTCTCTCTTGTCCTTCCTCGGCTGCTGCACCTGCGTCATTCCCCTGGGCTGGCGAACCGGCTTCCGGCCGTTTCCAGAACTCACTTAACGATTGGAAGACCACAAAGAACGATGGCACGAACAGCAAGGAAAAGCAGGTTGCAGCGGCCATTCCGCCTACCACTGCCAACCCGACAGCCACGCGGCTGGCAGCACCCGCACCACTCGCAAACAGCAGGGGAAGAAAGCCGAGAATGGACGAGAACGCCGTCATCAGAATCGCACGAAAACGCAGGGAAGCGGCGGAGGTCGCCGAGTCGGCAATGCCCATACCACTGCGACGCTGATCCGAACCAAACTCAACAATCAGAATTGCATTTTTACTGGCCAATGCCACCAACAACACCAGTCCGATCTGCGTATAGACGTTGATATCGGCCCCCACGATCGACACCGCCACAACCACACCAAGCGTCGCCAACGGCACCACTGCGATCACGGCCGCTGGACTGGTCCAGCTCTCGTATTGAGCTGCCAGAACGAGAAAGACGAAACAGACGGACATCAACAGGATGAAACTGGGGTTATCTTGAATCTGTGTTGAATTCTTCAGCCGATCCTCTTGAAACGACATTCCGGTCCACTCGTATCCCATCGTATTGGGCAATAACGTTCTCGCCATATCTTCCATCGTGGCCATGGCTTGCCCCGAACTGTAACCGGGGGCGGGAGACCCGTTGATCTGTGCCGACGGATAGAGGTTGTAACGCTGAATCACCTGAGGACCGAAGGTATCTCGGACATCGATAAAGGTTCCAATGGGAATCATCTCCCCTTGCCGGTTGCGCACATCCAACTTGACAATGTCTTCACGGTTCACTCGAAACTGCTCACCCGCTTGCACACGCACTTGCCAGGTACGCCCGAACTCGTTGAAGTCGTTTACGTAGGCGGAACCGAGATTCGCTTGTAATGTATTGAATACCGAACTGAGAGGCACATCCAACGTCTTCACCTTCGTTCGGTCGATGTCGATAAACAACTGCGGCACGTTCGCTCGGAACGTTGTATTCATCCGGGTCAGGGCCCCTTGAGATTCCCCTTCGGCCAGCATTTCATCCGCCACACGCTGGAGTTCTGCCAAGCCGACATTGCCTCGATCCTGCACCTGCATTTGGAATCCTCCCGCATTTCCCAATCCGTCGATGGCAGGGGGGATAAAGGCAAACACCGTCGCCTCCTCAACATTTCTAAATTCCTTTTGCAAATGCTGCAGGATCGCCCGCAGTGATTCTTCGGGCGNCTGTCGTTCTTCCCACGGCTTCAACATGACCGCAGCCAGCCCCAAATTCGAACCGTTGCTTCCACTGAGCAGTGAAAAACCCGAGATAGAAATCCAATTCGCGACCCCCGGGGTGTCCTTGAAAATCCCATCTAACTCTTCCAGCACCTGATTCGTGCGTTGCCGTGAGGCCGCATCCGGCAATTGAATGTTCACGAAACAGTAGCCCTGATCTTCATTTGGCAGGAACCCTGTCGGAATCCGCGTGAACCCCCATCCGGTCAACGCAATCAACACCAAAAACACCAACATCACCAAGGCTACGCGCCGCACCATGGAGGTAATCACCGCTTTGTAGCCATGCGTCGTCACATCAAACGCACGATTGAACAAACGAAAGAAAAAGAAACGTCTCTCGCGGGAAGGACGCAACAGAATCCCGCACAGGGCCGGGCTTAATGTCAATGCATTAATCGTACTGATCAATACAGCAGCAGAGATCGTCAACGCAAACTGGCGAAACAACTGCCCGGTGATTCCGCCCATAAACGCCGTCGGCACGAAGACTGCCAACAGCACCAGCGTGGTCGCGATCACCGGCCCCGTAATCTCGGCCATCGCCGTGACAGCCGCCTCTTTCGAACTTAAACCACGATCCAAGTGCCGTGTCGTATTCTCCACCACCACGATGGCATCATCGACGACAATACCAATGGCCAACACAATCCCAAACAACGTCAGAATATTGATCGAAAATCCAAACAACGCCATGAACGCAAACGTGCCGATCAACGAAACCGGAATGGCAACGCATGGAACAATNGTCGAACGCCAATCCTGCAGGAAGATAAAAATCACAACAACCACAAGCAACACCGCGATGCCCAAGGTGGAATAGACCTCAGCAATCGAAGCGCGGACAAACTTCGTGGTATCAAATGGAATATCGTATTTCATCCCTTGCGGGAAATTACCATTCAGAACTTCCATCTTGCCCTGAATTTGATCGGCCAAATCAAGTGCATTCGCGCCTGGAAGCTGATAGATGAAGATCGTGGTACACGGATCTCCGTTGAAAGAGGAACCTCGGTTGTAATCTTTGGCCCCTCGCTCAACCCCCGACCTTACTAACTGACCCTCATCGTCATACACATCATCCACCACGATGTCACGGACGCGCGTGATGCGACCGCCTTCTGTCGTCTTAATAATGATGTCCGCAAATTCTTCATTTGTTTGCAAGCGACCGCGGGTGTTGATGACGTATTGAAATGCCGTCCCTTTGGGTGCCGGTTCTTCGCCGATCCGCCCGGCAGCCACCTGAACGTTCTGTTCGCGAATGGCATCCAACACGTCCTGTGTCGTTAAACTACGGGCCTTCAGCTTGTTGGGATCCATCCAAATTCGCATGCTGTAGTCAGAGGCACCGAAAATCGTCACCGCACCAACGCCCTTGATACGACTGAGTTCGTCTTTGACGTAGATCGTCGCGTAGTTACTCAAGAACAATGCGTCATGCTGCGGATTATCGGAGGTTAACGTCACCATCTGCACGATCTGCGTCGTCTGCTTCTTGGTGGTTACGCCTTGGCGTCGCACGTCCTCCGGCAATTTCGGATTGGCAATCGCCACGCGGTTTTGCACCAACACGGTCGCCATATCCATATCGACACCGATGTCAAAGGTGACCGTCAANGTGTACGACCCGTCATCGGCGCTGACGGAGGACATATAAATCATGTCCTCCACACCGTTCACTTCTTGCTCAATCGGCNCCGCAACCGTCTCAGCCACCACCTGTGCATTCGCTCCCGGATAAAACGCCGTGACCTGCACTGTGGGCGGAGTGATCTCCGGGAATTTCGAGATCGGCAGACTCGTCTGCGACACAGCACCCGCAATCACGATCACGATGGAAATCACCATCGCAAAAATCGGACGGTTAATAAAAAAACGAGACATGGTCACCTAGGGGGCTGGTGGAACTTCCTGATTGTCAGCTGGCTTACCTTCCACTTCAGGATCTGCAGCAGGTGCCTGGGGTTGGCCAGCCGCAGAGTCCGTCGCCGGATTGGGCGCAGCATCTTGATCTGCTGCCGCAGACGGCGTTTCCTTCGCCGAGGTCGGCGGACTTTGCTCAACCGCGTCCAACGTTCCCTCAACGGGCTTGAGCGTTTCAGACTTGGTGACGACCTGCGCGCCCACACGTGCACGCTGAATGCCATTGATCACCACCTGTTCGTCGCCATTCAGACCATCACTAACAACGATCAAATCCTCATACTTGGCCCCCAGCTTGATATTCCGACGCTCGACAAGATCGTCGTCGCCGACGATCATCACGTGTTGTCCCGCCTGGTCAGATAGCACTGCAACTTCAGGGATCAAAATGGCGTCGACCGGCTCTGGTGTCATGGGAATCCTGATGCGCACAAACAACCCGGGGACAATCTTGTAGTCGGGGTTCGGAAAAACGGCGCGAATCATGTAGGTACCGGTGCTCTGATCGACACCCAGATCGGCGTAATCCAGATGGCCGGCAAACGGAAAACCCGTGTCCGTCACGCGCCGCATAAACGCCTTCACATGGGTGATATCCGATCGCTTCCCTTTACCTTCCGGGCGTCCTTTCGACGCCTCCAGCAACTCCCGTTCACTGATATTGAAGTACACGTAAATCGGATCGTATTTGACCACCGTCGTCAGGTGTGTGGCAATTCCATCGCCAACCAGGTTGCCACGTTTCACCAGGGTCTCGCCAACACGCCCGGCAATGGGAGTCGTGACCTTGGTATATTCCAAATCAAGTTCCGCTTGAGAGCGTGTTGCTTTCGCCGATTCCATACTGGCCTCGGCTTGCTTTAAACTCGCCTCCGCCAAATCGACTTTTTGTTGGGAAGTGGCATTCTCCTTAATCATCAGCTTTTGTCGATCGGATTCAGCTTTGGCAAAAGCAATGGAAGCGTCGGCAGTCTTTTCCGCGGCTTGGGCTGCCTTGACTTTCGCTTCGAATTCCTGGGGCTGAATTTCATACAACAGCTCGCCAGCCTTGACTTCACTGCCCGGATCGAAATAGATCTCGTCCAAGTAGCCTTGAACGCGTGCTCGAATCTCCACCATCTCCACAGGTCGCGTGGAGCCAGTTTCCTCAAGATACCTGGTGACCTTCTGCTGCACGGGCAACGCCACCGTGACCTCGGGTGGAGGCGAGGGGACGTAGGCATTTTGCTCCCCGCATCCGCTGAAAATCAACAGCAGGCCAAACAGGACAACACAGTTGCTGAAGCGACGTTTCACGACAGGGACCTCGTCTTCGGCTGGGAGGGTTGGGTAGCTAGAACAGCTAAGAACTCATCTTCACGACACAATCTCATCGTAGCTCTCACCATAACGACTGTGAATAGGGGACCGCTAGATACTTTGCCCCGCCGGGGCTGCGAGCCGTTCACGGCTCGACGTGCGGCACCGGAATGCTTTCGTGGTGTTACCAGCCCCTGACCGGTTTTTGCACCGTTTTGCCAGCCGCCAAGCCCTCTTACGGTGAACTAACATGGGCCCATCGTGCGCACCGCGACACAGCCTGCGTTGGATGACCCCAGGCCAGAAGCGGGGCAAAACGTCCCCATGGTCATCCGTCACGCACATTTGCGAACGGCAATTGCACTCGCCTGCCCCTGAGGCGAAATGCTGATATTGATAAAGCTGTCTCCCGTTGCCACATCCGCTCCCTGCGAAGCGTGGATCGGGCAGGCCTCATCGGGCGTTGCGTAGTTCAGAATGGGGAACAAACGCCCCTCCTGCATCGCCAGCAGGCTGGTCACCAGTTCGACGACCCCNCCTCCNGCACCCAGGTTGCCAAAATAGCTCTTGGCAGCGGTAACCGGCACAGGTGTCGTACGCTGGCCAAAGACCGCGTGAATTCCTTGCGCCTCGTCAGCGTCCGAATGCTGGGTCGATAATCCGTGGGCATGGATATGCCCCACGTCCTCTGGCTNCATCTGGGAACTGCGCAACACTTGTGACAACACGTTCCGAACCGCCTGGTCGATATGAGCCTCTCCGGTCTGACTCATCACCGTCGAGGACCCCTGACCGACAACTTCCCCAAGAATCGTCGCACCGCGAGCACGCGCGACNTCAAGCTCTTCCATCACTACGGCACCAGCACCTTCGCCGATCACCATTCCACTGCGTGAGCGATCGAATGGCCGCGAAGCAGCTTCGGCAGTCGTTCCGTCGCCCGCCAACTGCTCTTGCAATGCGACATGAATGGTCCGAGTAGGATGGACCCGCGTGCCGGTCGCTCCGGCCAACATGACATCGGCGCTACCGCGGAGAATCGTGGCGTACGCTTCCCCAATCGCCAGATTCGCTGACGCCTCGCGGAGGGTAATCGAATTGTTCGGTCCGCGCAAATCGTTGTAGATCGCGATGTGACTTGCCGGCATATTGGGCAAGTACTTCAGCAGCCATAACGGAGTGACTTTGGGAATGCCGTCGGCAGCCCAACGATCGTATTGGAACGCTTGATTCTCATCGAAACAACCGCGGATCCCTTCCACAAACTCGTCCGGAGTCGTCATGATATAGTCCGAGCCGTAGACCACCCCCGTGCGCTCGCTGTCGATATCGGACATGCTCCAACCGGCATCCGCCAGGGACATTTGCGCCGCGGCAACGCCCATTTGGATCTCGCGGCACATCACTTTGATCCCTTTTCGAATCGCTCGCTTCTGGTCTTTTTCGAGCTCCCCAAAGTCATCGATCTTTCCCGAAAAGTGTCGTGCCTCACCGCCAAAGGACGTGGGATAGACACCCTGGGGAATCGACTCCAACTGCTGCACGCCGCTTTTCCCCGCAGCGATCGCCTCCATCAAGCCTTGCTTGCAGCTGCCCAGTGGAGTCACAAATCCGACTCCCGTGATAACAACACGCCGTGATTGGGAAGACATCCGATACTATTCCTAGAAAAATTTAACTCATCTTAGCAAGCGGCTTATTTTAGCCAGCTTAGCCGTTCTCTCCCAGACCGATCCGCACCCAAATTACGAGCGCACGGCGGGAGCGTCACTTACCGGTTCAGCCGGGGGCCTGCCGATCGAAACATAGCGGAAACCGAGCTGCCGCATCTGTTCCGGGTCGAACAGGTTCCGACCATCGAAGATCAGCGGCGTGGCCATCCGCAATTTCATGTCCGCAAAATCCGGATTCCGGTATTCACTCCATTCGGTGTTGATGGCCAAACAATCCGCGTTGTCGAGCGTTTCCACCTCGCTCTGGCAATAAACCAGCCGGTCTCCATAAATCGCCCGAACGTTACTGGTCGCCTCAGGATCATGCACACGAACGGTCGCACCAAGTTCGACCAAGCGATCCAGCAGCGTCAGTGCAGGGGCTTCACGAATGTCATCCGTACGTGGCTTGAACGCCAGCCCCCACACGGCGACCGTCTTTCCTTCGAGTCGCCCTGCAAAGGCCTTTTCGATCTTGTCCTTGAGAACATGCTTTTGGTGGTTGTTCACCTGATCGACAGCTTCCATGATGCGAGGCTCTAACCCCAAATCGCGAGCCATGCAGGCCAGCGCCCGCACATCTTTGGGAAAACAGCTGCCGCCATATCCGACTCCTGGAAAGAGGAAAGCAAAACCAATCCTCTGATCATGCCCAATCCCACGGCGGACATCGTTGATATCTCCCTCAACCTGTTCGCAGATATTCGCCATCTCGTTGATAAAACTGATTTTGGTGGAAAGCAGCGCATTGGCAACATATTTGGTCAATTCAGCGCTGACAGGCGACATACTGAGAAAAGGCTTGTCCGTGCGCAAAAACGGCTGATAGAGTTCACGCATAACGTCCGCTTCCTGACGACTGCGAACGCCAACCACGACTCGATCCGGAAACGTAAAATCCTGGATCGCAGCACCTTCTTTGAGGAACTCGGGATTGCTCACCACCGGGCACTCGCGACCGGTCAGTGCCTGCAACCGGCGAAAGGTTTCGTCATTCGTCCCCACAGGCACCGTGCTCTTGATGACCACCATGGCATCTTGGCTCAAATGCAAAGCCACCTGGTCGACCACAGCCCACAGCGCGGTCAGGTCAGCAGATCCATCATCGGCCGGAGGAGTGCCGACGGCCAGATAGACCAACTCTGCATCACCGACGGCGCGGGCCAGATCGGTGGTAAAGTGCAAGCGTCCAGCGGCGGCATTCTTGAGCACCAACTCGGACAAGCCGGGTTCGTAGATGGGAATGATCCCCCGCTGCAAACCGTCAATCTTCTCCTGGTCGATATCGACGCAGCGGACATCATTTCCACTTTCCGCAAAGCAGGTTCCGGTCACCAGCCCCACGTACCCCGTACCAATGATTGCGATCTTCATGGCCTGCGCTCTCAGTGCTTTGTCGCCCAGTATTGGAAGGTATCCCGAACCGTCTCTTCGAGCGGAGTTTTCGGAAGCCAACCGGTATCACGGGTCAGCTTGCGAATATCAGCAATCGGATGCTGCCGCTTGGAATGAGCCGTCTCAATCGAATCGAGACTTTTTCCAACTATACGTTGCAACAATTCGAAGACATCACCGCTACGGATCGACCGTCCACTCCCGACGTTGTAGATTTCGCCGGCAACGCCTGACAATGCAAGTAACCGATACGACCGAACGACGTCGCGCACATCCGACAGGTCAAAGTGGCTATCCATTGTCTGGATCTGCAGCGGTGATTCGCCGCGAACCAGCTGGCTACACCACTCTGGCAACATCATCCGGTCGCCCTGTCGCGGCCCGGTGTGCGCGAACGCACGAGCCACCACCCAATCCACTTGCGGCTGAGCGTCGTTCAGCAAGCACTCTGCCTCGCGTTTCGTCTTTCCATACGCCGAGACGGGAATGGCTTCGGCCGTTTCGTCGATCAGGCAGTCAGCCGTCTCGGCCAGGGGCGAATAGACGTACGAAGAGCTGACCAAAACCAGTCGCACATCACCCAGGAACTGGGCTAACCCCAACACCCGTCGCGTACCTTCTCGATTGACCTCCACGGCTTGCTGCGTCGGCTCCACCGTGCCACATTCCTGCGGAATACTGATCGCCGCCAAATGATAAATACAGTCGGGCTGAAAGGTCTGAATTTCGGTTCGCAACTCTGGCGACAAGGGCTGCGCAACATCCCAGGGCAGTAGTTTGACGCGCGCAATTCGTTGGTCGTCCAGCAGCGACGACGGCCACGCCGCATGGCGCGAACAACCCAAAACCTCGTCACCTTCGTCCAACAGGTGCTCCGTGAGATGACTCCCAACAAACCCCGAAGCACCAGTAATCAAAGCTTTCACGCCAAATTCCGTTGTTATTGACGATTGTATGCGGTGCCCGCGACAGCACCCTCACGACCTTCAGGAAACTGACCACCAGTTCCCGTAACGCCCGAGATTCTAGTCAAAAACCCCTATCCAACTCCACCGCTTCGAAACGCTTCCTCGACAGAAAAACTTCGGGCAACCGGCTACCAAGGCGGGTTGCGACATGGTCACCGCCGGGTGCGTCCCCGGCGTTTCTCGCCACACAGCCTGACACCAACCTGCTTTGGCGGCTGCCGTTATCCTCGCAAGCAATGTTGATTTGCCATCGAAATACCGCTGACAATCGCACCGATAATCCCCACAAATCCTTGATCCGTACCACACAAGAAAACGTTATTCAGGTGGGTCCGTCCATCCAGACGCTTTTCCGGTGCACCGTACACCGCGCCGTTGTCGTGCCACGTGAATCGCCGGATGGTTCGTGGGGTAAACACGTCCGTATCGACGACATGCCGACGATAGTCGGGAACGTGCTGGATTGCGGCGTCGGTAATCCGGTCGTACCAGTTCAGCTTGGCGAGCTGATACTTATCCTCTTCCAGATGCATCCAAGCTTCATGGTTTGCAATCGCCGTAATCCGAATGACACCGTCCGGCAATTTCCCATCACTCGGGTCGTAGACAAAGTTATTGGGCGAGCAGATCACTCCGGTACGCACATCCACCAGGTCATCAGTACAGTTCTCCCAGTGAAATTGCTCGGAGTTATTAAAGAAGACAATCGTTCGATCATGCCCCAGGTCGCGGGGCTCGCGATCCAAAATCGAGACCGTTTCGGCGAACGACAGGTTGCCGGCCTCTTGCGCTTTGACCTCCGTAATATCATCGCACAACCGCAAGGTCTCCACCCGGCCAGCTGACGACAGGATATTGCGTGCTTCCAGCTCTTCGCCATTATCCAACACGACGCCCGTAGCACGTCCATCCTCCACACGGATCGATGCCACGCCAGAACGCAACTTCAATTCGCCCCCTAACTCCCGATAGCGGCGAACCAGATTCTTGAGGATCAAGCGGACCCCGTTGAAGGGGCGAGCAAATCCCTCCAGAAAGATACTGCGAAACATGATACAGAACTGTCCAAAATCCATGTCATGCTCGCGGGCATTTCCATACCACATCAGCGGACACAATAACATCTCGATCAACAGCGGGTCGCTAATCGTTTCACTCAAGACCTGTCGCGTCGAGATCTCGAATGCCTCCTGGTCCAGGTCGTCGTATTCGATCAAGCGAGCCAACAAGCGTTCGAAATTGTCGACTTGACCAGGAAATGTCTGCGCAATCTCGGCTCGCAACAAATCAATGTCATTGTTGAATTTCAGCTCCACCCCAGGAAAATTCACCGACGACCCCACCTGTGGCGACAGGGCAAAGTCATCCCAGCGAAATCGCAGTTGTTTCAGGAGCCGCGCCAGTGGCCCACGCTTGGTCCCTTTCTCCGTAAAGTTCGTCACCGCGTGCAGCCCGACATCGTAGTCGCGCCCACGGAGACGGTAAAACGAATTCAAACCACCAATCGTGTAATGCCGCTCTAAAACGCAGACACTCCGGTCGTAGTGCGCTAAGCGAATCCCCGCTGCCAGCCCAGACATGCCGGCGCCAATGATAATCGTGTCGTACATGAATCGAAGTCGTACCCGTCGCTAAATTGCAAACCCCGATTGTACTTGTAAGACCGCATCTTTTTGAGCCCTGCTCGCCAATGTCTTCAGCAACCAAGGGCTTGAAAACCACTCAAACCATCAGAATTCTTGCCCACGGGGCTTGCTGGAGCCGGGCTCTGGTAAACGCTCCACTTGCTGCGGCGGAGTTTTCTCTCGCGTCTGCTTGCCTGTACCGAAAATCCCAAACAACGGCAGCTCAAATGATTGCTCCGGTTCTTTCCGCTGCATGTCAATCGAGGCACGCAAACGCAACTGGTCCCCATCCTTCATCAGCGTGGCATCCAGCTGACGCAACCAGGACATCATCGGAGCATCATAGTCAGCAGAGGCGGCTGTGGTTGACGGCTTTCCCCAGGCGGTCGATTGCCAAGCCTGTCCTCCCCGATCATCTTCGACCAACTCGTACTCGCCCCCCAGGGAACAGACCAGTTTGGTATCAAACAACATTTCGGCAACCTGGCGACTCTCCGACAACGGTAATCCCATCTGTTGTGCCAGGACATGCATCAATTGAGCGTTCGCCACCGACACATCATAGGCGCGCCCGAAAAACAGGTTATTGATCAATGGCTTCACTTTCGATTGAGAGAGATCTCCGACATGCACACGCAACTGTGCGTGCTCATCTCCTTCCTCAATCTGCAAACGGTCCGTCACCGACCCCAGCAGTTCGCGATCGTACGACAGCACCGAAAAGCCACTGGGCAACTGTCGCCGCCACAAACCCAAGGCGGCTTGGGAAAACCCGAACGCATCCGGTTCCCCATCAAGATCGACACCGAGCATGTCAAGAAAACCGGCTTTGGGCCATGACCCCAGGTACCCCGGAGTTGCCTTCAGAAACTGCAGAGTCTGTAACAACCCATCCGGCTTGACGTCGAACTTCGGGGGCTGGTCCAGGACACCCAGAAACAATAGATGCGGGGGAACCTGCGGAGACAGCGAGCCACCTTTTACCACTGCCTGTACCGAGATCACTGCGTCATCGGGAACCGAAACGCGTTGGGGAGTATTGGGTCCCAGCATCGATAAGAACCGACCGTACTTCGACTCCTCCAGCGGAGAGACCGTCGCATCCACGGTCACACGTTCGAGCCCTTCTTTGTTCAATGCAAATCGCTTGATCCCCACCATCACGGGATCGAGTCGTTTCCACTCCGCAGCGTAGTGTTCTGCTTTCTCCTGGCAAGCACGCAGCTCACTGGCCGAAATCGCCTCGAGCAGCATATCGGGTATCGGTGTAAAATAGCCACGCGCACCGCGCGCCGAATCGAGCAAACGCGACCCTTGCTGAACGACACGACTGCCATCGACACGTTGGAGAAACGCCTCCGGCAAAAGTTCCGCATCGACCAGTTCGCGGATCGTCGTCCCCGGTCGGCGCTCGGCGTGGGCCGCCAACTTGGCCAATGCGACTAATTCCATATCGGTCACGGCGCGCATCCGCCGGCCGAGCTCTACTTGATAATGGGGACTCACCAATCCGTGAAAGAACGGAATTGAGAAGTAGGCAAAGATCGTATCCTCTCGGGCTAATGGCATCTGCGTCCTAGCATGCTTGAACTCGTCGAGCATCCCTAACCCGCGCCCCTCCGCTTTAGCTCGCACAAACGACTCGGCAATCGCTCGAGACGTCGTGAACAGATGATACTTGTCGATCACCACGTAAAACGACCGCACACGATTGTCGGGTGACGCCAGCAACGAGCCGGTCACACCCGCCAACTCCACTTGCGTGACGGTCGCGCCCAACTTCTCTGCCGCTTTCGCAGCTGCCCGACGCTCGGTTTGAAAGTTAGCCAATAGGACCGCGTTGTTACGAGCTTCGAACAGCATGCCAAGCGCGGCACCTTCGCGAACCATCGTATCGCGGCCGATCAACGCCACGTCCGAAATGATCGTGTCTCCCAACAGACGCGCGACTTCCGTCAGCCGCAAACCGAGTTGCTGTTGGACACGCTTTGTCAGATTCTGTTGATGACCGCGAGCCGTCACCATCTGGCCAATGTCACCACCAAACTCGTTGGTCAATTGATCCAGCCACAGATAATTCTTGAACGACCCAAACCGCACATAAAAGCAGTCTTGTGGTACATGGAATGCCAGCGGCTCAACCT
This sequence comes from Blastopirellula sp., assembly GCA_002701545.1. Taxonomy (GTDB): domain Bacteria; phylum Planctomycetota; class Planctomycetia; order Pirellulales; family Pirellulaceae. The sequence continues at coordinate 27,783 of NZVR01000157.1, read as the reverse complement.
GCACATCCTGCTTCCACTTGGTTTCCAACGCCTGCCAGTCCACTGCGGCAGGCAACGCATACTCTGCGGCTTCTACAGCCACGTCGGGCATCCGCATCGTGGCTTCCAGACGGCTGCGACGCAGGCTTTCCATGCCCAGCAACATCTCGAATGTCTGCATCCACTCACTTGTGCCTTCTTCACTCAAGCGACTCAACAACGGTTTTTCGAGTCCCATACGTCGGGCCAACATGCTCGTCAGATACGTTTGGACAATGGCTGGATAATCGCCCTCGTTGACCTGCTGCCGCGCAGCGGATTCATATTCACGCCACCACCGCTGCAACACGACATTGCGTTCAATCTGCCGACCTTCGCGCGGGTTTAACACCAGCTTCCGTTGGTCAGGCATATGCAGCGTCAACTGCAGAGGCTCCGTTCCGGTAAACAAAAATAAGGCGGTGATCGCGTTGGGAGTCGGCCGGTCACTCCCTAACAACAGATCGCCGATCCGCGAACGGATACGCCCCCGGGTGAACACCGGGTACAAAGCGCGACCGTCTCGCTCTTCAATCCGAAATACGCTCGCACCCACAGGGCCCCAATCGGCAACGTCGATCGGAATGGTCACTTGAGCCACACCGAAAGGTGCGCCGACCAAAGCTGTCGATCGCTGGCCCCACAGCGGACTGGCCGTGAAAACCAAACCAACACTGAGCAACAGCATGGAAACGTGCGTGCCTCGGGATATCATGTTTCTTTCCTCCGTGCGGAACGAGATACGATTCCATTTAAGTTAGCACAGCACTCGAATTTCGACGACCGTGGAGCCAGCGTCGACGAGGCTTTACAGAAGTGGCACTGCGCAACTCATGGCGATCTCCTGCCAACCGAGGCTGGTCGCAAGAGGGCCCGGCGGGAAACATCACAATTCCCACCGGCTTTCCCGGCGAACGTGCGTCAACCACGTCGGATGGGGCGTTTGACAGCATGCGCCCAGCGAAAAAACGCGTCCACGAAGCACACCCCTCCGCCTGACTCCACCAGAAGCAAGCCTCAGGGATACGTCTCAACTCGCATGGAGCGGGGAATCATCCAGCGGGTTCGGAGACGGGACTGTCTTCATTAATTCAAAGACCGCACGAATCGCGTCGCGAATCTGCTCCTCTGAATGGTCCGCCGTAATCAGAAACCGTAGCCGCGCATCCGCATCGTCGACGACGGGAGCAACGATCGGCTGGACATTGAAACCCAGCTCCAGCAGCTCGGTCGAAAGCCGGATTGCAATATCCGAGCTTCCCACCAACACCGGCACGATCGGCGTCCCAAGACTCGTACCAATACCTAATCCGTGCTCCAGTGCCAGATCGTGAAACAGCTTCGCCCGCGATTGCAACTGTTCCACTCGCTGAGGTTCGGACTGCAAGATTTTCAGCGACTCCAGTGCGGCTGCGGCGTTGGGAGGCGCCAGCCCCACGCTGTAAACGAATCCGGGAGCCGTGTATTTCAGATACTGCACCAATTCGCGTGAACCGGCAACAAATCCGCCACAGCTTCCCAGAGCGGCATCGAGCGTACCACTCCAGATATCGACTTGCCCCGCATCACAATCAAAATGCTCAGCGACCCCCCGTCCGGATTTGCCAAGGGTGCCTAACGCATGGGACTCGTCAACCAATAACAGAGCCTTATGACGGTTCTTGACTTCGATGAACTTGGGCAAATCGGGAATGTCACCCTCGAACCCACTCACTCCCTCAATGCCGATCAATACACGGCGATAGTCATTGCGGGTGCGCTGGAGCAAATCATCCAAGGCCTCCCAGTCGCGATGCGGGAATTCGCGTCTCCGCGCGGAAGACAACATGGCGCCTTGCAAGATGCTGTTGCTGGCTTGCGAGTCGACCAAAATCAAATCACCAGGTTCAAACAGATGGCCAACAGTCGTCAGATGCGATACGTGCCCGCTCACAAACGCCAAAGCTTCCTCGGTGCCCACCGTCTGCGCTAAACTTGATTCGAGTTCGCGATGCAACGTTCGTTCACCGGATACCAATCGGCTGGCCGATACACTGGTGCCGTACTGTTGCAGCGCCTGCTCGGCTGCCTTCACCACCTTGGCATCGCCAGACATTCCCAGGTAGTCGCTACTGGCAAAGTTGACGACTTCGCGTCCCTTCACAATGGTCTTAGCGCCAGTGGCTGCCTCGTTGACCGTGAAGTAGGGATTTTCCAACCCCTCGACGGCCAGAGACTGGATGGCCTGATCCAGATTCTTGAACTCGCGCATCTCTGCGAACTGATGGAATTCGGCTGGGATTTCGGCGTACTCTGGCGAGCGTTTATCGCCGACCGCAAGTTGTTCGGCAGCAATGTCCGGTCGTGGTGTCGTCCCGATGTAACGTTCGATGGCAGCAGCCACGTCGCGCACCGTGTCAATTTCGGCAAGGACACGATCGGGGAACCGTCCCCCGAATGTGATTTCCAGCGAGTTGGCCACCCGCAACCGTTCGAGTGAGTCGAGCCCAAGATCAATGGAGATATTCGTATCCAAGTCCACCGCATCGCTTCGATCCGCTGCGACGGCACGAATCCGCTCGATGACCACCTCCACGACCCGTGGGTCCACGTCCGGCACATCGGAACTGTGACGCACCGGCGAAGACAACGTGGCTGCTGCCGCCGCAACGGTGGGCACATCATCGCCCTTCGCGGCCGCCAGAGCCGCTTTATCCCAGGAATACCATTCATCCACCACCGACAGATTTCCTGCCACAAAATCGCTACGGCAAGCGTGGCGCTGAATTTTACCGCTCGACGTCTTGGGAATGGATCCGAAACGGACCAGGACAATTCCGTCCGGTGGCAATTCATGCTCGGCGGTAACATCCTTGCGTATCTTGGCAATCACATCGGACCAGTCAGGTCGCCGCTTGCGCTCCACTTCAGCCACGATTACCAAACGTTCGCGTCCGTCCACATCGACGGCAAAGGCACCCACGGCCCCGGCTTGCAATTGATTGCTCGATTTCTCCACCGTCAACTCAATATCCTGCGGATACCGATTGACGCCACGGATGATAATTAAATCCTTCACACGCCCCGTGACAAACAGTTCCCCATCGTGGAGGAAACCAAGATCTCCGGAACGCAGATAGGGGCCGCCCGGACTGTTGGTCAACTTGGCCCGAAACGTCTGGTCCGTCAGCTCCAGTTTTTTCCAGTAACCTTGCCCCACACTGTCGCTGCTGATCCAGATTTCTCCCACGCGATCTTCGGGCAAACGAACGTAACGCATCGTATCGACGATGACGACCTCTTCCTCCGGGAGAATACGGCCACAACCGACAAGTGCCCGCGCATCTTGATGATGCTCCGGCACGGGGACAATACGATGGTCATCGAGTGCCTTGCCGTGAAAATGCGCCACCACCGGCTCTTCCGTTTGCACACACCCGGTGACAATCAGAGTCGTCTCGGCCATCCCGTAACAGGGATAATGCGCCTGATGCCGAAAGCCTACTGGACCAAATCGCTCCGTGAAACGCTTTAACGTCTCGGTTCGCACCGGCTCGGCACCGTTAAAAGCCACTTCCCAACGACTCAGGTCGAGTCCTTCGATCTGATCATCGGTGACTTTCTGCACACATAGATCGTAAGCGAAATTGGGCCCACCACTGATCGTCACACCATAGCGGGAAATCCCACGCAACCACCGCACTGGCTTCTGAAGAAACGACATCGGTGACATCAAAATACAGGGACACCCTGCAAACATCGCATTGAGAACACCGCCCACCAATCCCATGTCGTGGTAGGTGGGAAGCCAACTCAAACCACGACTTTCAGGCGTGCATCGAAAAGCATGCGCAATCAGACTGGTGTTGTGCGTCAAATTACCATGCGACAACACGACCCCCTTGGGCTGCCCCGTCGACCCTGACGTGTATTGCAGAACGGCAACCGAATCTTTGGTCCGCTGCGGCACTTCCCACTGAGACGCCAACTTGTCATCCAACGTATCCGTCGCAATCCACTCCAAAGATCGCAACGTCGGAGCTTCATCCAATGTGCCGTCCATCCGATCCAGAACATCGAATACCGTGAACGCGGCGGCCGCCTGGGCATCATCGGAAATCGCGCTGATCCGGTTCATGTTGCGGTTGCGGCGCGGCGGGTAAGCAGGAACTGCCACACACCCCCCATACAGGCAGCCAAAAAAACCGCAGATAAAATCGAGCCCCGGCGGGTACAGGAGCAGCACCCGCTTGCCGCTCAACCCCCGAGCCTGCAGGTCCGCTCCAATCGCACGCGCTCGGCGATCGAGTTCAGCATACGTGAGGACGGTCTCGCTTTCTTCCCCGTCAAACCAGGCATACGCCGTTTTCTCAGGTTGCCTTTCCGCCCAAAACCGCAAACAGTCCGCGATACTGGAAGTAACCGGCTCGCAGTCAGGAAACACCAGATTGAGGTCAAGGTCCACGTTCACCACGCTCCCAAAACAAGGAAAACCGAAGACGGCTCTGCACTTCCTGCTGAGAGCTCACATCGGTTCAGAGTAACACGGCATCCCAAATTGAGCAAAGGGTCAAATCGACGTAATCTCATTACGCCGAACATCTTAACACCCCGCAATGAGGGCCAAATCCACCTTCTCTTATCGGCCAACCAAGGATCAAAACTCGATTCGATCAACACGGTTACCGCATCACGCCACCCCTAAACCTCGCCCCACTCCGCCAGATTGGCATGCGAAAACCGCCCCGATCACCGTTCGCTGCATCCCGTCACGCGGAAAGTCGTGAGGTGGCGGTCGCTAGCATGCTTGGTGCGTCGGGTATATTGAGGCTTGCTGGCAAGCAGCATCCCCCCAACTCACTTCACCCAACTCCCAAGGAAAGAACCTGTGATGCAAAGATTCGTCCTGACTGCGGTCGTCGCGCTGCTGCTTTGCTGGCAAGTGGGAGCGACCGCTCCCCAACCACGCGCCGGGCAACGAGCATTACAGCCGTTGCAGGCCCTGGTAGGAGAATGGAACGGTGTCGGGCAGCCTCGCAGGGGAAATACGCAAGGTGCGTGGACTGAGAAGAATACATGGAAATGGCAGTTCTCTTCCGGGCCAGCAGCACTGACATTCCAAGCGAACCGAGGCAAATACTTCTCGTCGGGCAGACTCACTGCCGCCAAGGACGGGCGAACCTACCGTCTGCAGGCCACGGGGACAGTCGACAAGCAGGCCCATATCTACACAGGCAACTTGAACGCTCAAAACGTCTTGGTACTGAAAGCCGAGGCCCCCAAGGACGGTCTTCCGGCGCGCATTTCCATGCGTTTTGTCGCGAGTGACAAGCGTTTGATCGTGCTCTACGAGCGCCAGAGTGCACTGAGCTCGCGATATGTCAGGCTCAGCGAAGTGGGTTACACGCGCCGTGGCAGCAACTTTGGCAAAACCACAGAGCCGAACGAATGCATCGTCACGGGAGGTCGTGGGACGATTGCGGTGACGTTCGAGGGCAAAACCTACTATGTGTGCTGTGGTGGCTGCAAGGATTACTTTGAGGAAAACCCTGCGGCGGTATTGGCGGAGTATCGCGCGCGGCAAGCGGCGGCCAAGGAGGGGGCATCCTCCCAACCGTAGCAAAATCTCAAAGCGGGCCGGCAATGGGTTTCACGAACGCCAAGCTTTTTTACAATACACACATCTCCGCTTCACACCGCGTTGCCCGCTGCTCCATCGAGAACCCTCATGTCCGATACTAAGTCTGCGCACTCGGAAGATATTTTTCAGCGTGACATGGCCGAATACGAGCCGCTCATTAGGCGTCCGGTTCGCAAAAAGATCGCTGATTTCAATCGCGACGGGCGTCTGAAACACGTCATTCTTTCGGCCCAGTTCACGCGGCCGCTCCTGGACGAGATCTGCGACCACGCCGATATGGTGCGTGAACTTGCCGGAGACACCGATGGCAAACGCAAACTGGGCACGCTGTTGTCGCATTTGCATGCCATGCTGTACTTCACTCAACCGTCGACCAGAACGTTTCTGTCGTTTGCAGCCGCTTGCCGACTGCTGGGCATCGCTACCGAACAAGTACGCGACTCTGCCGTATCCTCGGAAACGTCGGAGGGTTCCAAGCGCGAGTCTCGATTTGATTCGATTCGCATGTTCAGTAGCTATTTCGACCTCATCGTGATGCGCAGCAAAGCACCTAACTTTGCTGAATGCTGTGCCTACCTGATGAACGAGCTTGAGTCACGCGAGTTTAACACTCGTAATATCCCTATCCTGAATGCCGGTTCGGGGGCCGACCAACATCCCACGCAAGCCCTGCTGGACGTCTACACCATTCGCAGGACGTTTCAGTTCCAAGACACCAAACGCACTGCCCGCCCGCAGTTCATGCAACTTCGTGAGCGTTATCCGGAACTGAAACAGGGGATCGACGACAAGACCTACGCGTTCTGCGGAGACCTGGGACGTGGCCGTACCGTGCGGTCCCTCGTCGAGTTACTACTCAACTACGATCATGTCCGCATGGTTTTCATTTCACCGGACAACGAGAAATTTCGCTTGGGCGACGACCTGCGGAACCGGCTGATCGAACGCAACATTGAAATCGAAGAGGTTGACTCGCTGGATGCCCAGATCAACGGCAAGCCACTTTTGAGCCAAATCGACTGCCTCTACATGACGCGGATTCAGCAGGAACACAATCACCCCGAAGACGAACAGTTCTTTGCTTCGACAGACATGTCGCACTATCACCTCACGCCGGAACGTGTCAAAAGCATGCGCACGTATGCTCCCATCCTGCACCCGTTCCCGCGCGACAGCGTGGCTGGTGAGATCCCGACCAGCATCGACAGCGACCCACGCGCCATGTACTTTCATCAAGCGCGGAATGGCCTCTGGGCACGCGCGGCGTTACTGATTCACGTGTTCAATGCCGACCGGACGTTGATGCAGATGTACAAGGAGCACTTTGCCGATGTACATGATTTCAATGAAGCGGTCCTGTAACCTATGTGACTTGGTTCGAACCCTCGGCTAGCAAGGCAACTTGGCACGCACAGCAAGCCGCGGAGTCGACTGCGCCGCGCACCGGATCGGTGGGGCACCGCCTCGATTCAGGGTAGAATGCAGGGCATCTTGTTTTCTCGAAGGGTGACATTCCCACTATGCTTACACCAGATTCCGGTACATCCCGTCGCAGCCCACTGCAAAACTATTGGGTGGAATCGCGACAGCCGCTGATCAGTTTGGTGTTCGTTGCACCACTACTCATCGTCTACGAAGTGGGGATCCTGCTGCCCGGCAGCCCTCCAACTCGGAATGCCGCGGACGTCTGGCTGCGCCAGCTGCTCGAACTGGTTGGCTTTGGGCAGTATCTGCTCTTGCCGCTGTTGACCTGCGGCATCCTGCTGGCCTGGCACCACACAAGCCACCACTCCTGGCGTTTGAAATGGTCCATCCTCTGGGGCATGCTGCTGGAGTCAATTCTGTTTGCCGTCTTATTGATCATACTGGCCAATGTGCAGCATAACGTCATGCATCAACTCCCGTTGAATGTGACTTGCGCGGCCGGCGAATCTCAGGGGGTACTGCGCAGCATCGTGATGTTCTGCGGTGCCGGAATTTACGAAGAGCTGTTATTCCGGCTGATGCTGTTGCCGATTTTGTGGTGGTTGTTTGCCAAACTTCGCCTCGGTGAAACGCGCGCCCCATTGCTGGCGATTGTCGTCAGCAGCCTGCTCTTCTCGGCCGCGCACTATGGTCCTCATGGCGACCAGCTCGAACTGTTCAGTTTTGCATTTCGCTTTCTGGCAGGCGTGTTTTTTTCCTTTCTGTTTTACTATCGCGGGTTTGGAATCGCGGCCGTCGCTCACACCTTCTACGACATCGCCGTGACCTTCTTTGTTTGATCCGCCGTTCAGCTAGCAAGCCAAAAGATCAAGCCCGGTTCCGTTGTCAAGCACCTAACTGGCAAGTTCAAGAACAAAATCAAACTGGCTTTGTTGCGGTTGATAAGTCGGCTTATAATGAGAGCTGTGACGAAAGCAAATTCAAATCTCGCAGAGATGATCAGAGATATTTCCCGTGTTAACTGTCCGACCCAAAGTGGCCGAATTGGCCTTTAAATTATACGGCCGCGCATTGCATCCCGAACTCTTCGATGTGCACAAGACGCGCGTTGTGGAACGCGGTGGCTACCAAGCACGAGTCGACATTACTAATGCGGGGCACATCGTCACCTGGCGGTATGAGGGCATGACCCTGACCGAGGTCGCCTCGTCCGCGCAACACCCGCTGCCTCAAAAGCGTCGCCTGATGTCCCATCGACTTCGAGGCGAGCGGGATGATCGCGTTGAGTGTCGAGGCGGTGTGGTTTATCAGGTCAGTTTCCAACTGGAACCTGTGGCGCCCGAGATCTTCTGGACCTTCCAGCAAGAGTTAGCGAACGACAGCGAACGCGAGGGGATGTTGCACACCTTCGATTCCAGTGGCCGCATGGCATTAGGTGCATTGAGCTACATCAACATCGAATCGCGCGATCGCAATCTGTTGATCCAAGCCTTTCACACATTCCCGGACGACTACGCGATTGTGAAGAGCCAGTCGCTTTTCCAACTGCCCTGATACGACTTGCCGACCGCAGCTCATGGAAGCACGGCACCGCAGTCACCTGACGGCCCTGGCAGCCCAAATAACCACTCCCATCGCGGCCGGGCGTACTCAGCCCCGCTGACTCCCCCGAGATCAGCTCGGTTGAAGCTCAGACGAGCCTGTTGCATCAACGTCACGCGTTTGCCGTTCCCTCCAGACCCTCCGTGGCGGCATGCCGCTATCCGCGACGCCATTCCGTAAGGTTTTGTCTAATCGGCACGACCGCATCGCAAATCGCTTAGCACCCGCCAATCAACATGCTAGGCAAAACCTCCAAAGTCGGCCGAGACGATGCAATACAGGAGCCGCCCGAGTCGCCGCCCCGATCGTCTCGATGGGCAGCGATACGCTACAGCTTATGCCAGCTGCGAACCCCGAGGGACAGCGAAATGGAATGGAAGCGTGAGGTAGCAGCACGCCCAAGCTACTTGCACGAGGAGGTGATCAATTCCATCACCCATGCGCTGGGCTTCCTGATGAGCGTAGTGGCTGGCACGTACCTCTGTCTTGTTGCCTGCTGGCGCGGCGATTGGCGCATCGCACTGGCCTGTATTGTCTATTCACTCGCACTGGCTGCAGTCTACGGTTTTTCAACACTTTCGCATGCCATTCTCGATCGCTCTTGGCGACGATTTTTCCGCATCATGGACCAGGCATGCATCTATCTACTGATCACCGGAACATTTACTCCGTTTGGTGTCGCCTACTTTTTAGAAGGCTACTGGAAGATCTTATTTGCCTTGATGTGGCTACTTGCCATTGTCGGCTTCCTTTCCAAGACGCTGTTCGCGCATCGCATTTTCCACGTCAGCATCCCACTGTATGTAGCACTTGGCTGGCTACCGATCATCGGCATCGGTCGCTTCATGCACCTGGTACAGATCGGCACCCTGCCCGCAGAAGGACTGGCCTGGGTGCTGGTCGGCGGCCTGTGCTACACGCTGGGCACACCATTTCTCTATTTAGACAAGCGTGACTACTACTTCCATAGCATTTGGCATGTCCTGGTGATGGCGGGAAGTGCGTGTCATTACTACGCCATCCTGGCATTCGCCCTGCCTCCAACCTGAGCCATCGAGCGTTTACCGCCAGCATCTAGCCGTCGCCAAGATACGCTTGTTGGATTTTCGTATTTGGCAATTTCGTTTGCAGCGCAGCAGCCCCTTCTGGAGAAACACCGGTCCGAGTCACAATGAGATCGGTAAGTGACGTCAGCGTCTCCAGCGCCGGCAAACCGGCATCGGTAATCTGCGTCGATCCGAGATGCAGAAACTTGAGCTTCTGCATCGCTTGCAGGTGAGGTAAACCAGCATCGGTGATCACAGCGTTGTCAACATTCAAGCGTTCCAGATTCGTCAAGCTGGCCAGCGTTTGCAATCCTGCATCGGTCAAAGACGACAGCCGGTATAAATTCAGATCTTTCAGACCGACCAGCGGAGCAAGATGCTCCATGTCGGCATCAAACAGACTCTGATTCTCACTCAAATCCAAACGCTCCAGCGTGGTCATGGTTGCCAGTGGCGCAATCGCCGAGCCGTCAAGGTTGTTCCCTGACACGCGCAGCTTTTTCAGTTCCCAGGTATCCGCGATCAACTGAATCGCATCACCGTCCACCGCGGTCTTCCCCAAATACAGCTCTTCCAGCTTGGTTAGCCCCTTGAGCTTGGTCAGACCATCAACCGTAATGAAATGCCCATCGAGAGCCAACGACACCAGATTCGTGAGTCCAGCCAAATGATCCAGGCCGTCGTCATCAATATTGCCATCCCCATCCGTCGAGATTTTCAAGGACTTCAGATTCGGCAAGTCACTCAAGTGCGTTAAGCCGGCATTGCCAATGGCACATCGACTGAGATCTAACCGGCGAAGTTGCTTGAGAGGTGCCAAGGCCGCCAGACCATCGTCAGTGACCTTGGTTTCATTCAACAACACCGCGTTCACATTCTGTAACCCTTGCAGATGCTCCAGAGCGGTGTCATCGATTTCGGTATCACGAAAACTGACTTCCGTAATCAACCCGTTCGCATCGCGTTTGAGACTGCTTGCCAGTTTTTCCAACTGAGCCACACAGTCAGCATCATCCGGCTGGACGCTCACCGGAGGTTGTGGCGAATCCTTGGCTGTCGGGGTCGACGAATCGCACCCCAGGAAAATCACCAGTAACGCCATGGAGACAAGACCAGTAAACCATCTGAACATCAAAGCACGCCTCGTCGATTGGGGTAGTTAACAATCAGTCGCAGGTTGTAGTTGTAGCAAACTCGAGTCGCATTGACGACGCCCACACTAGGCAATCCAGTCGGCGACGCCTCGCTCGACGAAGGTCAGGACGAAAACGCGTCCTATTGAAAACGCAGCGAATACAGATCCGCCTGCTGCAGCTGAAAACGAATCCGGACAGGTTTGCCGGCCAACGCTCCCAGTGATCGATTTCCACGCCACCGAACCTGGTGCGCAATGGAGTCCACGTCGATAGGCTGACAATCCTGCAATCCGAATCCTTCCACTACCTGGTTGTCCGCATCCCGAATCTCGACACGCACGCGGCCCTGGTTTGCTACCACATTCAATTCCAGCTGGTCGCCAGCGAAAACAATCGGCTTGGTAACCAGTTCACCGCTGGCATCGTCCGCATGCAGAGAGACAAAACCATCCACACGGTAAAGAAACTGTCGCAGACGACTATCCGGTCCCTCGTAGTAGGCCTCGCTTCCATAAACGGCCAATTGCTTTGGATTGTCAGGCAAGCTGACGAGCCCGTTGGCCATATAGTTACTCCGATTGCCACTACGATCCTGCGGAGCGGACTGAGGAATCACCGGCTCGTTGAAGCGCCGAAAGGTCAGGCCATCGCGACTGGACATGAACAGCGGCTCGACATTCTGCTCCTTGGGCAGATACCGCGTGGGAAATCCAATCCGCAAGTGCGGTGCGCGAAAATACGGGCGTATCGCGTTGGTATATAAATGCTGCGTGGGGGCCTTTGGATACCGCAACAATTTCGGTTTGGTCCAATGGACAAAGTCTGGGGACGTGCAGGTCATGATCGCGCGAACTCCCTGATCAAACGTCCGATGGTAGTCCACATATTGCTTCGTATGCGGATCCCAGAATGCCAGATTCTGCGAATCAAACGCTCCCTCGGTAATGCACGGATGATCCTGCATCAAACTCCAATGGATACCATCGGGCGACTTAAAAACGTACAGCCCCTTCTTGCCCTGTGGCCGCCCGGCCGCGATGGCTTTGTAGCGCGCATCCGCAGGGCATGCGGGATTCGCATCGCGAAAGGGAACAAAGCAGTGCGTACCGATCCCCGTCCAAACGATATTGTTCTCTTTCGAGCCATTCCATTCGTAGAGTCCAAGTTTCGGTTTGGTCCAATGCAAACCGTCTTTACTTTCGGCATAGCAGGTGACTTCCGGATGGGCCGCCCGCTTCTTTTCCGTATCCCAATGCGCTCCACGGTAGTACATGCGATAAAGATCGCCATCACGGAAGACCGTATAGTAAGCGCAGGTATTCCCTTCCCAAGGCATATCGGTCACCAGAGCTACTTCGCCGGGTGTCGGCTGGTGCACCTTCAGCGTCACCGCGTCGGACATTTCCGCCAGCAGATAATCATCCACAAACAGTTCGCGACGAGAACCAATGTCGATCGCGTCCTCGGCTACCGAGTGTGATACCAGCTCCGTGCAACTGGCGATCATCAAGAGTGCCAACAGGGCAAAGCGGCAGGGAACGGAAGATGTCTGCATAGTCGATCATTCCTCAGAGAGTGTTTGCGGTCGAGGCTGTTTTACCATGCCAGCGGGCCGCTGTCCCGCTCCAACGCGCCCCTGGTCGCCCAAATCGGCTCGTGCCTGAGCGGCCAAACGGGTCAGGCGGGCGACCACCTCTGGCTGCTGGGCAGCAACGTTGTTTTCACAAGCGAGATCCATTTCGACATGAAACAAGAGAGGCGCTTGCGATTGTCCCGAGGAAAAATGCGGGTGCCTGCGAAACTTGGCCAATGGCAGGAACAGTTTCCACGGGCCGCTGCGAACCGCTTGTAACTGGTCCATTTGGTAATAATAAAACGCTTGATACGGTGAGGGAGCATCCCCGGTCAGCAAAGCGGTCACATCATGCCCGTCCAAGTTGCGATCGACTGGAGGCGGTACGGCAGACAGGGCTGCGAATGTCGGCAGCAAGTCCATGGTGGTCGCAAGCTGGCTGCACGTACTTCCCGCCGGAACGGTTCCGGGCCACCACATCAATGTCGGCACGCGAAACGCCCCTTCGGCAGTCGTATAACCTCGCCCATGCAACGGCGCGTTGGTTCCTCGTTGCACCCCCCGCGGATCCGAGGTCATGGGCGCTCCGTTGTCCGATGTCCAGATCACCAACGTATCCTCTGCTAATTCCAACTCGACCAATTTGTCGAGAATCCGTCCCAGCGACGCATCCAATTCCTCAATCGCATCTCCCCACGGGCCGTTCTTACTGCGCCCCTGGTACGGGGGGCTCGCAAATGGATGCGGCGTGCTCCCCGGCATCGCTTGTGGCATGTACAGGAAAAAAGGCTGTTCCTGGTGCTGTTCGATGAATCGCAATGCGCGGTTTGTATACCGTTGTGTGAGCAATTCGCGTTGCGCTGGCGCCTCGACCACCCGCTCATTTTCCATCAATGGCAGGGGAGGCCAAAGTTCTCCGTCAAGTCGTTTGCCTAATCGCTGCCCTGTCGCCCGCACCATATCGTCGCTGTAGGGAATTCCATAAAAGGCATCAAAGCCTTGTCGCGTCGGCAGGAACTCGGGCTGATCTCCCAAGTGCCACTTTCCGATCATGCCCGTCGCGTACCCACCTTGCTTCAGCACTTCCGCAATCGTCACTTCACTGGGATTCAAACCGTAAGGCGAGACTGGTCGCAAGACCTGACCATCGCGTGGATTGGTGTGCATCCCGACCCGTTGGGCGTAGCACCCAGTCATCAGACTGGCCCGCGAGGGCGTACACACCCCAGAGGTGACGCAGAAGTGAGTAAAGCGCCTGCCCTCCTTGGCCATCCGGTTCAAATGCGGCGTCCGATGGACTTTCGAACCAAACGGCTGAATATCCCCGTACCCCAAGTTGTCGCAAACAATGACGACGAAATTCGGCGAGCGGCGGCGCTCTGTAGCCCGCGTCTCAGACGCAACGTGCAGTATCAGGTAACCAAGACAACAGGCAACGAACACTCGGTGCATCGAATACATCCCAACTCTCAAATCAATCGTGTGGTTTGGTCATAGCCTACCATGCCGACGCCCTCGGGCACTCCGCCCGCCTCCGGCCGAGCCAACTGAGACTCACTTAACGGACGACCCCAGGGCTTGCACCTCTCCAGGGGTAAGGAAACCATCCGCATTGGCGTCCAGATCACGGAACTGCTGGGCAGTCCCCAGAAACTCGGCAGCACTGAGATCGCCGTCGGCATTCGCATCCATCCGGCGAAACCAACGAGGCCCAGGCGTCTCAGTCACCGCCAGATTTGCCACGTCGAACAGGGCATCACCTCTCGCCGCATCTCCGCGTGTGAAGACAATCTCGATCGCGTAGGGGAATTCGCGCGTACTGAGGACCTTGTCCTGGTTCCGATCGAGCGCGTGCAAGCGTGACGGCGCATTGGCAATTTCTCGCGCCGCAACACGGCCGTCGCTGTTCGTGTCCAAGGCGCTAAACAACCCATCCGCATGACCTTCGGCGCGGGCCACAATCTGACTTCGAGGAATCGCCTGACGCTGCGACAACACCTCTGCCAAATCCTTCGCATACAGACGACCGTCCCCGTCTCGATCCAGTGCTTCAAACGGCGCCTGTCCCACGAGATTCTCCGGAAACTCACTGGCTTCCAGATAACCGTTACCGTTGGCATCTGCCTGATTGACCTGCATTTGTGCTTGACGCTGAAAATCAATCACACCGAAGTCATCGCTGAGGTAAATTCCCATCTGCAAGCGATTCCAGCGCAACGTCAACTGCTGGTCCGCCTCGACAACGTCTAACGTCTGCTGCTGCAGGCTCGTTGATAATTTGACTAATCGCAAACGTGGCAAGGCCTCATTTTCGCCACTCGCCAATTGCCCAAACTCTAAATGCAAATGGACATTTGCCGCCGCTGACTCTAATCCCTNCAGTTCCTGTTCTGAAATCANGCCATCGGCATCGAGATCCAGCANCGTGTGCAACTCTGGCGCAAGACGAAATTTATCCACGGACANATCTCCACCGTATATCACGTCCATCGCATAGGACACCAACTGCCAATCGACGGCATCATCCAGCAGGATAGAGGAATCGGGACCGAAACTGCGTTCACCTCGCTGCATACCACCGCGGTTAACATTGGTGACAACAAAATCGTCAGGCGTCAAGATTTCGTCAGCATCGGCATCGCGACTACGCAGCCGAACCGCCGCGTTCGCAATCTCGTCCTCGCCAAGTCGCCCATCTTCGTCATNATCGAGCAGNCGCATCACGCCTGAGCGTGACTTACTCCCGACACCACGGGTTCTCGAACGACGCAACTGAAATGCCTGGGATTGTCCATTGTTTTGCGTCAAGAATGCCGGCACCTCNGAACGATCCAAACGCCCGTTCACGTTGGTGTCGTACTTCCGTTTCGCTTGCTGCTTCTCCGTGTAACGATTCAACAGCTCATTGCCAAACTGTCCGTAGCGAAAGTGAGGGCTCTCGACCACCTCATCCCAATGTGCCACGCCATCGGCATTCGAATCCGCCAACTCGATGAACTGATCAAGCAGTTTCTGCATGGCGGTTTTGTAGGGGCGGCCGTCAATCGAGAGTGTCGCAGCGACGACCAGCGGCCCTTCGCTGGTCAACANCAAGAGCCGCACCGACTGCCTTACCGGTTCGGGGGGAACCCCGGGACTGGGTAATTCCACCAACAGTGGTTNTGCCTCTGGTTGCACCGGGGCCAAACTTGGTTCGTGAGCCACGTCGCTGGGAGCCTCACGGTTTGCATCGGGAGACGTGTCTGGTTGCTGACGGTCGACAGCCGATCCATCCTCGGCCTCACTGGTCGAGGTATCCGGAGCATGGGGTGTCGTCGNCCAACAGCCGGTCAACAGGATGGACGACGCAATGAACCATAAACAGGCACGTTGCATGAAGACGACCCTCTTAGTGATTGAGTGCAAATTCAGCGCTATTGAGCAACGCCCACAACACATCGGCACGCGCCTGTTGTTGCGGTTGCCCGCGCTCTGCTTGCGCAAGATACTTCCCGATCTCCCGGGTTTCTTCCGAACTTGGAAATCGAGACAGCGTTGCCAAAAAGAGCACGTCGAGCACGTCCTTCTCCGTCTGAAACAGGGGAGACTGAAGTGCTGACAACACGCGACTGCGAGCGGGATCGGTGGCATGAGCCACCTCGTCGCCGTTCATCAGAGTCAGTGCCTGAGTGACGCCCGCATCGAACTCGGTCGCGTCTCTCGACTGCGACTGCATTTTGGCCAAAAATGCTCGTCGACGCTGCTCCGATTCATCGGTGGACGTACTTTGCTCTCCCAACGACTGAGCCAGCGAATCATACAGTTGTTCGGCGGTGAGCGGTTTGATCGCCATCACAGCAAAGAACGCCGGATCGGGCGCCGCACCCGAGACTCGACTCGAACGTTGGTAAGCCTTGGTCTCGGTCAGTGTCCGCAGAAGCTCCCGCAGATCATAGCCACTTCTGACAAAGTAAGTCGACAATCGCTCGAACAACTGCGGGTGGCTCGGTGCATTATGGCGACCAAGATCATCGACAGGGTCTACAATCCCCCGCCCAAACAGATGTGCCCAGACCCGATTGACCGCAGCTTTGGGAAGATATTCATTTCCCCGCGATGCCATCCACACAGCAAGCTTGTCGCGCCGCGAACCAAACTCACCATCCTGGGACGCGCGTTCTCCACCAGGAAACTTGGGCATGACCACGGTTTCTGTATCGGGCAGTGTCACCTCCCCACGGTCTTGGTCGATCAAGTTGGAATTCCCGGCATCGCCCAACTGAGCAAAGAATGCAGCATACCCCCAGAAATCTTGCTGCGTCCAATCATCGAACGGGTGATCATGGCACTGGGCACAATCCATTTGCAAACCTAAAAAAATCCGAGCCGTGCTGGCAGCCAACTTTTCCGGTTTCAGTTCCAGCGCGGTGTAATACAGACCCGGCCCCGTGTTACCGCTGCCTGTCGCGACCAACAAATCTCCCACCATACGATCGTAGCGCATGTTCTCAACAAATTGCCCCCGCAACCAATTCTGCACACCCGCCACATTGGCCAACTGCTCATCCGAGAGGTTACCCGGCAACATGATCCGTCGCCAAGTATTCGCCATATGGGTGGCGTGCGTCGGTGAAGCCAGCAAGTGCTCAACCAGCCGAGCGCGTTTATCGGAGGCCGAGTCGCGCAGAAACGCGCGGGCTTCAGATACCTTAGGGATCACACCCGTCAAATCCAGATACACACGCCGCAGGAACTCGGAGTCGTCCGCCAACGGCGCCGGAGTGACACCAGCAGCCTCCCAGGCTCGGGACAAAACCGCGTCAATATCTGCGACCATGGCCTGCCGACGCGTCGCTTGCTCGGCATCCCGCGCGACATCGCGTTGCTGCGCAGTGCAGGGGGTCATGCTCCCCATACTCAGGAAAACCCAACAACAGCTCAGCCCGAAACTCGTTCGCTGTCGCACCTCAATTCCTCCTTCGATGGAACGCCTCGGGAACCATCGCAACAGTCCCAATCCCATGCTGCACCTGCTCGCATTGTAACGCGCGTCGCGGGTGACGCCAAAGTCGAGCCGACTTACCATCCCCAGGCGGCCAACAGGCACTCTCCCACCGCCAGACACGCTATCGTTATCCCAGCCGGCGATCTACAATGACTGATCTGGCCTTCCCTCTGAGTTTCATGCTTTACGGAACAAAACTGACATCATGCTCGGTCGCTCATTCATTGTGATGCTATTCATCTGTTGTGCTTCTAGTCACCCTCTGTCAGCAGCCGAGCAGGTATTGGTCGAAGCGGAAAGCTTCACCAACTTCGGCGGCTGGAAGCTGGATACCCAGTTCATCACCGAGATGGGTTCGCCTTACTTACTTGCCCACGGTCTCGGCACCCCTGTCTCAGACGCCCACACGACCGTGACGGTACCGCGAACAGGCAAGTATCGTGTCTTCGTGCGGACCAAAGACTGGGTTGCGCGGTGGAAGGCTCCGGGTAAGCCGGGACGATTCCAGGTGCTGATCAACGGCCAAGCACTCGCGAACGATGTCGGCACCCAAGGGGCGACATGGTCCTGGCAAGACGCCGGAGTGGTTGAGGTCGACGAACCAACAATCAAGCTTGCGCTTCACGACATGACCGGATTCGACGGACNCTGCGATGCGATCCTGTTGTCCTCCGACCTGACCTATCAACCACCGAATTCGTCTGACATCCTGGCTGCCTATCGCCGCCAGTTACTGGATCTACCTCGCGAGCCCACGGTCAAAGACGGATACGATCTGGTGGTCGTCGGCGGGGGCTATGCCGGGATGGGCGCGGCCATCTCAGCAGCGCGCATGGGGTGTCGCGTGGCCTTGATCCAAAACCGTGGCGTCCTGGGCGGCAATGGCAGCAGTGAAGTCCGCGTGTGGGCCAAAGGTAACATTCGTCGCGGTAAATTCCCTCGGATCGGCGAAATCATCGAAGAGTTTGCTGACCACGCGACGAAGTCCCCCGGCACCTACGAGGAGTTTGGTGACCAACGCAAAGAAAAGATTGTCCGGGCAGAAAAGAACATTGACCTGTTCCTGCATCACCACGCCTACCAGGTCGATGTCGATGGGCCGCGGATTCAAGCCATTCATGCCTTTGACACGCGGACCAGCCGGCGGACACAGTTCGTCGGCAAACTGTACTCGGATTGCACCGGGCACGGGACGATCGGCCATTTGGCTCAAGCCGCCTGGGACATGACTCCCCAAGGCCGCATGGGGATGAGCAACATGTGGGCCTGGACCGAACGCCAGAATCCAACAGAGTTCCCAGAGACGCCCTGGGCATTGGATTTAGAGATGAAAGACTTTCCCTATCCCAGAGACTATCACGGGCAGTGGTTCTGGGAGAGCGGCTTTGACAAGGACGCCATTGGCGACGCGGAAGGGATTCGTGATTGGAATCTGCGGGCCGTGTATGGCGCCTTCAATGCCATGAAAAATCGTGACGGCAGGGACAAACATCAACGCGCCGCACTCACTTGGATCGCCTACATCGGTGGCCCTCGCGAATCCCGCCGATTACTGGGCGACGTGATCTTGACCGAAGACGATATTGTCACCAAACGCGACTTCCCCGACGGCTGCGTCCCCAGCACCTGGTCAATCGACTTGCACTATCCCAAAAAGCAGTACGCGCTCAAGTTTCCTGAAAACCCATTCATTTCCATTGCAAAACATGGCAAAGGGGTAGATCGCGCCTACGGCTACCCCGTGCCGTACCGTTGCTTCTACTCGCGGAACATCGAGAACCTCTTTATGGCCGGTAGGTGCATCAGCGTGACCCATGAAGCTTTGGGGACCGTCCGTGTGATGAAGACGTGTGGCATGATGGGGGAAGTGGTCGGCAAGGCGGCGTCTATCTGCACCAAGCAAACGTGCACGCCGCGTGAAGTGTATACGCATTACCTGGCAGACCTCAAAGCTTTATTGGAATTGCCAGGTCAAGCACGGCGTCCTACCGTAGTGGACGACATTGTGATGCCCGCGAAACTGCTGCCTGCGAATGCATATGGACCACCCAGCGGCTTGGATCCCGAGCAACTCCCTGGAATCATTGTCGATGATCGCGTTGCCAAACGAACGGGGACCTGGACCGAGGGCAACGGCCTGAAGGGTTACGTCAACTACGGTTACCTGTACGCCAACGGAGATTCGCGCGCCTCGATTCAATTCCAGGCGACCGTTCCCAAGCCAGGGGTGTACGAGGTGCGAATCGCGTACCTGTCACATGCGAACCGAGGCAAGCAAGTCCCGGTGCTGGTCGAACACGGTGAAACGCGACAGGAATTCCGCGTCAACATGAAAAAACCTGCGCCCCTGGAGCATGGCATGTACCCGCTGCAAAAAATTTCACTCAAACGCGGTGAGGTCGTATCGATCACGATCACTGCGAGCGACGCACAAGGGACCGTCCACGCGGACGCCATTCAGCTCGTTCCGGCCCCGTAGCCCAACTTGCCTCTCCCTGCCTTGCCGCAGCGGAGATGTGTGGCCACAATTGTCGCCTCCCGGCCCAGAGGGGATATCGCTATACTTCGGAGAAGACGTCACCGAAGCCGCGTTTCGCTGGGCATCTCGGCATGCCAAGTTTTCCGTCGTCAGGGGAGAAAGCCAAACCGATGGGTCTGTTCGACACACTAAAACAAGCACTTACCAAGACTTCCAACGTCCTTAACACGGATATCCGCGACCTGTTTAAACAGGCGCGTCTCGTGGACGACGAGTTTTTGCGGGAACTTTACGCCTCCTTGATTAAGACCGACATCGGGACAACCGCAGCCAATGCGATCCGCGACAGAATCAAGAGCGAGTTCCGTGGGCGGCGGATCGAGATGCAGGTTGCGGTAGACCACATCAAACAGCATTTTCGCGAGTTAATGGCACAAGACGTACATTCGATCCAAATTGCCGAATCCGGCCCAACAGTGGTCATGGTGGTTGGCGTGAATGGCTCTGGTAAGACCACGTCGATCGCAAAACTCGCCAATATGTTTGTCAAGCAAGGTAAATCGGTGGTGCTGGGCGCCGGCGATACGTTCCGCGCCGCAGCCGTACAGCAACTGGCTGTCTGGGCCGACCGACTCGGAGTTGAAATTATCAAGGGCGAACAGGGCAGCGATCCGGCCAGTGTCGCTCATCGAGCCGTTGCCGCCGCACGCGATGGCGGTAAAGACGTCTGCATTATCGACACGGCGGGCCGACTGCAAACACAAGTCAACTTGATGAAGGAACTGGAAAAGATCCGTCGAGTCATGACCAACCTCATTCCCGACGCACCTCACGAAACACTCTTGGTCCTGGACGCCACCGCTGGTCAAAATGGTGTCAGCCAAGCGAAAGGGTTTTCCGAGGCTGCCGGTTGCACTGGCATCGTCCTGGCCAAGCTGGACGGGAGTGCGAAAGGCGGAGTCGTGATTCCCATCCGCGAGCAGTTTAGCATTCCGGTAAAGTTTATCGGTTTGGGGGAAACCCCGGATGATATGGCTGCCTTTCACGTCGACGAGTTTGTTGATGCGCTGTTCTCCGACAGCCTGTAGTTGGTCAACCACGCTGCTTCAGTGGAAGGATCGATCGCTGCAATCGTCAAAGTTTCTTACGGTTGTGTAAGACGTTTCTTGACGGCCTGAATTCGACACTGCGCCAAGTGCGAATAACAACTCGCACAACCGGTACGCATTCTCATTTTGCGGTAATTTACCGCGCATTTATGCCGCTTCTCTCTGCTTCGCCATCAATCGCGGGAGGATCACGGTCCGATATCAGAGATGCAGTACAAGCGAGTTGCACGCCTGCTGGGTCCCTCTTCACCAGCTCACCAACTTCTCGCCTTGCACAACGGATACTCCGTTCTCGTAGACCCAGTATTCCCCTAGTTGGAGCCAAAGTCATATGACAAACACACGCATCGGCGTTATTGCCACGATGTGCTTGCTCGCGACGAGTGGGTATGCAGCAGCACAGATTCACGGTAGCTCACCTGCAGTCCACACGGTCAAGTACGACTACTACTATCAAGATGAAACAGAGTCTTCTCCCAGCGATGCCCAAACCGAGGTCGCTGACGAAGACGTAGCCCCTACCGTATCCGGCGATTGCGCAGCAGGTTGCTGTGACGATGGCTGCGACGGTGGCTGCGCTGGCGGCTTAGGCCTCTCCGGTTGCGATCTCTTCAGCTGCAACCTCGGATGCCCGCATGAATTGTTCGGCAGCCACGGCAAACTCTCCGCCGGTGGTTGGACGCAAATCGGTTATCACACCCGCAGCAACGGGCAGTTCAACAACTATGCCGATCGCGTGCAACTGCAACAACAATGGTTGTGGGTTGAGCGAGCTGCAAATAACGGTGGCTGTGGTTTCGACTGGGGTTTCCGCATGGACGCACTCTACGGTACCGATGGCCAAGACACCCAAGCCTTCTTCAACACTCCTGATGTGTGGGACGAAGGTTGGGATCATGGTGGAGCTTACGGTTTCGCCATTCCTCAGTTCTACGGACAAATCCAGTACGATAACTGGGACGTGATCTTCGGACACTTCTACACCCTCGTCGGTTACGAAGTTGTCCAAGCTCCCGATAACTTCTTCTACTCGCACGCCTTCACGCAGTACAACGCTGAGCCGTTTACTCACACCGGTGTTTTGGCAACCTACAACGGTTTCGAACACTTCACAGCCTACGGCGGATACGTCATGGGCTGGGACACCGGCTTCGATCGCAACGAAGGCGATTCGTTCATCGGTGGTGTCAGCACCAACCTCGGTGACAATATTTCCTTGACCTACATCGCGGTCGCTGGCTCGCAAGGCAACGGCGTCCCGAACAAGGATGGTTACAACCACAGCTTCGTGGCAGATGTTCAACTNANCGANCGTCTGAACTACGTCTTCCAAACCGACTACGTCGACTACAGCAGCGCAGCTCCTGTAGCTAACAACGTCACTCGGGCNAAAGGCGTGAACCAATACTTGTTCTACAACGTCAGCGATTGCCTCGGATTGGGAACGCGTTTCGAGTGGTGGAACACCCGCACCGCAGGTGGCAACAACTCAGATTTGTACAATCTGACGTTTGGTGCCAACATCCGCCCACACGCCAACATCGTCTTCCGTCCGGAAGTTCGTTGGAACTGGGATGATGATGCCGTCCTGATCGCACCGGAAGACAACGAAAAAATGACTTTCGGCGTCGACATGATCGTGACGTACTAAGCACATTGGCAGGATGCCGGCCTGCTAATCGCGCAAAGCCCCCCGTGGTCACCACGGGGGGCTTTTGCTGTTTCTTGCCTGCTCACTCTCGTGGCGTCGAGTGCTTGCGATTTATGCAACCGCTTGCAGCACCTCGCAACGCAAAAACTTTCGAACAACTCTAAGTGACTATCAAAACTACACTTGAAACGCTTGCAACCTCAATACTAGCAGCTCTGGCACGCTGCTTGCATCACAGCCGAATGACAACTTTCCCATACCCTCGAGCGTTCGCACACCAAGTGCACCACGCTCACTGTCCTTCTTCTGCGAGGCGCAAAGACGATGCAAGTGAAGAGTTTGATCTGGTTGTTTTTACTAACGTTTTCGATNGGAATCGCGGTAACGGCTCAGCCACTCCGTGCCGATGACGCCGCACCTGCAGCGGACGAAACCACCGAAACCACCACAGATGAAGCGGCTGACGATGANACCGCCGCGACGACAGCTGCAAATCCTCCGGGATGGAACGACGGTGATCTGGTCAGCGACCTCCCACTCGCGGACTCCAACGCCTACACGATCAATACCTTGATCATGTTCGTTTGTGCTGTCCTGGTCTTGTTCATGCAAGCGGGATTCGCGATGGTCGAAGTCGGCCTGAACGCAGCCAAAAACACGGTCAATATCCTGTTCAAGAACGTCATGGATCTGTCCGTNGGCGTGCTGCTCTTTATCTTCATTGGCTACAGCCTGATGTATCCCAGCGAAACGATCNTCGATGGCTANCTGGGGATGCCAACCGCGTTCATCTCGCGAGATGCTCAAGTCGACGACAAGGGCACACCCGATGATGACTCGGACGACGTTTGGGCAGTTGCTCCGACTTANTCTGACGGAGCCTATGCCAGTAATGGTGCTGACTTCCTGTTCCAAGTCGCTTTCGCGGCTACCGCAGCCACCATCGTTTCAGGTGCGGTTGCAGGTCGGATGAAATTTGGTGCCTACCTGGTCTACAGTGCCGTGCTGACCGGCCTGATTTACCCCATCAGTGGATACTGGAAGTGGGGCGGTGGATTCCTGGATCAGATGGGCTTTCATGACTTCGCAGGTTCGGTCGTCGTTCACGCAGTCGGCGGCTTTGCTGGCTTGGCCGGTGCTCTGGCCTTGGGNCCACGCCTCGGTCGCTATACGTCAGACGGAAAATCGGTTCCGATTCCTGGTCACAACATCGCGTTTGCTGCTCTGGGCGTCTTCATCCTCTGGATCGGATGGTACGGGTTTAACCCAGGTAGCCAACTGACCTACTCTGGCGCGATCAACGCAGAAGCAACTGCCTACATTGCCGTCACCACGACGATTTCGGCCGCTGCCGGTGCCGTGGCTGCCATGGTTCTCGCTTGGGCACTGTTCGGCAANCCGGACGTGACCATGGCTCTCAACGGTGCACTGGCTGGCCTGGTTGGCATTACCGCCAACTGCGACCAAGTCTCACAGTTCAGCGCATTGATCATCGGACTCGTTTCCGGGCTGTTGGTGGTCGCTGGCATCATCGCTCTCGACAAACTGAAAATCGATGACCCCGTAGGTGCCTTCCCCGTNCANGGTATCTGTGGTGTCTGGGGTGGAATCGCCACCGGNATCTTCGGTACCGCTGCGGGTGTCAGTCTTTGGACCCAATGCGTTGCCACACTGATCATCTGTGTCTGGGCATTCAGCACGATGGGAGTTCTGTTCTTCGCGATGAAAGCGATCGGCGTACTCCGCGTCTCCCCAGAAGAAGAGGGCGTCGGACTGGACATCTCG
Source organism: Blastopirellula sp. (assembly GCA_002701545.1). Classification (GTDB taxonomy): domain Bacteria; phylum Planctomycetota; class Planctomycetia; order Pirellulales; family Pirellulaceae. The sequence continues at coordinate 3,355 of NZVR01000157.1, read as the reverse complement.
GAACACGGCATGCACGCCTACCCGAGCGAATTGGCCGGTTCGCCCGCCTAAGACCAGAAGGACGCCCCACAACACGCCTGCGACAGGTGTCCGCCTCTCCTGTCCAGGCGGGGTGTCCTTTATTTTAGTGCGGACATGAGGTCCGCCAGTTTCACAGGCTCCTCAGCACTCACTGCTGAGGAGCCTGTTTTTTTTGCCAGTCTGACGTCCGTGCAGCACGGCTCCGCTGCGATTTGCATGGCAGGAAAACTCGGGATCTGCGATAATCGATTCTCGATGGAAGATACATACTCAGACAAGCAACCTACGGGCATACGGTTTCAATTTGGCTTGGCAAGCCTTTTGGCCGCCATCACGGCACTATGTCTTGTCCTTGCGTTTCCTTACTTACTCGTCTTGGCANNCACTTTCGTCGTCTTGCTGTTGGCAACGCTGATCGCTTTGGCGGTCTTTTATCTGTTCGTCTTCCTACCCATCGCTTGGATCTCGCGATGGCTTGAAAGATGGTTCCATTGGATCTCACGATCGCTCGATAGATGGTTCCAGCAACAATGAACCGCCCGCGTTACCTAATCCACCTACCTGACTTGCACAACGCCCGTCATCTACCCGCCAGCAGCGCGTCGATCGCAAGGCACGGCGGTGNCCGCTGAACATCGAGTTCAATGTGAATCCCTGGGTNGCCGAACGCTCGAATGNCCACTGCCAGGTGCCAGNCGAGATTTGAGCGTNCACTNGGCGAAAGCCCCGAGGTGAAACCGACGGTGGTTCGTTGGCACGGTGAACGGACGCTTGCTATAGTGTGCACTCACCCTCCCACCTGCATTTCCCCCCGAGAGACTTTCATGAGACTGTGCCGTATTCAACGTGAGGAACAGGCCGAGGTGGCCTTTTACGATGACGATCAGGTGGTTCCACTGCGGGATGCACAGGCAGCTTATACACAAACCACCGGTGAGTCGTTGGACATCGCATCGGATGACAACCTGTTACGCCACCTGCCACCCGCCGGCGACCAGAGCGNCCCAACCCAGCGTCTAGCGGACTGGCTCGCGACAAGCGGTGCCGCGCAGTCCGAGACGCTTGGCATCCCGACGTCAGCCGTGCAACTCTTGGTTCCCAATCCAACTCCCCCCAAACTGTTCTTGCTTGCCGGCAATTACGCGAAGCACATCGAAGAGGGCGGTGAAATCGCGGCAGAGCGTGCAGAGACATTCCCCTACGTCTTCATGAAACCGCCCACCACAACGTTGACGCACCCTGGCTCGCCGGTCCGCATTCCCGCAGTATCCCCCCACCATATCGACTGGGAATTGGAACTTGGCGTCATCATTGGTCGTGGTGGCAAGTCCATTCGGGAAGAAGACGCCTTACACCATGTGGCGGGCTACACCGTGATCAACGACATCTCGAACCGCAAATTCCGCCCCAACCCGGATCGCAAGGAGCGCCCCAAGGACGCCTTTTTTGACTGGCTTCATGGCAAGTGGCACGACAGTGCGTGCCCGTGCGGACCTTGCATCACCTCGGCAAACGCGATCCCAGACCCCCAGGCCTTAGAGATGCAATTGCGGGTCAATGGCACACTTCACCAGGACGCCTCAACGGCGCAGCAGATCTTTCCGGTCGCTGCCGTCATCGCTTTCATCTCCAGCTTCGTCACGCTGGAACCTGGCGATATGATTTCCACTGGCACGGCGGCGGGTGTCGGTAATACCACCGCCACCTATCTCCAACCGGGTGACCAAATGGAAGCCTCCATTGAGTCGATTGGCACACTCGTTTCCCCTGTGCAAGCGGAATCTGACTGATGCCCCTGCCCGCACTCGCTTGGCAAGACTACGCCGTCATTGTCCTGTATTTGGCGGCCATGATTGCGTTTGGCGCGTGGCTCGCGCGCCGCAAACGCAATGACGAAGAGTATTTCCTGGCCGGCAGACGGATGCCTTGGTTTGCCGTCGGCATGAGCGTCATCGCGTCACTCTTGTCCAGCCTGACTTATCTCTCCGAACCAGCCGAGGTATGGAAATCGGGTGTCACGCATATGACCGGCAAGATGCTGGCCATACCATTCGAGATGCTGATTGTCTGGATCTTCTGCGTTCCTTTCATGATGCGTTTTCGTTTCACTTCAGCCTATGAGTATCTGGAGCATCGCTTTGGAGTGGCCACACGTCGGTTAGGTGTTGTGCTGTTCATCATCATGGTCGTCTTGTGGATGGGTTTCGTCGTGCTGGCTTCGGCGCGCGCCTTGTCGACCGTCAGTGGCATATCGCTATTTGTGGTCATACTGACGGTGGGCGCGGTAGCGACGTTGTACACCATGCTCGGTGGATTACGGGCGGTGATCTGGACCGATGTGATCCAGGTGTTGCTTCTGATCGGTGGAGGCCTGTTCACCATCGGCTACGTGGCCTGGACCACCGACTCCTCGCCACTTGACTGGTATCACGTTGCGATGGGGCGATTGAACACCGCAGCCGGGACGGAGGCCGTTCCGGTATTCAGTTGGGACCCGACGATCCGCGCGACCGTGGTGACCGTCGCTGTCAACATGTGCATCTGGCACGTGTGCACGCACGTGGCCAATCAAATGACGGTTCAGCGTTACTTCAGCACGAGCGANATCGGAGCTGCCCGANGAAGCTTTGTCACCGGCTCGTTGTTCGGTGTCGGCTTGAATCTCATGCTCATGCTGGCAGGNCTTGCGGTCCTGTATTACTACGTGGGTCAGAATCTTCCGATCGACGGAGGCCTCTCCGCGGATACGAAAGAGCGGGACCTGATTTTCCCGACGTTTGCAATCAACCATCTTCCGACGGGGGTCGGCGGGGCGGTTCTGGCAGCCTTACTGGCAGCTGCCATGTCGAGCATCGATTCCGGTGTCAATTCGATTGCGACCGTGGTCACTGTCGAATGGAATCGCACCGACATTTCCGCTCACCAGAACCACCATGTTCGTCAAGCCATGGGGATCACCCTGTGTGCAGGCGCGTTCATCACCATCGCGGCTTATGCGTTGAATTTCCTTCCTGACACCTGGGGCATTGTGGGTGCCATGCCGCGCACGTTCAATGCCGTGACCGCACCGCTCGGTGGATTATTCCTGATCGGCATGTTCGTTCCCCGAGCCAACCAATTCGCAGGCTTCACCGGCACGATTTTGGGACTCTCCACCAGCTTAGTGCTGGGGTATCTGAAACAGATCGGTGGCATCTTGCAGGGCGCAGGTCTGCTGGAGCACTCGCTCCCCGACCTGAGCTTCACGTGGATCATGCCGACAGCCTTATGCGTCACGGTCGGATCCGCATTCCTCCTCTCGCTCTTTGCTGGCGGTCGGCGACCACCTCCTCCC
>NZVR01000156.1 GCA_002701545.1 Blastopirellula sp. | reverse complement strand
GGCGGGATTCACGCAATTCCGGGGGGAATACGGGCAGCTCGAGTGCCGCGTAGACATCGGCCTCGGTGTGTCCCGCCAGATACGCTTCCTCATCTCCGTCGACGCGAAAGACTCCCCACTCGTTGATTTTCAATCCGCGCTGTTTGGCCAAGCCGCGGACGACCACGTTGTGGTCTTTCGAGCCGGTGAAGTATTGCAATGCGGCGCCAAACGACTCTTGCGGGACGACGCGCAAGTCCACTTGCAGGCCACTGTCCAGGCGGATCGACATTTTGGTCCCGCCCCGGACGATGACCGTTTTGAGACTCGCAAACGTCGCCAAGTGGTCCATGACCTGATCCACCTGTTGTGAGACGACCAGGATGTCCAAATCGCCAACGGTCTCTCGCCCTCGGCGGTAGCTGCCGGCGAAATCGAGTTGCTCGATTGCGGAGCAAGTGGCCATGTGTTCGCGCAGTTCACCGACCACAGCGTCCGCTTCAGCCCACAGAATCCGTTCGCCCGCGGCGCTGGCGATGGCGATGCCGGCCAGGATCGACTCTTGGGTCTTGGCGCCAAACCCCTTGAGCTGTTCGACTTGGCCCGCCTCACAAGCGGCTTGCAGTTGCTCGAGGGATTGGATTTGCAGTTCGCGAAACAGGACGGCGGCCTTCTTGGGGCCGAGTCCGGGGATCCGCAGCAGGGCCAGGACCGACTCGGGGACCTGCTCTAACACTTCGGTCAATTGGGGCAGCTCGCCCGTCCGGACCAAGGTCACGCATTTCTCTGCCACGCTTTTGCCAATCCCGTCGATCGTTTGCAATCGTTTCGGGTCGTCTTCCACAATCGAGCTGATCGATTCAGGTAAATCGCGAATCGCCCGTGCACCGTTGCGGTAGGCGCGGGTGCGAAAGGCGTTGGCTCCCTGAAATTCGAGCAGATCCGCCAATTGTTCGAAGAGGTCGGCAAGCTGACTGTTTTTCATCTGGTGTTTTCCCTCACACGTGCAACTCAACCACATCCTTATCGTGCAGGATGTAGTCCGTTTTGACCGTGGTTCCGTCGTGCACTTCACTCCCCCAGACCCGTGCGGTCTTGAGGTTTCTCGCCATATCCTTGTGGATGAGTTCCGCGATGTCGAGCAGGGTACCGCCGCGGCGGATGGTGAAGGGTTTGTCGTAGTCCGGTTCTTTCTGAGACGGCAACTTGGTGTAGATGCGGACGACATCGAGTGACTCGAAGATCGCCGCTTTCAGGTTGTCGACCCCGGTCAGCGTTGTCGAGGAGATGACAAATTCGCGAAAGTCGAGCGGCAAGAACTCGTGGAGCAACTGAAGACGGTCAGCTGCACCGTCGGCATCGATCTTGTTGGCGACCGCGAAGGTCTTGGTGAAGGTCAGACCGATGTCGTTTTCATCCAGGTAGGATGCCGTTGCCAAACGGGTTTTGGTGGTCGCCAGTTTGTCGAGCACCGCTTGCGTGTCGTCGATGCCCTCGTCACTTGCCAAATCAATGAACAGCAGTGTCAGGTCGGCTCCGCGAATGAGTGCCTGGACGACGGGCTCGAAGAAGTCGGCGGTAATCGGCGGGGTATCGACAAGTTGGATCGCGATGTCCTCGTGGGGCATCATGGCCGGTCCGGGTTCGCGGGTGGTGTACGGGTAGGGTGCGACTTCGGGAGTGGCTCGGGTCACGCTGGCGACGAGCTGGCTTTTGCCTGTATTGGGACCACCGATAAGGACTACGCGGCCAGCGCCCTGGCGGGGGATGCGTAACCCGCCGCCCCCGCCCTTTCCCTTGCCTTGTTGGGCACTTTGTTCCGCCTGTTTCTTGGCTCGACTGATTTTCTGCTTGAGTTCTGCCTGCAGTTTGTCCGTCCCCTTGTGCTTGGGGAGTTCCCGGAGCATCGTCTGCAGGCACTGAAGTTCCTCATCTGGAGCGGTGGCTTGGCGGTAAGCTGCCTCCGCTTTGAGGTATTGGAGGGTGAGATTAGCGGGCATGAATCAAGCCTGGGTGGGGGTGGTGTGTGACCTCCATCGTACCGCTTGGAGGCGGCCAGTGCAGGGTGCTATGGGATGGTCGTAAATGGTTCTCTTGCAGTTAATTACGGACTGTGAGAGACTGTCCGCCTGAAATGAAACGCTGAGTTCGAGAATTTTCAGCGGTTTTCAGTGTATCAACGAGATGAAGTACGAAATTAAACGTACTCAGTAACCAGCCTTTCCCGCCACAGAGTCGCCAGCTTGTTGCAATTTCAAGCGGGCTGTGGTCGGGCCCCCACACGTTTTCAAGGAGACACTCAGATGCGAATCAACCCTGGAACACTTGCGGCCCTGACGTTGGCCGTGCTCGCCTCGATCGGTAGTACTGCCTTTGCTCAGCCTGGTGGCCGTGGTGGATTCGGCGGCTTTGGTGGCCTCGCCGGCAACATTGGGCTTTTGATGCGCGAAGACGTGAACAAGGAAATTGAGCTGCTGGACGACCAGAAAGAAGAGTTGCAAGAGCTGCAGGGTGGCATGCGGGATCGCATGCGTGAAGTGTTTGCCAACTTCCGGGAAATGTCGGACGACGAGCGCCGAGAGGCCATGACAGATTTTGGCAAGAGCCTGCAAGAAGACATTGATGAAGTGCTGTTGCCACACCAGTCCAAGCGGCTGAAACAGATCTCGTTGCAACAGCGGATGCAAGGTGGAACTTCCCGTGGCCTGCGCGGCGAAGTTGCCGAGGAACTCGGCTTGTCGGACGATGACTTGGAAGAGATCGAAGAAAAGTCGCGCGAAGCAGCTGAAGAGTTACAGAAGAAGATCAGCGAGCTGCGAGCGGAAGCGCAAAAAGAGCTGCTGAACGATGTGCTGAGCCCCAGTCAGCAGAAGAAGCTGAAAGAGATGCTGGGTGAAAAGTTTGAATTCGCCCAACAGCAACGTGGTGGCTTCGGTGGCCGTGGTGGCGATGGCGGACGTGGTGGCCGTGGCGGCTTTGGTGGCCGTGGTGGTGACCGTGGCCGACCTGAGAGCGAATAAGCCTCTCTGGTACGTTTTGATACAGGTGAACAGCCCGCAGCGCGTGTGACGTTCTGCGGGCTGTTTTTCCGGTAGATTCTGCACGATTGGCAGGGGTGACATGACCGGTCGTGGTCCGGAATAGGGGCTTTTCCACTGCATAGAGTGGATTGTTTTGAGTAAAATACGAAAAGAGTGGTAGCGGCATGTGACAGGCTCGTGCTGATACCCGGGGCATCACCTTCAACGGGTCTTCAGCAGACTCGCCCGCCTGTCCTGACACGCCTAAGTCCACCTACCTTATAACTTTACGAAAAGTCACATCCGATGGAAGCAGGTGAGATTCTGTATCGTCGTGGATTAATCGACGAATCCCAGCTACAAGCGTCACGGAATGGCAACAACGACGGGGTCGCCGTTCTGGACCGCGCCGTGAAGATGGGGTTCGTCAACGAAGACCAGGCGTTGCAGGCCTTGGGTGAGGAAGTTGGGCTCGATTACATCGACCTCCGTAGCGTGGATGTGGATCTGTCGCTGCTCAAAGGGTTCCCCACCAAATTAATCCACCGGGAATCGCTCTTCCCGATTCGCGAGGACCATGGCCAATTGGTGGTGGCGACCAGCGATCCGTTTGATCTCTACCCGATTGATGAAGTCAGCGCCGCTACCGGACGTTCGGTTGTCCCGGTGCTCGCTGAACGCGATGAAATCGCCAAGCTGGTGAAAAAGCATCTGGGTGTCGGTAGCGAGACGGTCGATGGCCTGGTGGCGATGAAGGAAGAAGATGGCCTCGAGTTATTGGAGGACATCGAAACGGACGGTTCCGAGCTGTCGGAGATGGCACAGGAAGCGTCGGTCGTCCGCTTGGTCAATGAGATTTTGCTGGAAGCGATCGAGACCCGCGCGAGTGACGTGCACATTGAGTCGCAAGCATCGGGTGTGGTGATTCGCTATCGGATCGATGGCTTGTTGCACGCACAACCAGTTCCGCCCGAGATCAACCGTTTTCAATCGGCCATCATCAGTCGCTTGAAGATCATGGCCCGGCTGAACATTGCCGAAAAACGCCTTCCCCAGGATGGTCGCATCAAGCTGAAAGTGCACGGTCGAGAAATCGATGTGCGGGTTTCGGTGATTCCGATGATCCACGGTGAGAGCATCGTTATGCGTATCCTCGATAAGGGTGCGATGGTGTTCGAGCTGCAAAGTCTGGGGATGGAAGCGGACACGTACGAGACGTTTCGGCAGCTCATCACGATTCCTCACGGGATTCTGCTGGTGACCGGTCCGACCGGTTCGGGAAAAACGACCACGTTGTACAGTTCGCTGGTCGAGATCAACTCGGAAGATACCAAGATTATTACCACGGAAGATCCGGTCGAGTACCAGCTGGAAGGGATCAACCAGATTCAAGTGCACTCCAAGATTGGGCTGTCCTTCGCCGCTTCGCTGCGGAGTATTCTGCGGCATGACCCGGATGTGGTGCTGGTCGGTGAAATTCGTGACTTGGAAACGGCCGAGAACGCAATTCAGGCATCGTTGACGGGCCACTTGGTCTTCAGCACGCTGCACACGAACGATGCAGCAGGTGCGTACACTCGGATGTCGGACATGGGTGTCGAGCCATTTCTCGTGGCCAGCACAGTCGAGGCAGTGATGGCCCAGCGGCTGATTCGCCGGCTGTGTCCACACTGCAAAGAAGAGTACACACCGCGGCAAGAGGATCTTCCCGGCGATTTTCCTTGGGAAGCTCTGGATGGTCGACCGTTGTACCGCAGCAAAGGCTGCCGCGAATGCCGTCATGTCGGTTACAGCGGACGGCTCGGTATTTATGAGCTGCTGGTCACCACCGACGAAGTGCGTCAGATGGCGCACGATGGAGCCAGTACCTGGCAAGTCAAGAAAGCGGCTGTCCAAGGTGGGATGCGCACCTTGCGTGATGATGGCTGGCGTAAGGCGATGAGCGGTCGGACAAGTGTTGATGAAATTCTGCGTGTCACGAAAGGTGATCAAATCTTCGCTTTGAACGAGGCTTAGTGGCTCGCCGGGGCACCTGCACCGCGTGATTTGCCGGCCAACGATGAAATGACCTACCAACGACCAAGATTGTGAGCCTGAAGACGATTGCAACCGTGCTGACCGCTATAGGCTGTCCAGGGAAGTCAGCCGAAGGACAAGGGAATGTCACTTAAGACCGAACTTGTTTGATATTTCCCCGCACCGATTATTCTAGATTTATGCCTGATTTTGCTTACATCGCGAGAGACATGACCGGCTCGAAGGTCACCGGCAGCATGAGTGCGGCGACCGAGCGCGAGGTGATTACGATGCTCTCCGGGAAATCGCTGTTCCCGATCGAAGTATCGGAGCAAAAGCAGCGTGCGGGGATCTCGTTCGGGCGTCGCGTCAAAGGCCAGACCATGGCCATTGTCTACAGTCAGATGGCAGGTTTGCTGCGTGCCGGCGTGCCATTGCTGAGAACCTTGAATGTGTTACGGGAACAAGCCTCACATCAGGGACTGAAAGAGGCGTTATCGGATGTCAGTGCACGGGTCGAAGATGGCGAAACCCTGGCGGATGCGATGCAGCGCCACCCGCATGCCTTCGGCGAGATGGCCGTGAACATGGTCCGTGCCGGTGGTGAAGGCGGATTCATGGAAGAAGCCTTGGACCGTGTGGCTTCGTTCACTGAGCAGCAAGAAGATCTCAAGAGCCGAACGATGGGCGCGTTGGCGTATCCCATCTTTCTCGGCACCGTCGGTTCGTTGATCGTGGCTGGTTTGATCATCTTTGTCGTACCGAATTTTGATTCGATGTTTGACACGATGCGTTCCCAAGGTCAGTTGCCGACGGCCACGGAATGGTTGTTGGCGGTTAGCACGACGTTGCAAAGTTACTGGTATGTCATTGTCATCGGACTGGCCGTTCTCGGGTTGTTGTTGCAAGCCCGGGCCAAGACGGAGGCGGGGAGACGTTTCACCGATCTTTGTAAGCTGAAGTTGCCGCTGTTTGGCGTGGTGTTCAAAAACTTTGCTGTCGCGCGGTTCTGCCGAGTACTCGGTACGCTGCTCCGGAACGGTGTGCCGATCCTGGGGTCGCTGGAAATCGCCGGAGAAGCGGCGGGGAATCGTATTCTGTCCGAAGCGATTGAAAGCGCTTCGGAGAATATCACCGCTGGCGAATCTTTGGCCAAACCATTGGCCGCCTCAGGCCACTTCCCTCAGACCGTCGTGGAGATGATCTCGGTCGCCGAAGAATCGAACTCGCTGGATACCGTGCTGGTCGAGATTGCTGACAGCTTGGAAAAGCGGACGACCCGGACGCTTGATCTGGCGGTCAAATTATTGGAACCCATCATGTTATTAGTCATGGCCGGCATCGTGTTGTTTGTGGTCATCGCGCTGCTGCTGCCCATGATGAAAATGTCAGATACTTTTAGTTAATTGCCGTGAGCAGAAGGAGTCTTAAACTATGAAACGTCGAACGTTTCGTCGACCTCGCCGCACCGGTTTCACGCTGTTAGAAGTGATGCTGGTGCTTGCTATCCTGGTGATCCTGGGTGGCTTTGTCGCATTCAACNTGCTGGGAACCTCGGAAAAGGCCTACAAGAAGGCTGCCATGCAGCAATTGCACGGGCTCGAGGGAATGCTTGATCTTTATTACCTTGACATGCAATCCTACCCGCCCGATCTGTCCGCCTTGCGGGTAGCGCCGAGTGACGCGGCGAATGCACAGAAGTGGGATGGGCCTTACGCGAAGAAGGATATCCCGGCTGATCCGTGGGGACAGGCATACCAGTACGAAGTGAATGGCAGTAGNTACAAACTGTACTCGGCTGGACCNAANGGTGCTGCGGGNGATGACGACGACGTGGTGTTGGCGTCGAGTACGTAGGCGAAGTCGCTCTGATTCGCGGTCAAGCGTCTGCAAGGTGTTGCGTTGGAGGTGGTGCGGCAAGTTTTGATTACGTGTCTCCTCCGGCGCGGTTCGTTATTCCAGGCCAGTGCGAGAAAACCATTGTCTGAGATCTGCCAACGATCGAGCGGTCCATTGGAAACCGGGCGGTGTCCGCGGTCGCTCCGACGAGGTGCCTCGGGGGATGGCCGGACACGCGGCGGGCTGACCCTGCTGGAAGTGGTCTTGGTCTTGGCGATCATTACAGTGATGGCCGGATTAGCGATCGTACCTGCCACGAGTGCCTTCAAGAACGAAAAGCTGCGCCGTGCGGGTGAACTGGTCCGCAATGAATTTGCCAAGGCGCGGATCCAAGCGATGGAGTCGGGAGTCACTTACGAATTTCAATACGTGATTGGCGGAAATCGCTTTCAAGTTCAGCCGCGCGCCTCGCTGCAAGACTCACTGGAGATGAGTACGGCGGCCATGAACGGCGATTTGCCAGGGACGAATCAAGACGTCAATCCGTTTGCGCCGACTCGTCAGATGGTGATGCAGCAGCAAGGGCAGCCCGGCGAGCCATCCAACGGACCACCGCAAACGGGCATTCCTCCGCGTGGCCAGTTGGTCGATGGCGTTCGCTTTATTGGGGGCGACTTGGAAGTGGATGCGCGGGCCCAGGCGTCAGAGCAAGCGGCGCAACAGACCACCAATCCAACGATGGACGCGAACGGTGGCGTGAATGGGATGGTCAGCGGTACCACTCCGTTAGGAGCGACCGGGACCGAAGGGCAATGGGCAACCCCGATCCTGTTCTACCCCGATGGGACGACTTCCAACGCACAATTGATTTTGGGCAACCAACGGTCTCGCTACGTCGTCCTGCGGTTACGCAGCCTGACCGGTATGTGCCGCGTTAGTGATCTGCTGACGGCGGAGGAGGTGCCCCGATGAGCGCTCGCATCCGATTAAGTCAGACGCAGAACACAGGTTTGCGGCAAGCACGCCGGGGCCGACGCGGGATCTCGCTGCTCGAAGTGATGTTAGCGATCGCCATCTTAGGTGGATCGATGGCGGTGATCGTGCAAATGGTTCACACCGGTTCCCGTGCCGCGATTCGTGCACGCGAGTTGACTCAAGCACAGATCCACGCGGAATCCGTGATGTCGCAAATCGTCTCCGGAGTGGTCTTGCCGCAGACAGCGTCGACGGTGCCTGTGGAAACGTACGACATGGCGGGCGAGNGGATGTACAGCGTCGATGTCCAGCCTGGTCAGCAGGAAGGGATGTTGATGGTCGCCGTGACGGTCGAACGCACGTTGACATCGCTTCCCAAGCCAGTGATGTTCACGCTGCAACGTCTGCTGGTTGACCCTGAATTCGAGGCCATGATGACCAGCGACGAAGAGATGTCGGAACTCGATGACGGTTCGGCAGATTCCACGGAGAGCCAGTCAGGAGAATCGCTATGAGACAAGGAGTGACTCGGCATCTCAAAACACGACGGCGCGGGTTGACATTGCTGGAATTGATTCTGGCCTTGGCACTCACGACACTGGTCTTTGTCGCCATTGGGATGGCGCTGCATTTGAATTTGACCGCCTTTGGGAAACGCACTGCGGAAATCGAGCAGGCCCAGTTGGCGCGGGCGATTTTGCGATTGATTGCGGATGATTTACGTGGAGCAATCGAGGAGTCGGCGGCGGATTTCTCAGAAGTAGATGCCTCAGCCATGCCCGGCGATCTCGGGGACATGGTGGGCGACGAATTGGGGATCGCAGACGCACTGTTTGCGGAAGATGAGACCGCAGCGGATGCCACGACGGAGGATCTCGAATCCCTGGCGTTACTGCCTGCCAAGTTGGGGTTGTACGGCAGCCAGTTCCAGTTACAGGTCGATGTCAGCCGTCTGCCACGCCCGGATCAGTATTTTTCGTCGCTGTCGGTGCAGGATGAATCGGGCTTTGTCGAGATCCCTTCGGACATCAAGTCGGTGGCTTATTACGTGCAAACAGGTGACGATCAAGCCTTACCTGCCGCCGGATTGTATGGTCCGTCGGCCACTGCCAGCGGCATGGTTGAAAGTGGGTTGGTGCGTCGGGCCTTGGATCGCTCGGTGACCCAGTATGCCACGGAAATGGGTGGCGGGGACATGCTGTTGACGGCAGGTGATGTCGTCGCTCCTGAAGTGGTCAGTATCGAGTTTATGTACTTCGATGGCCTGGAGTGGCTGACGGAGTGGGATAGTGAACAGATGAAGGCGCTGCCGATGGCGGTGAAAGTGATGATCGTGATGCGGAACTCGCAGGCGAAACCAGCCACGACATCGTTACTGGGGTCACTGACCGGCCCGGAGGCGGATCTGGAAAACAATATGGTGTTCGAACAGGTGGTGGCTCTGCCGATGGCCAAGCCAGCACCGGTCGAGTCCTCTGAGTTCTCGGAGCTTGGACTATGAGTTTGGCACGAACTTCCCACCGTGATTGCAAACGGCGAAAACGCCGGCGCTCGCGACAGACGCGACGGAACGCGCCAGCGCGTCGCGGCGTGGTGTTGATCATCGTGTTGGTTGTGATCGTGATCTTGGCGCTGTCAACGTACGCGTTTACCCGTACGATGCTGTCCAATTATCAAGCGACCTTGTTGAATGGGCGCAATTCCGCCGCCCGCCAACTCGTCGCTTCCGGCGCCGACAGCGTGCGACTGTTTTTGTTGAACGACGAAGCGACGCGGACAGACATGGGGGGCATCTTCAACAACCCCGCGATGTTCCAAGCCGTGCCGGTTGTGGTGTCGGATGTGGGATACGATCGAGGTAATTTCTCGGTGTTGGCCCCGGCTGTCGACGAAAACGGCGATTTGACCGGGTTGCGTTATGGCTTGGAAGACGCTTCGAATCGGCTCAACGTCAACGCGCTGCTTGTAGCCGAAGAGGCGCTGGAGGGGTCGGGACGCGATCTGCTGATGGGGTTGCCCGGAATGACCGAAGAGGTCGCCGATGCGATTCTCGACTGGATCGATGAAGACGATGAGCCACGCGAGTTCGGCGTCGAGTACGACTACTATGCAACGTTGGATCCACCTTACGCCCCCAGGAATGGACCCCTGCAATCGGTCGAAGAATTGCTCAAAGTGGCAGGTGTCACACCGATGATGTTGTTTGGCATGGACACCAACCGCAACGGCATGGTGGACCCGCATGAATTGAACGATCCGCTGCTCAACGGAACGGCCAGCGCCGGCGGGACGGCGGGTGGGACGACCGACACGACCGCCACGACATTGGGCGCGACCGCAGACGCGACGACGGCAGACACGATGGGATTGGACCGGGGCTGGGCCGGGTATCTGACCATTCACAGCAAAGAAAACAACGTCAACAAATTGGGTGACCCACGCGTCTTCGTGAATAATCCGGATTTGGAAGAACTCTCGGACGAACTGAGTGAAGTGTTCGATCAGGAGTGGGTGACCTTCATTCTGGCATATCGACTGTATGGCCCGAGTGATAGCAATAATGACGGCGAGGCAGCGGAAGGCCGGACGTTGGATCTGTCCCAAGAACCCAAAAATGAAATTACCACGATCCTCGACTTACTGGATACTAAAGTCGAAGTGACCTTTTCCGGGGAGCGTGACAAGACGGTGCTCAAGTCACCGTTTCCAGCGGACATCGGGGCCATGGCGCTCTATCTGCCCATCTTGTTGGACGGCGTGACGGCGACCGATCAGCCAGCGATTCCCGGTCGGATCAACATCAATGAGTGTTCGCTGACATTGCTCCTGGGCATCCCGGGCATGACCGAGGAGATCGCCCAGCAGATCTTACAAGAGCGACCCTTGCTGGAGGAAGCGGAAACGGCGGACGAGCGTTTTGACAGCGAAGCATGGATCTTGATGGGTGGCATTGTAACGTTGGAAGAGATGCGCACGTTGATGCCGTTTGTGAATGCAGGAGGCGATGTGTTTCAGGCCCAGGTGGTGGGGTATTTCGAGGACGGAGGCGCGTCTTCCCGCGCAGAAGTGGTCATTGATGCTACCAGCGACGTGCCCTCCATAGTATTCTGGAGAGATATCAGCCATTTGGGCCGCGGTTATACGATCGATGTATTGGGCGCCCAAATGGTGGATACCCTGCCGCAAAATTAGGCACTTGGCCACTCCGTGAGTGGCTACAAGAGAAAGAGACGTAACATGCCACGATATTTAGCTCTTGAGTGGGACGCCCGCGAAGCCCGCGCGGTGGTCGCTTCCTCACGTGGAACTGGAATCGTGCTGGAGCACGCGTTTCAGGTGGATCTGGCCGGCGAGTCAGGTGGCGCCGATCAGGTGAACGTGGGTGAGCGGATCGCGGCGGCATTGGCGGCACGAGGGATCAAACAGACGGAAGCGTTGGTGGCCATCGGGCGTGCCAACATCGAACTGCGGAATGTGAACTTACCACCGGCACCACCGGAGGAATTTCCCGACCTGGTCCGTTTTCAGGCGATGCGGCAATTCACCAATATTGGCGAAGACTGGCCCCTGGATTACGTCGAATTGGATCGGGTGGAAGAAGACGAGACCGTGCCGGTCTTGGCCGCCTCGTTGTCGCTGGAAGCGGTAGAACAAATCCAAGCGGTGTGCAGCGCTGCGAACGTCGTTCCCAACCGCTTGCTGTTGCGGCCATTTGCCGCCGCATCGCTACTGCGGCGTTTTGGCAGCAATGATGGGAAGTGCGAACTGCTGGTCGATTTGCTGGCCGACGAAGCCGATTTGACGGTTGTGGCTGATGGCAATGTGGTCGTGATGCGAACCGTGCGACTGCCAGCGACGGATGAAGCCGAAGTGATTGCCCGGGCTGTGCTTGGTGAGATCCGCCGAACGATTGGCGCTGCGCAGAGTCAATTGCGAGGGCGACGCATCGAACGCATCGTCATCTGTGGTGATGGTGCCGAACACACCGCACTGAAGACGACGGTCGAAGATCAACTGTCGCTCGAAGTTGCCATCTTTGATCCGTTCGAAGCGGTCAGCGTTAAGTCGCGATTCGAAAAGCCTGCGCAGCCTGGACAGTACACCCCGCTGATCGGTGTCTTGGCGGACGAAGCGGCCGGTGAACGCCATTCCATTGATTTTCTGAATCCTCGCAAACGTCCCGAAGCTCCCAGTAACCGCAACCGACAGGTGATCTACGGCGCCTTGGCGGCCGTCGTCTGCCTCGTGCTGGTGGGCTGGTATTTCCTGACGCTGCGGAGTTTGGATGTGGAAATCGCCGACCTGCGCGAAGAAATCAAAGGCAACGTTCCCCTGGTGGAGCGTTCGAAAAAGAAAATCGAGCAAGCAGATCAGGTCGCCGTCTTTCCCGAGACGGATATTGTCTGGCTTGATGAATTAGCGTGGTTGTCCAACCGCTTGCCGGATGCTGACAGTGTGATCTTGAACGAAGTGTATCTGGGAGGCCAAGCCCGTCGGGGTGCCTTGGAAAATGGGCATCTGCGGGTCGATGGATATGTGGCCGAATCCAGTGTGGTGGCGCAATTGGAACGCAAGTTACAAGACGAGCGGCACGTTCCGGTAGGCGAAGGGACGCATCCTGTGGATAAGAACCCGCGTTACCCTTGGAGTGTGGTGGGAGATATTTTCATCACCCCCGAAGTGGAAGCCGCCGACACGCTGGCGGCAAGCCCCGACGCAGCGGCAAGTAACGACGCAGCGGCAAGTAACGACGCAGCAGCAAGTACTGACGAAGCGGCTGAGGTTCAGCCGGGCGATGACCAGCTAGATGAAGCAGCGGAAGATGCAAAGCAGGAAAATGCCGACGGCAAATCCAAAGCAGAACCAGATGCGAAACAGCCACCGAATCCACCCGATGAGGGTGACAAAGAACAGACCGACCAAGTTGCCGGTGTGCCGGCCGCAGATTCGACGGAGACGGAGGTGCAACGATGAACCAACGTGAGAGAATACTTGCCGTAGCGATTGGCGCCATCGTTGTCTGTATGGTTCTGTATTATGGCGTGAGCTACGTCAGCAGTACGCTTGAGGCACGGCAGGATATCGTGGTGCAACTTGAGAGTGACTTGCAGAAGCAGCAGAATGTGATCCTCAAAGGCAAAAAGCAAGCGGCCCGGTTGCAACGCTACCAGGAGCAGTCGTTGCCGGAGGATGTGAACGTCGCGAGTCGCGTGTACCGTGACTGGTGGCTGCAACTCTTGGACGATTCCCGAATCGACGACATCAGTGTTCAGGCGTTGCCGCGCATGAGGACCCAGTCGGACGTATTCAAAATGTCTTCATTCACGGTGGTCGGCAAAGGGGATATCCGGCAAGTCACCAAGATGTTGCACGGATTCTACAGTGGCGACTATCTGCATCGCATTCGGTCGCTCCGCCTGAGGCCTTTGCCGGATTCCGATGATTTGAGCATCAGCATGACGATTGATGCTTTGTCGGTGAAAGGCGCTGGCAACACCGAGACCATGGCAAAACGTGAGTCGAATGTGTTGAACCTCGGCGAATTGGATCAATACGAAGATGCGATCGTCAATCGTAATTTCTTTGCGCCGGGCAACAACGCGCCGAAATTCGCCTCCGTGCGAGAGAAAAAGATCCATCGTGGCGAGCGAGAATCGATTTCCGTGAGAGCCGACCCGCGTGATAAAGGGCAGCGAGTCCAATACCAGTTGGTGTCGCACAACTTGCCCGGAGACGCGCCGGAAGTCAGTAGCTCGTCCGGAACGATTCGGCTGCGAGTCGAAGAGAACGGTGAATATGAGATCGTCGTGCTGGCGACGGACAGCGGACTGCCGGCCAAGACCGATCAGATTACGATTCCGATTTCGGTAGTGGATCCTCCGCCGCCTGAGCCCGAACGCCCGCGTCCACCCAGCTTTGACGATGCGAAGTTTGCCTACGTGACCACGTTGATGGAGGTCAATGGCACACCTCAGTTGTGGCTTTCGCTGCGAACCACGGGAGAGACGTTGCGTCTGAAAGTCGGCGATCAGTTCGAAGTCGGCGAAGTGGAGGGCGTGGTAAGTCGCATCGACTTCGATCTGCGAGAGGTCGAAATGGAATGGGATGGCCAGTTGCATCGCATTCGCCGTGGCCAGAGTCTCGGACAGGCGCAGCCGGTCGAAGACTAAGGGAGCACCTGCGCAGGTGTTGAGGCCGCTCCAGCCCCGGCGCACACCGGTGTCGGGGGCCAGTGTGGCGGCCGTGGCATCCGTTCATGGGATTCAAGGGCGCCCGGTTCCACGGGAAGGTGCGCCTCCTCTCTTGCCAGTAACGCCAGAAGGTTCGAAGTCGGCCGGGTCGCACCTTGTCAGAATGCTTGGCAAGCAACAAAATAGGCGTTCGGGTCTTTCCGTATCGATGAGCCTTTTGTAGTAGAAAGAACGTGATGCCGAGTTGTGTCCTAGCGTATTCAGGTGGTCTTGATACCTCTGTGATTCTCGGGTGGTTGATGGACGAAGGGTACGAAGTCCACGCCGTCTATGTTGATCTGGGCCAGCCCTGTGAAGATCGTGAAGCGATTTTGCAAAAGGCACGTGATATCGGTGCGGCAAGTGCCCAGATCGTCGACGCCCAAGAAGAGATGTGCCGTGACTTCGCCTTTCCCGTGTTGCAATGGCAAGCCAAATACGAGGGCGTCTATCTGTTGGGAACATCGATCGCCCGCCCGCTGATTTCGAAGGTCTGTCTGCAGATTGCCAGGGAAGTGGGAGCGGATGCCTACGCTCATGGTGCGACCGGCAAAGGGAACGATCAGTGTCGTTTTCAGTTGGCCGCCGAGGCATTGGATCCAGGGGTCGAGCTGATCGCACCTTGGCGAATCGAACGCTTTCGGCAGCTTTTCCCGGGGCGTACGGAAATGATTGCCTACTGCGACGAGAAGAATATCCCCGTCAAGGCTTCGACTGCCAAACCTTATAGTAGCGACGAAAACTGCCTGCACATTAGCTACGAGGCGGGAGATCTGGAAGACCTGATGATCAACGGTGTGGATTTGGTCGACTTCGGCATGGGAGTCTCGCCGCAAGCTGCTCCCGACCAAGTGGAAGAAGTCACCGTGGCGTTTGAGCAGGGTGTGCCGGTTAGCGTCAATGGCGAACGATTGGCCGCTCATGACCTGGTGATCAAATTGAACGAGATCGGCGGTCGCAATGGGGTCGGGCGGATCGACATGGTGGAGAATCGATTCGTCGGAATGAAAAGTCGTGGCGTTTATGAGGCTCCTGGCATGACCGTGTTGTACGAAGCCCATCGTTTGCTGGAACAGCTGACGATGGACCGAGACCTCACGCATTTGCGCGATCAGTTGGCACCGCAAGTGGCGGAGCTAGTTTACTACGGGTTCTGGTACGGAGCGAAACTCGACGCGCTGCTGGCGTTCATACGCGATGCACAGAAGTATGTGACCGGTGAGGTCAGCCTGAATCTCTACAAAGGCAATATGATGGTCAATAGTCGGACAAGTCCGCATAGCTTGTACGATGAAGGCATTGCCACGATGGAGGGTGGCGGATCCTACAACCAAACGGATGCCGAGGGATTCTTGCGCATTCAAGGGTTGCCGTCGCGTGTCCAAGGACAGGTGACTCCGCGGGCCTACTAAGTTAGGGACGCTGGCAGGATGGCAAGGAATCGCTGATCGCTGTCGCTTCGAACGGGGGGACAGCAGGTCGAGGTGCCCGACGATTTCCCCCAGGCACGCTGATTTACGAAGCGTTCGGGCCGTCGTGCCGCGGAGTCTTTGTCAGTTGGATGGCCGTGCCGCCGGGCCGCCGGGCTTCTTCCACGTCTAGTTTGCCGATGTCTTGCCGCTGAAGTTCCGCAGCGTTGCCTTCGTCGGTGTCGATGTGCATTTCGAGCTGATAGTGGGGGGAGACACGTACCAGGACATCGCCAAAGACAAGCGACCGCACACCCTCGTCGCCGACTTCGACCTCGACAACGTCTTTGTCGGTGACCCCAAAAGCAGTCGCGTCCTCCGGGGTCATATGAATGTGCCTCCAGGCGCAGAGGACGCCACCAGTCAGGGTGACCTCTCGGCCGGCAGTGCCAAGCAAGGTGATGCCAGGGGTGTTGGCCGTGTCTCCCGAGGCGCGAATCGGCGCATCGATGCCCAGAAAAAACTCGTCGGTACGAGAAATTTCGACCTGGTTCGCGTTGCGGGTGGGGCCGAGTACCCGTACTCCGGGAAGCGACCGTTTGGGACCGACCAGGGTGACGACCTCCTCGGCGGCAAATTGCCCCGGTTGAGACAGCGTTTTGAGAGGTGTCAGTTGGTGGCCATCTCCAAACAGGGCCTCGACGGTTGCCTGGGTGAGATGGACGTGCCGGGCACTGATCGCGACAGGGATCGGTCGAGGCGTTGGCGTGGGGGTGTCCGAGGCACCTACCTGTTCGGCGAGGCGGGCAATCTCCCAAGCCTCGTCCGTCCGCGCGGCCAACAGCTTGACCCGGCTATGGCGAGCGGAAAACTCGGCGATGGACTGCGACGCAGATAAGCTCAATTCGCGATTGGCGACTTCCTCGAGCCGAGCACCTAAAAACTCCAGGCGTTGGCAAACATGATGACGGACTGTGGCCGAGTGCTGTCCAATGCCGGCAGTGAAGACGATCGCATCCACGCCACCCATGACTGCAGCGTACGCGCCGATGTACTTGCGAATTCGATGGCAGAACACTTGGATTGCAAGACGGCAACGTTCGTCGCCCTCTTCTGCTCGCCGCTCCACATCACGAAAGTCGCTCGTGCCACCGGTTAGCCCGAGCAGTCCGGATTCGCCATTGAGTAACGATTCGAGCGCATCCGCCGTCAGGTCCTCGGAACGCATCAGGTGCAGGAGGGCGGCAGGATCGACGTCGCCACAGCGCGTGGCCATGACGAGACCTTCCAAGGGAGTCATACCCATGCTCGTTTCGACGCTCCGCCCGTACTCGACCGCACACACGCTGCAGCCGCCACCCAGGTGGCAGGTGATGATGCGAAGGTTGCGGATGTCGTCCTGCAGGAAAGCGGCGGTGCGGTGCGCGACAAATTGATGGCTGGTTCCATGGAACCCGTAACGTCGCAGCCCATGTTGCTTGGCGAGTTCATGAGGTAAAGCGTAGGTCGACGCACGGGGGGGAATGGTCGCATGAAACGCGGTGTCAAAGACGGCCACATGAGGTACGTTCGGTAGGAGTTGCCGCGCTCCGGCGATGCCAGCGAGGCCGGCCGGGTTGTGGAGTGGTGCCAGGTGCACCGTTTCCTGCAGCTGTTCGAAGACCTGGTCGTTGATCCTGGTGGGGCTGGTAAAGGTGGGGCCGCCGTGGACGACACGGTGCCCCACACAGGTGATGTCAGCAGCTAACCCATCCAGCCAGTCAGGGAGGAGTTGGGTGAAGACCTCGTCAAGCGTGGCCGGCGCCGGCGAAGTGGAGTGGTCGGCAAAGTGGACGGCCGCTTGGGGGGTGCCCAGTCGCTCGACTCGCAATTCTTCTAAACGTGCACCCGAGTTCGCATCGACGATCGCGACTTTGAGCGAGGTGCTGCCACAGTTAATAACCAGAACCGACATCAGCGAGTCCCGCCAAAATGAGAGCACAGGGATGACTGCCAGCTGAGATTATCGGCGAGATCGCTGGCGGGGGACAAGAGCCCTGGCGGATAAGGGGCGGCCATCGGCGCACCGCGAGATTGATGGACCGCGACGCGGTGCAGTCGGAAGGAATCCGTAGACGTCGGCTCGCGGACAGATTTGCGGGCTACGAATCGTCTCGAATGCAATGCAGTTTACCCGCCTCGCGCATCAAGATCGCGTTGCCGGAAATCGCGGGGGTCGACCAGTAGAGCCCCGGAATGGCATTCGAGTTCAAGACGTCGAAGGTATCGCGGGCCGCAATCACCGAAGTGGCACCGGATTCGTTGAGTGCGTACACTTTGTCACCGGCTGCCCACAAGGAGGCTGTGACGCTGGATGCACCGCGTAACCGAGAACGATAAATCCGCTCGCCGTCGGTGGCGTTATGGCAGCTGATGATGCCCCGGCTAAGTACGAAGAGGCGCTCGCCGACCACGACGGGCGAACACATGCCGGGGGCGGCAGAGGAGACGGTCCAGGCGACTCCTTGGGGAGAAAGGGATTCGGCCGTCAGTTCCCCTTCGGCTCCGGCGTTGACTGCGATCAGGGGACCACGGCTGTTGCGACCGCTCTGGCCGAAGTAAATGCGTTGCGAATCTGCAGTCGGCGAGGCCGAGAAGGCACCCCCGCGGCCACGATATTGCCAAAGCGTCGCTCCAGTCTCCGGGTGGTAGGAAGTCACACCATCGCTGCCGCAGACAACCACCTCTTTTCGTACGCGATTGTGCCAGACGAGGGGAGAACTCCAGCTGGTACGGCCTGCACGCTCGACGCGCCATTGGTCTTCACCGGTCTCCGTGTTCAACGCGACGACAAAGGATTTTTCTTCGTTGTCGCACTGAACGAACAAGTGCTTGCCGTCCAGAGAAAGTGAGCTTCCCGTGCCGAAGTTGCTTGAAGTGGGGTACGCTCCGAGCTCACGAGACCAGAGTTTCGTACCCTCGAGGTCGAAGCAGGTTACCAACCCGATGGCGGCAAAATAGGTGTACACACGTTTGCCGTCGGTTGCAGGGGATTCCGTGGCGTAGGAGTTAGAAGGGTGGATCTTGTGGGCTGGCTTCTGCGAGGCCACCACCTGTTTCCAGAGCGGTTTGCCATCGGACAAATTCAAGCAATGCACCTCGAAGCTCATTGGCTCCTGTGGCGGTTTGGATTGAAAGAAGGATCGCATCGATGCGACTCCGTCACCAAACCCCTTGGGCCCCGGGAACTCCTTGGAGACGGCAGTGGTGACAAACACGCGATCTGAGGCGACTACCGGAGACGACCAGCCGCCGCCGGGAATTGGGGACGTCCACTGGACCTTGTCGTCAGCACTCCACTCTGTGGGGACCGCCTGGGGTACGGAACCGCTCCCTTGGGGACCGCGGAACTGCGACCAGGAGGTCTCCGTCTCTTGGCCGGTCACCGGAGCAACGAAACAGCAGACCACGAGCAGGGTGATGGCGGGCTTGGACATGGCGATCCTTTCGCATGGTACGGCCAGAGTTCGGGCGATTTCGAGCACGTTAGAGACATGGTAACCCCCCGGCTGGGTGTCAACGCATTATCTGAGCCTGGTGCCTCTGTCCGTTGCCGCTTGCGACCGGGAGTACCGCTGGCCGAGGCCCGCTGCCCGCAGCTGCATGGTGGGCGTTGCGGATTACCAGCGTGCCTCGATTTCCGCCCATTCGTGACCACTGAGTTCGAACAGGATCGCGCCGTCTTCCACGTCACAGTCGCTGATCGACTGCGTTTGAAAATCGCACTTGTGTGCATTGGATACCGGCTTGAAGGAACTTAATTTGACTTTGGCCGGGCGGCCGTCGGTTTCGACCAGTCGGACACGAAAGCCCACGATCTGCTCGCCCTCTTGAATCGCCTCCCAATGCGTCGCTTGCACATTGCGTGCAGAGAGATGAAACAGCCAGCTGGAATCGGCCGGCGCGGTCCTGGCAGCCTGTTGCGGGACGATGGTGGCCGGCGTGAGTAATTCGAGTGCCTGCTGCATGGGGTGTTTGAGGTCAACACCGATGCCCAGTTCGAATTGGGTCGCAGTTTCACCACGGACCAACAGCAAGGAGTCGAGCATCCGCAGGCCTTGCTTGCGGTGGTATGGCAGACCGCCGGTCAGGATCGTCGTGCGGGCGTCGCCGCTGTCGACTTCGACGTAATGGGATGTTTCGAAGCGAGTCGACTCGGTCTTGTGACGCGTTTCGTTGACGGTGCGCCAGATTTCTGCACCCTCATCTGNCCAGGCGAAGCGTAGCGCGGCGTAGCTGTTCCACGGATCCGAACGGAATTCTTTTTCGGCTTGAATCTCCAGTTGCAANCGCAGTACCCGGCTGCCACGCCAGACTTGGTAACGCTGGACAAAGGTCGCTACCGTTTCCCCATCGCGTTCGAGCAGACGACCGCGCATCTCGACTTCACCCATGGTGGTCGAGTTGTGCAGAATGTTGGTCTCATCGGCTGCCATTACGGAGTAGATGGATGCCAGTTCATGCTCCGGCACACCTTTGCCCGGCTTGAGCCGCATGGCCAACTGTTGCGACAGGCGATTGCCGCGCGTCTTGTAATCGTGCAGGGATTGCAGCGTACCGGTGATGGTGTTCAGGGTGGCTTGGAAAAACTCGTTGCGCAAAACGATGGATTGGTCATCTGCTGTGAGGTCCTGGACCAGATCTTGCAACCCCTTTTTCGGACGTGCGGCAGTGGACGAGCCGGTTACCCAGGCGAATCCCATGGCGGGCACATCGACGACTGCCAGCGGGGACTCGCCCTGCTTGTCGGCGGCGTAGATCGGGGATGCGACGGCCGGTGCGTTTTCCAGTTGCGGAAGCTCGACACCCAAGCGGCGCGTGAAATTCAGCGGATTGGCGACCAGATACCCCGCCTCATCGGAACCTTGTTGACGCGGTAACGCCGTAGCAAAGTCACTTGCGGCGGCTGCCAAACGGTCGGTCGGTGCCGCACCTGGATCCGTGGGCTGGCTCGGCCGGGAGGTCACGAGGCTGGTCAGGGCCGCCAGTTTCTGCGCGGCGGCGGCGGTCGCTACCTGACGCCAGTAGCGGACCCGCGACGAGATCGGGTCGACCACATTACGTATCACATCTTGCTTGAGATACGGCGCCCGGTATTGGTCCGCGGTGAAGGAATCGAGATGTGCGGGAAAGTCGGTGTCGCCAAAATACTCGTCGAGAGTCACCATGCGGCCCAGCAAGGGACCATATTTGGCGATGCGTTTGAGGTCGTTGTACCAGCAGGAAGCTTGGCCGGGCCAATGGGCGAAGAACAAGGTGGCGACATGGTCCATGTCCATGGTCTCGCCCAGCTTATTGGCATATCCCAAGAAATTCTGGGGCTCTTTGGCGTTCAAGGGAGCGCGGGCTATGGCATCAATGGCCGAATGGTCTGGCCCCTCCCAACGAGTTTTGAGTTGTTGTCCTTCGGGAAACCTACCGTCGTCAAGTGTGGCGTGAATCGCGCCGCGGAAGCCGAGTTTGTTGAGGATTTGAGGCAGTGCGGGGGTCAGACCGAATGTCCGTCGACCAAAGACCGTGGGCCGTTGTCCAAACTGGTTGGCGGCTGCAGTGCCTCCGGTTTGTAACGCGCTGCGGAGATCCTCCAGCGACATTTGAGGCAGACGTTGTTCGGTCTGCTCTCCACCCACGATCGTCAGACGCTTTTCTGCAATCGCGGATTGGATCGCAGCCAAAAGATCCGGGTGCTGATCGGCTATCTTGTCGATGACTTCGCCAGTCAACAGCAAGTTGGTGGGAGAGCCGTCTTCGATTTCCTTGGTCAGTGCCGGTCCGAGTGTGGTGGGGGCGACCAAGGTCAGGTCAACCAGGAAGGCCTCCACCGAATAATAGTGATCCCGCTCTTCGGCCAAGACGTCGAAGCAGGCGGTGAGTTTTTGTTTGGCCAGTTCGTGGTCTCCCTCCACGGCGGCTTGCGCTCCGGCAACGATCAAATCGCTGAAATGTACCTCGTCGAGGTTGCAGGCGTATCGCATTTGACGGGTGAGCAGTTCGATCAGCAAATAGGCGTAGCCGAGTGCCAGGAAATCGGCCACCAACTCAGGGTCGATCTGTTGGTAGCGGTTATCGCAGTTTTGCAAGGCGAGACTCAGGATTTCGTCTCGATCCTGCTTGCGTCGGATCAAGGTCGCCCCGGCGTCTTTGGCACGTTGAGTGAAGCCTGTAGGTAACTCGCTGGCGCTCACACTGGGGATAATCAGCAGGTGTTCGGCCAGTTCTTCGCCCGGGTCGTCCATGCGCCACCACTGGGGCATGGATCCACTGCTAGCAATCAGGCCCGGGTGGAACAGGGCGGTCCAACCGGCTAAGAGTCCTTGTGCGTCGTCACCTTCGTGGTGTGTCGGAAAATCTTCCAGGCTGTGGCAGGGCAGGAGGATGACACATTGCTTATAGGACATGTGTGCTATCTGAATTAGGTAAGGTATGAATTAGTAACGATTTGGACGTCTGATGCGAGTCTTTTCCCAGCATTTGGGCAGGCGCAGCACTTCTCACCACAATAGCGGACGAGATGCGGTTTTTCTATACATCCCCAACGACCGGTACCAGCTGGTAGGATTCGCAGCAACACCATGCAGAGCCGGTTGTTGCGTCGAAAACAATTGACAATTAACAGCTTTTACCAGTAAACTATACGTGGAATAGACATCTTCAAGCCCGCGTCTCACTCCTATCTTATTCGACCAATCACGTCACACGCGGATACGAGACGGCGGCTTGTGAATCGGCCCATGAAACAGCACCCGTGCGTTGGTAAGGCGCGCGTTTGCCCGTAGAGGAAAGAATCCATGGCAAAGTCCAATGCGGTTTGGGGTATTGATATTGGCCAATGTGCCCTGAAGGCACTGCGATGTACCAAAGAGGGCGATCAGATTGTCGCCGATGCCTTTGATTACATCGAATACCCCAAGATCTTGAGCCAACCAGAAGCCGAGCCTGACAAGCTGATTCACGAGGCGTTGCAGGAGTTTCTGTCACGCAACGAGGTAAAGGACGCCAAAATCGCCATGTCGGTGCCTGGCCAGAGTGGCTTGGCGAAGTTCTTCAAGCCACCGCCAGTGGATGCGAAGAAGATTCCTGACATTGTGAAATACGAGGCGCGTCAGCAGATCCCCTTCGATTTGGATGACGTGATTTGGGATTTCCAGCAGATGGGTGGCGGCAGCGAGGTGGATGGTTTCGCGTTGGAAACCGAGGTCGGCCTGTTTGCCATGAAGCGAGACCAAGTGTTTCGGCAAATTCGGCCGTTCGAACGTGTGGAAGTCGAACTGGATATTGTCCAACTGGCACCGTTGTGTATCTACAACTTTGTCGCCCATGATCTGCTCGGGGCTAGTCAGTCCGCTGATGAGTTTGATCCGGAAGACCCACCGGAATCCTTGGTGGTGTTGTCGATGGGCACGGAGACGACTGACTTGGTTGTGACCAACGGTTATCGGCTCTGGCAACGCAGTATCCCGCTGGGCGGCAATCACTTCACCAAGCAGCTGACCAAAGAGATGAAGTTGACGTTCGCCAAGGCCGAGCACCTCAAGCGAAACGCGCGTCAGGCGGAAGATCCGAAGGCTGTGTTCCAGGCGATGCGGTCGGTGTTCAATGATTTTGTCACCGAGATTCAACGGTCGATTGGCTATTTCCAGGGGATTGATCGCAAGGCCAAGATTGGTGGTGTGGTCTTGCTCGGGAACACGGTCAAGCTGCCTGGTTTGAAACAGTATCTGGCCAAAAACCTGGGCTATGAAGTGGTGGACTTTGAGTCGTTCTCTCGACTATCAGGTGCTTCGGTCGTCTCGTCGCCGGCGTTCAAAGACAATTTGTATGCCTTTGGTGTGAGCTACGGCTTGTGCTTGCAAGGCTTGGGGGCAGCTTCGCTGTCGACGAATCTTGTGCCCCGCGAGATGATTATTCAGCGGATGATTCGCGCCAAGAAACCTTGGGCGTTGGCTTCGGCTGCGGCCCTGCTGTTGGCTTGCTCGGTTCACTTTGCTGTCCAAAACACGGTCTGGAAGAGCGTGCACCCGGATCGCGAGAAAGGAAACTATAGCTGGAAGCAGGCACGCGATGAAGTGCAAAAGGTACAGAGTCGCAGTGGTGAACATGATCAGAAGCACGAAGATCTGACCGGGAAACTGAATAAGCTGGACCGCATTGGACGCGAAGTGGCGAGCAATGCAGATCGACGCCTGCTGTGGCCCGAGTTGCTTTCCGCTCTGAACAGTGCCTTGCCGACCACCGCCAACATGACTCCGGGCGTCTACGTCAGTCCCAAAGATAAACCGCTGTACGAGCGAGACGAAGTCTACCTGGATTACGTGGAATCGAAGCGCTATGATGACCTCAAAGATTGGTATACCGATCAGCGAGCGCTCAAATATGCAGACACGCTAGCGGCTTTGGATTTCATTCATAACCCGCAGGGTGCTCCACCCGAAGCGGTGGTTGGGGCCGATGGTGGCGAGGCCGGCGATGGCCCAGCAGACGGCGGTGGTCAGGCCGACGGCACCGCGGTCGGCGGCGCTACGGTTCCCGGACCGAAAGGCCCGGGATGGGTGATCGAACTGGGCGGTTTTCATTACCACAACCACAAAGCGACATCCGGGACGGATGTGGGGCGTCGGCAGCTGTATAAGACGTTGGTCAATCGGTTGGAAAACGGGACCGTCGAATTGCCGACACCTGCCGGACCGGCTCGTTTCAAGATGAAAGAGCTGGGGATCGGGTATTCGATTATCGTCGCCGACAAACAGCCCGACTGGAAGCATCGCGTTCGTAATCCGGCCGCTGCCGGCGGCGCGACGCAAGGGATGGAAGGGATGGATGAGTTCGGCGGTGGAGCTGCTGGCTTTGGCGGTGGCAACTCCGGGTTCGGTGCCGGTGCCGGTGCCGGCGCACCGGCGCCCGCGGCAGGCAACGACGAGAAGTCAGACGAAGATGATGAGCCGTTGTATTTCCTCGCTCCTAAATACGAGTTCACTGTCCAGGTGGTGTGGCAAGAAAAGCTGCTTAGCGAACGGATGAAGGAACAAGAGCAGAAGCGGCTTGAGGAACAGCAGCGTCAACAACAACAACAACAACAACAACAACAACAGCAGGACCCGCAAGGTGTGGCAGCTGCCACGCAGGGGAGTTAGGACATGGATCAACTCAAACCCATACTTGAGAACGCATACAAATATCGTTTCTGGATTATTTGCGGTCTGGTGGTCTCGGTGAGCCTGGTGTTTTCCTTTATGGCTGCGTCGGGTACTCGCGCGGAGATCAAACGGGAGAAAGATGCGATCACGGCGAGCTTCGATCAAGTGCGGCTGCTCTCCAGTAAAGAGAATCCTCCCAATGACAATTCGCACAAGGCGATGGACGCCAAAATCTCATCGGTGAAAGAAGGTGTACGCGAAGCGTGGCAAAAACAATACGACAATCAGAATTCCGGCCCCAATAAGTTGGTGTGGCCGGCTGCCTTGGGAAAGGATTTCATTGACGAGGTGGTGCCGCTGCATCCGATCGAAAGAATTGCGTATCCCACGCCTCCCGATGATGAGATTCTCGATCTGCATCGGTTGAACTACCGTAACTACATTCAAAAAGAATTGCCGGCATTGTCGGCGATCATTGATGCCAAGTGGCATCCGGTGAATGAGTACGTGAAAGCCGACGATAATGAGGACGAAAAAAAGTATTTAGTGGAGTGGGCTGCCGGTAATCAAACGTTCTTGCAAAACAGTCGGTTTGATTGGGGAAACTCCCCGCCTTCCACGTTGGACGTTCTTTACTCGCAGGAAGATCTGTGGGTGTTGAGGACGCTATTGCAGGTCATTAAGGATACGAATGGTTCTGTTGAGGCGCGTTACAAAGCGGCCATCAAACGGATCGATTCGATCTTGTTAGGTCAGGACGTCACGGCCATGCAAGACGATGCGCAAATCAAGGAACCCGGCAAGGCGGGAGGCGCAGACGGTGGCTATGGCGGTATGGACTCCAGTTCCGGTGGCATGGGCATGGGCATGGAGATGGAAGACGGCATGGGAGGAGATTCTGGTGCGGCCATGGGCGGAGCCGCTGGTGCGCCCAACCAGGCGATTCCTTCCGGCACGCGCGCGGATCCGGCCCACCTCCGTTACGTCGACAATAACTTCCAGGGTGTGGGTGCCAAGAAGGTGCGCGATGCACTGACGAACCCGACCGGCGAAAATGCGCTGTATGCGGTCGCCAAACGAATTCCTGTTCGCATCCAAATGTCGATCGACCAACGTCGGCTAAATAAATTTCTCGCGCTCTGCGGTAACGCACCGTTGCAAATCGAAGTCAAACGTGTGCGGATTAACCGTAAGTCCTCCGCGAACCCTAGCGCCGGAGGTGGCGGCATGGGCATGGGCATGGGGATGGACGAATTTGGTGGCGAGGATGGTGAGATGGGGGGCGAAGAGATGATGAATGGAGCCCCGGGGATGGGAATGGAAGATGGTATGGGCGAAGACATGATGGGCGGTGGTGGCAAGGTCAAGGAATTGGCCGACGAATCGCCGTTGGATGTCGACGTCGAGATCTACGGGATGGTGTATATCTACAACCCCGTCGATCGCGAATTGCTCGGTTTGCCCAAAGCGCCGCAGCAACCTGCCAATCCGGGCACGGACGGAGTACCTCCGCAAGATGCAGCGAATGACAATCAAAATGCCGCAGCAGCTTTGCCTGCCGCGAATCAAGCTGGCTAGCAAAATAACCGAAGACAACCAGACAGGGGTCTGACAATCAGGAGTGAGAACCATGAAACTGAGCTTAGGTGACGGCGGAGCTAAGGAATTCCTCGCCCAGCATTGCGAAAAAATGATCGCGGTGGCAGTTGTCGTGACCGCGGTGTGCTTTGTTTATGCAGGCTTTCAAGAAGAGGGCCTCGATAAGACCAAAGACCCCGCTGTGCTGTTTCAGAACGCCGAGGCAGCCTTGAGCCACGTCAATACGACGGATGCCACGGGAGCTCTGCTGAAAGATTTCACCATGGCTCAAGGGGACTACATCGAGAACGTTAAGAAAGGCAACCAGGCTGTCGACTCGGGTCGCTACGTTCTGAACGTGCCGCTCAAAACACCTGCTGAGCCGCCGCACACGAAACGGCCGGATCCCAAGCTGTTTGCGCCTAAAAACGCGCTGGCGTATGTGGTGACCGGTCCGTTGGAGTTGGCTGGAACGGCGGATCCACTGGCCGACTTGGATAACGCCGAGGAACCGAAAGTCGAAGTTGCCAAAGCGAAGCCCAAGCCGAAACGCGACACCAATCGTAATACGCGCGGCAGTAGCAGTGCGGCCATGATGATGATGGACGATTCCATGGATGACATCGAAGAGAGTCCTCTCGGTATGGGCATGGAGATGGGCATGGAAGCTGGCGAGGAAGGAATCGGTGGCATGGCGGGAGGATCCACTAATTGGAAACTGCCGTCCGTCTATCAGCAGACCTACAAACCAACCGCCAGCGGCGGCTCGATGGGCGCCATGGGCATGAATACCCAGGCCAATGAAACCACTGCGGGCTTCCGCTCGGTCACCTTTGTGATGGTCTCAGCGCTGGCACCTTTTCAGGAGCAATGGGAAGAATTCGAAACGTCGTTGATGAATGCGACGGGCTACATCGCCGAGCGTGATCGCCCGAACTACTTCTACATTCAAGTCGAACGGGCGGAAGTGACAGATCCCAAGCAGCCGGCAGATCAGCTGAAATGGAGTCTCTTGAAGAATGATCTTCTCGATAAGTTTGCCGAACCGTGGACTGGGAAAGTGGCCGAGGCAATTCAAAATGACTACGTGGATGAATTGCTTGCCTATCCCATGCCGCCTGTGCCGCTGCGTGATATGACCAATCTGTTGACGCGCAGTGAACTGCCGATCAAGAAAGAAAAGACGAATGCCAACGAGGTGGCCAAGGCTGCCCCAACCCTGGATATCGACGAGGAGATTGAAGGGGAACAAAACCAGGATGGAGTGATTCGGCGACGTAAGCGTAGCAGCAGTCCCATGGGTTCCGGCGGCATGATGTCGATGGAGATGACCGACGGCGAAGATGGTGGCGACAGTTCCAGCATGGGCATGGATATGGGAATGGACGGAGGCATGGGGATGGATATGGGCATGGGGATGCCCATGAACCAGATCAAAGTCGTGGACTACAAATTGGTTCGCTTTTTTGACTTCACTGCCAAAGAAGGGAAGCGTTACCGCTACCGCGTGCGGTTGCTGTTGGAGGATCCCAACTTTCCTGAGAAAGAAGAGATGATGCCGAACATTCGGACGTTGGATGAAAAGGCCTCCAAACGCGTCAGTGCGTTGTTGGCTGCGAATCCCGCGACGGATGGTAAGCGTAGCAAAGGTTGGTACCGTTTTACTGACTGGAGTGAGCCCACCGACATCGTCCATGTTGCTCC
>NZVR01000155.1 GCA_002701545.1 Blastopirellula sp. | reverse complement strand
TGATAACATCTGTGCGTGAATGATCAAGAAGGAACACGAAGTCGCAAGCAGTGGAAACGTGTTCATCATCCAGGCGACGTGCAGCGGAAACGAAAAGAGAAAAGCACTGGCAAGCCAGTGGCACCCTAGATAGATAACAGCGCCACCCCGCCGATTGCGGTTGTCACGAACTACGCCAAATCGCGCAAATCTCTAGATGCGTATACGAAACGAGCAAGGCCCGCCAGCGTCGGCTGACGGGCCTGGTATTCTGCGAGACGGGTTGTGGCACCCGACCGAGTGGAGGCGGCGGGGCTCCAGAGGTGCACTCGTAAACTCTGGTTTTTCCAATGTCTTTGAACTAGCGATTTTCTAATTGGACCCGCGAATGGACCTGATTGGTCACCTAATTGGTCCTCTTGTTCCTTAGCTCGAAACCATGCCGACTGCGACGCCGTTCTGATCAACACTCCCACGGCCTGCTGGCACAGTTCGGGCTGACGCCGAAGTCCAGACGCGGGCTGGCTGCGGGGGAGGCGGTGGATGGAAAGAGGCGAAGGATCAACCGGCTGAGATTACGATTGTTCAGATTTCGGAAGTGCAAGAATCATCTGCATTTAACGGTCGGCGGAGTTTTTTGACCCTACGAGATTCCGGCCGCGACGAGTATGACATCGGCGGCACTGGCAACATCAATCCCCGCCTGAATGGTCTGGTGATCCTGTGGAATTCGAATGGTGGCGGCGGCCAGATCAATTGAGATTACGATCAAAACTGTGACCGCAGCGATTGTGGCAGACGATCGCGACAGGACCGTCCACTGACGCTGTGAACCCTCGATGAAATACATGACCTGGTCTCCGAATGTTGGAATCGGCGCGGAGTAGAACTTAAATACGCGAAGATTCAAGCGACGACCAAGTTTACTTTACTGGTTTGTGCAGTGCATGCGGGACAGGATGATTCTGAGGTGCGTGCGGCAACGAGCCGTTGTCCGGAATACGCGCCGCAGAATTTGTCAGTTTTGCCCATCCGGCGGACGCGACTCCTGTTGAATCCGTTTCGTGTGGTTCTTCCAGAACAGTTCGGACCAGTCGAGGGCCTGCTGACGGACGCGGTCGCTGATGGCTGTGTCGCTGCGGAGATTCTGGTGCAGGTCTGCCAGGGACGTCATGTGATCGAGTTTCCGGGACAGAAGTCCACGTGCCCGGGCCTGAGCACGCAGTTCTGGTGTCCAGACGCGGGTATCCCATACCTTCACGGTTGAGTCGAGGCTGGCAGAGGCCAGCCGCTTCCCATCCGGGCTGAAGCTCACGCTGCCGATCGAACTCGCGTGTTCCTTCAGTGCCAGCATCTCATGGCCGGTCGTGACGTTCCACACTCTCACCGAATTGTCATCACTGCCGCTGGCAATTCGCGTTCCGTCCGGACTGAAGCTCACGGCGTAAATGACACCGGTGTGTCCCCGGAAGATGCGTTGTTCCTGTCCGGTCGCGATCTCCCACAGCCTGACCGTTCCGTCGCCGCTGCCGCTGGCGATGTGGCTGCCGTCCGGACTGAAACTGACGCACATGACACCGACGGAATGCCCTTTCAGTTCGAGTCTCTGCTGGCCGGTGACGGCGTCCCACAGAGAGACTTCGCCGGGCTCTCCACGCATTCCGCCACCGCTGGCGATCTGTGTTCCGTCCGGACTGAACGACACAGCGCTGAGAAAGCCCGCGTGTGTCCGGAATGAAAGTAACTCCTGGCCGCTGGAGGCATCCCAGACCTTCACGATTCCGCCCACACCACCACTGGCGATCCGTGTTCCGTCCGGGCTGAACGACACACTGCGTACCGGGCCGTCGTGTTTACCCTTGATCGTCAGCGCTTCCTGACCATTTGAAATGTCCCAGACTTTGACCGTCCTGTCCGAACTGCCGCTGACAACCTGGCTGCCATCCGGGCTGAACGACACGCTTGTGACAGCGGTCAGATGTTCACCCAGTGTGAGAAACTCCTGACCGCTGTCTGCGTCCCACAGCTTCACGGTCCGGTCATAACTTCCAGTCACAATCCACTTTCCATTCGGACTGAAAGCCATACCGCGAACGTTCGCTGTGTGTCCCCGGAGTGTGAGTGTTTCCTGGCCGGTCGATGCGTCCCACAGCCTCACCCGCCCATCGTAGCCACCGCTGGCGATCCGGGTTCCGTCGGGACTGAACCGGGCCGGCCGAATCCAGCCGGAATGTGCCTTGATTGTGATGACCGACTGCACGTTGTCCGGATTCCAGACCTTGATCGTGCCGTCAGTGCAGCCACAGGTGACCCGTCGGCCGTCCGAGCTGAATGAGACACTGTTGACGTGGCCCTTGAGCACTTTGAAGCTGAGCGGTTTCTGTTCCGAAGTCAGCTCCCAGACTTTGACAGTGCCGTCATCGCTGCCAGTGACGATCCGTCTGCCATCCGGGGCAAATGAGACACTGTTGACATCATCGGTGTGTCCCTTGAGTGTGAGCGTTTCCTGTCCTGTGACCATGTTCCAAACCTTCACGGTGGTATCGTGACTTGCCGAGACCAGCTGTGTTCCGTCTGGACTGATCGCCACACTGCTGACCGGGCCGGTATGTCCTGTGAGCGTCAGTGTTTCCTTCCCGGTGGCGATGTCCCACAACTTCAGTGTCGAGTCAAAGCCACTGCTGATGATCTGCTTTCCGTCCAGGCTGAAAGCGACGCACTGGACCGCTTTGGAATGTCCCCGCAGTGTCTGTGTCTGCTGACCGGTTCGTGCGTTCCACAGCTTGACTTTGCCTCCTGCGCCGCCTCCGCCTCCACCAGTCACAATTCTGTCCCCGTCTGGACTGAATGCCACGCTCCAGATCGGTTCGAATGATTCCGCGACCTTGTCGCCTTTGAGCGTGAGAGTCTCTTGACCTGAAGCTACATCCCAGACCTTTGCCGTCCCATCAATGCTGCTGCTGACGATTCGTGTTCCGTCCGGACTGAAATCCAGGCTGTAAATAAAATTCGGGTGACCTTTGAGATGGATTCCAGCGTGGATGAGGCGGTTCCAGAAGCCCCATTCGAATTTCTGACCGTCTGTGCGGTTGCGATGCCGGTCAAGCAGTTGCTCCAGATTGTCAATGTTGTTGTTTTCCCAGTCCAGCTGCGCCATCCGCAGGTCGGCGATGTAGGCATTCCGTTCGGCGGTTCTCAGGTTGGCCGCCGCGATGCTGTGCTGTTCTTCAGCTTTGAGTTTGGCCGCGACCGCTTCTGCGTGATTGCGCTCTGCCTGCAAACGCTGATTTTCCTCTGACTTGTGTGCTGCCCGGGCCATCTTCTCGTTGGCCTGAGCAATCTGCCGTTCCTGACTGATGATGTGGTTATTCTGGTTGATCAGGAAGGCGGCCACCGAAACGATGACAAAGATCAGTACGGCTGCGGCAGCCAGTCCCTGCTTCGTACGGCGCAGGCGTCCCTTCCGGGTGTTGCGTTCGTCGCGGGCCGCTGTCAGCCGCTGAATCACTTCCTGCTGCTCCGGCACCGACGGGTCCAGCAGTGACAGACCCAGTTCGAAATCGGCCTTCCGCTCTGCGCACAGAGCGTAGGCCATGCGGGCACGCTCAACACCCTTGGCTGCTTCCGGGTTCCCGTCCCACAGCGCCAGAGCCTGACTGAAGCCGAAGGCGGCTTCGGAGTACTGCATGTAGTCCCCGCTCAGTTCGGCAGTGGTCAAAGATTCAGCGGCGCGGGTTGCCAGAGTCAGACTTTCCTGATGCGTATCAAACTCACGTACCGCCTGCTGGAACTCACTCACCGTCTGATAACGATCCCCAGGAGCAGTCGCCATCGCCTGCATTGCCACACTCAGCAACTTACTCGTCGGATCAAGGTCCTGAATCCGCTCAGCATCCGGAGTAACAATCTCATTCTGCGAGGCCGATTTCATCGCCGCCTGTGCTGATTGACCGGCATGCGGTGCCTGGCCTGTCAAAAAACGGAACAGGATCGCACCCAGCAGGTACACATCACTCCGCGGCCCCACCAGGAACGGTGGATTGATCATCTCTGGAGCCATGTAACAGGGTGTACCACCGGCTGAAGCGTTCACGTCTTCACCGGGGGCAGCAAGCACCGCCATTCCCCAGTCCAGTACCAGCACCTCACCAAAACCGCCCGTCATGATGTTCTGCGGCTTCAGATCCCGGTGAATTACGCCTTCCGCATGGGCAAAGGCCATCGCATCACATACATCAATCAGAATCTTCAGATTCTCCCTCAGCGACAGGCCATCGATCGTATCGTCCCACGCACGACCTTTGACATTCTTCATCGAATAGAACAGCTCACCGCCGTCCGACTCGCCCATCTCGTAAATCGGAACGATGTTGGGGTGCTCCAGCTTCCCCGTCAGCACCGCCTCTGTCAGGAACTCGTCACGTACCGATTGCTGGCCGCTGGACCGCTGATGGATCTGCTTCAGCGCCACCTCGCGACCCAGCGCCACCTGACGAGCCAGGTGCACAGTCCCCATTCCGCCTTCACCCAGCTTGTCCAGCGTCAAGTAGTCCAGCTCACGATCAGGAGTTTTTGTATCCGCTGATGCCGTGCTCCCCGCATCCACGATCGTGCTGTCAGCCGGCTGAATACTGCGTGGACGAACGGGGCGTGACTGAGAGAAGGATTCGTGGCGTAATCTCTGGTCACTTTCCGAATCCACCGCTGACTTCAGGCTGGTCTCGGGCCGTGTCCGATCCAGGTCCTGATGCTCCGGGGCAAGCGTCAGCGCAAACTCCTGGAGGACACCGTCCAGTTTCTCGGCCAGAGTCATTTCCGGGGCGACATCTGTGCTAGACGTCGGGTGAACGGCCTCGGATTCATCAAACACGGTGCGTTCGCCTGCAGGAGGCCCGGATGCTGGCGGGCCCGCGATGGTCGCAGCTGCATCGGATTCCACTACATCAGATTCGACTGCCGGAACCGTTTGCTGTTCTGCTGACTCATCCGGTGAGGCATCCCTACCGGGTTCAGGTGTGGTCGATTCAGCGTCTGGATGGCTGGTCATAGCTACAGACTCACAGATCAGGTTGAGTGACGGACGCACGCCCCGGCTTACAGACTTGATTGTCAGGTCAGAATTCGAACAACGCGCGCCCCTTTGGATCCCATGGCTTCTTACTCCGCTGAGTCTACACCCCACGCGCGGCCCCCGAAACCATGCCGACTGCGTTCACAACTACTTCACCGCCAGCCTGCTCACAATTCCCGCAGCCTGTTTGAGGAAGTAAGAGGGGCGCAGACTGGCTGCAATCGCCCCCTCTTTCCTCATCTAGAGATGTACCAAACAACCAAGGCCCGCCAAGTTGTCCTGACGGGCTTTGGTTGAATCGAGACGGATTGTGCAACCCGACAGAGTGGAGGCAGCCACCAGGACTCGCAACGGGGCGAAGGGATTCCTGGACCAAATGCAGGTTCGCTGACGTCAGGTTTCAACGCCATTACTAGCAAAGAAAACTTGACTAGCATCGAACTTAAGGTAAGAATTCTTTACTAGCGATTCTGCATGGCAAAGGATAGTTGACCAGTCATGGTTCGAAAAACCGGCGTTTATCACACGACCGTGGCGGGCGGTGAGAAGATCCGCGCATTCATTCCGCATCCCCTGCCGCCCAAGAAACCGGTTCTTCGGATCGAAGGTGATTTGGCCGAACAGCATCGTTCCGCCCTCGCCGCCATCGAGCGACTGGATGTTGCCAGCGCGATGGTTCCCAGCCAGGAGTGGTTTCTTTACGGATTCGTCCGGAAAGAAGCTGTTGTTTCCTCTCAAATCGAAGGGACCCAATCCACGCTGGAAGATGTGCTCGCTTTTGAGTTGAATCATCAGGCTCACGACCTGGCAGACGTGGAAGAAGTCTGTAACTACGTCGAAGCGTTGAATTACGCACGAGCTCAGCTTGGCAGTAAGCGTGGGCTACCGCTGAGCCAGCGGCTAATTTGTGAAGTCCACAAGCGTCTGATGAAGGGAGTCCGTGGTAGCGAGAAGCACCCCGGAAAGATCCGCATTTCACAAAATTGGATCGGCGGCACTCGCCCCGGCAACGCGAAATTCGTGCCACCTCCACCGGGCACATTGCCGGAACTTCTCGCGGACCTCGATAAGTGGCTCCATTCAGACGATCGACTCCCGCCTCTGGTCAAAGCCGGATTGGCTCATGTCCAGTTTGAGACGATCCATCCGTTTCTTGACGGGAACGGTCGGATGGGCCGGTTGTTGGTGACATTGTTGACCGAACATTGGAAGCTTTTAAGCGGACCGTTCCTTTACGTGAGCCTTGGCTTCAAACGGCATCGGCAGGAATACTATCAACGTCTTGATGCCGTCCGATCCGATGGTGATTGGGAAGGCTGGGCCGAATTCTTTCTCCGGTGCGTCCTTGAATCTGCGGTCGATGGTGCGAATGCAGCCCAACGGCTTTTTCGCCTGGTCAACGACGATCGCAGAACACTCACGAACCTGAATTCGGTAACNGTCTCGGCGATCCGGCTTTTCGAACTCCTTCCCGAGCAACCCATGGTGACGGCTCAAAAGGCGATTGAGATGGTCGGCGGCACCAAGCCGACAATCAACAAAGCGATTGCTGCTCTTGTCGAGGCTGAGATCCTGGAAGAGATCACCGGGAAACAACGGGACCGGATCTACGCGTATCGCAACTACCTGAACGTACTGGGCGAGGATACTGAGTCGCTACTCGAGTAACCCGTCTATTCTGGTGATCGCTCAGGCAGGCCGTGGGGCCTGCCTGAAGACCAATCGTTCACAGACGTCTCGAACCTGNGAACAGCCAGTCGCCATCCCTTGCTGATAGAACGTCAACGGCCACACTTTCCTCACGCTGATCACCACCTGTGAAAGTCCCAGCAATGAGGGTCACACCTTAAGTGATGTAAGCAGCTTGCGCGACGCAAGCCGAGTTGCCGGCGGGGTGGCACTGGCATTTTGGGTGCCACTGGCTCGCCAGTGCCTCTTTCATAGCTCACTGGCAACTCAAACGACGATACCCACTTGGATAACAGCTGTGCGTGAATGATCAAGAAGGAACACGAAGTCGCAAGCAGTGGAAACGTGTTCATCATCCAGGCGACGTGCAGCGGAAACAAAAGGGGAAAAGCACTGGCGAGCCAGTGGCGCCCCGCCGAACACCCCGGCAGGGATTACCGCCTGACCGACGTGCGTGGTAATATAGTCACTCTGATTCTCGCTTAGATTCCCTGAAGGGCGACTGATGATGCGATGTGTTGACTGGACCGCACATTCACTGTTTCTGTTGATTCTGTCGTCCTGCCTGGGGACCGGGTTGCTGCCCACCAGCGTTGCAGCTCAGGACGATGCTCAGGCGACGGAATTCACGCAGACGGTCCAGCCACTGCTGGAAAGTTTCTGCTTCGATTGTCACGGAGGCACGACCACCGAAGCCGACATCGACTTTGGCGAGTTTCCCACTGTGGCCTCGGCTCGAAAACAGACAAAGGTCTGGGTGAAGATCCGCACGATGCTCGAAACCGGGCAGATGCCACCAAAGGATTCTCCGAAGCCGAGCGATGCCGAGTTGCAGAAGCTTCGAAACTGGGTGAAAGCCTTTCTGCTCAGCGAGGCCCGGAAACATGCTGGCGATCCAGGCCCTGTTATTCTGCGGCGGCTTTCAAACGACGAATACAACTACACCGTCCGCGATCTGACCGGAATCGCCGCGCTTAACCCCACCCGCCAGTTTCCGGTCGACGGAGCCTCTGGCGAGGGCTTCATCAATTCGGGAGCCGGCCAGGCGATGTCGCCATCGCTCGTAACCAAATATCTCGATGCCGCCAAAGAAGTTTCACAGCACGCCATGCTACTTCCTGACGGGATTCGTTTTTCTCCCAAAGCCACGCGACGGGATAAAGCAGACCACCTGGTCCAACAAATTCAGACGCTTTATCGTCGTTTTACGACTGAGGGTGGTGCGCAATCCGTGACGCTGCATGGCCTCACATTCGATGCAAACGAGGACGGACTGCTCCCCCTGAAGCCGTACCTGGTCGCAACTCTGGAGGAACGTGACGCACTTCGGAACCGAACAGAGACGATTGAGAAAGTCGCAAAAGCTCGCGGCCTTAACACAAAATATCTGACCCGACTCTGGGGAACACTGACTTCGGCTGGCAACTCCCGGTCTCTGGTGATTGACCAGATTCGTGATCGATGGCAGCGAGCCAGTCCGTCGGAAGTGGATGGACTCGTGACATTCATCTCGGAACACCAGAACGCGCTCTTCAAATACAACCCCATCGGACACATCGGAAATGACGGTCGTTCCAGAATCTGGATGGAGCCTTCGAATCCGGTTGCTTCCCGCCGCGATTTTCAAGTCAATCTGCCCGAAAGTCCGGATGGAGATGTCTCGATTTTTCTCTCGGCATCAGACAGTGGAGACGGGAATGAAGATGACTATGTCGTCTGGCAGAACCCCCGACTTTCAATCGGAAACGGGCCGGACATCCTGCTGCGCGACCTGGCCGGCCTCCAGGAACGGATGCGGCAGACTCAGCAACAGGCGCTTCAGGGAACGGCGGAGTATCTGGCAGCCGTTTCCGAACTCGAGGCGCTCGGCACGGAGGTCTCGCCAGAACAGTTTGAGCATGTGGCGACGGCACGCAAGCTCGATGTCAGTGCTCTGAAAGCGTGGGCCAGCTACATTGGAGTTGGACCGTCCGAGCCAGTCGTCGTGTCGGGACACTTCACCGAAAAGGAAACAAACGGCGAGTACAACTTCATCCGATCCTGGGGCACAGGGGCGACACCTGTGATCTCGGCAAATTCGTCGGATATGCTGGTCCGTGCTCCCGGAATCGCTCGCCCGCACGGTATTACGGCTCACCCGTCCCCGACTCTCTTTGCAGCGATCGGCTGGCAAAGTCCGATCCACGGGATGGTGAAGATCGAAGCTCAGATCTCGGACGCTCACCCGGAATGTGGTGATGGCCAGGAGTGGTACCTTCAGCATCGCACGCCGCGAAAGTTTGGCACCCTCTGGAAAGGATCATTTGGGGCCGGTGGCTCGGCAAAGATGGAGCCTAAGCAGATTACTGTTCGGAGAGGCGAGCTGATTTCATTCATCCTCGGCCCGGGTCCGAGCTACTTCTGCGACCTGACCGAGATGAACCTGACGATTACCGAAGTCGCCGGTGCGAAAAGGCAATGGGATCTGGCGAAAGATGTGTCGAGTGACATTCAGGCAGGCAATCCTCACGCTGACAGCCATGGTTTCGCAAAGACGTGGCACTTCTACAAAGGCGAAATGAAAACGGTGAATAAAGAACCCGGCACGATGGTCTCTGTGCCGGCCGGTTCTCTACTTTCGAAGTGGCAACAGGAGAAGGACGCAGAAAAAAGAAACCAGCTTGCCGCCGCGGTTCAGAAACTGGCAACCGGTAACCCGCCGACCGTTGCCGGTTCGCCTGACGAATTGCTCTATCGGCAGCTGATGGATTTAACGCTTTCTCCGCGCAGTCTTGAGTCACTGTTGAAAGAAGTCGAAGCCGATAGCCGGTTCGGGAAACACCCCGGTGGTCACACCGTGTCTTCGGCCAATCTGCTTGTGCGGGCACCCTCGCTCGTTGAATTCAAAGTGCCCGCGAAACTCGCAGCGGGGCGCAAATTCGTCACCGGCGCACTTCTCGATGTTCAAGGCGGCAAAGAAGGGACAGTACGAATCGAAGCCGGCCTGACCCGGATCGAACCGTCATCCATCGGNGCTTCAAGTCCGGTGGTCACCAACACGGATAGTCACGCTCGGCAGAATATCCTGCAAGCCTTCGATGCATTTCGCGAACTGTTCCCGGCTCACCTGTGTTACGCCCGAATCGTTCCCGTCGACGAGGTCGTCACAATGACCCTCTTCTACCGCCAGGATGAGGCTCTGCANCGTCTGATGCTGAGCGAAGCTGAGGCGGCTGATCTGAACCGGATGTGGGACGAATTGTTCTTCGTTGCCCAGGAACCACTGCGATACGAGGTGGCGTTTGAGCAGATTCGTGAATTTGCCACACAGGATGCCCCGGACAAGGTCAAAGTCTGGGACCCGCTCAAAACCGGCATCGTGAAGCGAGCCGACGAGTTTCGGAAACGACTGCTGTACACCGAACCGATTCATCTGAATGCCGTCGTTGACTTCGCAGCGCGAGCGTGGCGACGACCGTTAACGACGACCGAACAAACCGACCTGCGNATCCTCTACCAGAAACTGCGCGAGACAGAAATTTCTCACGATGACGCGATCCGCCTGACGCTTGCCCGAGTGCTGACGTCGCCCGCGTTTCTCTATCGACGCGAAAGACAGCCGGAGGGCTCGAACCCAGCACCCGTTTCAGACGTCGAACTTGCGACGCGGCTGAGCTACTTCCTATGGTCGTCTGCTCCGGACGAGGAGCTTGCGACGGCCGCGGTTTCCTCAAAACTGAATTCTGACGATCAGATCCGCCAGCAGACGACGCGGATGCTTGACGATCCTCGAACCCGTCGCCTTGCGGTTCAGTTTGCCTGCCAGTGGCTGCACCTTCGCAACTTCGATCAGAACGACGAGAAGAACGAAAAGCTGTATCCGGAATTCGAAAAGCTGCGCGGTGACATGTACGAAGAAACGGTTCGCTTCTTCGACGACATGTTCCGCAACGACGGTTCCATCCTTGATTTGCTGACTGCCGATCACACGTTTCTGAATGAGCAGCTGGCCGGCCACTATGGGATCACGTTTCAGAAGGTCGCTGGGCAGGAGTGGCAGAAAGTGGGCGGAGTGCGCTCGATGGGCCGCGGAGGAATCCTTGCTCAGGCGACGTTCCTGGCAAGCCAGTCAGGAGCTTCTCGAACGAGCCCGATTCTTCGAGGTAACTGGATATCCGAGACACTCCTCGGCGAGAAACTTCCAAAACCACCCGCTGACGTGCCAGTTCTTCCCGAGGAAGTTCCAAGTGGCCTCACGGCTCGCCAACTCATCGAGAAACACAGCTCCGTCCCTGAGTGCGCAAAATGTCACGCCCGCATTGATCCATACGGATTCGCCCTGGAGCAGTTTGATGTTCTCGGTCGAGTGCGATCTCAGAAAGTTGACACAAAGACAACGTTACTGGGTGGACAGAACGTTGACGGTCTCGCCGGACTGCGCGAGTACCTGTTGACGCAACGTAAAGACGATGTCGTGAGACAGTTCTGCAAAAAACTGCTTGGCTTCGCTCTGGGCCGCGAGGTGCAGCTTTCTGACGAACTTCTTCTGGCGAAAATGCAGAACAATCTTGAAGATAATGACTACCGTTTCAGTGTGGCGGTTGACGCGATCGTCACCAGCCACCAGTTTCGCAGCATTCGCAGCCGACATACGGTTGATGAGTGACCTGTCTAACTCGAATGCACATAAGGATTCACAATGTCCTGGAATCTTTCTCGACGGACGATGCTTCGAGGTCTTGGCGTGAGTATGGCGCTGCCCTGGATGGAGTCCATGCGGGTGTGGGGGGACCAGCCGGACAAAGAGCCGTCGAGCAAGGCACCCACACGGATGGCGATCCTCTTCTCCGGCTGTGGCTATCATTCCACAGAGTGGTGGGCCAGAGGACAGGGCCCGGACATGCAGCTCGGAAAAGTGCTCCATCCCTTGAACGACTTCCGCGACCGAATGGTCTTCGTCAATGGCCTGTACAACGCGGAAGCTCTCAAAGGAAATATCCACAGTTCTCAAACGGGAAATCTTCTCTCAGGTGCACCGCTTGCTGCCGGCGGCACAATCAAGTCCGGCACGAGTATCGATCAGGTCGTTGCCCAGCGGATCGGGCATCAGACGAAGCTGCCGAGTCTTGTGCTGGGATGCGAGAAGGCGAATCCTTCTGTCCACAAAAACTATTCGATGTTGTACAGCTCGCACATTTCGTGGAGCAGCCCGACAACGCCGACCCCTCTGGAAGTCTACCCGGCACTCGCATTCGATCAGCTGTTCAAAGACAAATCTCAGAAGGGCGATCGCAGCGTCCTGGATGCCGTGCTCGCGGATGCAAAAGACCTGCGGCGCGGAATCAGCCGACTCGATCAGCAGAAGCTGGACGAATACCTGAATTCGGTCCGCGAGGTCGAACAGCGCATCGACAAAGCCGGACAGAGAGGTGAGTTGCAGGGCTGGCGACCGACACTTACGAAACCGAATATCCCTCGACCGAAGGACGGCTATCCGCAAGACATCGTCGAGCACATGAAGCTGATGTGCGACATCCTTGTCCTGGCGTTTCAGACGGACACGACTCGGGTCTGCACGCTGAAACTTAATAACGATCACGGAACGTTGCGGTTTCCGCATATCGGCGTCGACTACATGATCCACCATCTCCTTTCGCACAGCGACACGGACGACTGGTTGAAAGTCAACCAGTTCTTTCTCGAACAGATGGCTTACATCGCCAGACGTCTGGATTCGATCCAGGAGGGGGATCGCACGGCTCTGGATAACTCCATGATCATGCTCTGTTCCAGCATGTTGACCGGAAGCCACGACGCCAGTCGCTTGCCGGTGGTGATGTTGGGCGGTGCAGGCGGTCAAATTCAGGGCGGCCTGAATCTGGATTACAGTGGTAAATCTGATCGGCAGATGTGCCGGCTGTATCTCAGCATGATGCAGAAAATGGGAGTACACCGGCACAGGTTCGGTGACGCCGACCAACCGCTGAGCGAGATTTAAGCAGAATTTGCAATGTCCACAGCGTCAACTAAGCTAAGCGCGTTCGAAAAGAATTCAACACTATCGGAAGACTCCGCCGGCCGCGCATCGCACGGACTGCCTACGGATAGGCGCACACCACGTTCCTTCTGAATCAATTCGCTCGTGAGTCGAGCGGATGTACTGAGTTGCTCGTACAGCATCTCCAATGGCGATGGTCCAAAGTGGACCGGATTCACGCAACAATTCGACAGAGTGAATATTGATGATGAAACAGTTTTCGCGTCGTAACTGGCTCGCCACAGCGGGCGGCCTTGCCATAGCCGGTTTGGCCAGAGGAGCAGATACCAAATCTGAACGCACCCTGAAAATGGGCTTCGGCACGTACGGCCTCCCGGGATACACGATCGAAGAAGCGATCAGGTTGGTTATGAAAACCGGCTTCGATTCAATTGAGATCGCCGCAATGCCGGGGTATCACGGAGCACCCGATCAACTGCCGAGCACCGCGCGCAGGGAAATCCGAAAACTTCTGTCCGACTCGAAACTGAAATTGGGCGCATTGATGGGGCTGCCTCGTCCACAACAAACGAAAAAAACGGCAGAGAACAACGATTGGGTCAAACGAATGTTGGAATTGGCAACCGACCTCGCGCCCGATGAGCCGCCCATCATCCAATCCGTCCTCGGTGGGCGACAGCATGAATGGGAGACACAGAAAGCA
Organism: Blastopirellula sp.; assembly: GCA_002701545.1. Taxonomy (GTDB): domain Bacteria; phylum Planctomycetota; class Planctomycetia; order Pirellulales; family Pirellulaceae. The sequence continues at coordinate 2,413 of NZVR01000155.1, read as the reverse complement.
CTGTTCCGTGATTGCCTCGGTCCATGGGTGAAACTCGCGTCGGACGCAGGAGTCAAACTTGCGATTAAACCACATCGTGGTCACGCCATGTCGCGCCCGGAACATGCGGTGTGGATCATCGAACAACTCGGTGCGGATGCCAAACTGACGATGGTTTACGACTACAGCCACTACGCTTTTCGAAACATGTCTGTGAAAGAAACCGTTGAGTCGGCGCTGCGGCACACAGGTTACCTCGTTATGAAAGACGCAGTCCAGGTGGATGGCAAGGTGCAATTCAAGCTGCCGGGTGAGACCGGACAAACACCACACGCGAAAACACTCAAGATGTTTTACGACCACGGCTACCGTGGGGAGGTCTGCTGTGAAGTCAGCTCGGCGGTCTGGCGCGTCAAAGGCTATGACCCGGCAGCTGCAACGGAAACCTGCTATCGAAACCTGTCGAAGATCTTTGTCGATGCCGGCCTTCGAACCGGCTGATCACATTGATCAGAACTACTGGCCCAGCGATAGCTTTCGATGCACCTCTAACCGGTCGTTGGATCGGCCAGAGCGTACTGCAAATCGAGCCGCCCCGGCATGTGTTTCCTTCCGTTCCACATGCGAGTCAGCAAACGCACTCGCTCGAACCCGTACTGTTTGCCAGGACATGCGGGATTTTACTGCGCGAGTTCTCGTCGTTGCCAGCAGCCCGATGCCACTTTTGGAGTTTTCCCGAACCAATACGGGCATGATCATGAACGCATGCCAGAGTCTATCCGTCGTCACTCCTGGCGACACGTTAAGCGGCATGTCTCTGATGCAGGGAAGTTACTACGAAGCGAAGGGGAGATAGCGGGTCGTCGCCCGCCTATTGTGATGGTCACGACGGTACGTGACGTGGGGTTTCAACCGGACCCCTTCACGGGTCCAATTACCCCGAGATGTTTGCGCAGCTAATTTTTCGCAGCATAGTATAGAGCTGGCACGTGTGACGAAATCAAACAAACAAATCAGCAAGGAGTTGCGATGCGTTCAATTAGGATGTCGATTCGGCTAGCCCTGTTGTTTGGTTTAATGGTTTCGGTAATCGGATGTGGAAAACCGGGACCACCTCCTGACAAGCTAACGGTCGAAATTGCTGAACAGCAAATGGCGTCAGCCGAGCTTGTTATTGATCTGATTGAATTTACCACGATCGAAGATGAGGCCGCAGAGATCCTGGCCAAGCATCCAGGCGGTCTCAATCTCGATGGCCTCACTTCACTTTCCGATTCCGCAGCGGAGAGTTTGGCAAAGCAAAACGGTGATCTTGGCCTTGGGGGACTAAAGTCCTTGTCTGACGCCCAGGTGAAGATCCTGAGCAAGCATCAGGGAGGTGGTGCACTTTGCCTGTCTGGCCTCACAGAATTGTCGGGCGCTCAGGTTGAGAGCTTGAGCAGGTATCAGGGTATGCTCGACCTCAGCGGCGTCACAGCGATTTCCGATTCCGCTGCGGCGGCCTTGGCCAAGGTAAACGGTGATCTTGTCCTCAACGGCCTCATATCGCTTTCGGACGCGGCGGCGGAAAGCTTGGCGATGCATCGAGGCGGTCGGGGGCGGCTGTTACTCAGTGGCCTCACGTCGCTCACGGACGCACAAGCAAAAAGCTTGAGCAGGCACCAAGGAGGGCTTGTCCTCGAAGGCCTCACATCGCTCACGGATGCACAAGCAAAAAGCTTGAGCATGCATAAAAGTGACCTCGCTCTCAACGGCCTCACATCGCTTTCGGAGACGGCAGCGGAAAGCTTGGCAAAGCACAAAGGTGGACTTGCCCTAAGAGGCTTGATTTCCTTGTCGGACGCCGCTGCTGAGAGCTTGGCAAAGCACCAAGGCTCCTACCTTCTCATCAAATACGACAACCTGCCTCCATCAGCGGCTGAGATCTTGAAAAAATAAAGCTCGGTGAGCAATCCAGTCGCCGCAATATGTTGCTGTGGACTGTCGAAACTGTTGGTCAGAAGTCGTCGATAGCTAACCCGTGTCACAGGTTTTGATGCGGTCGCCTACTGGCACTTGGCGTCAAACGGGAAAAAATGCCGTTTCCGCAACCTACTGATTCTAAGGCCTTTGCATCGCGTGACGCGTTGGCACCGCGTCACCTGATTTGAGCGCGACCAAGCAAACGCGAAAGCGACAAAAACCCGCGATACGTGGGGCAAAAAAGAAAGGACCGGTCACAACGCGGTTTGTGTCGCGTCGTGACCGGTCCTGGGTTTTGGGGACAAATTGCTTTGTCCAGTGGAGGCGGCGGGAATCGATTTCTCGCCGTTTTGTTCGGGCTGGCGAACACAATCAAGACGACACTCTGCCAATGACTTACGTCAACTGAACTCCATTGTGCAGCCGCTCGTGAGTCGAGCCTTATCGGACTGCTTATCGGACTAGCAGCCGG
>NZVR01000154.1 GCA_002701545.1 Blastopirellula sp. | reverse complement strand
CTGTCGATCTTTCGAGGAACTTTGGCCACCATAAAGCCATGATGGCAGGCTTATCCTATGCGCAGGGTGAGTTAATTTATCTGATTGACAGCGATCTTGAAGAAAGCCCCGAATGGATTGGTAATTTTTTTCGAGGTAATGGTAGATGAAACTGCTGACACTGTTTTCGGAGTTCAGGGTAAACGCAGAGGTGGCATCTTTGACCGTTTTACCGGTTGGTTGTTTTATAGGTTGTTTAGAACTGCTACTGGCATTCCCCAACCAGACAATGTTGTTACGGCTAGATTGATGTCGCGAAACTACGTGGATGCTCTGCTTCAACACCGTGAGCGAGAAATCAATATTGGCGGTTTGTGGATCATTACAGGTTTTCATCAGGTTCCGGTAAAAGTAGACAAAGTCGTTTCTAGTCCAACTACGTATTCTCCTGCCAAAAAGATATCTAATTTCGTTAATGCGATTACCGCGTTTTCAAGCTTACCGCTCGTGCTTATCTTTTATTTAGGATTGGTCATTACTTTATCCGCTGTTGGTTTCAGTGGGTATTTGATGATGAGCTATTTTGCAAACGGTTCGCCTGTTGAAGGATATCTTTCAACTATTGTCTCTATCTGGTTTTTTTCGGGTCTTATTACGCTTTTTCAGGGTATCCAAGGGATATATCTTGCGAAGATCTTCAGTGAGGTTAAACAAAGACCAAACACCATAGTGCGTAAAGTTTACCGAGCTTAATCCGCGTTGGTTGGGTTGACCATACTGGAGTGGTTCTATGAAGAACTCCAGCGTGACTGTGTTTAGGGTTTGCTCGGTTGTTATTTTACAAGTTTTAGCTGAGGGGTTAGAGCTTTCTTTGAAAGAATAATTCTCATTAGGGCACAAATGAGTTTTTATTTGAACAGAAGGGAAACAGACATTCCTATATATCTGAGAAGATGGTTACGTTGAAAAATGGAAGAAATTAAAGACAACCCGTTAGAGGTTGAGGCCAATAGCGTCCGAGATAGCATCAAGAGAAATGGCGCTCTGGTTTACAAAAATGTTATTAAGTTAGATGTCATTAATGACTTTATGGAAGATTTTGTTTCATTTTCGGAAACACTTAAAGATGCGCCATCTAAGTCTAGAGAACGTGAACCAATTTCTGGTTACCGGAAGTTTAATATCGGTTCTTTCGGTGAATTTGGTGAGTTTCCTCGTTTCTTTAGGACAACGTATCTGCCATTTTGGTTACCCTCGTTGGAGTTTAGCGAACAAATATTTAAGCCGATATTGAGATTGAGAAATCATTTAGCAGGCCTTCCTGACGATTATGTTAATGGTATTGATCAANGAAGGGGATTATGGTCAGCGTGCAGGGTTCAACAGTACTTTGTCGGTGGTGGGTTTTTCTCTGAACACAAGGATATCGTTATTAAAAAAATATCCCAAGATATAGAGATTGAGACAATTCAGCTCGTGTTGCTGCTATCCTCAAAAGGGATTGATTTTGATGAAGGCGGTGCTTTTATCAGGACTGAAGTTGGTGGACTCATTGATCTAGAATCTGCAGCTAAAAGTGGCGATATTATCGCTTATGACGGGTCAAGCAGTCACGGAGTAGCCCCTATTGACCCCCATAAGACTCTGAAAATTGATTTGAGCAGCGGTAGGTTCGCAGCGTTAGCATCAGTTTACAAGATACTAAAGTGATGGAAGCCTACGCAAAATTTTGGAAATTATACAAACAAGTCCTGAAAAGTAGCGTTATTAGGCCAGACGAGGCGCAATTTATACGGTTGGTTTTCCTTGAACTTGATCGTGAAAACATTGAAATACCAGAAGTTCTCTATGATGTTGGATGTGGAGATGGAAGAGTTTCATTTTTTTTTGGTAGGTCTCGATACGTNAAGAAGCTGCATCTTTCTGACATGAGTGATTCCGTCTGGTTGGCGCGTAGCAGGTTCCAGGCAGAAGGCCTTAAAGTGACGTGTTTTCAGACGGACTTTTTAACAGGGACAAGAGAAATTGACCAAAACTCCATTGTTTTAGCAATAGGAGTCATCAATTTTTTGCCGGATCAGTACGAAGCTATTCACAATCTTATAAGTAAGCAGCCAAAAATTATCTTCCTGGGCGTCACGGGTTATGGAATGGGGGGACAGATATATAAATCATTAAATATCTTTCGTGCCTCAGCAAGGCTAATGAGATGGCGAGATAAATTTATAGATCACCTTGATAGAAAACTATCTGAAAAAGTAAAAATCAACTCCATCATTTATCAGCTATTGATTCAAGTCATAAAATTTCTGGAACCATTTGTAGCATCTACAATCTATTGGTTGAAACGGGATGAGTATATCGGTGCTTTTGAGTCAAAAGGGTATCGTTTGTTTAAGGAAGAGGAATTAGGACTATGCAGGTGGTTTGTTTTTGTCAGGGACAGTTTTGAGTAATTTAGAGTCGAAATACAGGGAACATTATTCGCATCAATCACTCCAGAAACTCTGGCCGACGGAATTTGTTGTTCGTGCCTTGCTCGGGAAGAATTATAAATTTTCATCCGAGAGCGCCGGTGTAAGGGCCTTGGATTTGGGTTTCGGAGATGGTCGGAACTTAGAATTGTTGTCGTCTGTTTTCGCTGAGGTGTACGCGTTGGAAATANCCGATGATATATGCGTAAGCGCTGCAAAGAAGTACCCTAGTATAAACTATATAACCGGTTTCAGTCACGAGATTGGAACGGAGGATGAGTTTTTCGACACTGTCGTTGCGGCGCACTCGATCTATTATTGTGATCATTCGAGTTTCGATAACAATCTCCGAGAAGTAAATAGGGTTCTTCGGACACATGGTAGATTTATATTCTCGGTGCCTAAACTAGAATCTTATTTGGTAAGCGGATCGGACTGCAGTCACGACGAATACGCATTGATTAAGAAGGATCCTCTAAATCTAAGGAATGGAACGACTATCAAGTATTTTTCCAATGAGAAAAGTCTAGAGAAAGCGTTGAACGAGGCAGGCTTTTGTGATGTGTTTTTAGCTAGTCTTGAAAATGATTGGTGGGGCATTCAAGAATTTTGCTGGGTGGTATCTTGTAAAAAAGCACAGCTTTATGAAAAGTGAATTCTTTGAAATTAACCATAAAAGGTTGAGCAGGCTAGTTAGGACAGCCTGCGCTGACGCGGAGATACTATGGGATCAAGTCAATGATGAGGTGCCTGCATTTCACTTTATTACAAAAAATAGAGAGTGCGTACATGCGATTCCTTTGTACAACACCGACGATACAAAACTGTCGGATTACCTGGATTTTTTCTCTGGCGGAATAAACCAAACAGCAATTATTCCTATCATGTCGACTTTCAATAAAGTGGAGACGACCGACTTTTTCGCGGTTGAGAGGCCAAATTTGCTGGAAGTTGAAATTTCTAAAAATATGGACAAGCAATGGGCTAAGCTTCACAAATCAAAGCGTCGGAATATCAGGAAATTAGAGCCTGTTCTTGAATTTGGGATGGTAAAAGATAACGACAAACTAAAAGAAGTATTTGTCGACTCCTATTTCAAAGTGCAATTGACACGGTCGACTATCATTGCTCACTTTTTTGACAAAGAGTCTCTATTAGAGACTATTAATCTGGATTGTTCCCGGTTGTTTTTTGCTCGTGATATTCGTGAGCCATCATCGATGTTGATGCATTTAAATTTCTTAGTAGATGAAACATGCTTTTTCGTGTTTTCGACTAACACATCAGAAGGGGCTAAAGAGTACTCGGCGTCTCTACATTGGTATGTGATAAAACAATTAGCGCGGGATCAAACATATAAACTATATTCCCTTGGTGGTGGACTAAGGAAAGACGACGGGATTGAGAAGTTTAAAATCCAATTGGGTGCTACTCCAAAAGCAAGACGATATTTGATTTATCCTAAACAAAAATACAAGGAAGGCTTTTTCTTTCCTAAGTCACATGCGTTTTTGTCCTCGGTCTATGTCGGTTGATTAACGATGGAAGAGTTTATCCCTTTTAACAAACCATATATGACGGGACGAGAACTGGAGAACATCCGTTTAGCCCACGAAAAAAGCCATCTGTCGGGTAATGGAGCCTTTTCGAAAGAGTGTCATTCATGGCTTGAAGCAGAAATAAAGTGTGATCGTGCTTTGTTAACCCACTCCTGCACTGCAGCTCTCGAGATTGCCGCGTTGCTGATTGATGTAAAACCGGGGGATGAGATAATCATGCCCTCCTTCACTTTTGTTTCGACGGCTAATGCTTTTGCTCTTCGAGGTGCAGTCCCGGTTTTTGTTGATATCAGAGAGGATACGCTTAACTTAGACGAAAAATTGATTGAAAGCGCAATCACGAGCCGTACTCGAGCCATTGTCGTTGTTCATTACGCAGGTGTTGCGTGCGAAATGGATGTGATAAAAAGTATTGCCCATCGTCATGATTTGCGTGTCATTGAAGATTCAGCTCAGGCAATAAAGGCCTATTACAAAGGACAACCTCTAGGTAGTGTTGGGGATTTGGGTGCGCTTAGCTTTCATGAAACCAAAAATATTATTGCCGGGGAAGGGGGAGCTCTGTTGGTAAACGACGCATCACTAGCCGAGCAAGCCGAGGTAATTTGGGAGAAAGGAACTGATCGAAACCAATATCAACGTGGCGAGGTCGAGAAATATACTTGGCAAGGGCTTGGATCGTCATTTTTACCAGGAGAAGTCACGGCGGCTTTCTTAATGGCTCAACTATCGATGTCTGACTGGATTACAGAAAATAGACTAGACACTTGGTCAAAATATCATCAAGAATTACTTCCCCTTGAGGAGAGCGGCTTTCTGCGCAGGCCAATCGTACCCAATCATTGCCTGCATAATGCGCATATGTACTTTGTTCTACTTCCTGGAGATATTTGTCGCGAGACAGTCTTAAAGAAACTTAACGCCAGCGGAATTAATGCTGTTTTTCATTATGTTCCTCTACATGATTCTCCGGGAGGACAAAGATTCGGAAGGTTAGGTAGTAGCCTTAAAAATACTGAAGACCAATCCTCTCGATTAATAAGGCTGCCATTGTGGGTAGGGATATCCGATAGCCAGGTCATGAGAGTTGTGGAAACGTTAGGAGCGAATCTGATGAATGCTAAAACGCGAGATCGTCATTAATTTTATGCCTTTAGCGGGGACCTTTAATCTAAGAAAAGGAGAAATCTTGAATACACTAACGGCACACCTATTTGCATTGGCTACACCTTTTTTTGCTGCACTCAGCCAAATTATTATCAAGTGGCAGATATCTTTATCTGCCGACAAATTAGAAAGTGCTAATTCGAAGATATTGTTCTTGATACAATTTTTTTTAAAGCCATGGGTGATAATTGCGTTTCTTTTCACTTTTTTAGCGGGGACAACATGGGTTCTCGCAATGTCTAAACTTCCTCTAAGCCAGGCGTATCCATACATAGGTTTAAGTTTCGTTTTTGTTCCTCTTGCAGGGGTTTTCTTGTTCAGCGAAATTATGTCACAGCAGAAATTGTTAGGTACGGTTATTGTAATTATAGGGATTGGATTGGTGATTTTAGAAAAGTAAAAGTATGCGGCTCCAAAGGGAAAGCTGGTGATTTTGGGAATGAAGAAATGTTTGATGTTAGGAATTCGGGTCGTGCCAGCAAGCTTACCATTAACTCAAATAGAAATTTGAGCAGTTTTGTAAATTGCATTTACAGGTAAAGCGAAAATAGTGGTTTTTTTATTGGTGCTGTCGATGATTTTGATCCGATATTTTGCCCCAGCAACTAGATCATTTAGCCGTATTATCGGAGCGGCCAGAGAAAGGCAATCTTTCCATTTCTCAGTCTGAAGACATCGCCTAAGTGGTATGCTTATTTGATAACGCACGAGGTCTGAAGTATGCATTTCCAGCCGGCTCCCATCGTGATCAATAAACGGTACTAATTCCCATATTTCACTTGTGGATTGCGACTTCTCGAGGACAGCGAATAAGTATGCCGCGTCCATATCCTTTTTGTTGAAGACATTAGGGGCTATTAGTCCGGCGATCGAAGCAAAGTCGTACAAAGCTAAAGTGGATTGAGGAATTCGCTCTTTAATCTGAAATGTTCTTGATTTGATACTTAATGCTGCTGCTGATTCTTTGATCGTATACGCAGTGGAGCACGTCGCGATAAAAAATGAAAAGAAAAAAGGCAGAGTTATCAGGTGAGGGAAGAGAGTAAATTTATTAAAAACTGTCCGCTGGTGATGGAGAGCTTCTTTTGATGATAAGCGCAGGTCGTTAGGGCTGGGAAGAAAAACTAGTATCCAAAAACATAGGAGCCATTTGTCGAGAAAACCCAGATGCAAGCAAAATTCAGATATCAAAAAAAATGCAAAGCCCCATAAGATTACAAACAATCTTGAGGGATACCACATAACTAGAGGTAGCATCATGATCTGCCAAATTAATTGCATCAACGTAAGTAGTTTTGTGACAAATCCCCAAAAAGGCTCGTTGAGTTTACTAAGGCGAGCGAAAAACTCGTAAAACACCGAGTAGAACGGGTTTTCTAGAGTTTTCTGAATGGCGGTTAGATTCACCCAATGGTCATTCATCAAATGTCCAATTGCGGAGGCAAGATTAGTCGCGCAAAAAATAAGAAAAGCAACAACGTATGTTTGAATAATATAGTTATGACTGCATCGGGTTTTAAGACGAAGAAAATTTTTTGTTGATAGTCCCAGTTTTTTGTCTAAGGAATAGTATTGTCCAGATGGAGTTAAAATAATTATCAAAGTGACGTTAGCAAAGGCTGCTGATCCGAGCCCGTTAATACCTAAATTGTGGTCGGACCAGTATGAAAGAATTGCCATTAATAATGCGCTCACTGTCGTGAGCAATCCGAAAAAGGTCAACGTCGAAGCTGCTATCAACGATAATAGCAGCCATACAGATAGGTCGAATGAGGCGACGCCTGAAATGTCGTTTATCGCTATGTAGTCAGTCAGATTTTGAAGAGTTTTGTATATTGAAAAACCGGAAAGGAACGCTCTTGCTATCGCAATTTTCTTTAGTTCGAATTTGAGGTCCGCTCGGTTTCCAAAAACCCGCGTTGTCAAAGAATTCAGGAATTTAATGTAAATACCGTAGGCGTTGGACATTATCTAATTAGATATGGCATGTAAGGTAATTGTATGATGGGATTTACAGTTTGAGTGGTGTTACTTAGTTGCTAGATATTTTACAGTGCTTGGAATGCCAATATCAGCAAATCTTTCATTTATTCCGTTGACTGAAATAGTGCTAGGAAGCTAGCCAAAGATTCTGTTGAGTTACAGAGTTAACACACCTTCTTTAAATGCCTTTGAGACGAACTGTATTATTCAATGAACCTTGATAATAATGCAGGTTCTGCGATGGCACAGATTTCCGGCTTCCTGAATAGTTTATATCGATATGCGCCAACTAAAGAGTAAACTAGATTTACGATAATTAAGGGAATCGGCAATATCCAGCTGTAGAAACGGAGATTTTCGATGTTTTTTATCAGAAACTTTATCGCAGTACCTTTGGTCATTATTTGAGAATTGTGGAAAACAACGTAGCTAGTTAAGTCCTTGGTCAAGGAGCTTGGTAATACGTTTTGTGCATAATGGCTTTGCAGCGGCGAGAAAGTTAGTTGGTGGCCTTGATCTTTTGCAATCAAGAAACGGACGGTTCGATCACAAAGGCCACACTCGCCATCATAAAAAACAGTAGCTTTAACGGGAAATGAGCGCGGCTTTCTTTTAGACAAGTTCCGTCACCAGTCTGTTTTCTGGGGAAGCATTAAAACAAAGTCCTTAGTGGAGAGATGAGCCTTCAAGACAAGCTGTTTTGACTCTTCATTCAAACCAAAAATTAGAGCTTCCCCCTGCTTCGGCCAAAAATTGACGAGTCCTATTTCTTGCGCTGTTTTTCCGTGCGCGATAACCACTAAATTTGCCTCTTTAGAGAAATTTTCTTGTATTAATCTAACTTTAGCCAAATGGGTTGCTTGAATTTGGGAAACAGAGGTGACGTCACCAAAAACGAGTGAAGGCTCGATCTGAACGTTATCGGAGTTTGGGAACATGATTCTCGCGTGTTGTCTAGTTCGACAGGTTGCACTTACAAGAACTTTATAAACAGGAAGGTTGAGTTGCCTGAAAACCTCTCCATAGAGCCACGCGTTAGCTTTGCCCAGTCGCGTAAGACACATGCCGAGACCATCGTTTTGAAACTCCTCAGGCACGGTTATAGGATTGACCAAAGAAGCATCTGCAGTATCGAAAGCTTTTCTAACTGGGGGCGCGTCTGGTCCCTGTTCATATTTCTGTGCGTGTCGGATAATTATTAAGTGTCCCCCCGCCAGTAAATCGTCAACTAAGCTCGATAATTTTGATTCGTCAAATTGAGCAGCTTTCTCATTACTATATCCTGGACAGCTTATTATCGTTATGCTGATTAAAGCACTCTTGAAAAGATTTAATATTTTGAATTTTGAATAGTCGAGTTGAAACAAGGCGATAATCGTCCCTAGAGTTTTGTCAATTTGGGTAAAAATTGAGGTTGGTCGAACTAAAAGTGCATGAGATATGTTCCATCAAGAAACGAATTATAAGATAATTTTGGTAGCAAGAAAATGTGATAGATTAATTGCGTCCTGCGTGAAAGTAATTTTTCAGTTAATAAGGTAAGAAGACTCTAGATTTTTGATTAGGATGTCACTCTTCCGTTTTCCAGGATTAATTCCCAGTCAACTTTATATCAGGGCAATAGAGTTGTTTAGCTATTAGATGTTTAGCTATTAATAGGTGAAGAGTTGGTGCCGAGGAAGGCAGTGTCGATTTCTGGAAATCAAGGAAAAGAATATGCATCTAAGACGTTTATTTTTCTAGCGAAACACTTGTTCGTCCTTGTTTAAGACGAAACGCAAAGGTTAGGAAGCATGAGGCGGTTGTCACGTGACGATCCCAATATGATAATTTAAAGTTAACGCTCTCGCTATAGAAATTACAAACGGTTGATTCAGAGAAAGTTTAGTTGCTTCAGAATCAGGGCACTAGAAGCGTGTTTCATTTTAAGGAATAGATATCACTCTCATGGTGAAAAAGCTGACAAGTAAGAAAGTGGCAACTATCGTTTTTTTCGCGGCGCTTGCGGTCTGTGCCTGGGGTTTAATGTACCTAAAGCACTTAGAAGAAATAGCTCCTTCGAAAATATTCCAAAGCGCATTGCGTCCAAGTGAAATTGAACCGACTTATAAAAAATATATTGAGCCGATAGTCACCAAGAAATGCGGTGCTTGTCACACTGCGACTTCTGAACGACCTTTTTTTTATTATATCCCCCTCTTGAGCTCCTGGTCCAAGTCATACGTTGACGCTGAGATTGATGAAGCTAGAGGTAAATTCGATCTCGAAAAAGGTTTGGCTGTTGAGAGGTTAGGCAGTACGATGGAGCGAATACTTTCTCTGCGAGGAGTCATGCAAGATAAAAGTATGCCGCCAACTGCCTACCACAGCTTGCGTCCTTATCAGAAAGTAAATGAGGAAGAGAGAAAAACGATAGTTGCATGGGCGAATCAAGCTCTAGCGTCATTGAATGAAGAAACCTTTAAGGGTGTTGCGGTTGATCCTTCGCAGGAAGAGCTAACAATAGAGCAGTTCGGTGAACAATTGTCACTGGCGTTAGCTAGCGCCAGTCCTTTAGCTGGCAAGGGCGACGCTATTGCGCACAAAAAGGCTATGCAAAAAATAGGAGAAAATGAGTTCCTTAAGACTAGGATGAATAGTCCCTTTCTTTGGGGTGGTCAAAATAAAGACAAAAACTACGATACTAAAGATCAACATCTAAACCGATTCAATCCATTAGTTTGGAGAAAGTTTTATCTCTCTTTGTTTATGTTTGACGGTGACTACGAAATCTTTCCGGTCGAAGAAACTGTTGCGTATGTTTTCCCAGTTAAATTCCGCAGTGAATTAGCGGACGGTTTGTATCCTTACCCGTTCTGGCACTCTCCTGATAAATGGAGAAAATATAACGAAGCAAGAACACTAATTTTCCTGGCCAAGAACAATAAGATCGTTGTAGCGATGCGTTCCGCCGCGAAACAGGATTTGATACCGAAATATGCTCAACGAAAATGGAATGGAAAGTTTAGGTGGTTTGATGCGGGCGATTATCAACCAGTCGTAAATAATTACGCTTCCTTGTTTTCTCCAGACAACCCTCATACCGAAGAACTGGATAGAGTTTATAGAAGTTTAGCTTTAGGATTTAGAGCGGAGAATTGCACTCTTTGCCATACACCCGCTAATTCATCAGACATGAAAATGTTAGAATTCCTATCTTCCCCCGCCCACACTCTTGCTGCGAAGGACCGTCTTCCAATTATTTTGCGCGATAACGTCATGCCGCCCGTAAGTGGAGTCAATAATCATAATTCGAAAACGACTCTTGTTGAGTTGGCTGACGAGTTTCAGCTCAAGGCAAACATGGCATTGGCGTTCGAACGTGAAATCTTGAGCGACAGCATGGCGCGTCCCTTAGTTGTTAATAAAAGTGATTTTGAAGCAAACTGACTGTTTGATGTCCAATTTTGTAGACTTTTTACTTTCAGTCGTTCCATACGGAAGGGGATGCTCGGGAATCGAGAGCTTAGAGATTAGTGTTGGAAACATAGCGCAGTAATGAAGATAGAAATAAAACCATGTTACCGTTTATTAGATCTGTCGAGTATTTACAACGCAGTTCAAAAAATACTGGGGGAGAGTAAGGCTCGAGAAAAATTTGTTACACAATATGTAAAACCAAATTCGGGTGACAGGATATTAGACATAGGCTGTGGTACCGCAAGAATTTTGGAGCATTTACCACTTGATATTGATTATGTCGGATTCGATCAAAATGTGAATTATATCTCTGAAGCAAAGAGACGTTATGGTTCGCGCGGAAAATTCTATTTGGCGGAGATTGATGATAGCAGTTTAGGAGTTGAGGGAAAATTTGACATCGTTTTAGCCAATGGTGTGATGCACCACCTAGAGGATAGTGATCTGGAATCTTTTACTAGGCTAGCGAGACTAGCACTTAAGCCAGATGGCAGATTAATAACTATCGATGGAGTGTATGTTGATGAGCAGAATCCAATTGCTAGATATCTTATCTCAATAGACCGAGGCAAGTATGTGCGTGATGCCAAAGGCTATGAGGTTTTCTTTATTGATCAGGAAAATAAGTGGA
>NZVR01000153.1 GCA_002701545.1 Blastopirellula sp. | reverse complement strand
AGACCCAGCACGAGCAGAGAACAGCAGCGCCCCAAACGATTCAGATCCAAACCACCGATCTGAACCGCCACGACGGGCACCACCGCAGCGGCATGGAAAATCGGCTTGGCCAGCACGAGCAGACCGCGCTGTTTTAGTACGTTGGCAACACCCACACCGGCGAAGGCGCCGCCCATCGCGAGATACGGCCAGTACTGTTCCAGACCGAACCGGAACAACCAAGGTACGGTCATGTACAAGTGCCCCGCGACAGCTAATCCCAACACCTGTGCCGCATAGACATACAGCATCCGCTGCTCCAGAGCCAACGACAACGGATCGTGCTGCGGCAGGACCGCGATCGCCACCAGTCCCGCCATGGCCACGATCAACATCACCGCGACGGCTCCCGAGGTGGACGCCGGCAAGACTTCCGCGCCCCCGCCACTGGACTGGAGATACTCCGCTCCCAGCAACAACATGAGACTCCCGGCGGCCAGCGCACACATTGCCGCGGTCATCCCACGCACGGTCTCCAGCCATACACTTTCCGAAGATAGCCAGCGAGGCATGACCACACCGTAAACAAACACCGTTCCGCACGCGACGATCAACATGCGTGCCACCCAACGTGGGGCCAGTGTACTTGGCCGCAAATCGGCCCAAGCCAACAGGATCAGGGCAACGGTCACCATGGCCAAACTACACCATTGCAGCAGCTGCCGCCGCTTGCCAGCAAAACCACCAAACGCAAACGCCAACGGAAATAAACTTACCCCCGAGAGGTAACGCAGACTCCGCTCATCCTCGAGAAACATTGCCGGCAAGACCAACGCGACCACCACCAGCGTGGTCACACAATGCAATATCGGAATTTGCAACGCCAGCTTGCGTTGCATCATCGCGCGTCGCGGCAAATGTAACCGCTTACTGACCAGATTCACGAAACCACGGCAACGATACCATTGTGTCCACCCTGCGGCCATCACGCTGAGCATCAAGCCAACCACCAGCGGTTGCACCCGCAACACCCAATCCCAAGCACCAGGCGGTCGCATTGCTTCTGTCCCCACCAATGGGACTCCCGCAATTGCAATCAGAATTGCCAACGACGCGAACCATGTATAGCGACACCAGACCAGCATGCGAGCCCGCTCGTTCGCTCGCTGCAGCAAGCACAACAGTCCCGTCAACAGGAACATCACGAAGCCCATGCCACTGGACAAACGTAGCAAGTCAGCCCCACCTCCAGTACCGGTGCGCTCACCCCACTCGATCAGCACGGTAAAGAGACACCAACCGCAACTCACCACAGTCACCGTATTGGGCAGCCACAAAAATCCGCGCCGATAGTCCGCTCGATGTCGGCGGCGCTGGAACAAATAACTCCCTAGCCAGACCAGACTCAACACCAGCAGATAGATCATGCCGATTTGCAGCAGATCCCCCTCTCCCATGTCCAAAGAACGCGACCAGGGGTCCCAGGCGTAGACGAACAGCATGGCGTTTGCTAACGATCCGGCCGCAGCAATCAACGCGGACCAGGAACTGCAAAAGGCAACGCCATAACCAACGACCACAACCATCACGGCCAACGACACTCCGTAATGCACCCAAACCCAACCGAGGTCGGTCGCCAGACGACCGCCCGTTGACCAAACACCTCCCGCGGCGACCCAAAAAGTGAATGCGCCGACAAAGAACATGGGAATGCCCGTCAAAAGCACACGATGCGGCGCCTCTCCCGGCGGGCGTTTTCTTTGCCAGACAGCCGACCAGACAAATTGAGCCAGTAACGTCGCAATCCCGCCCAACGCGACGATGCGATACGGCCACCACCCGGCCGCGGCCCATTGGCGATCTACCTGCGACGCCAGGAACGCTGTGACGA
The DNA here is from genome assembly GCA_002701545.1 of Blastopirellula sp. GTDB lineage: Bacteria > Planctomycetota > Planctomycetia > Pirellulales > Pirellulaceae. Next base: position 19,971 of record NZVR01000153.1, on the reverse strand, counting down.
CCAAGCCCGTCAAACCACAAAACCACGCGCCGGATCGCAGCACGCGCTGCGGCCATACCAGCCAAACCCAGACCAATAGCAACCCCAATGCCGCCACCCCCAGGGGTCCGCTGGCCGCATTGACCCAACCGACCGGCATATCCGGGAACAGGAAAATGCGTTGCAGGATCAACGCGCCCAGACTGACGACCAACAACACGTTGACCGCACCGTGAAGATCCAACTGGCTTAACGTCGCGTAACGCGTCACGCGACTTGGACCAATGCGTTGGTTAAAGCGATACCACACCAAACCATACAGCGTCATCCCCAACGACACCGCTTGCAAAATGTTCACGAAACGCTCTGTCGCCAATTGCGGATTCGGCGACAGGAACAGCAGCACGATCGACAAACCGACCATGTATTGAAGCACCGCCGACCCGACAACGGCCAAACGACTTCGCCCTTCCACTACCGCGTACAGCAAGCAGGTACCCAGCAACATGCCGACGGGGATGCCAAACGAGATATCTTTCTTCAGATCACCCAACAGGGTCCCGGCCAACGGTCCTCCCAGAGCGCCCTTTCCGAACAGCAGGAACTGGATCGTAATCAGCGACGAAATCACCAGCGTCACAATCACCGGGATCGCCAAACTGAAATCGATCAGCCGCTGCCAGGCATTCCGCGGAAACTCGGGCGTCTTGGCGAACGACAACTTGGTACGCACACCCTGCACCGCCGGCAACCACCATTTCCGGGTTACCACGATCAGCGCCAACACCACACCGCCCGCAGGCAACAACCAGCGCAGTGCGGAGCCCGTTGCCCGCGCGTCCTCGAATGGTAACGCAAACAATGCTGTCACCGAGAACCAGAGTGCCACCAAACAACCCGTGAGCACGACGTGCGGTCGGAACAGCGACTCCCACGTCAGCGCCGCCAACACCGCAACACACGCGCCAATGACATACGGCAGATAAAGCCTCAACTGCACCACAGTGTCCGGGTGGGCGGCGACTTTCGACGAGATCTCCGCCGACGTCAAGTGGACCATCGATATTACCACCATCAATACCANAGCGGACGCCAAGGCATAACGTACCCCNACGTCCATCCGCAGCGAGGATTCAAACAGCCACTTCCCCCACCNCCATCTGCGTAGATACGCCGCCGCGGTCGTGCCCNCCAGGCACCAACCGGCCACCGCAATCAACTCCAGCCAACCCAGCTTGCTGGTCCATAATCCGTCGCACCACTGNTGCCGTAGTGCCATATCGGCCAATACCACCATGANCGCACTCAGCGACACCAGTGACAGGAACACCCGCGTTTCGGACACCCTGGCACTCCAGGCCAACACGAAAGCTGCGGCCAAAGCGACCAGCAACGTCGCACTCGAGCCACCTGAGTTCACCCCCAACAGGAAGCCGCCGGAAACCACGCAGGCAACCAGCAAGATGCCTCCGGTCACTGCAAAGGCACGTAACAACTCCGACGCCACCGCGTCGCGCCGATAGATGCGATACCCCAACGCGGCCAGCGCCAATGGCAGGACGGACAACACACTGATCCAGGCAAAGGGAGCCTGAACTCCCTCCACCCAGGCACCCAGGAATTGTCGGACTTGCGAATTCCAAATCAGCGCATGCGCCCAGCCCAGCACGAGCAAGGCCCCACTGACGTAGGGTGCACTGACATGCGCTCCCGTGGCCGCACCACCCAACCCGCAGAATGCGACGATCAACAACAACGCGCTGGCCGTCCCGACACTAAACGGATCGTCAGGGTGGACGAAACTCGCCACCAAAGCGACCACGCCTCCCAAAGCAAGAGCCCCGCCGGCACTGGCATAATTGTGCCAACGAATACGCGCTTGAATGGCATCGCCTGGGAAAAACCGTCGCAGCAGATAATCACCACCCACCACGCAGAGCGCAACCACCATTAAAGCAATCGCAGAACTCGGACTGATTAAGGCGCGCGACAAACTGCTGAACGAAACCGAGTCGCCTACCGCGAACACTTCCAATTGAATATTCAACGCCGTCAATGCGCTGATACCCAGACACGTCCACATCGCAGGCAGCAACTGCGGCAAACGCCGATTGGTCGCGATGACCCCCAACATGACCAAACACAAACTGCTGGTCTGCAACAATGTGCTTGACGCCCCAATGGACAGCAAGAGTGCGACGGCCCCTAACCCAAATCCCAGAACCGCCAACGTGTTTCCAACCAGTGGATAATTGAACGTCGGAGTCGCCTCCCGACGTTGAGTGACGCTCAGGCCAAGCCAAGCCGTCACCAGACACATCACACTGAATACCGGAACCAGATCCAGCAGGCAAAACAGCTTGTCGGGGGCTCGCACGGCGAGCAGCGCCGCGACGGCGGCAAAGGCAAAGGCACTCAAACCCAACAAGGTAAACAGCCGAGTCGTGGCACGCTCGCTCAATCGGCGCTGGCCCCACTGCTGTGGAATGCTGTACACGACCCCCATCAAGAACCCGCCAAGCGGTGGTAGGGTGATCAGAAACATTTGCCAACGCGAGTCCCACGGGATCGCGAGCCGGTTATAGACAAGTAACAGGACTGAACAGGTCAGAATCGACAACGTCAAAGGCAACTGCCCTCGACGCAGCAAACACTTACTGGAAAACCAAGTCATGCAGGTAAAGGCCCCCAGGCCAGTCACCATGGCAATCCAATACACAGGATCCGTTAAGGGCCGCTGGTCATCCGCTTGCCCGGTCAAGACGCAGGCGCTCAAAAAGTTCAACGGCACCAGCAACAAACCGATGAGCAGTACACCACGACTCGTGTTCCGCAACTTCCAGCGTTTCAGTGTGTAGATACCCGCGCCGTGAATGGCGCCGGTTAACAGCATGAACAACAACGCTGGAAAATAGGGGATCGAATCGCTCAACTGCTCCCGCAGGCTGACGACCAAGCCCACAGCGCTGCACACAATCAAGATCCCACTGGCCAGCTCGCCCCACCGAATATTCCGCGCTTGCATGAAGCCGGCCAGTAGTTCCGACAGCGGCCGACGCGGTTCGGGTTCCGGTTCGTCCGGAATATCCCAAGGCGCCGGGGTCGTCGGCCCGGGTGGGGTTACCTGCTGTGGCTCGTCGTGCTGGGCGGGACTGTCAGCCACCAATTCGGCATCGATCACGTCCGCCAGCAGCTCTTCCTCAGAAGCCGACATCGCCGCCGTCTGCGAGTCACTCGCCACCGGAGAATCCATTGACTGCCGAGTTGTCTCGTCTAAGTCCGCCTCCAGCCTCGTTGGCAAATGAGAGACGTACCCATATTCCATGTCGATCGCGTCCCGCAGACGCGTATATTCAGCCTCGGTCACCAAGCCCTTGCGACACAACGCATTCAAAATGGTGCAGGTCGAGCGGACGTCCTCTGCCAATGCCGAGGACTTGGCATCCACTGCCTCCTCCCCCGTCTCAACGGCCTCCTCTCCACCTTCCCACTTCAGCATCACTTGATTCAGGAGCCAAGAAATCCCATAGATAATCGCGCAGATGGCACCCATCGCCAGCATGACGAAAGCAATCAGCACGATTTCCATGTCAGTTCACTCCTGTTGGCGTACACGGTGTTCCCACAAACTCCCACGCAATCGGTGCCCCGCAGAAGACCCTGCAGCCCCCGACGGTGGACTTAGCAAAGAAACCTTACATAACTAAGCGTAATCCAAGCCAACCTTGGCCAAAACTAAATTCAGCATCGCAACCGCGTGATCGGACGGGGATCGCCGTGCCCCACTGTGGCACTAGTCCGACTGCGTTACACTGGTGCCACACGAATGCAGCCACTTATCGAGGAGTCTCGTTTTCCATGAGCAGCACTAAATCCGTGGGCATCACCGTGTTGCCGGAATATGTTCAGAGTGAGGGCATCGAGCCCGTCCTCGACCGGATCCAACGTGCTGGGGCGACCAGCGTCACGACCTCGCCCTACGTGATGGAACTAGCAGACCCTGACACGGGGTGTCGAGAACCTCCCATCGACGCCGGCGCCGGCTCCGTTCGTTTACTGGACCGCCCGTTGTGGGGTTCCCGCGAAGTGTGGGTTCACGCGGCCCCCAGCTTCGTACCCGGCCGCGACTGGTACCAGGGATTGCGTTATCAACCCTCCGCCCCCACCCGCCTGACCGAGACCGAAGGCCAAGTGGTTGCCCGCTTTATCCAAGCGGCACAGGCGCGTGGACTGAACGTTTACTTTCAAGTGCAAGCGGCCATCCCGCCCGGTTACCGCGTGCAGTTTGGTGGCCCGACGCCGGAAGATCGACCGTTGCTCCCCGACGGCTCCTTTCCGGCCAAACGGGTCGCCAATAATGCCAGTCTCGCCAGCCCTGACGTGATCGCTTACCAACACGCACTCATCCGCGACTTATGTCAGCAATATCCGAACATCGACGGCTTCCGTTTTGATTGGCCGGAATATCCACCCTACGAGTTGGACTCGGTCTTCATGGACTTCAGCCCGCATGCCGAGGCAGCTGCCGACCGACTGGGATTTGACTTTCCCGCGATGCAACAGGACGTCCACGGGCTCTGGAAGTTCCTGCAGGGTTCCCTGACGGACAGCATGTTAGCGCAAGCGGTCCTGCCCTTTGGCATCGATCAGGCACGTCGACACATCGTCCGTGAATACCCCGCGGTGCTGGATTGGCTACGCTTTAAAGCGGCGTTGTCCTTTGATCTTCTTCAAGGGTTTCGCCACACCATGGACCAAGCCGGTGGCGCATCGATGGCGATGCTACCCAACGCATTTCCACCACCCTGGTCGACCGCCTCCGGATTCGACTTTCAACAAAACGGCACGATCAGCCAGGGCATTTGCGTCAAACTGTACGGCATGCACTGGGCCATGATGCTGCGATCTTATGGAGATCAGTTGCTGCAAACCAATCAAGTCTCGTCGGCCCAGCTGGTTCAGGCGCTGGTCAAGCTGCTGGACATTGCCGACGACCAGGGTCACTCGCAACTGGAAGATTACCGTTATCCAGAACCGCATGAACCCCACCCCTGCGGCACGGAGGTACAACAACGCAAGATTCGACATGCGCAACAGGCAGCGGGCGCGTGCCCCGTCTTGGCACTCGCGCACGCCTACGGGCCGGTCGATGATTTTGAGCGCCGATTTGCCATCGCCCTGGCCGCCAGCGACCACGGCGTGTTAGTCAATCGTTACGCCTATCTGGCCGACGAAAAACTGGACGCCATGCAACGCGTCATTGCGGCCACGGAGTAACGGATGCAAGTTACCGACCGCATGTTAGCCACACTTCGGGAACGCTACACGATTCTCGAGACGGCGTTGTATGACGAAACAACGTCGACCAACGACCAAGCGCTGACCCTGGCCACCGCATTACCTTCCGACGCCAGCTCGGAGCATGGCATCTTGGCGCTCCTCGTGGCGCATCGTCAAACCGCCGGTCGTGGCCGTCGTCATCGCGAGTGGTGGAGCACCCCCGGCGCACTGATGTTCTCGGTCCTGATCGACATGGACCAGCGTCAGATCCCACGCAACGTTTGGCCGCAAGCCTCGCTGACCACCGGCATGGCGGTCACGCGCGCGTTGCGTCAAGTCGACCCACAGGGCAACTTCCAACTGAAATGGCCTAACGACGTCTACCTAAGCGAAAAAAAAGTCTGTGGGATTTTGATCGAAGCACCCCCCACACCCCACGCCCGACTGGTCCTCGGTATCGGGATCAATGTCGCCAATTCTTTTCAACACGCGCCCCCCGAACTGCTCGAACTTGCGACGGCCATGGTCGACCACAGCCACAAACCACCGTCGCTCGACGTCGTGTTAGCAGCGGTGCTGGCCGAAATCGACAATCAGTTTATTTTGCTGTCGCAAACGCAGGACGACGCCACAGCGGCAGCGCTGCTCTGGCAACGTTGGCAAGAGTGGTGCCTGCTGGAAAACCGCACGGTCACGTTGGCACACGAGGGTCGCGAGATCCATGGTCGCTGTGACGGCATCGACCGCGATGGCGCCTTGCTGATTTCCTCTCCCACCGGCACCGAGCGTTACTTCGCGGGATCGATCGTTAACTTCAGCGATTATGTCGAATAGTCTGTTGCATAGTCCACCGACTTTGTCGAATAGTCCACCCACTTCAGGCGTGTCGTGGATCGTCCGTGTTACGGTGATTGAAACGACTCAAGCAGTTCGGCGGGCCATCCGATAGTCAACCAAGCGGATAGGCGCACTCTGATCGCCGCGCGGCCCCTTCCACTCGCCATGACGAACTTGACGAGTGTTGCGTTTGCTACCGCACACGCCTCGCGCCGCCCGGCTTCTTGCTCCACCGCGCGGACGGTAGTTGCTTGTCGAGGGCANACACTCGGCAGGCCTTTCACTTGAGACAACGGAGCCATGACATGGACGTCCTCTTCGATTACTGGCCGATCGTCGGTTTCGCCAGCTTCTTCGTGGTGGCTTTACTGTTTTCCCTGTTGTTCCGCCGTCGCACACCGTTACCGTACGAGATGCGTCCCGCGCTGCTCACGCGTTCCGAATTACAATTCCTGGTCGTACTTCGTGAAGCCGTCGGTGACCGCTGGAATATCAGCCCGATGGTCCGCATGGCCGACATTCTGCGGGTGCGTGAAGAGGCCAATCAACGCCAAAGTTGGCAGAACCGCATCCTGGCCAAACACATTGACTTTTTGCTATGCGACAGCGGTTCCATGGAAATCAAACTGGCCATTGAGCTCGATGATCGCTCTCACCGCCGCACCGACCGCGTCACGCGCGACGCGTTTGTCAACAAAGCGTTTGCGGCCGCCGATGTGCCTCTGATTCGGGTGCCGGTCCGTCGTGAGTACGATCCGGAAACGCTGCGTGCCACGATCGACAAGCGAATCGCCGCCGCCTGAGCCAACAGGCGTTCGCCTAAACCGCCACAGCCGCGCGAATATGCGGATGCGGGTCGTAATCGCGCAACTGAAAATCTTCAAACGCGAAGTCAAAGATCGAACCGACTTCCGGATTGATCTCCATCGTCGGTAACGCCCGCGGCGTGCGTGCTAGTTGCGTCCGCGCTTGATCAAAATGATTCGCATATAGATGCGCATCTCCCAGCGTGTGAACGAATTCACCCAACTGGAGATCGGTCACCTGTGCGACCATCATCGTCAGCAACGCGTACGACGCGATGTTGAACGGCACACCGAGAAACACGTCGGCACTGCGTTGATAGAGTTGACAGGAGAGCTTGCCCTCCGCCACGTAAAACTGGAACAGCAAGTGGCACGGCGGCAGCGCCATCTGCGGCAGATCGCCCACATTCCAGGCGCTCACAATCAGACGCCTTGAATCGGGCGTGGTCCGAATCTGTTCGATCACCTGCGAAATCTGATCGATCGTCTCGCCTGTCGGCGTGCCCCAAGAGCGCCATTGGTGGCCATAAACAGGCCCCAACTCACCCTGGTCATCCGCCCACTCATCCCAGATCGACACGCCGTGGTCTTTCAGGAAACCGACATTCGTTTCCCCGCGCAAGAACCACAGCAGTTCGTACACGATCGATTTGAGATGCAGTTTTTTGGTCGTCACGAGTGGGAACCCGGCCGCCAGGTCAAAACGCATCTGGTGCCCGAAGATGCTGCGGGTTCCGGTCCCCGTCCGATCCTCTTTGGTGACACCCTCATCCAAAATCTTCTGCATCAACGATAAATAAGCATCCATGGTGATTCGTTGTATCGCTTCCCTGCCTCATCGGCAAGTGTGGGGCTCGCCGGAACGGCGCGGTCGCCCCAGGCTTCCTGGTTGATAGACCAAGCATCCTCAACGCGTTGCTGGCCTGCCGTAGAAAAAACGCGGCCGGCTGGAGCATCCGGCCAACGGCGGTTCATGCCATACTGATTCCACCATCAATATTGTACGCCTGCCCGGTGATCACGCGCGCTGCATCACTGGCTAAATAGACCGCCATGGGAGCAATATCTACCGGCAGCAACCGTCCCCCGACCAACGTCAAGTCAGCTTCGTGATCGGCCAGCGTGCGCCCCAACCGCTCGGCGTCATAACGGACACGAATATCGTTCATCCGGGTCTCGACCGGGCCCGGGCAAATGCAATTCGCAGTCACGCCCTGGCCGGAGACTTCGGTGGCAATCGCCCGCATCAAACCCAACACCCCATGCTTGCTGGCCGTATAGGCGGCCCCATGGGGTGCTGCCACACGGGCGTTAATCGAAGCGACCGTGATGATACGTCCCCAGCACCGATCCAGCATGTGCGGCAGGGCCGCTTTCGACAAGAGATACGGTGCATGGAGATTCACCTCCATCGTCAAATCCCAGAAGTCATCGCGAAAATCAACGAAGGGACGCAGGTCCGCACTACTGCCAACGCCCGCATTGTTCACCAGAATATCAATCCGACCATAGGGTTCCGAGGCACGGCGATAGAGCTCTAGCGTCTGAGCGCGGTCTGACAAGTCCACCACGGCCGCGGCCGCTGTTCCCCCCGCCTCTTCGATCTCGCTGACCACGGCGGAGAGCTCATCTTCTGACCTGGCCGCCACGACGACTTGCGCCCCGGCAGCCGCCATGCTTACAGCAATCGCGTGGCCAATACCCCGCCCCGCTCCGGTGACGAGACACACTTTCCCATTTAAATCCGCCATCATGTCGCTCCCAGGTCACTACACTGAAAAGCCGCATTGTAGCACTCCGGGGTCAACCCGACAGCCAAACGCGAATGTCCCCGCCACGCGCGTTGGCGCCGGTCCTCGTACCAGAAACCACGCCGTAGTCGCTTTGCTCCACGTCGGATAAGGCTGACCGCATGGAAAAGAAGATTTCGCTGCTTGTCTCTTCGCCCGCATTTCCAGCTCCCTTTTCCCCAACACCTCCCATCCCACCGCGGTTGCCTATTACAATGTGGGCTTGAGATACGTGAGCCCCTCGGGCCACTCCTACATTGCACTCCTACATTGCACTCCTACATTGACATCCAACTTCAGGAAACGTGACATGAAACTGGCCATCGAGAGCGTACTGTTGGGGTTACTTTTGATGACCGGCATGTTGTCAGCTGCCGAACCCAAATTTCCTGGCGACGCACAGCGCGTGCTATTTCTTGGCGACTCGATCACCCATGCCGGGCATTATGTCGAGATGATCGAGGCACACGTTCGCACGGCGCACCCCAACAGTCGTGCCGAATTCATCAACTTGGGACTTCCCAGCGAAACGTGCAGCGGTTTGTCTGAACCCGAGCATCCGTTTCCTCGCCCCAACGTCCACGAGCGACTCGACCGTGCGTTAGCCCGCATCCAACCGGACCTGGTGGTCGCCTGCTATGGGATGAATGACGGCATCTATTACCCTTTCAGCGAAGAGCGTTTTGCCGCCTACCAACGGGGCATCCGCACTTTGGTCGCCAAAGTAAAACAATCAGGTGCTCGCCTGGTGCTGATGTCGCCACCCGCCTTCGACCCGCTGCCATTGAAGAAGAAGGGCAGCCTGCTTCCGCTCGGTGCCGAGAAATATGCGTGGTTCAAAATCTACGAAGGCTACGACGACGTGCTCCGAAAATATGCCGCCTGGGTGATCCAGCCCCAACCCGATGTCGTGGCGACGATCGACCTCCACACCGCCGTCCACCATTACGTGGCGAAAAAACGGCGTTCGAATCCTGACTTCACCATGTCCAACGACGGCGTCCATGTGAACGTCGAAGGCCACCGCGTCCTGGCAGATGCCATCTTGACCGCTTGGGGCTACGACCCTTCGCAGACCGTCAATCCAGAGCTCGCCAAACTCGTCAGCCAACGTCAACGCATCATGCACCCGGCCTATGTCAGTTACGTGGAACACCAACGACCGGGAGTCAAGGCCGGTTTACCCATCGAAGAAGCGCGTGCTGCGGCCGCCAAGATCGAGGCCCAGATCACAACGCTGCTGAACCCCTCGAAGTAACCCCACAGAAGACCGCAAAACGGCCACTGGTCGTACGACGCGTCTGACGGTGCGATTTGGCAACCTGTCCCACCACGAACGCCATCACAAACGCTCTCTATACAGGCTGTAACACAATGCTTCAGGACCGAGTTCGACGTCTCTTCTGCACCGCAACGTTCGCATGGTTGCCTTTCGTCTTTGCCGCCACGGCGCTGCTGCTCAGCAGCCGTGTTCGAGCCATCGAGAAGCCCAATGTGCTGATCATCTATACCGATGACCAAGGGACTCTAGACGCCAACTGCTACGGCTCGAAAGATTTAATCACGCCCCATATCGATCGTCTGGCAGCGACCGGCGTGCGCTTCACCCAGATGTACTCCCCCTCCGCAATTTGTTCTGCCTCGCGCGCCGGTTTACTGACGGGGCGTTTCCCAGCGCGAGCTGGCGTACCGGGGAATGTGTCATCGGAAAAGGGCAAAGCCGGCATGCCGCAGACCGAAGTCACGTTGGCAGACCTGTTTCACGCCAATGGTTACCGCACGGGACATGTCGGCAAGTGGCACCTTGGCTACACACCCGAAACCATGCCCAACGGGCAGGGCTTCGACTCCTCGTTCGGGCACATGGGCGGTTGCATCGACAACTACTCGCATTTCTTTTACTGGAACGGCCCTAATCGCCACGACCTGTGGCGCGACGGCAAAGAAGTCTGGCTCGACGGTCGCTACTTTGGCGACCAGATGGTGGACGAGTGTCAACGTCTCATCACCAACTGGAAAGACGAACCCTTCTTTATCTACTGGGCGATCAACTGGCCTCACTATCCCCTCCAAGGCACCGACAAGTGGCGGGCCCGGTACCAAGACCTGCCGCACCCGCGCGACAAGTACGCGGCGTTCGTCAGCTCGTTGGACGAACGGATCGGCAAGGTCATCGACCATCTCGAATCCCTGGATCTCCGCCAACGCACCGTGGTCCTCTTCCAATCCGACCACGGCCATTCGGTAGAGGAACGCACGTTTTTTGGGGGAGGTAATCCCGGTCCCTATCGCGGTGCCAAAGGCTGCCTGTTCGAAGGCGGGATCCGCGTGCCGTCGATCATTTCCTGGCCAGGCTCATTACCGCAGGGCGAAGTTCGCGACCAGATGGCCGTTGGCTGTGACTGGTTTCCGACGCTGGCTGCGCTGACCTCCTCCAAGCTGCCCAAGGATCACCATCTGGACGGCAAGAGCCTGGTCAACGTACTCCGATCCGCTAATGCGCCCACGCCCCACAAGTCGTTTTACTGGCAACTCGGTCGCGGCAGGAACGCTCAGTGGGTCGTTCGCCGCGGCCCCTGGAAACTCCTGGGGAACCCCGCCGATCGCCGCGCTCCCGGTTCACTCAGCAAAGACGACCGAATCTTTCTCGCCAACCTCGAAACGGACAAAACCGAAGCCAAGAACCTGGCTGCCGACCATCCTCAAGTGGTCAGCGAACTTACGGCACTCCAGAAACGGTATGCTGCAGATATCACGCGCACCACACCATCGCCCTAGCCGCCAACCCTCTGATCACACCCTGGCTGAGATACCCTGACACCTAACGACACTGGCACCCCCTGTTCCGTTCGTGAAGCATGTTGCAACAGCCCCTGACACAGGCACTCGCCGTGCTCCTGATCACGGTGCTCGCGAGCACCCCGACTCCGGCGCAGCGCACGTTTTCGCCTGAACAATACACGCGGAGGCCCTACGAACTGGCCGCGCCGCATGTCAAAATTCAGGCTGCCGGAGCCGTCGCCTATTCGCCGGACGGTGCATGGCTGGCCGTGGGAACCGATTCGCCCCTGCATCCGGGGCGTTTGACCGTTTGGGACACAACCCGCTGGCGGCCCCTGTGGACCCGGTTTCAGAGACTCGGCATCCGCCAAATTACCGTCTCACGCGACGGCAAACAGCTGGCCACTGCCAATCTCCACGGCACGATCCTGGTGTACGACGCACACGGGAATGAGCAATTACGGAGGCAACTGCCGGGACCTGCCTACAGCGTTGCCTTCTCTCCTGACGGAACCCAACTCGCCGCGGGCGGCGAACAGGAACACCTGTTCCTGTGGGAACTTCCTTCCGGGAAGCCGGTGAAAACTTCCGCCGTGCAGCCCCCACCGATCACCTCCCTCGCGTATGCCTCTGACGACATGATCTATCTGGCCGGCGGCGACCATCAGGTGCGTCGCTGGAATCTAGCAAACGATCGGTTGTCGCTCGCCTTTACGGCCCATCCCTCAGTGGTCCAGGGCCTTGCCATTTCAGCAGACGGCGAGGTCATTGCCACCACCGATGGCGCCGCTACCACTCGCGTATGGAATGCACGGGGAGAATTGCAACACGCCCTGACCAGCCCCGGCCTGAAACCATCGGCACTGGCCATCGACCGCACCGGCCAACGTCTGCTGACTGGGGCGCACTCCGCAGAACCAACACCAGCGGCCTGTCGACTCCAGTGGTGGGATCCCCAACGCCCACAACCGCTCCGCACCATAGCCGATTTCGCCTCCGAAGACACCATTGTGGATCTCAGTTCTTCACCGGACACATGGCAGGTAGCGACGGCGACCGCGGGTGGCAAGTTTTCGGTCTGGAATCTGAAGACGGGACTCCTCCTCCAGACCCTCAAGCCGCGCTCGTTTGGCTCGCCACCCCGCGTGCCACTGGGCCTGGATGCTTCGCCGGACGGTCGCCACATCGCTGTGGCACACGACGACGGATTCGTCAGAGTCCTCGACCGCAACGCAACCCAACTGCAACGTGAAATCAAGGTGTTCCCCGAAGCCGCCGCTTGCGTCGACTTCGCTCCCAATGGCAACTTACTGGCGGTTTCCGGTTACGATCACAACGTCAAGTTGGTCGATCCCACCGCCGGCAAGGTGGTCGCCACACTCTCTGGACATCAGGCCTGGGTTCTGTCCACTTCATTTTCTCCGACAGGCTCGCGATTGGCGACCGGCAGCTATGACAAGACGGTGCGGATCTGGGACGTCGAGCAGCGCAAAATGCTTTTTCAACTCGGCCAGCATGCCGCATCAGTAGAATGTGTGGCCTATGCACCCAACGGTCGTTTGTTGGCGTCGGCAAGCTCCGATCATGTGCTGCGTCTGTGGGACACGCAAGACCGCGTGTTGCTGTGGAGCAACGCCGATCACCTCGGTGCCATCCGTTCGATTGCCTTCGCGCCTGACGGGAAAACCCTGGCCTCCGGAAGTGACGACAAGACGATTCGGATTTGGAATGTCGATGGAGCCAACACGCAATTACGTCACCGTATGGTCGGCCATCGCGACACGGTGTGGTGCGTCCGGTTCTCACCTGCCGGCAAGCGGCTCGTCAGCGGTGGTGCTGACGGTCTGATTGGCGTCTGGGACGTGACCAAGGGGCAAGCGCAAATGCTCCAACGTCGCCATACCGACACCGTGTCTGCGGTCCTGTTTGGCCCCCACGGCAGCTTCTTTCTTTCCGGAGGATATGATAAACAACTGCTGATCTGGCCTAAACGCGGACTGCCGGCCCGGCCTTGAATTTGATGCGAAGGAATTTCCCCTGATGGACGCGACACCCGCCGAGGCCCCTGCGACAGAGTCGGCACCGGAACTCACCGCCAAACAGCTGGCTGACGCCAAGGCGTATGGCAATGCCAAACTCACTTGCCGTGTGATCGATCTGGTCATCGATTTCAGCTTCTTGATCGCCATCGCGTTCTTAGCCGCGGAACCGCTCGACCGCTGGTTGACCCATAGTTGCGGGCTCCAGTCCGCCTGGCTCCGCCTGATGAGTCTGTTTTTGCTGGTCGCGGTGCTGCATGAACTGATTTCGCTGCCGTTGAATTTCTACTCCGGATACATGCTCGAGCACAAATTCGGGTTGAGTCGCCAATCGATTGTGCGCTGGCTGTGTCGATCCCTCCTGCAGCATGCCTTGGTCACCGTCTTCGGGCTTCTGATGGTCAGCGGCATGTTCGCTTTGATCTGGTACGTCGGTCCGTGGTGGTGGTTCGTCGCGGCAGCGGCAGCTTTCCTGGTCAGCGTGCTATTGGGGCAACTGGTCCCAGTCCTGGTCCTCCCGCTGTTCTATAAAATCGAGCGACTGGAAGACGCCGACCTGCTCGCCCGATTCACCAGCCTCACGGCGGGCACCACGCTGTCAATCCAGGGCGTCTACCGGATGCAGATGAGCAGTGAGACATCCAAGGCTAACGCCATGCTGGCCGGCATGGGGCGCACGCGGCGCGTGATCCTTGGTGACACGTTATTAGACGAGTTCCAGGAGGACGAGATTGCCGTCGTCCTGGCTCATGAAATAGGCCATCACGTCTTCGGCCACATCACCAAACTCGTCGTCCTCGGCGCGATCATGAGCATCCTGAATTTTTGGCTCTGCGATCTGGCGTTGCGATGGACTTCAACACAGGCCGTTTTTTCGTACGCGGCCGTCCCGGTGTCCGTGCTGCCATTGCTGCTGTTGATCATCACGACCCTGTCGTTCGTCGCGAGCCCGCTACAGAATGCGTTGAGTCGCCATTTCGAACGGCAGTGCGACTGGTACGCATTGGAACAAACGCAACTGGTGGACGCCTATCGATCCGCCTTCACCAAACTGGCTCGGCTCAACAAAGCCGATCCCGCCCCGCATCGACTGGAAGTGTTCTTAACTCACGACCACCCACCCATCAATGAACGCTTGGCCATGGCCGAGCGATTCCGTGACCAGCTGCCTCAGGCGTGACCTACGAGCGACGCATCCAGACCCGCATCCAACCACGTCCCCGATTGGAGTACAGGTAGTACGGAATCAACTTCAACCCGCGCTGACTCTCCAACGTCACCGCACCCCCAAAAAACGAAGGATCCGACACGGGCTGCAACGACTCGTCATCGCCCAAGTGCAGTTGGCCAACGTCGATGGCGTTGTCTTTAAACTCGGCACAATACACGATCGGCCCTCGTTCCACCGCGACCAAACCACGATTCGCCAAGGCATTGGGATGCGTGATCACGCGTCGCGGTTTCATGGGTAAGTGCAAGCGGACAACGTCTCCCGCCTGCCAACGTCGGCGAATCGGCAAGTAGCCGCGGTCTAATTCCGCTTCCACCGGTTCGCCGTTGACCGTGACTGTTACGTGAACGGGAGTGTCGTCAAGATAGCGATACAGATTTCCCGGCAACGGCTGATTCCGAGCCCATCCTGGAATCCGCAACTTCAGGGTGAATTCGGCTGGCTGCTGCGGCCCCACGCGCAGTAGCACCTCTTCTTCCCACGGATAATTGGTTTCCTGAACCAGCGTCACATGCTGGTCACCCAACGGAATGTTGGCGCGGTTTGCCGCGTAGTGGTTCACCAGGATCGCCGTCCGACTGTGACTGTACCAGTATCCACCGATGGACGAGATCACGCGCACCAGGTTCGACGGGCAACAAGCGCAGTCGTGACCGGGCCATTGCCAGCGTTCCCGGCCGCCCGTGACAAGTGGATTCGTGTAGTAGTGACAATCCCCGGCAGCCGAAAGCGAACCGAGCATGTTGTTGAAGAAGATTCTCTCCGTCCAGTCGACGTATTTCGCGTCCCCTGTCAGTTGGTGCAATCGTGCGTTCCACATGGCAAACGCGATCCCCGAACAAGTTTCCGCGTAGCAATTGCTATCCAGTTCATAATCTCCGGCAAACCCTTCCGGCCCCCCCGGCTGCCCCACACCTCCTGTCAGGTAGGTTTTCTTATTGACGATGTTGTGCCACAGTCGCTGCAATGCTGCTGCGTAGGCTTCATCGTGTTTCTCGCGGACGATGTCGGTCGCCGCACAAAACAGGTAGCCTGCTCTGACGGAGTGCCCCACTCCCGTTTCCTGTTCGACAAAGGGAAGATGGTCCTGGCTGTAAGTACCGTACAAGCGGCGAGTCTCCCCACGCCCCCGTTGGTCGATAAAGAACTGGGCCGTCTGTAAATATTTGTCTTTCCCAGTCAGGCGATACAAGCGGATCAACGCCAGTTCGATCTCCTGATGGCCCGGAGCCGCCTCTCGTTTCCCCGGCCCGAAGGTGCCGCAAATCAAATCCGCGAAACGGATCGCAACGTCCAGCAATTTACGTTTTCCAGTTGCCTCCGCATATGCCACTCCTGCTTCGATTAAATGCCCTGCACAGTACAGTTCGTGCTGACCACCGACGTTCGTCCAGCGCGCCTGCGGGCGTTTTTCGGGGATCGAATACGAGGTGAAAAGATAACCGTCTGGCCATTGCGCCGCGGCGATCCAGTCAATCACCTGATCCGCGTACGCTTGCAACTTGGCATCCGGATGGTTGCGCAGTGAATACGCCGTGCCCTCGAGGATCTTATAGACATCCGAATCGTTGAAGTAGATACCGGTAAACTTGCCCTGCAACTGCCCCGCGGCAATGCGGAAATTCTCCAAACGCTTCGAGTCCTCGCCATTCGCCTTGGTCGAAGCTTCGCAGCGTCGCCACACATGAGGCAAACTGACCGTGCGATTCACATGCAACCGTTCCTTCCATAACCCACCGGTCACCGTCACCTGCGGGAAGGGCACCGGAGTCACGAACCGCAGCGGGTCGACGTACAACGGCCAAGCGCCCTCCTCTGTTGGTCTTTGGTAGTCGAGGACCAAGTCATCCACATCGACCGCACACAGCACGGACTGCTCACGCTTGGCAGGCACGAACCCCACCCCAACGCGCTTCACTCGCTCTAACCGAAAAGCCGGGTTCTGTTGCACCAACGCTTGCAGGTCGATCGCCCAACGCACCCAACGGGCGCGGGGCAAATCAGCCAGGGCCCCGTTGTAAGGAACGATCGTCCTCGTTGTCTCCCAATCATCTTCTTCGAATACCAGATACAACTGCTCGATTGCCTCCGGCGCTGCCGTGCGCACCAACAAGCTCAAGGAACGAAAGCCAAATCGCGAACTGTACCAATCCTGGCTTTCGGCGAAGGTCAGCAGCGTCTCGCAAGCTTCGTTGTTCGCATCCTGCGGCAAGGCCAATCGCAGGGCCTGCTCACCGGACTTCGCGTCGCCCTGCAGCAACGTCACCAAGCCGGGTCCCTGAACCGCCCAATCTTTCGCGACTTCCGTTGACACCTTGTACTGTTCGAAGTCGGCCAGTTGCCGATCGATTACGGTGAATTTCCAGACCTTGCCCCGCTGCGTATCTTCGCCGTCAATCGCGTCGACGCGCCAATAATACTCCCGACCGTCTTCTAAGCCGGTCAGCGTCGCCTCCACTTCGGTGGCCGGTCGCCTTCCCCGATACACGTGCACATCCGCTCGTGTGGCATTGGCAACTTGCTGCTTATCCGTTCCCAAGTACAGGTCATGCTGCCCTGCCCGGTGGCCTGGAATCCACGACAACGTCACGTTGGGGGGCTGATTTTCCGCACCGTCCTTGGGTGCCTGGCATCGCGCCACGCGCACGGGTGGGAATTGCACCAGTTCGAAATTCGCGAAGCTGACCTGCCCCTGATTTGCACTGTAGGTGGCCTGAAACAGCCCGACCTGCAAGGGAACATTGACCAGATCGTTACGAATCAACGGTGATGCAGGCAGTTCCTGCCAGTCCTTCCCGTCCGGACTGTGACGCAAATGAAACCGATTGCCGATCAATTCCAACTGCAAATATTTATCCGCCCGCTTGCCCTGCCCATTGCTCCCTTTCTCGCTGCGTCGATGGTTATCTGCCATCCGCGCGTAGATCCCACCGTAGATCGGAAAATAGTCGACACTAACCCAGTCTTCGCCTTCGCCGGCAGCCGGCAGTGTCGCGGCCCGCGCCATGATGCCGCAATTGTTAAATGACAACGATTCATAATCCACGACGCGAACCGTGGCACGAAAGTCGCCAGTCACCTCGCGGTACAACAACGGCCCCAGTGGATCCCACCCTTCCTGGTAACGCCCCTTGGTCGATTGCAAAAACAGCTGACCATCAGCCGCCTCGATCCGATCAGCCGTCTCACCGGCACCTTTGCCTAAGAAACCGTTCCAGCCGGTACCCTCAACCCCCTGGGTCAAATAGTTGTGCCCGCGCTGAAAATCGTCTTGAAAGACATGCCGAACCGCAGGCGTCTGGGCCACGGCCGCCGAAACGATCGCCGAACAGAACATGGTGCCAACCAAAAGTGAACGCAAAACCATCGAGCCACCTGTGCAAAACAAAACGGGGATCAGCTGCGAACCGCCGAACGGCTCGCCTGTCCATGATCGCATGCTGCCACCCTGAACCGCAACCGGGACCACCGCGGGCGCTCCGTCACATGACCGACGTTCCGCGTGTGTGCCCACACAACGGGCTCGACGGATCCTGGAATCATTCCCGCTCAGGTCAGCCCGGGAATCGGTTGGCCATGATAGACGTTATGCGGGCGTTGCAAACGATCTTTCCATGTAATCGTTTGTGGCAACGCTAACGACTGATAAATCGTGGCTGCCAAATTCTCGGGCGTCTGGGCATCTGCCATGGGGTGACCGCCCGTACGATCCGACGCACCAATGACGCGTCCACCTTGAATGCCACCGCCGGCGAGGAACACCGTCTGCACGGCACCCCAATGGTCCCGCCCCGGCAGATTCGACTTGGCACCTTTGAAGGTAAAAATCTTGGGCGTCCGGCCAAACTCGCCGGCCATCACGACCAGCGTGTCCTCCAGCATCCCGCGCTGGTCCAGGTCCTCAAGCAGCGCCGACACCGCTCGGTCGGTCGGCGGGAAGAGAAAGTCCTTCAAGTTGATGAAGGCTTTCTCATGCGTATCCCAGGCCTCGTCGTTTCCTAAATTGACCTGTACCAGACTCACGCCTGCTTCGACTAACTGACGTGCCATCAATAACGACCAGCCAAACGAATTGCGCCCATAACGCTCTTGCTCAGCCGCCGGTGCATTGTGTACGTCCACAGCTCGATGCACCCGCCCATCATTCAGCATCGTCACGGCATTCTGACGCAGCCGATCAAACTCACCCACCTCCGCTGCCTGCTCTAACAACTTTTGCTGATTCGCTAACGTCTCCCGCAACCGAATACGCGCATTCAAGCGGTCGGGCAACATCCCTTGAGGTAACTCCAAACGCGGCGCTTCGAAAACATAGTTGGGCGGATTGCGAGCCCCCTCCCAACGTTGAAACCCATATTCGGGAAATGCGCCGTGAATGTATTTCGTGTCGCGGAACTGACTGGCTTCAATGAACCACGGATCATATTTCCAACCCATCTGCCCAGCGAACTGACCCGGAATCGTCCGACCGCTGACATGAATTAACTTTTCCGGCAGGACGGCCGCCGGCGGCAAGTTATTGCGCGGCGGCACAACACCATTGATGATCGACGGAATTGAGGGATAGTCCTGCTCTGTGGGCCGGTTCGGATCGAAACCAGCCGGGGGCCGTGTGCGCCCCGTGAGCATTACGTGATGGCCAATCGAATGTTCGTTGTAAGGGTGCGTCAGCGAACGCACCAAAGACCACTTGTCACTGCAAGCCGCCAGGCGGGGCAAGTGTTCGCAAATCTGCACTCCGGCAGTCCGCGTCGCGATCGGCTGGAACTCGCCCCGAATGTTATCCGGTGCCTCGGGTTTCGGATCAAAGCTGTCATGCTGTGTCAGACCGCCCGAAAGAAAAATGTAAATCACCGACTTATAAGACGGCGTTGCCACCGGCTGTGCCTCGGACTCGGCCGACAGCGCATGCAGGCCAGCCACGTGATTTAAGCCAAGCCCCAGGATTCCGATACTTCCCGCTTGAATCGCCACCCGTCGGGGGATCCTCGCGTGCCTGAGCGTCTCTCGATCCTCTTCCGATTTGAGCAGTGGTTCACGTGGCATAGCAACCATCCCATAGCAACGATTCAAACGCTGCGAAAGCGAACTGCACTTCCGCTTGCCATGTCAGTGTAGGTCTTTGCATTTTTCCGTTCAACGTAATTTCACCCGCCAGCGAAAATAGCAGGGATACGGTATTCAGGAGGGCTGTGCCCGCTCGACATGAGATCCTTCCGATCACTCCG
>NZVR01000152.1 GCA_002701545.1 Blastopirellula sp. | reverse complement strand
CATAGATATAGCGGTCCCCCACCGCCGCCCTTTCAAAACCTATATTATGCTTGGCAAGCACCGTCTCCAGGCCCAGATTGCTCATCACAGTGCCAATAACTGGCCCGTGAAGTGTGCCCTGTTCTGCTGCGTCCAGCGCTAGGGTTGCCAGAATCTGATCACCATCACGGATCTGCCCCTGCTCATCTGCCAGGATCAGCCTGTCGGCATCCCCGTCAAGACAGATGCCTAGTGCCGCCCCGGATTCCGCAACAGCCTTTGCCATAGCTGATGGCTCGGTTGCTCCACAATTCAGGTTAATATTTAGCCCGTCAGGGGCAACGCCCAACGGCAAAATGTCTGCCCCTAATTCAACCAGCGTGTTAGGGGCGGTCTGATAAGCGGCCCCATGCGCACAATCCACCACAATCCGCATCCCCACATCGTCGCCGAGTCGCCGCAGAATGTCGCCCAGTCGGGTCGGTTGGCTAAAGTTCAACGACACACGTTGGTCGATCGCAGAAATGGCCAGCAGCGTCGGTGACTCGACCTGCAATAGCTCGTGGGGATATTTCGATTGCTGCCCTAAGCCGCGGGCAACTCGCAATTGTTCGAGAAACAACAACACATCGAGGATCCCTTGATCCGTTTGAGAGACCGCTAACTCTTGACCGTCAAGCGATACGGTGGCCGTCCCTCCGTGAATCGCCCAGGTCTCCGGCTTGACGAACTGCTGGACGGCCGACATCAACGCTTTTCCTTCCGACGCATCGTCCGCAATCAGATCATCGACTGCAAAACGGTGCTGTCGCAATGTGTCCTTGCGGTTCATGACCGTGACCAGCACATCGTGGGCTTCCACCACGTGCCCCAGCCGAACCGCTCCCAGCGCAGATTCCAAGATTTCTTCTATCGAGGCGTCTTCAAGATTCACGCTGATGGGAGTGTCTAGATTCACACGTGCCCAGGCAAGGGCCTCAAGATCCACTGTCATCGGCACAGTGGTCAATCGCTCCATCACAGCCAGAAAATCGGCCAACGATGTATCCTTTAATTCAATCGCAGGAAGCCGCACGGCCAATTGTGCCTGGACATCCACTTCCCGCTCCACCGGCTCGGGTTGGCCGGCAATTTTGTTGTCGTCGACTGTAGGGCCAACGCCCGCATCCGCCGGCTCCTCGTCAGTCGGCTTCGGTGACACTTCGGGAATGTCGTCGTCGAGGAAGGAATCTTTCACCAAGAGATCTTCCGGCCCCGTTAATTCATCCGGTTCCTCAGGCTCTGGCTTCTCTCCAGGTTGAAGCTCCTCCTGAGGAGGCAAGGGATCTTCGACAGGTGCCACCGCATCGGCTGGCTTCTCGGGATCCTGTGGAGGTGTATTGTCAATTGGTTTGCCCGGATCGTCAGCCGCCGCCACATCCAGCGTCTCAGCAGGTTCGCCCTTGCTCGGAGTCTGTTCAAGGTCGTTGTCACCCTGACTCTCACTCGCCGCATCTTGTTCACTGCCATCGGTACCGTCTAACGATGCGTCATTGTCAGTCACCGTGTCACCCACGGGATCTCCGGCTACGACCGTGTCAGCGTCCGGAACGGTATTTCGTGCTGACATGAAATACACAATCGCGCCGAGGGCCACCGCGACTCCGGTGATCCCCGCCGCCACGGCCAGCAGGTATTGTTTCATCTGCAGCGTTGACGACGAACTCCAATCAGCCGATGGCAACGCTGGCTCGGCAGGCGTCTCGGCAGTTGGATTATCTGCCGTTGGATTATCTGCGGTTACCGGCGTCGCCTCCACATTGGCAGCTGCCGCAGCAACATCTGCGCTGGCAACCGGAGTCTCGACCGGATCGTGCTCGCCTGCTTCAGACTGCGGTGTTTCCGGAGACTCCGGCGTTTCCGTCACGGGAGCGTCACCGTCGCTTGTGCGATCTTCCCCGTGCAACATCGCAGCCGCATCATTCCAGGCCGAATCAGAGACCGTGTCTTGCGTGGCAGTTCCCGTCACTTCGGGCGACTCCGACGGTCCGGATTCCGAGGGAGCCTGTCCTTCGACAAGCACCATGCTACCGCATTTGGGGCACGCCAGAATCTGGCCAATCGCGTCCGCATTGCGAACGACAAGACCTGCTTGGCACGTTGTGCAGCGTATCGAAAAGGGTTTCACTTAGGCACCCACTGGTTCAATTGCACCCTGGCGGTCGGTGATCTGCTGGCCGGCAGAACCTAATTGTACCTTTTTTTACCGACAAAGCGACAAATAAACGGTTGGCGGTACTCCCCAGTGACCGGTCGGCGTCATGCCAACTGACCCTCACTTTCCGCACAACGGTCCTGAAGACCCTACTCTGCCCCTTTGAACACGTCGGGCAGCGTGTAGTTATTTGCAGCCGCAGCGTTCCTGGTCGTCACCAAGACAACCTGCTTGGACGCATCCTCAGGATCTGGGCCAATGACCCAGATCAACTTCTGTTCGGGAGAACTCGGTGGTTTACCAGTGGATGCGGCCGTGACCACGATCGCGGTCAAAACTTCTGCCAAAGATTTATCTCGGACATTGATGTCCCGTACCTGTTGGTTGCGGGTGATACCATCTTTTTCCAGATCGCCACCAATGATTTTGACTCTGAAATCGAAGGGCAAATTCGGATAGGTATCCTTCATGTCGGTCTCGACGTCACGCATGGAGAATTCCAGCGATTTTTGATCGAACGCCAACGTCATTTTGCTTCCCATCAATTCCTGAATCGTTTTCGGACCCTGAGGCTTGGTAGGACCGGCAACGACAACCGCACCAGGCGTGGAATCCAAGGCCATGCTGGCACCAAACGCCAGGTTATGCGCTGCAGGGGATGGTAAAACGCAATTGACGATCGCCTGTTCGTTCTCGACTCCGACCCGAGTTTGGCTGTGGACGGCACTGATCATATTAGGAAATCGAAATGCGAACCGCTTCCAATACGGGTGAGGGTTAATTCGTACCAGATAGTCCTCGACTTTGGTCGGCACTTCTTCTAGCCGGTCACGCATTTCCGAAGCCAGCGTATGCGGGTCGGTACCGATGTCGCTAAACATCCGAGTTTCGGCGTAAAACGCATCGCCAAAATGCAAGCTGACCATGCATGCTTTGAGCGAGTCCCCGAGAAACCACGAGATCGGCTCGCGCAACTTCTCGCGATTTCCGCCCAGCAGTTCTCGCCCGTCGGAAAACAGATAGTTAGGCGACAAGATCATCGTGAAATGGCGATCCCGGTCGCTCACTTGCCGCAAGCGGTCGCTTTCGCGACGAATGGGCGGCGCGGCCCCTCCCATCGAAGCCACTTCCTTAATGTCCTGCTCACTCCCCATCACAAAGACCCCCGGGTCGGTCCCGGGAATAAAGAACGACCAACCGCCGCCTTGATAGTAGGTCGCGCCGTTCTCTTCTTTGGCAGCCGGATTCCCCCATTTGGCCAGCAAGTCGTCTTTTGCCACCGGTTGGGCCAGACGCACCACAAACGACGGACGTGGAAAACGACCGCTATTATCGTGCAAGGCAATGATCATCTGATCAATTTCTGCCAGTGGGAAGCCCGCTGCACGCTCCCAAGAAGCACGTGCATTGGCAAACGTGGGGCCCATCGATTCCAGCACGCGGTCCCCTTCGGGCTGAGCCAACATGCTCGCCGGCCGGACCATCATGTGCACTTGTGAGTCAGGGGGAACATATTGAAATTGAACCGCAGGTCCGTTGGTCGGCGATGCCCACGGCAACTGGCCGTCGTCGGCCACGACCTGCTGACTCGGGACTGGCTCGCCTCCATCGGTATCGGTTTTTGGCTCCGTACCGTCGTCCGTATCTTGCCCGTCGTCCCCATTGCTCTCTTGTTTTTTCCTGCCATCGTTATCCGTGCCATCGTTATCCCCTTCTGCGGGATTCTGGACGACTTGCGGATCTGGCTCGGTATTACCATCCTCTGTCGTGCTGCCAAACATTTGCAGCGCCACGAGGCCGCCGATCAGCAGAATGGCCGTCGCGCCCAACCCGATCGCGACTTGTTTGATTTTGCGCTTTTCCGCTTCCGGTGACAGCTCCGCTGGCGTGCTTGAGGAATTCGTGGCGGCGCGTTCGGTTGCCACCGCAATCCCCGGACTGGCATCCGATTTGACATTAAATTCCGGAGCGGCGTTGGTCTTTTGGGCAGCGGACTGCACACGTCGCGGACTGACCGTCGGTGTGGGATTGGCCGCCGCAGTGGGATTGGCCGCCGCAGCGGGATTGACCGCCGGCGTGGGATTGGCCGCCGGCGTGGGACTGACTTGAGCCGCCGTCTGTTTGGTTTGCAGCGCCGCCTCATAGGTAGGCAGACTGGCGATCGGCGACGTGACCGGTGGGTTCAACCTGGCAGGATCAATGAACGGCGAGATTTGCTCGATCACCGTGCCCAAATCTTGATAGCGAACGCCTGGGTTCTTCGCCATCAGATAGCTGACCAATTGGTCCACCGCTTCCGGTACTCCGAACTCGCGTAGCGGTCGGATCGGTTCTTCGGCATGGCGTCGCAATTTTTGCGTGACATCCCCACCCTCAAACGGCGGCTTACCTGAAAGGGTTTCATAGGTCGCACATCCCAGCGCGTACACATCGGTCAACACATCGGGGACTTTCCCCGGCTCGACAAACTCGGGCGCCAGATAGTCCGTCCTCAGTGCCGCGTCGGCGTCCGTCGCCAGATTCGCCAAATCAGGACCGATACCGTATTCGATCGGATCCACCAGCAATTTGACATTCCCAGACGGTTCGATCCAAACGTTGTGCGGACGCACATCGCCATGGATCATTCCGGAATGATGAAGTGCATACAAACCCAAGGCGGCAATTCGCATGGTGCGGCAAGCGTCACCGACCTCTAATGGCCCTGCACCGACCAGCTGAGCGAGCGTCTGTCCCTCGAGGTCTTCACTTACGATGAACTTGAAGGTCGTTAGATCGACGACTTCGAAGTAGCGTTGCAGGTTCGGATGTTTCAATTGACACAACGCGTTGGCCCGCGCGACACTGTTCGCCCAAGCCGTTGGATCTTGTGTCCGAGCACCGGTCAAGAAATGCAGCAACACGGGATGCCGCGTCAAACCGTGCACCGCCCGAAACGCACCCGCGTAGCGCCCAGACTCCAGGCGATCGTACACCTGGTAGTCCCCGTACACAAACGGTCCCGGATGACCAGCCAACAAGATCTTTGCCTGATAACGACTGAGAATGTTTCTGGAAATCATCCACTCGCTCAGGGTCCGGGCGTTACCCTCTTGAGCAGCACCTTTCACATGGCCATATTCGGCCCCCAGTGACTGGCACTGTTCGGGTGACAGCAACTGGCTGTCCATCACGAGTTTCCAAAAATCAGGGATGGCAATCGACATGCTCTGGCTTCTCTTATTCCTGGGGCATAGCAGCAGTTCCGTCTGGCGATTATATCAGGACCAGCCTCCAAGCGGTCACCCGGGGTATACAACTATCGTACGCAGAGGCGCCCATGATTCCACCGGATTCGACGTTGCCTCCTCGGCGACGTCACGTTAGGTTGTCGGAAAATCACGCTTGACAAAGGCGAAATTCCGCCCATAAATCCAACAGTGAAGTGCTCCCTGCGACCTCTCGGTCGCCATGCGAGCCCCACATGCCCAGCGGGACACCCATTGCCCGGAACGTGCCAGGAAAGTTCAGTCAATGAAAGCGTTTGAAGCAACCGAGCTGTATTTCACCCGCGCCGCCGATCATTTGCAGCTCGACGACAGTATGCGGAAGCTACTTCTTACCCCCAAACGGCAAGTCCAGGTCCAAGTTCCTGTGGAGATGGACAACGGCGAGCTCAAAACGCTGCTTGGCTACCGCGTGCAACACGACGACGCGCGTGGGCCGATGAAAGGGGGGCTGAGATTTCATTCCGACGTGGATCTCGATGAAGTTCGCGCCCTGGCAACGCTGATGACCTGGAAGACCGCCGTCGTCGATATTCCCTACGGCGGTGCCAAGGGCGGTGTTAACGTCGATTCACGAAGCTTGAGTGTCCGCGAGTTGGAACGTGTTTCGCGAAAATTCATCGATCAGATCCACGACGTGATCGGTCCGGACACCGACATTCCGGCGCCCGACATGGGCACCAACGCCGAGGTCATGGCCTGGATCCGCAATCAATGGGAAAAATATCATGGCTTCAACCCCGCCGTGATCACCGGCAAACCGGTGGAACTGTATGGCGCCAAAGGCCGCGAAGAAGCGACCGGACGCGGCGTTGGCATTTTGAGTTTCAAACTGCTCCGGCGACTGGGGCGCAATCCCCATGAGACCCGTGTTGCCATTCAAGGCTTTGGTAATGTCGGATCGCATGCCGCCAAGCTGCTTGCCGAATCCGACTTCAACGTCGTTGCCGTCAGTGATATCAGCGGCGGCTACTACCAACCAGATGGCTTGGACATCCCCGATGTACTGCGCTATTCACTCGATCACCAAGGCTCACTCGAAGGGTATCCGCACGCTCAACGGTTGAGCAACGAAGCCATTCTGGAACTCGATGTCGAAATGCTGATACCGGCAGCCGTGGGAGGCGTCATTCACAAAGACAACGTCGCCCGTGTCACCGCACCGATGATCGTCGAGGCTGCCAACGGACCCATCAATCCTGACGCCGATGAGATTCTCGAGCAACGTGGCACCATTGTGTTGCCTGACATTCTGGCGAATGCCGGTGGAGTGACGGTGAGCTACTTCGAGTGGGTTCAGAATCGCCAACACTACAAATGGGGACTGGACCGCGTTCGACAGGAACTCGATAGTGTGCTCAGCACAGCGTTTGAAGAAGTTTGGCAAGAGTCACAGCAGCACAAGATCAGTCTCCGCCTGGCCGCCTACGTGATCGCCATCCGACGTGTATGCTACGCCACCAAACTCTCCGGTGTCTGACCGATTCCAGGAACCCGTCAGCACAGCAGTCGCGCGCTGCGGAACATGGTATCTTGCTGAGTAACGCGTAACGGTCACGCTCGCCAGCAGCGTCTGCGACCGACATCGCGTCCGTTGCGCCCGAAATCGAGCTTTGTGAGACGTGCCATGTCAGCCACGGTAGAAGTGAAGGTACACGCACCAAGCGGTACCATTGTGTTGAACCGACCAGACAAGCGGAACGCATTGTCGCGATCCATGCTGAGCGAATTCATGACGGCACTGAGCGATCTACATCAGGAAGCGCGTGTCCGCTCGGTCATCGTGACAGGTTCCGGAAGTAGTTTTTGCGCAGGACTCGATCTGCACGAAATGCATGAAACGAGTCAGTCCGAGGAGTCGCTTCAGCAATGGCACGAAGATGTGATGCGCTTTCGCGAATTGATCGAAACCATGTGGAGGTTCCCTAAACCGATCATCGCTGCCTTAAACGGTCCCACCTGTGGCGGTGGTGCTGCCGTCGCCCTCGCATGTGATACCGTGATCGCATCCCCTCAAGCGACGGTCCAAATCCCGGAAACACGCCATGGACTCGTGTCGGGCATCCTGACCCCGTTGCTCTGCTTTCGTATTGGAGGTGGCCACGCGGGAAGTCTTCTGTTAACCGGACGCATCCTCTCGGCCGCTGACGCCTTGCAAGTCGGAATCTGCCAGGAACTGGTCGCCGATGAATTGCTCTGGGCTCGCGCGCAGGAAATCTGCGAATCGATCTCCCACTTTCCACCAGAAGCGGTGCAGCTGACCAAACGCTTGCTCAACGAAACCGTGGGCGAACAAATGATGTCCTGCCTGTCCCTCGGAGCAGCGGCCAGCGCAACCGCCAGGACGACCGAAGCCGCACACGAAGGCATCACCGCCTTCGTCGAAAAACGCGACCCGCAATGGCCGCAATAAGAGACGGTGACAACTCCGCACATCAACCTGATGCCGGACGTCGATACCTCACAAAAAAAAACCGGTTGTGGACAAGCCACAACCGGTTCGCTTCCCTCGTAAAGAACCCAGCTAAGCATGGTCAGTCGACCTGCGCTGCTCAGGTCATCTATTGATTGCGGAACGTACTCGGACGCGTAGCACCGGTGGCCGGTCGCTGTTGCGTTCCTGGCGTCGTCAAGGTACCCGCACCACCAGCAGCTGGCCGGCGCGGCACATTACGATTGAGCATCTCCAGGACGGTTTGCGTGATGTCCAAATTCTGCTGATGGATCACGGCCCGATTAATCCCCTTCAAAATATCGTTGGGGTTGTTCGGATCGATCGGCTGACTGTCATAACGCAGGACCAGTGAGATTTGATATTGCTTGGCAATGGCTTGAACCGACTGCACCATCTGGTTGTATGTCGCCAAGTAGACCTGTGCCTCTTGCTCCATCAGCTCTTTTTTCTGCAGTTCCATTTTCACTTGCGCGTCAGCAGCTTCATTCGCCAACTCTTGCTCGAACTGCTTGTATCCCGGAGTTCCTAACTTGTATGTCTCCGAGCCTTTCTTACGTTTGTCCATCAGGCGATTGCGATCGGCCAGGATTTGATCTTCGATCGTCTTCTTTTTCGCCCGCAGACTATCCATGCTCTGCTTGAAGCCGGCATGATTCTTGAAAATGTAGGCAACATCCAACAGGGCCACATTGACCCCGGCTGGTGCGGTGGTTTGTTGAGGTGCCTGGCCGTATGCTGTCGCCCCGGTGACAGCAAGGACAAATGCAAGGAAAGGGACTGAACTCCGCTGAATACTCATCTTGAACTCCTTGGCCTGTAATCTACATCCATGTAGTGATTGCTTGAGAGAATTTGCCACCTCCCAGGAAAGCAGCTGTCGTGCCAAACTCACAAAAAAAGTGCCACTGCTGACGAATACCCTGGATTGCAGCGTTTCTCGTGCACTCGCGTCTGTGGTGCGGCGAAGGCAGGGTTGCCATTTCGGCAATTTCTTTCACTCGCTTTGTAAGTTTTTGCCGAAGCAGCACTGCGAGAATGCGTTGCTGGTGCTTCTCTTGCTGGCAAACGTATACGATAGTAGAAACATGGCAGCAGATTCCCCATGAGCGATTTGAGTGACGCGCGATGACCGCTGAGCCTGATCTGGTCGGTCGCACATTAGGTGACTATCAACTACTCCGCTCCCTCGGGCGGGGAGGCATGGCGACTGTCTATCTCGCCGAACAGGCATCACTTAAGCGTTTCGTGGCGATCAAGGTTCTGAACCCCAGGTTGAGCGAAGACCCATCGTACGTGCAACGTTTCCAGCACGAGGCACAAGCGGCTGCCAATCTCGTCCACGCCAACATCGTCCAGATCCATGAAGTCGGCTGCGACCAGGGCCTGCACTTCATCGTGCAGGAGTATGTCGTGGGCGGCACCCTCAAACAATGGCTCACCAGCCATCCGACGGTCAGTCCCGCAGTCGCGGTTCGTTTCTTCTGCCAGATCGCTGCGGCCTTGCACAAAGCGGGCGAACTGGGAGTGACCCACCGCGATATCAAGCCTGAAAATATCATGGTGACACATGAAGGCGAGATCAAAGTGATGGACTTCGGATTGGCCCGCCTCACGCGTTACGAAGAGCCGATGAATCTCACACGTGCCGGTGAGACCATGGGCACACCGTTGTACATGAGCCCCGAGCAGGTGGAAGGCAAAACGGTCGATCCCCGCAGTGACATCTACTCGCTCGGTATTACCTGCTACCAACTGCTCAGCGGAAAACCTCCCTTCCGCGGTGAAACGGCGGTCAGCATCGCCGTGCAACATCTCCGCAATGATCCACCTCCTCTGAGCGAACAACGACCGGATCTGCCAACGGAACTGTGCCGGATTGTGCACAAGATGCTGGCCAAAGATCCGGCGCAGCGGTACCAACACGCCAGCGAACTACTCGTCGACCTCAAGGCCTTAACACTCGAAGACGACAACGCAGAATGGAACAGCGTCATTCGTGAATGGAGGGCCTCGGAACAGGCCGCTTTAACCACTTCGCGCGTGGCCGTCACACAGCAACTCCAGCAGTTCATGGAGGACACGCCCCCCCAACGCAAAAACTGGGTGTGGGCAGCACCGATCCTCGTCGTCTGCTTTGGACTGGGAGCCCTCCTGGCCTGGAAAAATCGCCCAAAATCTGTTCTGCAAATCAACCCGAAAGCAAACGTCACCAACATGGGGACGCCGCGCGATCAGTATTTCCACGCCTCACTCGTCAACACAGAACGCGCTTGGAAGGCGGTTGAGAAATACTATCCCGCCAAAACTGACCCGAGCAACAATCCGTTTGTTTACGCATCGTGGAATCAGTTGGCCACGCTCTATCGTGAACGTGGCCGCACCGAAGATGCCCTCCAACTGTACGAACAACTCGTCATGCTACCCGAGGCGGAAAATACCTTTCGTGCTTTTGGTTATGCGGGTCAAGCCAACATTTACTTCGGCATGGGGCAACCGAAACGCTGGACACAAGCATTAAGCTCGCTGCAGTCCATCCTGCCGGAAATCAAACAGCGCGACCCGCGCCAACATGCCGACCTCGTGCAGTCGCTCGACCCGCCGCTGCTGGATAAATTAAACACGTACGACCGGACATTCCCGCAGCCCGGAGCAGGGCCGAGTGAGTGAGATTCCGACAGGCCCCATGGTGCGCAGGACCAAGGTGCCTCTGCCAGCGATGCGAGGCAACAACCAGCATATCTTTCGGCGAACTTTCGGTGAAACGGCCTTGCCCAAACCGTTCCCACAGATGCTGCACGGCTCCCCCGCACACCGCTTGGCTTCACGAGATGCTCGAGCTTCCATTGGGAGTTGACAATTTGGCCACGAAAGTAAAAACTGGAACCTTCTGAGCCCCCTTCGTCTAGTGGCCCAGGACATTGGATTCTCAGTCCAAAGACAGGGGTTCGACTCCCCTAGGGGGTACTTCGCCACTTGGCAGGGTTTCGCACCCGGCAGCAAGTGGCTGCAACACAGCCCGGTTTCCCCGGGCTTCTTTCATTTCTTGCGAGTCGGTGCGCGATGGTGCGGCAGATTGCTGTGCCGGATTCTATGCCGCGGCGGGGTGAAGTCGACTGTAGTTCAGGGGTTTATCCGGTCACGTTAGCGGTTCGATCAAGCCTGCAACAGCACAATTGAGAGCAACGCTTCTTGGGTCTTAGTGCAACTGGCTCGCAATTTCGAGGGTTCAACAATACTGGTGATGGGCATCGTCGGCTACGGGTTGAACCGATACGGATTCTCTCCTGGCCCTGTCGGTTTAGGGCTGGTTCTGGGAGGACCGCTGGAAGAACGGCTCATTCAATCACTCGCAGCCGCCTCGGGCAGTCCGCTGGGTCTGATCGATCGTCCCATGACACTCGGCCTGGCCGTTGTTGCTGGTATCATAGCGATTCGCATCGTTCGAACTTCTATTCGCGAATTTAAACAGAATTCCGCCTAAGACGTTCGAGCTCAAAACAGCAATCCCATACAGCAATCCCATACAGCAATCCCAAACAGCAAAGGAAGAAAGCGTCGTGAAATTTCGATGTCTGCTACAGACCCGCCTTCCGATCGTTGCGATCGGTATCGTGTTGCTGGGGAACTTGCTCTGGCTGCCCCTACCATTACTGAACGGGGACGAATTGGCATCACCAGAGAAGCCTTCGGCAGCGAATGCCACCATTCAGATCACTCCGCCCGATCCTCCCAATGCGGGACTCCTGTTCGTGGATCATTCTCCGAAGGCTCGCAGCGGGCATCTCGGCCATGCCCTGGTGGAGTATGAAGACGGAAAGATCCTCGCTTTCTATCCCAACTGCTCGGGTGACAACAACGGTCATTCGGCGGTCGGGTGGATGGAGTTCAAACGTTCGGAGGATGGAGGGAAGACCTGGGGTGAACCGGAGGTGCTGTCGTACTCCAAGAATCTGTTCGAGAAACAGCAAGGGCGAACGGCGATGGCCGAAAAGGCGGTCGTTACGGATCAGGGGGCAATCGTTCTCTTCTACCTCATCTGCGACGTATCAAGGTCGCCGTTGTGGCAGCCTTACTGGAGGCCGCTGTATTCCAGAAGTCTCGATGGAGGGCGGACCTGGAGTGAGCCCAAACCTGTCTGCGCAACACGCGGCCGAATTTACGACGCGGTCTATCAAGACGGTGAAATCAGAACGCTCCATTTCGCCAATGACGCCACGGTACGCTGGTGGGGAACGGCAGACGATCACGTCTTCGAACTCCACGTCAGCAGCGACGGAGGGAAGACCTTCTCTAGGCGAGGCGTCCTGCCCTTCATCGCCAAAGACCGTGGTTACGGATCACTCGGTCGCCTGGGAAACGGTCACCTGATCGCTTTCGTTTACAACAGGACGAACGAGCATGTTCTTGATTACACCACGAGCGCGGACGGCGGAAGAACGTGGTCCGAAGTGAAAACCTCACACTTCAGCCGGAAGATCCGCAATCCACAGTTTGCCGCCTTCGACGGCCGGTTCTTCATGCATGGCCGCAGCGGCGCATACGGAGAGGGATCCGGACACATGATCCTCTACACGTCGTCCGACGGACTGACATGGAACGATGGCGTCTATCTACGGATGCGCGAAACCGGCACGGGGGCGTATTCCAATAACCTGGTGACCGGTTTGAGAAGCGCGCGCGGTCCGAAGCGTCTGCTGATTCAGGCCTCGCACGCCTATCGTGAAAGCCGGACCAACGTGTTGCACTGGTGGCTGGATGAATCCGGGTCTTCCGCAAATGAGTAGGGAAAGCGGACGGCATTTCGCATTATGAACACGACGGACACCGAACAAGAGTCTGCTACCGATCGCAGATCGCTTTGACGTCAGCCTACTGAAGCCGCGGCGAGGTGGGACTGTCATGTTGGGTGCCACTGGCTTGCCAGTGCCTTTTTGATGGGGCCCTGGCAGTTCGAACGACCATCCCCACTTTGACAACATCTGTGCCTGAATGAGAAAGAAGGAGCACGACGTCGCAAGCGCTTGAAACGTCTTCATGATCCAGGCGACTTGCAACGGCAAAGAAAACGGAAAAGCACTGGCCAGCCAGTGGCACCCAAGAGGTCAGTTCCGTTTACCGGCTCGCCCGTAGGTTGTGAAACAGCTTCGGCCAGGGATTCACACCAGCCTTTTTGATGATCCGTAGTAGCTGGGTCCGCAGGGATTCGCGCCATTCGTCCGCATCCCCTGGGCTGATTTCAGCTAGCATTCGTTCCCGCCCGAAATGATCGATCAAATGTTTCCGGGTCACTTCGTAATTGCGTTTGGTGTTCGGCATTGCTTTCGTGTGCCTGTGTCATCGCGGCGCTGCTCTGCACTCCAAATGCTGTTGCCGTTTTGGTGCAGATTCATCAACGGTATTCGATGCCTGAAAATCAATGCCTCTGCTAAGAACGCGGTTCCGTATAG
The DNA here is from genome assembly GCA_002701545.1 of Blastopirellula sp. Classification (GTDB taxonomy): domain Bacteria; phylum Planctomycetota; class Planctomycetia; order Pirellulales; family Pirellulaceae. The sequence goes on along the minus strand of NZVR01000152.1, from coordinate 154,304 downwards.
ACGATGTCCGATTTGCCAATAGATGCGACTCAGAGAAGCACGGGTATTTGAGAAGCCAGACTTGACCTAAGCGAGTTTGGACGCGATGATTGAAAGAGAATTCAAATTGATCAGAAATATTATGTTTCGGCATCAAAGTAACATCCTTTCTCTTGTGCTGATCACGGCGACTACCTGTGTGGGCGTCGTTCCTACGACCGAGGTGTGCAACTCAGCACAAGAAGTGAAACGTTGCTGTGGTAACTGCGGTGCAAACCAGAGCGAAGTAAGTTCCACTTGCTGCTCCAAGTCTGCCGAGCCACAAGCCTGCACATGTTTGGTCGATCAAGAACGTCCCGCCACTCCACAGGAGCGGCGAAATCCCGACGAGCGAGAAAATACTCGTCGGGCAAAATGTGTGGTGACGCCTACGCCCGTTGGTGATTTCCATTCGCCTCCACGATCTGTGGAGGAGGACAAGCGTCTCTTATCGCAGTCCCAACCTCGCGGGCAAGCTGTTCTCTGCCGCTGGCTGATCTGATTCTGCCGGCACACTGACTCTGCGCGCATGCTGACTCTGCGCGCATGCTGACTCTGCGCGCATGCTTTGCGCCCGACCTGCCACAGACTGAGGTTGCACCGCTCACGGACCTTCACGCTGGTTTGCTGCGCGATCAGGTTTCACGAGCTAAAAACGCGAGGTTGTTATGAGCGAGCCCGACAAGATTCCCGCTGCCGCGGAAGAGACAGTGGCCAAAGCCAGCACAAGTCCACCTCCTGAGAACGCCACGACGTCCCATCAGGAGCAACTCGTTGCGCGCCGCGAGGCACGACGCTGGTGTATCAAACTGTTCGTTCAGCCGCTGCTGATTCTGACGTGCGGAGCGATTCTGATCCTCGCGCTCGGTGTCGCCCAGCAACTTGGATTCATTTCCGCCAGCGGCGGACGTGGCCAAAGTCATTCAGCGAGCGATGGCGAAGTTGTGCGACACATCTGCCCAATGATGTGTACGCCGCCGCAATCCGAGCCGGGCCGCTGTCCCGTGTGTGCGATGGAACTCGTGCCAGCAACGTCTGGCCGAAATGCCGATTCGCGTGCCATTCAGATCGATCCCGCAGCCCGTCGCGTGGCAAACATTCAAACCGTGTCAGTAAAATCGATGCCGATGTCGCGTACCATCCGAGCCATCGGCGAATTAAGTTACGACGAAGGTACCTTAAAGACGATTTCCGCCTACGTTGATGGCCGTCTCGATCGTCTGTATGCAGATTACACAGGCGTCGTGGTCAAGAAGGGGGATCACCTCGCGTTGGTCTACTCGCCACAGCTGTACTCCGGACAGGTCGAATTGCTTCTGGCAAAAAAGGCTCGCGACAATAGTCATTCAGCCACGTTGCAGCGTGTGATTCAATCGAGCGGAGAACTGTACCAAAGCGCCAGACAGCGGCTCATTGAGCTAGGCGCGACAGTGAACCAAATTGATCAACTCGAGCGAGCCGGTGAAGCGACCAGCCGCATGCACCTTTGTGCTCCGATCAGTGGTACGGTCATTGAGAAACGTGCTGTTGAAGGGCAGTACGTCAAAGAGGGTCAGGAAATATACAGGCTGGCCGACCTCTCTACCGTCTGGCTCATGCTGGAGCTTTTTCCCGAAGACGCCGCTACGATTCGATACGGGCAGAAAGTCCAAGCATTGGTTCAATCGCTGCCAGGCCTTCAGTTTGCAGGGCGAGTAGCATTCGTCGATCCGAACGTTGATCAAAAGACGCGCACTGTCGGGGTTCGCGTCGTCATTTCAAACAAAGACGGACTGCTGCGCGTAGGCGATTACGCCAAGGCGACCATTGAGGTTCCGCTTGGCAGTCACGGCGACGGGCAAAGCGGCGTTTACGATCCTGAGTTGGCCGGGAAGTGGATCAGTCCCCGGCATCCGCACGTCGTCAAGTCCTCACAGGGCAACTGTCCGATCTGTGGCGTCGAGCTGATTCCTGCATCCGAGTTCGGATTTACGGCCGCCCCGACCCCAAGTGGAGAGGCATTGGTTGTGCCGCGCGATGCCGTGCTGATGGCGGGAAACAGCAGCGTTCTTTATGTCGAGACGGATCCTGGACGGTTTGAGATTCGGCGCGTGGTACTCGGTCCAAGCTGCGGCGAGCAAATCATCATTCTCAATGGCGTGAAGAAGGGTGAGCAGGTCGCAACAAGCGGCAACTTCCTGATCGACTCCCAGATGCAACTCGCCGGCAACCCCTCGCTGATCGATCCCACCAAGGCTGAGCCGAAACTTGGTGACGCCATGACGGAGGAAATGATTGCCGCTCTGTCGAAGCTTTCGTCGGAAGATCGTGCTTTGGCCGAAAGCCAACGAATTTGTCCCGTGACCAAGTCGCCGCTTGGCTCGATGGGCTCACCACCCAAAGTCGCTGTGAACGGTCGAGCTGTTTTCATCTGCTGCAAAGGATGCGAAGCCCGTCTGCTGAAAGATCCAGAGACCTATCTCGCAAACCTGCCGGGGGACAAATCGCACGCAACCGATCCTAAGATCATAGCAGCTTTCGCAAAGCTCTCGCTGACTGATCGAGCGATCGCGGAGCGACAGCGGATCTGCCTGGTCACCGATTTCGCACTCGGTTCCATGGGGACGCCGAGAAAGGTGGACGTAAACGGAAAAACGGTCTTCATCTGCTGTGAAGGCTGTCGCGAGAGTCTCCTTGAAGAGCCCGACAAGTACCTCGCTAAACTCGCTGCCGCCAAAGACTCGAAAGAGTCAAGCGACAGCAGTCCGAAGGACTTGCCTCCTATCGGCTATCCAGAGGTCAGTGAGCCTCAGAGCGGAATTCCGCCGATCCGGGCTCCCCAGCTAATCATTGAAGGCGACGCGGGCCATGAGCAGGCAACGCCCGTTACCGAACTGCCGATGGTGGTGGTTCAATGATAAGGAAGATACTCGACTTCTGCATTCGTGAACGACTTGTCATTTTGCTCGCCTCTGTCGCGGTGATCGCATACGGCTGGTACTCGACGAGGAAGGTGCCTCTGGATGCAATACCCAATGTAGGTGAGAACCAAGTGATTGTTCTCACCGAATGGTCCGGTCGTTCGCCCAAAGACGTGGAAGACCAAATCACCTACCCGCTCTCCATCGCGCTGCAAGCCGTCCCGGGTTCAAAGAGCGTGCGCGGCAAGAGCATGTTCGGCTTCAGCTTCGTCCAGGTAACGTTCGACGACAGCGTCGATTTCTATTGGGCGAGGTCGCGCGTCGCCGAGCAGTTGCCGACGGTATCCGGCTCACTCCCCGAAGGCGTCACGCCAACTTTGGCACCCGATGCAACCGCCCTGGGCCAAATCTACTACTACGTGTTGGAGTCGCCGGGGGGGATGGACCTGGCGGAACTACGATCCAAGCAGGACTTCTTCATCAAGTATTCGCTGCAATCGGTGGACGGTGTTGCTGAAGTGGCGTCGATTGGCGGTTATGTCCGGCAGTACCAAATTGAAGTCGATCCTGACCAGTTGCGTTATCATAACATCCCGCTCAGTAAGGTGATCGAAGCCGTCAAAGCATCGAACATCGACGTCGGCGCTAAGACAGTTGAGGCTAGCGGCATGGAATTCATTGTCCGCGGCAAGGGTTTCATCGGGTCGGGCAAGACCGAAAGTGAGACGATCGATCAGATCAGCAATACGGTAGTGACCACGCGCAACGGCATTCCGGTTCGCGTTCGTAATCTTGCTCAAGTTCAGACGGGACCGGCGTTTCGACGTGGGGCCCTCGACTTCAATGGTCAAGAGGCCGTTGGCGGCGCCGTTGTCATGCGATACGGTGAAAACCCGCGCGAGGTTATCAAGCGGGTTAAAACCAAGATTGCGTCGTTGGAATCTGAGCTCGACGGCATCAAGATTCATGGAATCTATGACCGTACTCGATTGATTGACGAAACGGTTGCGACGTTGTCCGACGCTCTGTTTCACGAGACCTTGATTACCGTCGCAGTGATGGTCTTATTCCTGCTGCACGTGCGTGCCAGCATTGTGATCGCCATCACTCTGCCAATGGCCGTATTGATGTCTTTTATTGCGATGAATGTGTTCGGAGTCGATGCCAACATCATGTCGCTGGCCGGTATCGCGATCGCCATCGGCACGATGGTCGACATGGGGATCATCATCCTCGAGAACATCTATGGCGGCTTAGCCGACTGGGAAGCAGCCGGTTCACCGGGTGGTCTGAAGCGGCGTTTGGAGGTGATTCGCGAATCTGCTGCGGAGGTTGTGCCGGCCGTGATCACAGCCGTGAGCACGACAATCGTCAGCTTTCTACCGGTGTTCTTTCTCACTGGGCGTGATCACCGTCTGTTCACGCCATTGGCATGGACGAAAACGTTTGCGCTTGCTTCCAGTTTGATAGTTGCCGTAGTCGTCATACCCATGCTCTGTCGTATCTTTTTGAAGTCTTCTCGCCCCTCTCTCTGGTCGAGTGTATCGGCGGCATTCGGGTTGGCGATCTCGAGCGGCTGCTTATGCTACTTTGTATGGGGAAAGCACATCGAACATTGGATGTCGATCGGTCTGCCAATCTCGACCGTCGCCAGCGCTGCGGTTGGGTTTTCGGTCGGGTTGTGGATGAAGCGCGAGAAAATCCGCCCCATAGAGGGTAACCCCGTCAGTCGCTTTGTGCTCTGGCTCTACGCCGGACGACTACGACTCGCGCTGCGCCGGAAAGCACTGATGCTGTCGATCCCGGCGATGATTTTCGTGCTTGGACTGGGGGCCTGGATTGGGCTGCCGACGGTGCTGCGTCCAGTCGAAAAAGTTGTTTCGATGTTGGGTGCAGATTTGAACGAAGTGCCTGGATACGTTGATGCCAAGCATACGTTCACGGGATTGAAGACAGACGACTGGATAGCACTGGACGAGGGCAGTTGGTTTTATATGCCAAGCCTCTATCCCGCAGCGAGTTTCTCGCAGGCAATGGAAGTGCTTCAATCACAAGACGCCATGATCAAAACGATTCCCGAAGTCGAAAATGTGCTGGGTAAGATCGGCAGAGTGGAATCGGCGCTCGACCCGGCTCCGTCAGCAATGGTCGAAACTTACGTCATGCTCAAGCCGCGAGATCAGTGGCAAAAGGGAGTGACTGAAAAGAAGATCTGGGAGGAGATCAATGCGGTCGCCAAGCTGCCTGGCATCACACCTGCGTCAGCGCTTCAGCCGATCGAAGGTCGCGTTGTAATGCTGCAAAGCGGCATTAAAGCGTCGATGGCGGTGCGGGTTTACGGTGACGACCTGGAGGGGTTGTCGCAGGCATCGCTCGCAGTGGCGGAGCATCTGAAAGAACATCATCGTGTGAACGCCGGCACGGTAAATCCCGACATCGTCATGGGCAAGCCGTACTACGAGTTCGAAGTCGACCGCGAGGAAGCGGCCCGCTACGGTATGACCACGATGATGGTAAACCAGATTGTCTCGGCCGGATTGGGTGGTGTCGATGTCACCACCACAGTCGAGGGGCGCGAGCGCTATCCGATTCAAATTCGCTACGAACGCAGTGTTCGCGAGCGACTCGACGAACTGGAAAAGGTTTCTGTTGTCACCCACACCGGTGAAGTGGTTCCGCTAGAACGCCTGGCCCACGTGAATACCACCTGGGGGCCGGGCGCAATCAACAGCGAAGACGCGCGATTGGTAGCCCACGTGTCTTTTTCCCCTTCCGACGGGTCGGGCGACATCGAGACAGTTGAAGCTGTGATGGATTCGCTTCGCTCGGCGCGCGCGAGCGGCGAGTTGAAGTTTCCTGAGGGCAACTTCGAGCTACAAGCAGTTGGTTCGTTTCAGAACCAGATCGAGGCAAATCGCCGGCTGATGTGGATCGTGCCTACGGTGATTCTGATCAATCTGCTGTTGCACTATTTGCACTTCCGCAACTTGCCCATTTCGCTCGTCGTGTTTTCCGGTATTCCGGTCGCTGCCGCTGGGGGAATGATCGCAGTGGCTTTGATGGGCGTTGAATTGAACACAGCGATGTGGGTTGGGTTCATTGCCCTGTTCGGCCTGGCGGCTGACGATGGGATTGTCATGGCAACCTACATCAAGGAACGACTGGAACGCCGAGTCATCGACAATATCGAGAACCTGCGTCAAGAGATTTACGAGGCGGGCCTCAAACGCATTCGGCCGTGCGTCATGACCACCGTTACAACCATGGTGGCTCTCTTGCCAGTTTTGCTATCGACGGGGCGAGGCTCAGACGTCGCCCGCGCGATGGCGCTACCGGTCTTTGGTGGAATGCTAATCGAGCCATTTACGACGTTCATCGTCCCGACGGTTTATTGTGCGTATATGGAATTCAAGATTCGCGCCGGTCTGCGAGACGAACTGCTGGAAGCATCGCTCGACGATGAAACGNTGGAAAGCGGATCGCCGGATTCCGCCGCGGCATAGGGAAAGGTTTGTTTGGTGTTCGTTTCTGTCCCTTCTAAAAAGGTGTTAAGAATTGAAGTAAGTCATGCGTGCACTCGTCATCGTGGCCACAGGTCTGTGTTCGATTGGATCAGCACAGAAGTTGTCGAAGCGTGATCAACTGCGAATCGCTATACAGGGAATTTGCCCCATTTCAGGGTAGCAGCTTGGCTCGATGGGGACGCCCATCCCCCGCACGACCGGTACAACCGGTACACACCAAACCCAACCACCGATTTTACCGGAAGCTCTGATTGTGTCGGCTGTTTCGGCAAAGTTAATCCTGCCGATAAAGATGGTGACAATGTCTAGTTTTCGTTTCCAGGATGGGTCACGGATGGCCGTGCGATTCATATTTTGCCTGTCGGGCGTGATCGCTTTGCTGGCCGGTTGCAAGACGGCCCAGCAAGTGAGAGATCCCGAGTACGCCCGCGTTTCTCATTCCTTACATCGGGCCTGTCACATGCCCGATCCGGCTGTCGATGCGGTCAATCCGGTGTTCTCACACCTGGAAGGCCCACATCCCGTCGAAGAGTATATCCAGTTTGCGTTGAACCAGAATCCCGATATCCAAGCTGCTCGTAAGCAGATGGAAGCCTTCGCCCATCAGGTTCCCGTGGCGGCGAGTCTGCAGGATCCAATGCTGGGGATGACCGTTTTCCCAGAGCAAGTTCAAACGGCTGCCGGCCAGCAAGAGTTCGCCCTGACAGCAAATCAGAAGTTCCCCTGGCACGGAAAACTTAGCACGCGCGCTGAACTTGCCGAATCACAAACCAACGTGGCTCGCGCTCAACTTACCGCCGTAGAACTGGCGACGATTTCAAAAGTCAAGCGTAGTTACTACGAACTTTATTTCATTCAACAGACCATTACGGTTACGGAAGCGGAACAGAAGCTTCTTGGCGAGATTCGAGACGTCGCAAATGCGAGATATAAAGCAGGAAAGGCGAGCCAGCAGGACCTGTTGCGAGCAGAGTTGGAGATTTCCAACGTCGAGAATCAGTTAATCCGGTTGCGGCAACGACTGGAAAGCGCGCAGGCAAGGCTCGCGCGCGTTCTTCACATCGCCCCGCAGACGAAACTGCGCGCGTTGGACCGCGTACCGCCAGAGCAGGTTCCTCGCGATCTTGAGTGGTTGCAGCGTCAAGCTGTTGCCGCTCGGCCGGAACTACACGCACAACTTGCAACGCTCGAACGTGACCGGCGAGCTGTCGAGTTGGCACGGCTTGACTACATGCCGGACCTGACGTTGGGAGCAACGTGGATCGACGTTGCCAGCGCCGGGATCAGCCCCGTGGCCAACGGACGGGATTCTTTCCTGCTCACAGCAGGCATCAACCTGCCGATTTACCGCAAGCGACTGGACTCGTCCGTACGCTCTGCCGAAGCCAAGGCTGTCTCCACTGCTCGTTCCTATGACTCATTGCGCGACGCGACGCTTGAGGAAGTCATGGACTTGTTCGCACAAGCTCAGAGTCAACGTGACCTGCTGACGCTGTTCCGCGAAGACATTCTTCCCAAAGCTCGACAGACACTCGAAGTATCGAGTCGGGCTTATAACACCGGAGAAGTTGACTTCCTGCAGTTGATCGACAACTGGCGACAGTTACTTCGCTACGAAATCAACTATCAGCGTTTGGAAGCTTCCTTGCGGCAGACGCTGGCAGAGTTGGAGCGCGTGGTCGGCGGGTTTACGGGCTCAAGCACGGAAGCGATACCAACACCTCGCGTGCAGCCACAGCCTTTACCACCGCCACAGTAGATTCAAAAAACGCGGCACATCTGGCCGCACACAAGGGGACCAATTGATGATCCGGACACGGATTTGCCTACAGTCGCTCGTGCCGCTCATTTTGATTCTGGCGTCGGGCTGCGCGCCAACGTATCACAGTTATTCAGGCTGTCACGTCGAGTGCAAGTATTGCGCACCGGAACCATTGCCGTACTCGCACTACAAAGGCTGTGTGTGTCATTCATGCGCTGCGGCGAAGTATCTGGCGCTGCCAGCACAACCTATTGAGGAGAACACCCCGTCGGAAAACGATGGCGATGGGGTGTCAACCGAGTAAACGACGGCTGCTGAAGAGTCTGCATTGCCTTCACTTCAGTTACTGACGCAGTGGGCAGCAAGCCAACCCGGCAGTTCCCCACAGGTGGAATGACAGCACGACTCAAAAAGGTTCGGGATTACAGCGCAACGAAAGCAGGGGGGGAGTCAAGCTCCGACGGCAATCCGAGCCGCATGGAAAGGACTACTGCTCTACAACCAATCTGAATTCTGACCATGCACAAGCTCATGCGGCACATGTGCGAACACGACTGAATAGCCACGTAGCGCGTGGGCTGGCACATGCGAGTGGTTACCGGTTCGGAGAATGTTGTGTGGCAGGGAACATCATGCTCCTCGGTGCGTGCAAGCACACACCCTACAGCGAATGCTGACCTGCAGGGTAAAGCGGTTGCGTTTGTCCGTCAGTCAGTTTCGCGTTGCCTTCCCCATTCCGAAGCTAACACGGTTAGGTCGGATCAGCAGTTACACAGTCTGCTGGCACCGTCGCTGTTCAGGTGATCAAGTCATGGGGCGGCGGTGTTGTCGGTTGCCAGCGTTCACATGATCAAATCCCCTCTGCATGATGCGGCAAAGAAACTGCGTTTCCTGTTGTGACCGATCTGCCAGCAGTCGCGAGGCAGCGTTGTCTCGGAAGCACCTACCCGCCGGCCGTGCGGACCATCGCCACGATGCGGGCCTTGGTCGAGTCGTTCAGGTTGGGCCATGCACCGTGACCTGACGCCCAGTCGAAAACAATACCCCGGCTGGCGATTCAATCACGTTCAACCCGTCGTCCGCCCCGACGGAACGCCGGTTGAGGACATGCTCCTTTTCTATGGGTGGAAGGACCAGAAAGCCCCCACAGCCAAGGCGTTTCTGCTGGACGAAGGCGGGTAGCAGCATGGGGCAGCCGGCTCGTCGAGCCGATACTCCATGAGGCACGCGTTTCTCAAGCGATCCAGGGGAGGTTGCGAAGTCGGTGAGCAAATTCATTGTCCATTGGAAGGCTGTTGGGGCACCCATGGAAAATAGATTTCTGCCCCCTTCAGCTTGGCTTGTAGCGCGCGAGTTCGTTCCACACTCGTCTTCGTGCCTTGCAAGCCGAGTTGCTTCAAGGAACTCATCTTGAAAATGTGCTCGAGGCCCGCATCGGTTACCGACTTGCAGTTGTTAAGATTCAGATGTTCAAGTGAGTTCACTCTCGCAATGTGCTCGAGGGCGGAATCCTGCAACTGCTCGCATCGGTAGAGACTAAGTCGCTTCAATTTTGGCAACTCGGCGAGCACTGCAAGCCCTGTTCCTGTAATCGGCTGCTTGTACAGCAAGAGTTCCTCAAGTTGTTTCAACCCGGCAACGAACGCCAGGTGCTCGTCAACAATCCTTGCATGGGCCTTATGACCGTTAAAGAAAACCCGTATCACCTCGCCAGCTTCGTTCAGCTTGAACTCAGCGCCCTCCAGGGCCATGACATCGAGCGCGGACCTGCCCTGAAGATCCCTAAACAGATGAATCCGGCTTTGGGAGGTAACCTTCGTCTTCGTCGTATCGAGTTCTTCAAGCGACAGGAGACCCTGCAAGTGGGTCAGACCTGCGTCGGTAATTCCCGTCTCACTGAGATCAAGATTCGTCAGCTGAGTAAGCTGACCGAGATGGGTCAGTGACGCATCACCAAGCGCTGTCCCGCGAAAACTCAGCTCACGCAATTTGCGGAGTCCCGTTAACTGGGCGACGCTCTCGTTACTGATTGACGTGGCATGCAGCCGCAACACGCGCAAATCCGACAGCGACGCGAGATGCTTCATTCCGGTTGAATCCACCGTCCGTCCGGAGAGTTCGATCGACTCCAGTTTCTTGAGATCGGTCAAATGGGCCATCTGGGCGCCGGTCGTATTGCCAGGGCCCACCAGCAATTTCAATCCATGCATCGAGTTGACGTGCGACAGGACTCTCCCCGTGAGCAAATCACTCGTCAAACGCAGCGAAGTGAGCGTTGGCGGTGGCTGGTAGTCCATGAAACCCTCGTCGGTAATCGATGAGCTCCCCAACGTAAGCCGCTCGAGTTTGTTCAGTCGATTGCAGAAACGAATCACGCCGTTTGCAATTTTGGGAGTCTCATACTCCTCGGATAGCGATAAGAAGATGACGTTCCCCTCGTCATCTAGCTCATGGGACAACCCCATGACGCCAATCGCCGTTACCAGATCTCTTTTCTGCTGGCCTGTAATGAGCTCGAACACTCCCTCCATGGTGACTCGCTTGGTGCGCAGTGATTGCGACTTCCGGCCGAACACCCAGCGTCCCAGTCGCAGTCTCCGCAGCTGGGTCATGGGGACTAGTGAACACAACATCTCGTCCGTCGCGGCGCAGGGTAGCACCAGCGACTCCAATTTGGTTAGCGACTGGAGCTTGTGAATTCCCTTGTCCGTCACGACGGTACCATTCAAGTTCAGGTCACGCAGATTTGTCAGCCCCGCCACGTGATCGATTCCGGCATCCGTAACACGGGTCCCATAAAGTGATAGCTGCACAAGCTGCTGGAAGTTGCCGAGATGCCTGAGCTCTTCGTCGGAGATCGGATTGCCCAGCACCAGAGACTTCATTTTCGTCAGCTTCTTCAACGATGCGAGACCTTCCCCATGGATCTTGTTTCTCCCGAGTGTGAGTCTTTCCAAATGATTCAATGTCGCCAAGTGCTCCAACCCCTTGTCGGTAACATTCGCGCAACTTGCAAGATCTAACGACTTCAAGGTATCCAGCTCGGCGAGAGGTCGAAGTGCGTCATCACTGATGAAATTGATCTTCGGTGCCCGGAGCGAAATCTCGACAACCTCACCGCGCTCATTCAGCTTGTATTTCAGATAGGAGTATTTTGTAATCTTGAGAGCTTTGATCGCGTCTGCGTGTCGTCGGATGGGTTGCGGCATGTCCTCGGAGCAAACCAACGATGTGCTGAGACAAAGCAAAATCCACGTCAACATCGACGTCACCCGAAACCTGGAACAGGTCGCCATCGCGTCGCCGCGGGGCCAACGTTGGATCGGGGAGATCGCAGCTATTTCCAACACCNCTTTTCCACAGACGGTTCGCATCGTAGATTTCCTTTGCTTACGCCGGAGTTTCGGCAAGGGCGGGATTTCGAGCATGCGGTGAAACATGTTCCTGGAAGTCCCGGCCCCGCGCCAGCCAATCAGGCACAACTCAGAATCAAGGAGGGGCATTGCTGCGCCCTCGTTCCATTCCGTGCCTACTCGGTCCTGCGGGCGCCGAAGACAATTCGGGCCACGAATTTTCTCGAAAAGTGTGAACTTCTTGCCATCACGCCGGGAAATGCGTACCGCTGCACCCATCACTTGGTGATGCAACTTCAAGCGGTGCGTTTGGTTCTTGCGAGCCTATGCGACTTGCCGCAGGTTGCAGTGTCGCTGTTTTTATCACGTAAACACGAGGCATTTGACTCGCTGTGATTGATTGCATTGTTCCTCAGCGCATTGCAATTAGAGCTTATTAACAACACTCTCAGAGTTGCCAAGCCTAATAGTCAAGACATGCCATGAAGCCTGTATACATGGTTATTTGTGCACTACTTAATCCCAACACCTTGCTCTTACTACAATACAAGAGCAATGCATGCCGTTTTGCAACACTCGAGAGTCGTTAAAGCTCGGTTAAACATCCAGTCGACGACGCTACAAGCGACACATTAGAATATCGCCGATCTGTTCCTTGGACTCATTGCCACCTGAACTCACCTAGCAAACTTATCGAACCGCAGTGTTTATTACTTCGAAGGTCGGCGACAGCAGAGGCACCACCTAATCTGCTAGTGAGAAGGAATCAAAATGGGATTCGGGCAACGCTAAGTTGTCAAACCAACACCGCCAGCAACTTTCCAATGCCTTCTTAAGCACATCTCATAAAGCCAAATCATAAGCATCACAAACTATCGCCGTGGCTACGTGTCAGGACAGATATGCATCCAAGTTTCTTAGTCAGTAAAACACGAACTTTTGATCTTTGGAGGTTATCATTAGTGTTAATAAACGAATGGTCTATCGCAAGGTTCGTTGGAGTTCTCCTCCTTGGACATGCAACCGTCTGCAACGGTCAACTTGCGAGAGACAAAGCAACCTTGGTTGTAGGAGTCAAGCCAGCAGCTCCCTTTGTCATTGTTAATGAGAATTCGGAGAAAATCTCTGGTTTTTCAATCGACCTTATCAACGCCGTTGCTGCTCAGATGACTCCGCCTCGATCGGTTGAATTCGTCGTTCACGATGACCTCACTGAACACCTTGGCGCCGTCAGCCGTGGCGATGTTGATCTCGGAATTTCCGCAACATCGTACACCAGTGAACGAGAACGCACTTTGGATTTTTCGATCCCCTTTTTCCAAGGTGGTCTAGGAATCGCCACACAAGCAAAAGGAAGCGGATTTCAAATCTGGGATGCATTAAAGTCAAGACAACTGCACCTTGCTATTTTTTGGGTCGCCATCTTCCTTGCTATATGCGCGAACACCATTTGGTTTATCGAGAGAGGGCGAGGCAATACGTTCGATGACCGTTGGCTCGTTGGTCTCGGTCAGGCGATGTGGTGGACCGTGGTAACCATGACTACGGTCGGTTACGGTGATTTTGCACCTAGCAAGCCTCTGACTCGCTTTGTTGGAGTGCTAGTGATCATAACAGGAATCATCTTATTCGGAATTGCTGTCGGCTCACTCACCTCAGCACTCACTGTAAAGCAAATTAACTCGAATATTCGCACACCAAATGACCTCCGAAATCGGCCAGTGGCTGTCGTATCTGACACTATCGCAGAAAGCACGCTGAAGGAACGCGGCATGCAATTAGTGAAAAAAGACACGCTCGAAGCTGCGCTTAGCGCTGTAGCTAACGGAGAAGTCGTCGCTGCTGTTCACGATATCGCGCTTCTCAGGTATCACGTTCCAAGAAATGCGCCGACATTGGCCATCGTCGGGCCAACTTTCGCTGAACAAGGCTATGGAATTACGTTCCCCGTAGGAAGTGACATTCGCAAAGATGTTAACCTGGCTTTACTTAAGCTTATGGAAAGCGAACCGCCTCGCTATCAATGGATGCTTGACAACTGGTTCGGTGCTCCGTAATTCTGCCTGGTAAATCTGAGTTTTCAAAATGTTACCGTCGACCAAAACCCTGACTGAAACGGCAGACCAACTACTGTACGAGAATCCTATTTTGATTGAGAAAATCTCTAATGCGCTTGAGTGTGGCGCAGACGCAGTGCCCTCTGCACTTCAAGAAGTGGTGCGGTTCCTGTACTTGGCGGGGACCAATGATTCTGGAATGCTGACACCCTCCCATCGTGTTGATCTTGCCTGGCACGAATTCATTCTCTGCACCAAGGCTTACTGCGCATTCTGCAAAGCAATTTGTGGCCGATATATTCACCATCAACCCGGAGGCTCAAACGCAGAAAACAGGCGACAGTACAAAGAAACAATAACACAGTACGAAAGACAATTCGGAACGCCAGATCCTAACTTTTGGCCAACGAGCGGCATGCAAGAGAAGTGTGGCGCATGCGAAACGATTTGATTCTACTTTAAGCGAGAAAAACCAATGTTCTTCGAATCTACAATCACAATAGATCCATCCCAAATCACTGAAATCGACAAATTCAAACCAACAAAAGGGTTTGCTCGCATCGCCCATATCATGTCTGCGGGCCTCACATCACCAACGGAAGAGCGAGAGACTTTTTGCGCTATTGCTATTCTCCAGCAAGTAAATCTAGTAATGCGCAGCATGGGAATCGACAACATTGTCGGCTTGTCCAAGGATGATGTAATCTTTTATGAAGATCGAGAAGGGCGAGAGAATGACCTAAAGATGGCCCTCGATGCTTTCGTGACATCAGAGCAAAACAAGACGAGTGGAGGGGTTTTCGAAGAACTAAATCTCATTCTCGAACATCACACCGATTGCCTGACTTGCTTGATCGACATTCGAATCCTGCGCACACATCCCATCGGACAACATCCAATTACCATCAAGTTGACGGGGTTTGCAGCCGCCTTGGACGCTGCGAACCTGAAGGACGACAACACAAATTTCAAAATCACTGGCGTCTTTGATTCTCAAGAACAGTACGATCGTTTTGTGGAAATGCACAAGACCGCGTTCGATGCGATTGTGGAGCAGATGCGAGCTGCTATTCACCAGCATATGCATGTCGACAACGTACAAGTCAGTACGGCTGTAAAAATAGTACGGCCAACCAACCGCCAACGAAATCGACATGATTCAGGCAACAGCGGCTCCCACTATTATGCTGACTCGTATCATGATGACGGACACCTATTTAGCAACCACTCTAGTCATGCAAACGCGTCAGCCTACACGTGGGCATGGGGTCACCAATGCCACGACAGCGATATTTCGATTTCGGATTGCACCATTGTAGACGATACCGGAAGACCGATTTGCGAGGTCGACACCAGCGTCGAAGCCTCCCAACTCGACGCGTTAGATATCAACGCCGATTTGGACAATAACATTACCGACGGCTCAAGTGCTGTGGACGATTCCGCCGCACATGAAGCTACGCAAGCTGAAATCACCGATTCCAGTGGAAGTAATGACGGTTGGCTTGGTGGTTTTTTTGACTCCGTCGAAGAAAAGTTTAGCGATTTCAGCGAATCATTCGGCGACTTCGGCGGCGGCGGAGACTCAGGCGGAGACTCAGGCGGAGGATGCGGCGGAGGATGCGGCGGAGGATGCGGCGGAGGTGAGTAATGACTTCGAAAAAAGAAACGTGATTCTTTGACGACGACTTTCACTTACAGTCACTCTAGGTCTTCCCCAGCGCAATAGCCGTTCAGATGGGTTGACAGATTCATTGAGCAATCTGTTTCCGTTTTGGCTTCGTCTAGAACTTTGCTCCAGCAACACACCGCGATCTACTGAAACTGACCTACACAGGTCTTGACGCAAACGATCAAAGCTAGCCAGCCACCCCCCAAAAAAGAGTCGGCGGGACATTGCGCGTCACGACCGATTATCCAGTAATTCGAATTCCATTCCCGGCCAGGATTTCCAGAAGTTTCGCCTGAACTTGCCGAAGTACCGCTGCACGCGGTTATCTTTTTTGAATGCGCGACTTTCCCTGGCAACTCACGGACCTTAAAATGAAAGTTTCGCCGGAGTCTGTAGAATCACCGCGGGACAGGAGTGTATCGTGACAACCGATCCATATACCGGAGGTGTCGACGCACCGTTTTCCGTTCCTTTTGTTCACCGTTTGCGTTTCACGCACGATATTTTCGGCGCCGACCAACAGGTCCTGGCCGACTTGCTGGAATGCGCGGACGGACAACCTGCGCGCGTGCAATTCTGGGCTGACTCGAATGTGGTCGAAGCGCACCCAGACCTGCGAACCAAAGTCCAACAGTTTTGTGCTCAACGTTCCAGTCACGTTGAACGTGTTGGCAATTTGCAAGTGGTTCCCGGTGGCGAAGAGATTAAGAATGAGATCCACATCCTCGAACGGATGCTGAAGATCTTTAACGTTTCTAACTTGGATCGTCGCAGCTATGTCGTGGTGATTGGTGGCGGTGCGGTGTTGGATGCCGTTGGCTTTGCCGTCGCAATCGCCCATCGCGGACTGCGTTTAGTGCGATTACCAACGACGACACTGAGCCAAGATGACTCCGGGATTGGTGTCAAGAATGGCGTGAATCTATTTCATAAAAAGAACTGGCTGGGTGCGTTTGCCGCACCCTGGGCCGTCATTAACGACGCCACCCTCTTAGCAACGGTCAGCGATCGAGATTTTGTCAGCGGGTTTTCTGAAGCGGTCAAAGTTTCGCTACTGAAGGATCCCAAACTGTTTGCCGAACTGTGTAAGAACGCCAAACACATTGGGCAGAGAGATATGGCAGTCGCTTTGCCCGTGATCCGTCGATCTGCCGAACTGCATCTGGACCACATCACGCAGGGGGGCGATCCTTTTGAGATGCTGGAAGCACGTCCCCTGGACTATGGCCATTGGTCTGCTCATAAGCTGGAAGCGATGAGCGAATTTCGACTTCGCCATGGAGAAGCCGTGGCGATGGGCGTGGCGATTGACACCGTGTATTCGTCACTCGCCCACGACCTTCCCGAAGCTGTGGCTGACCAAGTGATTCAGTGCCTTCTGGACCTGGGCTTCGGTCTTCAGTGCCCCGAGCTTCAGCAGACGGAAACGCTGCTGGACGGACTGGAAGAATTCCGGCAGCATCTGGGCGGACGATTGACATTAACGATGTTGAACCACGTTGGTGATCCATTCGATATTCACGAGGTCGACCGCCAACACATGTGTGCCGCAATCGATCGCGTCGCCTCTTTGTCGAAGCAGGCAAAAGAGAACGATGGAAACTGCCAGACCACGTAACGGCTGGCGCCAAGACGATTCGTGTTCAGGTTGCGATCAGGCGCTACGGCACGCTTCCTGACTGGTGCCGCATGAACCTGATAGGCGGCAAGGCGTCACCTTGGGTAAGAATTCGGGTTGAGCGTGCACAGGATACGTCAACGCGACCTGCCGCATTCTTCTTTTTAGATCGCTGGCGACGTCTACGCGAAGCACACGGTGCCATACGCAAACCAACCAAGTCGGCTAGTCGTTCATGCGTTTATCCAGTTCGACCTCAGCGAAGGCGTTATGCTGATGAATTGATTCAAAGTTTTCAGACGAGCAACGATACCAGACGACGCGTTCGTCTGAGTTCAAGACGACGGCCAAGTCACGAACGATGTCTTCGACAAACTTGGGGTTGTCATAAGCAGCTTCGGTAACCCATTTTTCGTCTGGTCGCTTCAGAGTTGGGAAGACTTGCGTCGATGCGGCTTGTTCCATAAGCGAAAACAGCTCTTCGACGAACATCGATGTTCCCGGTTGCAACCTCAGGCTCACATTCAACTCACAACGCTGGTTGTGAGCTCCTCGGTCGGAGATTTGCTTGGAGCACGGGCACAAACTGGTAGCAGGGCCTTTCACGTTTAGCACCAGGTCACATTGCCGACCAGTCTCCACCTCAATGGCGACCTGTAACTGCAGTTTTCCGGGCTCACCACTTACGGGCGCTGCCCGCTCGACAAAATAGGGAAAACGCACCTTAAGGTGTGCCGCTTCTGCTTGCAACTCTCCACGTATCCTTTCGCTGAGCTCACGCAGCGCGTCGTAGCTTAGCGGCCTGTCCCAACCGTGTAACACTTGCAGGAAACGCGACATGTGCGTCCCGCGTTCGTCCTTGGGCAAGGACACAAACAAGTCGAAGTTCGCGATCGTATGCTGCGCGGGCGTCACCAGCGACTCGCTCGACGATGCAAATTGAATCGGGAAGCTGACTGCGGTCACCCCCACCTTATCGATCGCGATATTTCGTTCATCTCGCGTTGATTGGATGTCCGGTAGAGCTGTCTTTTTCTGAAAATCTTCAATCATTGGATTCGTCCTGTTTGCAACGACCGCTGGCAGAGGAAATTTCCCAGCAACAGCGTTCTGACCTCAGCCGGAATGCAATCACGGGAACGGTTCAACTTTCCCTAAAACGGCCACTCAGGGATCTCTCAAGACGGCCTTACCGGATCCTCAACGCTGACTGGGCAACGGGAGTCAATCTGTTCCGACCGTAACGGAGGCAATTGCCGGTGACTGTGCTGGAGCCTCGGTAGACGACAAACGTGCCTCCGCAAAGGACTCCTCCGTCTCCCAAATCACGACGCGCGTTGCCTGGACATTGGTGTCATGTAATAGCTCAGGGCAAATGACCTCCAGTAAGTAGCGTGCCATGTTTTCCGCAGTCGGATTGTAAGGCAGTTCGTAGTACTTGGAAGGCTCGACCAACTGAATGGCCTGAAGGCCATTTTCGTCTGTTTCATTGAGGAGAAACCCATGATCCCAGTTCTCATCCAGCCAACCTTTGAAACGCGACTTGAGTTCAGCAAAGTCGATCACCCGGCCGACAGAGTCGACTTCATGGCTCGTGACGTAAAAGTCGGCGACATAGTTGTGGCCATGAAAGAACTCACACTTACCACCATGCTTGTAAAGACGGTGTCCCGCACAAAATTTAATGCGACGCATAATTTCCAGGTTCATGAGCGTCTCTTCTCCAAATGTTCTTGTGACATCGCACACGTGTTTACGAATCCAACCCGTAGTTGGCGACTTCCGCTTTGACACGTTCCAGAAAAACCTCGCTTGCAACAACACCCTCGTCGCCATTTGTGCGGCTGCGCACTGCGACCTGGTCGTTCTCAACTTCGCGCTTCCCCAGTATGACCATCAAAGGAATCTTCTCCAACTCAGCTTGTCGGATCTTGGCTCCCAACTTGGTACTGGAGTCGTCAAGCGTTGCGCGCAGCCGAAGTTTCTTGCACTTGTCCAGCAGAGCCTCCCCGGTGGCAACCTGCGCGTCGGCGATCGTGATGATTCGGATCTGCTCGGGTGCGAGCCAGAGTGGGAAATCACCAGCGTAATGTTCAATCAGCAGACCAAGAAAACGCTCGATGCTCCCGAAGACGGCCCGATGAATCATGACCGGACGGTGTGGCCGATTGTCAGCTCCGATGAACTCGAGCTGAAACCGTTCGGGCAAGCTGAAATCGACCTGGATCGTTCCGAGTTGCCACGATCGCCCCAGAGCATCAAGGGCCATAAAATCAAGCTTCGGGCCATAGAACGCGGCTTCACCGAGACCGACCGTGTGTTCCAGGCCCAGTTCGTCAACGACTTCGCGAATGCAAGCTTCAGCTGGCGCCCAGAGACTGTCTTCGCCAACGTATTTTTCGAGATTATCCGGGTCACGCAGGGAAACACGACATTTTGTCCCCAGGTCAAAAACGGCCATCACCTCTTGAACGAGGCGGAGGCAACTCTTGAACTCATCTTTCAATTGGTCAGGGGTGCAGAAGACGTGACCGTCGTCCTGAGTGAAGCCACGCACGCGCACCAACCCATTCAGTTCGCCGCTCTGTTCCATTCGATAGACGGTGCCATATTCTGCATATCGTTGCGGCAGGGCGCGATAGCTGCGCGGCTCTGAAGTGTAAGCCTGAATGTGCATCGGGCAGTTCATTGGCTTGAGGAGAAACTCTCGCTCATCAATGCGGATCGGTTGATACATACTCTCGGCATAATAGGGGTAGTGCCCCGAGGTTTTATAAAGATCGATGGCGCCGATATGCGGCGAATAAAGGCGCTCGTAACCATAGTCCTCAAGTTTGTGCGAAAGCATGCGTTCGAGCTCGGCGCGGAGCGTGGCACCGCGCGGCAAGAGCAAGGGCAGGCCACTGCCAATGCTGGAGTCGAGGCGAAAAAGCTTTAACTGTGCGCCGAGCTTGCGGTGGTCGCGGCGAGCGGCCTCTTTCAGGGCCACCAAGTGGGCATCAAGTTCCTCTGCGGTAGGAAACGCCGTGCCGTAAATGCGCTGCAACTGTGGCTGCTTCTCGTCACCACGAAAGTAGCTGCCTGAAATGTTGAGCAGTTTGAAAGCTCCAATCTTACCCGTACTTTCAACGTGCGTCCCCGCACAGAGATCAGTGAAGTCGCCATTGACGTAGAAAGTAATCGTCTCTTCCGCGGGAATATCGTCAAGTCGCTTGAGCTTGAAGGCCTGTCCACGCTCGGTGAAAAACCCGCGCGCTTCCTCGCGCGTAACCACACGACGCTCAAAGGGTTGATCCTCGATAATAATCCGCTTCATCTCAGTTTCGATTGCCTCGAAGTCTTCTGTCGAAAGAGGCTTCGGGCTATCGACATCGTAGTAGAATCCGGTCTCGGTCGGTGGCCCAATATCGAATTTGGTTTCGGGGTTGAGCCGTTGCAAGGCTGCTGCAAGGACATGGGCAGCGGAGTGCCGTAGTTCTTCGAGTGGCGTCATGTGAGTGATGGCTGAAAGAGTTGTGTGTGAGCAGGAGAAAGAGGCGGAACATGCGTTTGCCGTCAGTGAACTCGCCGACAACGGTCGTCGCATCGAAGTCGACCCCAGTTAGGCAGACATGGCAAATTCTCGCTGGGATCACCTCTCAACCAGCGCTGCCTGGTGTCGCCCGAGGTGGCGCCGCCCGTCGATCCCAGAGAACCTGCGATATCGCCAGTGACTTTGCACCGTCGTGCTGCATGGTCGAAAAGATCGCTTGAAGACGAGCCGATTCCAGGAGATCGACGCCAGGTGTTGCGAACTTGACCAGCGACAAAGTTCGTCGCGCCACGACCGCTGACACCGGTAATCTTCGTTAAACCAGACATGGATGTTGCAGTAGACTCCCGATCCGCTCCAGGTGCATTATCGCCTCTTTGCTCCCGCAAGCGTTGGGAGCGTACGCTGCCGGCCCCGTGATTTGGTTGCGGCGTGGCCCAGCATTCGTCCACGACAGTATGGCCCGTCATGCATCCCTTTTGCAAGTGCACTGAATATGCACTATTGAGTATTTGTGTTCAAGTACATTTCGGTGCGTTATTTTTGCCTGGCAATCAGTTGCATTGGCTCAGCCAAAATCACACAATCAGTCCATCAACATCATTCGTGCTCGCAGCTGTCCGCGTGAGAAGGGAATGTCTCCAAATGAAAACATTACTTCCGATACTGATCCTCGTTATTCTCCTCTCGTCGACCCGAGGCGATGAGGGCATGTACCCGATCAGTGAGCTTGCGAAGCTGGATTTGGCAAAACGCGGCTTGAAAATGGACCCTGACGATCTGTTCAACCCGAACAAGAAGTGTCTGGTGGACGGCATCTGCAAAGTAAATGGCTGCACGGGTTCGTTCGTTTCGTCGCAGGGGCTGATCATTACCAATCATCACTGCGCTTACCGCGCCATACAGAGCGCCAGCACGCCCGCGCGCGATCTATTGCAAGACGGCTTTTCTGCGAAGAATCAGCGCATGGAGATTCCCGCAAAAGGCTACACCGTGCGCATCACCGAGTCCTATCAGGACGTTTCACCCCGGGTCTTAAGTGTCGTGCGGGAGGAAATGACTTTTGTCGAAAGGACAGAAGCGATTGAGAAACGCTGCAAAGAGCTCGAAAAGGAAGCCGAAGGGAAGCATTCGGGACAACGAGCCGAAGTCGCTGAAATGTTTGCTGGCAAGACGTACGTTCTGTTTCTTTATACTTACTTGACGGACATCCGACTGGTTTTTTGTCCCCCAGCTTCGGTGGGCGCATTCGGAGGTGACATCGACAATTGGGAGTGGCCACGGCACTCGGGTGATTTTTCGTTCATGAGGGCCTATGTGGCACCCGACGGGTCTTCGGCTGACTTTGACTTGAACAACGTGCCGTATCGTCCCAAGCGTCACATTCAAGTAGCGCCCCAAGGGGTTAACGAGGAAGACTTCGTGTTCTTGCTGGGCTATCCTGGCCGGACAGCTCGGCACAAAACGGCAGCATTCCTGCGCTACGAGGAGCAAGTCAGGCTACCTCACATCGCCGAACTTTACAGCTGGCAGATTGCGACGATGGATGAGGCGGGCAAGAACGACCGCGCCGTCGCGCTGAAACACACGTCGCGTTCGCGCTCGCTCGCCAACGTCGAAAAACGATCTCGCGGCCAACTCAAGGGCTTACAACGCGCACAGATCGTCGCTCACCGCGCCGCGGAGGAAGAAAAACTGCAGGAGTTCATCATGAACGACCCTGCACGCAGAGAGAAGTATGGTCTGTTATTGAATGACATTGCAGCCGTCTACGCCGAGATGACTCAGAAGGCTCCCTTGGAATTTCACGTTGAGCACCTGCGTTCTGCCTGTCGCACATTATCATTCGCGTTCCTGATCTACGATAGCGCTGTGGAACGCCAAAAAGACGATTTAGAACGGGAAACGGCGTACATGGACCGCAACTTCGACCAAACGGTCCAACGGCTCATTCTGAGTCATCAGGATTTACACCTACCGACAGACCGGATCATCTTGACCGGTATGCTACAACGCTTGGCTAACGTCCCGGAGGCCAGGCAACTCAAGCCGCTTGCGGATGTGCTGACAAATCGCGATCGTATTCCAGCCTTCGTCGACCATCTGTACCAAGCTACCCAACTCGACAGCAAGGCATTCTTGACAGACGCTTTGAATAAGACACCTGCGGAGTTAGCAGCAAGCAACGATCCGTTCCTCCAATTGATTGTCGCCCTGTATCCAACTTACTGTGAACTTCGCGAACGCGGCAAAGCCAGGGACGGACGCCTGGGACAGCTCTATGGTTCGCTGATCGAAGTAAAAAAGGCCTTCCTGAAACGCGATTTTGTACCGGATGCGAACGCGACCCTGCGAATGACGTTGGGGCACATCCGTGGCTATTCGCCCGAGGACGCCGTGTACAAATCTCCCATCACGACGCTCAAGGGCGTTGTTGACAAGACCACTGGCGAAGCCCCTTTCATCACGCCACAACGCATCTTAGATCTCTACAAAGCGAAGCAGTTTGGCCGGTTTGCGCACCAAACGCTCGGCCAAGTGCCCGTGGCGATTCTGTATGATACCGACACAACGGGAGGCAATTCGGGAAGTCCAATCTTCAACGCCCAAGGACAACTTGTCGGAGTCAATTTTGATCGCGCCTACGAAGCCACAATCAATGACTTTGCCTGGAACCAGAGCTACAGCCGATCGATTGGCGTCGACATCCGCTACGTGCTCTGGGTAACTGGAGAAGCGTATCAGGCCAAGCACCTGCTGGTGGAAATGGGAGTGCATTAACTCGCGTCCAGATCAAAATCTAAGGCAGTGCGAGCCAATGGCGTTGCATCACCGTTGTGGTCCCTGGATCACGCCATGCGCCTCCGGGAAATCCTCTAGAGGATTTCTGCCGCTTCACAAGCAAAGTAGGTCAGAATGCCATCGGCCCCAGCCCGTTTCAAAGCCAACAGACTTTCCAGCATCGTTCGTTCACCGTCCAACCAGCCATTGGCTGCTGCCGCTTGGATCATGGCGTACTCACCACTCACTTGATAAACAAAAGTCGGAGCAGCGAACGCTTCTTTNGTTCGGTAGACAATGTCCAGGTACGGCATACCCGGCTTGACCATGACCATGTCAGCGCCTTCTTCCAGGTCAAGCGCAACTTCACGCAACGCTTCATTCGTGTTGGCCGGATCCATTTGATACGTCTCCTTGTCGCCGCGGCCCAAATTGCCGGACGAACCGACAGCATCGCGAAAGGGGCCATAGAATGCCGACGCATACTTCGCAGCATACGCCATGATTTGCACATGCTCGTAGCCCGTCTCATCCAAGGCACGACGGATCGCTCGAATGCGACCATCCATCATATCGGACGGCGCAATCACATCGCACCCCGCTTGCGCCTGTACCACCGCTTGCTGACACAGGACTTCGACTGTCTCATCATTCACGACGTAACCATCACGGACCAATCCATCCTGCCCGTGGCTTGAGTACGGGTCCAGCGCCACATCGCAGATCACACCGATCTCATCACCGTGCGCTTGCTTGACTGCCCGTACCGCTCGACATACCAGATTCTCCGAGTTCCATGCCTCTTCGGCATTCGGCGTCTTCAGTACGGGATCGATCGCCGGAAACAGTGCTACCGCCGGTATACCCAACTGCTTCGCATTGCCAATGGCTTCCACTGCCAATTCAATCGTCAATCGTTCGACTCCCGGCATCGAAGGCACGGGCTCTCTCTCGTTTTCGCCGTCGCGAATAAAAATCGGCCAGATCAAATCGGCGGGAGACAGCTGATTCTCACAGACTAGACGCCGCGACCAGGCGTGCCGACGATTGCGGCGCATTCGCGTATCAGAGTAACTTGGCATCTCAATGGCACCTCAACAGAAAAATTCGGGGAATACAACCGCGTTGTTTGAGTAACCGTTGCGCAAAACATCGGCTCGAGCGCNGCGGAAGCTTGGTGTGAGCNGATGTCCCACTGAGGCAGATCCGTTCCAGGGTCCGCTCCAGGCTCAGGCGCCGTGGTAACCACGCTCGGAAATCACCTACCATGACGNCATCTGGCAAACACCAACGGCAATCCACGACTTCCATAGCCGATAACCAAGTCGGTGGGGAAAACCGAAATTTTAGATGTCACTTCCGCCCCCCGACATTTCCTCCGCTGCTCGACGAAACCACGCGATGATTCGCTGCAAGTGCTCCCTGCCGTAAAGCCTGACAAATTCCTTAGTCTTCACATGCTCGTCATCCTGTATTTCTGACAAGCGCTGGCGGATGTAACTTGGTGTCAGGCGTATTCTGCCACGCACCTCAATACAGTGGCGCCATTCCTTGTAAGAGGCCGGGATAACATCACCGTTATTCATCATGGGTTCCTCGCATAAGCGTCATCACTAGTGGCAAGCCAGATTAACCTTTCTCAGCGTGCTGAGATCCACGCTGCAACGCCGAACGCTCAGTAGTCAACTGCCACGCACAGACGCTTTTCGCCGACGGGTACCTCTGGCGAGCGGTGATGTACGGCGTCCCGGTGGCTTGGGTGCCGATGTCCCTTGAGGAAAACCAGCCCGAAGCGAGGTGCCACATACGTGGTACTGTCGCCCGCATACTGATACTCCGTGGTCGGCCCAAAATACGTCGTAACCAGACGGACATGGACGTTATCGCAATGGAACTTTGGGCACGATTGTGTCCGCGTAATCTCGACTCGAAGTCTCGCTTCCTGCAACTCAAACTGGTCCAGAAACGAGATCACGAGACTGCTAATATCTGCCGCCAACTCGGGCGACTTCACCTGAAGTTCGCCCAAACCCGCACGGACCTCAAAAGCGACTTTCTGACGTCGAACCGGTGCCAGATATTCACGGAAGCGGCCGGCTTCGATAGCCGAACGTATGTGCTCCAGTGGGCGGCGTTCTAGCACCAGGACGTCAGCACCACCGACGGCAAATTCCCTGACGACTACCGGATCCCAGGCAGCAATGGATTCTGTGGTTGCAGATCTCATCAGCGTTTGTGTCCTCCTCCATCATGGGCCACGCAATACGATGAAAGGCATGGCTCACGTGAGCTCCTAAAAATCGTTATTCCATATTCTGGTAGTTATCCAAGCAACACATTTAAACGGCCTCGGTCCCCTGCAAACCACCTTCGCGTTGCGACCGGATCGGTGGTTTCCAGTGGCGAGACCCAAGCCCTATGAGAACGCACTTGCATACGCCTTCTGTGTTGTTTCTGGCCTCTGATGCCGCTCACAGTCGGGTCGGATTTGGGGTATCTCCGTAGACCGCCTGGGGGTCAAACACCTTCTGCTGCTCCGTAAATCCAAGGGGCTGACCGGCCTGATCACCGAAGGGGACGGCTCGGTAGAAACAAGAACGATAGCCCACGTGGCAACTGGCCCCGCCCTGAACGTCCACCCGTAACCAAAGGCAATCCTGGTCGTCATCGATTCGCATTTCGCGAACGCGTTGCACCAAGCCACTCGTCGCGCCCTTGTGCCACAGGCACTTTCGGCTGCGGCTCCAATAGACGGCCTCCCCCAACTCAATGGTTTTCATCAGTGACTCGGCATTCATGTAAGCATGCATCAGGACTTCGTTCGATGTGAAATCCGTCGTGACCACGGGGATCAGGCCGTGCTCATCGAACTTGGGGGCCAACTCAACCCCCTCCTCAACCTGCTCGATACTCTTTCTTTCCGAAAATTGCGATGTGCTCATATTTGTGTCCCGGTTGTGTGCCACGGAAGACCACCGCAGCGGGTCATGTCATGCCTCGTGTTCAGTCCGCTCTTCTTCGTAGGGGACGCGCGTCCGCAGGCTCCATCGTCGTTACCCGCAAACACAAGACACGCGTCGCTCGATAGCAAGCGAAGTCAAAACGAGTGCAACGTCCTGGCTGATACGTTTCAAGTCCCTCGGAGTTTGATATTCTCACTGCTTGTTAGTTAAGCGATGTCACGCTGGGATAAGTGCTCGTTGTGCCGATGTTCGCGGTATTTCCGACCGCATAGGATCCAACCGAGCAACAGTCACAACTCCACCACATCGTGCTTCTCCTGCTCTGCATACTCGACACGGAATTCGGCATACGGAATGACATCGAGACGGGCTTTGGGAATCGGCCTTCCGGTCGCCAAGCAGATGCCAAACTCGCCATCCTCAATGCGTTCCAAGGCCGCCTCGATGCGATCCAGGGCGCTCGCTTCATGCTGCGATATCATCAGATCACACGCGCGCGTTGCTTCTTCCGTCCCGCGTTCGGCCATGTGGATCGGCATGCGACTGCTGGCGTCCGTGTCTAGGGCGCGTTCCNCAAGGCTTTGGGCCTCATCTCGCAGACGCGATCGCAGGGCCAAGAGCTGCTGCCGATAACGCTCTACATCTTGTTTCTTCATACAACCACCTTTTGCTGGCATCCGCAAACAAGCTCCGCTCCACACCGGAAAAGAGTACTTCAACGAGATCAGTCCCAATCTGCAATCCACCTTTGTGCGGGGCCCGGGTGGAAACATGGCTCGCTTACTGACGCTCCCAGTCCTCGCTCCCAGCTCGAAAACGCAATTACATTACACTTGCAACCTAATTGCAACAAGTACTAGCTGCCGGTGGAAGCAAAGACCACGAACTCACCGCAGGTGTCATTTCCCCTAAACTCTTCCTGTGTTGAGAGTTGCGGCAGAACCTCACCTTCAAGAGAAATCACCGGCGTACGACTGTCTGGAATCGCAGCCTGGTTCGCCATGCGGCCGACAAACTGCCGATGGCAAATCTGACGTCCTCGCGAAAACACTGAGCGACCTGTTGCCAATGCGGCTCAGACCTCAGGATCGTAGTTCAGATCAATCGCAGCCAAACGCAACAAGCCTACTGGTCCGCCTCACGAACTCGGCCAAATTTTTTGAGTTCTTACGGTTTTGACAGCCAGCCACCCGGCTGTTTGGTCGCAGTGGCCTGCGTGTCGGCGTACCACGCTCTGAGTTGCTTCAGCAGGCTCGCCACCCGGGCAGGATGCTGTGCGGCAACATTGCTGGTTTCTCCAGGATCCGCAGCGAGGTGATAGAGTTCCATGCGGGCATTCTCGAACGTCCCGGGGGTGGCTTGGGGATGCTGCACGACCAGTTTCCATGCATCTTGCCGGATGGCTTCGCTGCGCCGTCCGCCATTGGACAGCGAGGCCCAGTACAACGGTCGCTGGGGTAGTGTNTGGTTTGCGAGCACGACGTCACGGAGGCTGACCCCGTCAAGATTCACGTCACTCTCCACTTCAGCCAGGTCGAGCAGGGTTGGCATCACATCAAGGCTGATCAACGGCTCGTTGGATGCTGTGCCAGCTGCAATGCTTCCCGGCCACCAGGCAATGGCGGGAACTTTGTGGCCGCCTTCATAAATCGATCCCTTCTGGCCGCGATAGTCATCCGAATCCGGCCAGTCGCCCGCCGGACCATTGTCCGAGAAAAACAACACGAACGTATTCCGATCGATCCCCAGATCCACCAGCGTCTTGCGTATCTGGCCGACACCCTCATCCAATGGCATCGTCATGCCTTTGAATTTGGCAATCCGCTCTTCGGGAGAGTGTTCCTGCCATTTCCAACGATCCCATTTTTCCACGGTTCGACGCACCGGATCGCCGGGTACCTGAACGGGATTGTGGATGGCTTCGTGGGCCACGTACAAGCAGAACGGGGCATCCGTCTTGGCATGTCGGCGAATGAAATCGACGGCATAGCGGTTCACCAAGTGCGTGGTATAGCCTTCTTCCTTGGTCTCCTCACGACCGTGCCACCAGTCATGCCGATAGTGGTCGCCGACATGACTGACGAAATCGATGTTGCCGCTGTGGTAGCCGATGAATTCATCGAAGCCATGATTCTGTGGATGATAGTCTTGAGAATTCTGTGGATAACCCTGGTGCCATTTCCCGACAATGGCCGTGGCGTAGCCTGCCTTTTTCAGCACTTCCGCAAACGTCGTTTCTGACTTCTGCAGCCCCTTACGATGCTCCGGGTGGCCGTCACGCGGGTGAATCACCGCTTCGATTCCAGCACGCTGCTGATACCGTCCCGTCAACAGCCCGGCCCGCGTGGGCGAACAGACCGTTCCCGAGGAATGGAAGTCGGTCAGACGCATACCTTCCGCAGCCAGCTTGTCGATTTCGGGCGTCTTGAAATATGGATTGCCAAAGCAACTGACTCCTTCGTAGCCCATATCATCCACCATGATGATGACGAAGTTTGGTCGCTCGTTGTCGTTCGCTCGGGCAAGTCCCATGGTGAGTGAAGCACAGAGCCCGAGTGNCAGCAGGCCATTCATCGAAACGTGGAAGCGGGGGAGCACGTGTTTCATGTTGTCTTTCATGGTTGCGTTGCTACTTGCCGAAAGGCCTTGCGAATCCAGTCGCCGCGTGTGGCCCCTTCCGTCGGAACGGGCAGAACCAAAGGCAGCGCCGCGCTGACGATGTCAGTATAAACCACCCCTATCCCGTAACCCATTGCGGGAGGCACCTCACTCCGATCGCCCATGAACGGGATGACGAGACCTGTGGTTCCTTACCATCCATTCATGACGGGGCGTGTTAGAATGCACCCCAGATGCAGACAAGCAGAACTTCCCATGAACCACGGCTCTTGCAAGTCTGCTTGTAAAAAGCCGTATCCTGCTGGGGATAAACCAATTACCCTAAGTGGCTCATGGCGTGAGGCCCCGTCCACACGGCGACCCGCCACCAACAATGCGCAATGACCGTTCTCCGCAAGTCGAGTCAAAGCATGCAGCCCATNCGTACCCAACGAACCATCCACGCGGCCCTGGAGCAGGTGTTTCGTACCATTTCGGATGTTCGCAATTTCCGCCAAGCTGTACCTCACATCACCAAGATTGAGTTTCTGACAGATCAGCAGGTCGGCGTGGGCACGCGGTTTCTGGAAACACGCTTGATGCAAGGTCGCGAGCAAACGGTGGAACTCGAAGTCGCCGAGTACGTCGAAAACGACCGCATCCGTATGCGATCCGACGCCGGGGGCACCTTGTGGGACTCCCTGTTTACCGTCTCCGCAGGCGTCTCTGGCGTAAGGCTTGAATTCCAAATGGATATCCAACCACACACACTCTTTGCCAAAATCATTACCCCGATGATCAAAGGCATGGTGGTTCGGGGCGTCGCATCCGATATGGATGCGGTCAAAACCTATTGCGAAACCATCAGCCAGAGCCAGCGCACCTCTGACTTTCCCGCTTCTTCGGGTGAACACCGCTGAACGTGATTGCTTTCTACAACCCCGGCATCCTGTCGTCATTGCCCGCACGGGGCGAATGTCGCGACACCCCGTTACACGATCATGCACCTACCCGGCAGGAAAAAACGTCTCTTGCGACCCTCCCTGGACGCCTCGCCAGCCCCCCCCAATACAGGGTACACTAACTTCCTCAAGGGTCTCCTGTCAGACCAGATTCAAGCATTTCCGCCTCCCGTAAGGCCACCAACCGACTGCAGCAATAACCCATACATCTTGGGTGGAGTTTTCACTGTGCAACATGAGAGTCGGGCACTGCAAGACAGTGAGCAGCGTTTAAGCGTCTTGCTGCAATCTTTGGAGCAAGTCGTTTGGTTCGCCAACATGGACGGCCAAATGCTGTACATCAACGAGGCAGCGGAGAGGATCTATGGCCGCCCGGTCGCAGAGTTCTATGACAATCCGACGATCTGGCTTGAAGCCGTTGATCCACGAGATCGGCAAGCGGCAGAAAAAAGCATCGCTGATCTTGCCGAAACTGGCACGGCGGAGGCCGAATATCGTATCGTTCGGCCCGATGGCCAACTCATTTGGCTTCATGACCGCAAGTACCTGGTTCCTCACAAGTCTGGTGCGCCCCAGAGTATCTGCGGCATTGCAAGTGACGTCACCGCACGTCGTGAATTACAAGAGAAAGAAGCACAGTTAGAGCACGTCGCGCGGTTAACCTCTATGGGCGAAATGCTGGCTAGCATCGCACATGAAATCAACCAACCGCTGGCAGCAATCTCGAATTACTCCACCGCATCCAGCAATCTGTTAGCAAATTTTGAAGCGGGCGACACTGCCAAACTCAAAGAGTGGAACGAAGCGATCGTTAACCAGACAACGCGTTGCAGCGCCATCATCCGGGGATTACGAGACTTTTCAAAACAAGGACAAGGCGAGGCCATTCTTCTGGATGTGGATGAAGTTATTCGCGAATCGGTTTCTTTGATACTCGCCGACGCCCGCTTCCATGCCGTCAACATCCAGAGTGATCTCCAGTCGCATCAAGGCTTAACCCGTGGCAATCGAACACAGCTTCAGCAGGTGTTCGTCAATCTCTTGCGCAATGCGTGCGAAGCCGTAGCAACTTGCAACCAGACGCTGCGTCTGGTGACAATCCGATCGCAAATTGCCGGCGACAACGTCGAAGTCGTGGTCAAAGACAATGGCCCCGGTATCGACACTCAAATTCGCGACGCCCTTTTTGAACCCTTTGTGTCATCCAGAGAAGACGGCCTGGGGATTGGACTCGTGATCAGTCGCTCGATCGCCGAAAAACACGGCGGACAACTCTGGGTAACACCTGACGTGGCAGACGGCGCAGAGTTCTGCCTGACCATTCCCTTGGCGCCAGAGTCAACTTGAGTGGATTAACAAGCAAACGACTGCGGAACAGGTTGTGCACCGAGTGCAGATGCCGCACACGCCATGGCGACTACCAGCCGCAGCGGGAACATCCCCACCCACCTTGGTTTCGCGTCGGGAGCTACGGCGACTGGCCAGCGATCACCCTCCGCAATCACACTGGTTCTCACATCACCACGTTAGTTGCGTTGTAGCACTTTCGTACAACATCTCATCGCACCACCATACATCGCACTGGTGGCAAATCCGGAAACAGGGTGGACTTGATAACCCAGCTCCCGCCATGTTCGCCGCGCGACATCATCAAGTTGTTTAAAACCATACTGCGGCAAGTATACCTGCAGTTGATCATTTCGCTTTTCGGTCAATACGTTCGCGTACGTCAGGAAGGGGTAGGTTGGCTGACTGCGGCCATTCTCATCCGTCGGTCCCTGCTGGTCAGGAATGAGTGCCGGAATCCGCACAACCTCATAGCCGGCATCGCTCAACTGACGGTCAATGGCATCCAACGCAGGTGCCAACTGCAAACTTGCAGCGATCGCCGACCTCGTCTCCCCGTGCACATCCGGGCGGGTGATCTCGTTTCCATCACGATCTTGCAACTGAGCAATCTTTGCGTGCCCAAAGAATCCTTGCTCACACTGCATCTCGAATTCCTCGACTTGTTGCGGTTCTTCCGCCAACGCCGCTTCCGCAAGTTCAGCCCCCCTGCGACTGTCGGCCACCACGATCCGCCGATCGTCAAGCGGCGCAACAATCAAATCGATATGCCCCACCGATTGCGGCTCATCACCCACGACAATCACCGGACGACCAAACAGCTTCTCAAAACGCCGCAGCACCTCCGCCTCAGTCAGCGACAAACGCATCACGTTGAGGTCGATGGTGTCATATCCAATCAGGACAGCATCGGCTCCGCAAACAATATTACCACCTTCGAAGTGCAACTCAGAAGAGATGACTTCCAACTCCAGCAACTTTGCCAACTGGCCCGCCATGAGCTCGTCGTCCTCTCGGTCAAACGAGCAGGGGGTGATCAACTTCGTGGTCGCTCCATCCTGAACCACAACAAATGGATCTTGTGGCCAGATCGATATATCGCTTTGCGGTGGCATTTCGACGAAGGTCACGCGGCGCTGAGAAGGTGATGCGGAAAAAGCAGAACGGTCACTGACCATCAACAGAACATGCACGTCGCGAGGCAAACCATTGACAATATTTGTCACCAATTCTGCATTCCTCAGTGAAGAGGTTCGCGCGCTCGTAACACTACACGCGACAAGCCGAATCTCCGCTCCCACATCGGACACCAGCTGAGGACTGCGTTCCCGGCCAAAAAAAGACGGTAGCAACGCTGCCACCGCGACAATCCCAATGGTCGTCATCCCAAAACTGATCAAGTGCTTCATTTGATTTACCCGCGCTGCCGGGCTCACCCAGTCCATTCACGACAAAAAACAGGAGTCCCCTGAAGTGAAACAAGGAACTCCTGGTGACCATGAATTTCGACAAGCTCACGGACCGAGCTGCGCCACAAACACGCAAGCTCTGTGCTCTTGAGAATGACTTATTATCTACGAGCTTCCATTTTTGCCACCCGCCCTGACACTGCTCTCACCTGAGATCGCAACTTGCGGACGTCAGCAGAATTCGCCCGCCCCGTCGCCTCGTTGGCGTTCACCCGCAAATCCAAATCACCAAGGCTACCATCAATCAAAACAAACTCGTTGTCACTGGCGTCAAGGCGATCTTCCAAATCCGCCACTCGCTGCATCAAACTCACAAAGTCGCGACTCTCTTTGGGGGGAGTTGCCGTTGCTGTCTGATGAAAGATCGCTTGGGTCATCAAGACGGCAAGTGCAACGAGGCAAGCGGTAGCGGCATTCAGAAACATGTGTTTTGTGTTCATCAAAATCTCAGCTTTTAAAACAGAAGGGAACAGAAGTCACGTCGCGATCCATCGGGCGAACTTAAACGAACGCGAACTGGGCAATTAGCAAAAGATGTGCCAGCAGACAATCCTCGCTAAACGGCGCCATGCAAGGCTGCAGATCGTCCCATATCGAGACTCCCGTCTCAACTTGAGAACCAAGCAAAGCCCAGCCAAAGGGTGATTGCGTGAAAGCGAAAAACCACCCCAGTGGTCTTTATGGACCACCACGCCTACTATCCCCACCCAAAACCGGAACTCACCAGGGCTACCGCTGACAAGGGGCCATGTTCGCGATTCCGCCCCACCGCGCCTGCACATGTCAGCGCGCCAAACGCGTCTCCCTGACTTACAAAACGTGTGCCAAATAACGGCGAGTGGCCTGATACTTCTTTGCTGATAAGTTGACCCAAGGGGGGCCGCCGGACATCAGGTAATTCGCTGCGCACTGCTCGGGACTGACTTAGTATCCCTCATATCCGGAGTGGAACCTCTGGCGAAAAGCATCTCGTCATCATATCGAGACACGATGCCGACCTACACCGTGTTATCGGCCAGGCAACCACCTCAGCACCGCGTGGTTGCAACATCAGGAAAGTGAAACGCGGCCACCAACCCGATCGGGCTGCGACCACAACGGGCTCACCAACGAACCTGGACCTGCCGGATCATTCCTCTCAATTTCCCTGGCTGTCGGTTCCCGTTTTTCTTAACTGTGCGCATCTCTCAACCGCCGCATGGGATGAGAACGCGCTCAACTCATGAATCAATTTGCCCTCCAAGTCCACCGCAATCGTTAACCTCGCGATGGCTCGCCAAGTCGCCATAGCAACCGGCTCTTCGGTCGTCTGCATCGCTGCTGGTCACCTGGACGTCCGGCGGTTAACCCTGCCCACCCATCGGGATTCAGGGTAAACTCGATGGTCCCCGTCCATCGCTCGTTAGGCAGCCATGCAACCTGATCGCCCCATCCCCGAGTTACTTGCGCCCGCTGGCGACTGGGAGTGCGTGCGTGCGGCGGTTGAGAACGGAGCGGATGCGATCTACTTTGGCCTCGACTGTGGATTCAACGCGCGCGACCGCGCGAAGAATTTCGCTCCATCCGACTTACCTGACTTGGTCGAGTACGTTCATCAACGGGGAGTGAAGGCCTACGTCACCTTGAACACGCTGGCGTTCCCTGGTGAATTGTCACGGGTCGAGCAGGTGGTACGCGAAATCGCCGCCAGCGGTGTTGACGCGGTACTCGTCCAGGACCTGGGAGTCGCTCGCCTCGTTCGGGCGGTCTGCCCGTCACTTGAGCTTCACGCCTCAACACAAATGACACTGACCAGTGCCGAATGTATCCGCGTGGCAGACGAACTGGGGATCCAACGCGTCGTCCTGGCACGTGAACTTTCCATCGACGAGATCCGCAAAATTCACAGTCAAACGGCAATGCCTTTGGAGGTGTTCGTTCACGGAGCGTTGTGCGTCGCCTATTCAGGACAGTGTCTGACCAGCGAATCGCTCGGCGGCCGCAGCGCGAATCGAGGCCAATGCGCACAAGCTTGTCGTCTGGCCTACGACCTGATTTGTGACGGCCAGGATGTTGATTTGGACCGTGTCCGTTATCTGCTCAGTCCGCAAGATCTGGCCGCTTACGAATTAACGCCGGAGTTGATCGAGGCGGGTGTCTGCTCGTTGAAGATCGAAGGGCGTTTGAAGACCCCCGAGTACGTTGCCAACATCACTCGCCATTACCGCGAAGCGATCGATCAAGCGGTGTCCGGATCAGCGGTGAATTTTTCTCCGCGGCAAGTTCAAGAGATGGAACTCTCTTTTTCCCGCGGGTTTTCCCCCGGTTGGTTGCAAGGCTGTGATCACAAAATGCTCGTTCCCGGTTTGAGTTCGGCCAAACGGGGCGTGCTGTTAGGCAAGGTGGTGCGTCTGCAGAAAGATCGGGTAAGTGTCGAACTTGCCTGCCCCGTCGCGCGCGGAGACGGAGTGGTCTTCGAGGGCAATCGCGAGGAAAACGCGGAACAAGGTGGACGTATCTTTCATGTTTACGTGGACGGGCGACAGCAAGATCACCCGGTCGATCACGGCATCGTGGAACTCACCTTTGATCGCCAGCGTCTGGACGTCACGGAGCTTGCCGTAGGACAACAGGTATGGAAAACCGATGACCCGCAGCTGACAAAACGCCTTCGTTCGTCATACACGCAACACGATGCGGTACGTCGGGTCGCTTTACATTTCCATGTGGTCGCCATCGCTGGCAAACCGCTCCACGTGCGCGGCCGTACCCAGACCGGGTTAACCTGCGAGGCAACTTCCGCAGAACCGCTGCCGGTGGCCATCCGTCATCCGCTCACCACCGAGGTCTTGCAAAAGCAACTCGGGAGACTCGGCGGTACCGTCTACGAACTCGCAGGACTGGACGCGGAGATCAACGGCAATCCCATGGTGCCACTGAGTGTACTGGGGCAATGCCGTCGTGAGCTCATCTCTCAGTTAGCAAGCAGTTCCGCCACCCCTACCAGGGAACTCGCACCGGAACCCGCGCTCGCGCGTTTGGACCGCCCTTACGAATCGGCCAACGAAACTCTACCAGAGCCGCGCCTGCGTGTCCTCTGCCGGTCACTTCCCCAGCTGGAATGCGTCCTGCAACAGGGCGTAGCTGAGGTGTACGTTGATTTTCAAGACATCCGGGAATATGCCGACGCAGTACCGCTGGCACAGCAATACGCAGCAAACATTTTCCTGGCCACCCCACGCATCCAAAAACCCGGAGAAGTTGGCATCTTCCGTGCACTGATGCGACATGGTGCCGACGGGATGCTGGTCCGCAATTTAGCCGGTCTTGATTTTTTTCTCGATCAGCAAGTACCGCTTGTGGCGGACTTCTCGTTGAATGTTTCCAATCAGCTCACCGCTCAGTTCTTGATGGATCGCGGCGCCGGTCGGCTCACTGCATCTTACGATCTCAATCGCGATCAGCTTCTCGAGCTTGTCGAGGCGGTGCCAACTCATTGGCTCGAAGTGGTCATTCACCAACACATGCCGATGTTTCATATGGAACACTGTGTCTTCTGTGCCGTTCTGTCTCCCGGTACGAACAAGACAAACTGTGGTCGCCCCTGCGATTTCCACGAAGTGAAATTACGAGACCGCGTCGGCAAAGAGCATCTTCTGACCGCCGATGTCGGCTGTCGCAATACGCTGTTCAACGCCACACCCCAAAGTGCGGCCGAAATCGTGCCCACGTTGTTGGCCAAAGGAATACGTGATTTCCGCATCGAGGTGCTTGAGGACGAGGGGCCACAAATCAGCCGTATTTTAAACCTCTACCGGGACCTGTTCGCAGGACGTATCACCGGAAAAGAAGTCTGGAAGTCACTCCAAGCCAGCAATCGCGTCGGAGTCACCCGCGGCACGCTCGATGAACGCCGAAACCCGTTGGCAATCTTGTAAACTATCAACGCACGGCCGAGGCGTTCCGTGCAGGTAACGATTTTTCCCGCTGACGTGAGGAGCAGATAGATGGCCACCGAACTGACCTTCAATCATTTTCAAGCTGCCAATCGCGCACGATGCGAAGCAGGATTCTTTGCACTGGATCAATGGAGTATTGCCGAGTGGACCAACGCCATGGCAGGCGAATCGGGAGAAGCGTGCAACATTGCCAAGAAGCTGATTCGCGGCGATTACGACCGCGCAGAAACGATTTCGGCTTTGCTGGATCTAGCCGAGGAACTGGCGGATGTCATCACCTACGCAGACCTGTGCATGAGTCGCGTGCAGCACAGCCTCGAAGAACTTGGCGTCGAAGACTCCGAACAACTCAACGCCGCCCGGACCGGCAATGCCGTGGCGGCCAAATTTAACAAAGTCAGTCAGCGTCTTGCCAAGGCCGGGAAACTGGCCATGCTCGAGTCCACCCCAGGCGAAGCAACGTTACCTCACCAAGTGCACAACCACAGCTAACGCCACCCCAAACGTTTAGTTCTCACCTTCCGCCTGGATGATCTGTTCGGCAGATCGCAAACGCCGCGCGCGGTCCTGAGCGCGGAGGGCTTGCAGAATCTTTCCACGATCACCGCGAGAAACGGGCAGCGTGACCTCGCTACCCAGCACTCCAAGCGGCACTTCTTCCATCCGCCAGTCATCACTGCGTTGGGTCGCAAAGGGCAAATCCTTGTTCCCTTTCGCCTGCAGGTTGGCCAGGGGGTTGCGCCCCCAGGCATAACGGAATTGCGTTGGCTGGGTCACCATCGAGCTTGTCAACACAAGCTGCTTGCGATCGTATTGCATTCTTCCCCGACCATCCTTGCCTTTCTCAGCATAGCTTACTGTGGCAGGATGGAATTTGCGGTCTTCTCCCGCGACGGCAAATCCTTCTATGGCGCCCTCCTCAGGATCTCCCACTTCGGTGTCCAACTTGAGCAGTAAACTTCCCTCACGCGATTCCATCCCCACAAGCATCGGCGGCTTCCATTGGACGTCGCGTTCAAAACCGTATTGAGTCGCGAGTGCCCAGCGTGCAATCCGCTCGCCTGCAGGTAATTTCAGCTGCGGGTGATACCAGCGCCGACGCAGGTCATACGTGCTGACGAACCCAATGCTCTCGTCGCCCGCGCGATAAGCCTGCAAGAAGGTCTCGTATTGAGCGGCGCGGATACCAATCCCGGCATTGAACATCTTTTCACAATAGTTATCGCGCGTCTGCGGGTAGCCATCGGTGCACAGCGAGAGAATACCAAACGGCAAATCGGGGTCGTTGAACGCCTTTCGCCAAGATCGGATCATCTCAGGAAATATGTCCCGATACATGTCGACCCCGACAGACCCATCAAACGCATTATTGTAGCCCTGATGGAAAATCACCCCTTTGACAGCAAGCCCCTCCAACGGCACGATCATGCCTGCATAGCAGTGGCCGGGAAAGTTGTGATTCCCCAGTGGACCAGGACGCAGATCCGTGGGTGCCTGCCGTTTATCGTCCGGAATCGGCTTACCCTCTTGGGTCTGTTTTTCAAGCCACTGACGATGGCGCGCAATCCGGTTCTTCAAATCCTCTTCAGCATCCCAGTTGGCAACCGCGTCATCAAAGAAAGCCAGCTTGGCCTGAGTCGGGGCACTGGTCATGGCACGGAGCACCGGCAGGGGAGTCCACGTTTCGACCGTCGTTCCACCACGCGACGCGTCAATGACGCCGATCGGTACCCGGCTGGCCATGTGCACGCGCCGCGCAAAGACGTATCCAATCGCGGACAAACTGCGGACCGTCTCGGGAGTACACACATCCCAATCGCCTTTGCGAAAATGGCGACCGAACCAACCGCTCCATTCATCCAATCGGGCAAAGCTGCGCCGAGCATCCGGACCTTGACCATACGGCACTGTCAGGATGCGCATCTCCGGAAAGTTCGCCGAAATGATTTCCAATGAACCATTCTCGACTTTCGCCAGTTCAAACTCCATGTTGCTTTGGCCACCCAGAACCCAGACGTCGCCCACAAGAATATTTTCCAGGACCAGCTTCTTGCTCGCTCCCTGAATCGTCATCTGTTGTGGACTGTTGTGAGCGGGAACCTCTGGAAGTGTCACCTCCCAGACTCGGTCCTGACCTGCTTGCGCCTGAGCCTGTTCGCCGACAAAACGAACGGTCACCTGCTCACCAGGCGCTGCCCAACCCCACACGCGGATCGGCTTGTTCCGCTGCAAAACCATGTTGCTTTGAAAAACATTACTGACACATAGCCCCTCTCCGATCGCCGGTGTGCCCACAATGTCTTCTCGCGGCTTCGGTTGAGCCTCGGCTACAAGTGAAAACCATCCCCCCAGCACCACGGTTACCAGGAACCAAGACAACGGCTGCATTGAGTACATAAATCACTCGCTCTTTCTTCTGAAACATCCAAACCAGAGGACTGCCCCGAAACCCGCGAGACAGCAGCATCCTGCTATTAAGATACTTGCTTGGCATGGCTGCTTCCATGAGGGCGCATGAGGCGCAACGTCTTCCCCATTCCGAGGAAACGCCAAGGAAACTCCCACCCGGGCAAGCTACGCTGGGAGGCTCCAATCCGAACTGCCTGCTGGACCTGACACAAGCCAACTACGCAGCTCGATCTCGTTGCGCAGGGACCTCCGTCGTCGACTGGTCCGGTTGCCTGAACGGCACCACCGTCGGGTCCGCTGCGACTTCCGGGTCCGCTGCTGACGGCTGATCGATCAGCAAATGCAAACGGCGCCGGGGAGTGACGTCCCAGGCCAGCCCGACGCATTGCAACGCCAGAATGGTGAGATAGGCGCCGTCGAATTCCCACCAGCGGTGATGCCCATGCGCGGCACTTCGTTGATCGCCATGATGGTTGTTATGCCAACCAGCTCCCCAGGTCACCAGCGAAAGAAACCAATTGTTACGACTGTTGTCGCTGGTGTCATAGTTTCGATAGCCCCATAGATGTGCTACCGAATTCACGGCCCAGGTGGCGTGCCAGGAATAGACCACGCGGACAATGACACCCCACAAAAACATACTGGTCCCGACCCGCGCTCCAGCCGCTAACGTACCGTCATTCGTGAGCCCCACCAAGAAGCCGGCTCCGAAAAACAAAATGGCGTGACCGAGAAAAATCCACAGCCACAACGTGTTCTTTTCGATGTGCCGGTAAAAGGGATCACGGAGCATGTCAGCCACATATTTCTGCTGCAACACGCTGCGATGAGGATCTTTTTCTTTTACGATCAACCACCCGATGTGGCCCCAGAACACGCTCTCCAGCGGACTATGGGGATCTTGTTCTTCGTCAGTATGCCGATGATGTCGCCGATGAGTTGCCGCCCATTGCGTGGGAGAGTCCTGCAAACCACACACTCCCAAGAGAGCCAAGGTTCGCTCCAGCCATAATGGCGACTTAAAACTCCGGTGTGACAACAGACGATGAAAGCAAACATCGATGCCAACCGTGTTGAACAGATAAAATCCCACGAACGCCAACGCGACCCCGGTCCAACTAAAGAACCATGGCGTTAACGCCAGTGGCACCAACGCGTGGAATGCCACAAAGCTGATCGTCGACTGCCGCCGCCATCGATAACCTGCCGGGGGTGACCAGCGACGCATCAGGGAGGAGAGAGAAGTAATCATTGGCACCACGCATTCTGACGACCCACTCCCGTGTCAGCAGAGCAGATTTCGCGTCGGTAAAGCCGATTTCGAAGTTCGGCAGAAAACTCGCTGGCGAACTCTGGCAGAACATCGCTCAGACCGCAAGTTCAGTTGGTCGAACCGGATAGCTCAGCAACACCTGGCTGACGTCATTCAAGGTTTCGGCACGCCATACTTCTGCTCCCAGGCATCGACGGCCGCGCGCATCTGTGCTTGTAAGTCGGCACCGTCGCGTGAGATACGAGACGCATCCAACTTGTCAAATGTTCGCTCGATGCGTTTGAGCTGAAGTACGATAGGTCGGCCGTCCTCGCCCAAGGTTTCCAGAACTTTGAGAATCCCTGGCTGCCAGCGACTGCCTTTGATGAGCCAGACGCTGTGCTGATAGTACGGTTCCCAGCCGTCCAGGTAATTCACAAAGTCATCGACCATCAGCGCGTAAACATCCGGGTCGAAATGTTTCAGCACCATCATGGTTCGATGTGCGGCTTCATGCACGCCACCCCGTCCGTAGCCCAGCATCACCCCGGGCTGATGGGTCGTCTGCCCTAGACTTTTCATCGCCGCCACCATCGTGGCCCGGTCAAACGCTGCCTTGTCACTTTTCAGGATCACACGAAATCCGGCATCAAAGGAAGCGCGTTCGAACACGTGTTTGGATTGCGCATAGATTCGCCCCAACCATTGAAACTCTTCGCCACGAATCGTCTGATGCAGTCCCACGATGGCCCAAAAGGCGGCCTCACGCAAATACCAGTCGGGGTGTTGGGAGAACGATTTCAGCAACGGCAGGTGTTTTCGAATATCCTCTGGCTGGGCCTGACCGAGAGCAAACAGTGCCCCATCGACTTCCCACCAGGCAGACTCTGGGTCCTGCAGTGTCTGCAGGATTCGCTTCAAGAACTTTTCAGAAACCAACTCGGGGCTCATCTTGCCCGCAATCGGGCGCCGCCAATTATCGTAATTGGAAATGGCATCAAACACGGCGCGACGCACGCGCGGATCAGCGTGCTCGCTCGCCTCGACCAGAACGGCGACCGCTTCCTCGCTGTTCAATTCGCTCAACCGGCGGGCCGCCCAGGTTCTGACCAGAGGGCTGTAATGCCGCAGGTACTTCGCGCACAGAGCCGGCGTGGCTTCCTGTTTCCGGTCTTTGAGCAAGAGCGCGTAAACTTCGTGCGGCGGAGCCGCCTCTGGTCCAAAGCCATCCGCATGAGTCGAGGCCAAAAAGATTCGGTCGTTCGCATTCCCCCAGGAAAACGCAGGATGCGCGGACGGTTTACTAAAAGGCGTGCGCGGGCCACCGGTGATGCGCAGCGTTGCACGCGGCGCAGTGTAGGTCAGCCCAATCGCACCAGTCCCCCACTCCAAGCCTGCATAGCGAGCATTATTCGGAGGCGTTGGCAAAATCGAGAAACCGCCTCCCGGTTGGCGGCAGAGATCATAGTACCAAGCCAAGGCCTGCATTTGCCGGCGGCAGTGGGCGCGCTGATTCCTCGGCACGTGAACGGACGCCATCCCGCGCCAGATAACATTAAAGCCTCCGCCCGTATGGCCAAACTCCGGCTGATAGTAGGAATCGGTTACCAGCATCGCAAGATGCTCGGATGCAGCCCGATATTGAGGCACATCGTCCAACAACGAAAAACCACACGCCAACATCGCATTCCGCCCGTTCGTATTGGACCACCAGAGTTCACTGCGATGATCTCCATAGGCAATACAGCCGTGTCCAGCCATCCGATACATCAGCTGCATCGCGCGGACGTAAGCGGCCTGATCAACTTCCACACCACATTCTTGCGCCAGAATCAACGTGATGAGGATCGGCAGGCCCGCGTGATTCATCAACCCGCTTTGCACATAGCCGGGGCCGACCGAACCTCCGTGTCCCCAACCTCCTGCCGCTTGGTTTTCGACGCACCAGTTGCAAAGCTCCTGCAATCCCGGCAGCACCTGGCCGTCTCCGGTTCGCAAGTAATATTCGCTCAACAGGATGCCTTGATAGCCTAGTTGCCAGTTCACATGGCCCCCAGCGTTCTTTCTCTGTTCGGCCAACTTGGCAAGTGGGCGCACATGGCGAGCCACGTTTTTCAGATACTGGGCGTCCCCTGTCGACAGCAAAAACAAACTCGTCAGACAGCCCCGCAAATCATCACGCACGGCGGCACGCCCACCCAAATGATATGCCCCGTCGTCATCCTGAGACGCGGCAACAAACCGCGCATTACGGGCAACCAGCGCATCCGACTTGGCACAGCCCTCTGGCCAGTTCTCGGCGTACGCTCCGAGCATTGGCAAGCGAATCGTCACCGCATGCTCTCGACCATCGCGACGCACACGCAGATTCCACTGACCGCGTTTGGCCTCGGCCGCTCCAATGGATTCACCCAGTGGCACGCGCGGGTCATCCACCGCCAGCGATCGCCCACCGGCAGACAGCAGTACATCACCGGCTTGCAAATCTGCTTCCGCTGCCGGAGATCCTTTTCGAATCGACTGGACGGTGACCAATCGCTGTTTTTCAATCGTGGCATCAATCCCCGTAGGACCGACAGCAAACTGCGGATAGACACGATCCGGATGGATCTGCTGTGCCAAGCCAGTTGAACTTGACGCGACCACAACCAATACCAAAAGCATGCGCATCTTAAGGTTCGCTTTCACGAGAGAATTTCGTTTCGGAAGCATCGAGGACTCACGGAGCAACCTGCAAAGCCTCAACTTGCTCCCGCAACTGTTCGATTTTCTGTAGCATTTCTGGGCGATCCCGCTGCAGCAAACGGCCGGTCGCTTGAGGATCCACCAGCTCGTCGAGTATCGCTTCCAGGCGACGCAATTTGCTTTTGACCGCTTCATCCGCATCGGCCTTATATAACTCAGCTTCCACTTGAGGCACATCCATTTGCAGCTGCCGCAGTTGTCGATCCAGTGCTTGTCGCTTCCCTTCGGCTCGCAGCCGATCCAAGTTCTCAGAAGCGGCTTGTTTGGCGGCCTCGGAATAGCTGACGCCTTCGGGAATCGGCCAGTCATCCGTTCGGAACGTAGCCAAAGGTAGCCGTTCACGACCGACCAGGTTCCCCGTTGGCCAATTGGCCCAACCATACCGTACTGCCACAGGGTCTTTCACCAGATCACTCCAGACTTCGATCGTCCACGTGCCATCGAGCCGAGTATGTTTTGCTTGCGCGGGATACCAGCGTCGATCTTTTCCGGCAATGATGAATCCCTGAAACGGAGCATTCCCTTCGCGAGGACAAGGAACGACTTGCCAATACGCATTGTTTTCTACATGTTTCCAACGTTCATGCACGATCGGATCGGTATCAAAGTAGAGAAAGATGCGATCGTCCTTTTTCTTCATCGACTGATACTCATTGGCACGGTGCACCACCGGCGCTCCATACACTTTGGCCAGCGCCCACAGCGAGGCGTAATCGGCCACGGGCATTTTTTCGGCCGGATGAATATATGAGTTTCCCGTCGGGTAAGTGGCAATCATGTCGGCATGTGGGTCGTTAGCCAATGCGCGTCGTTGAATGTCGCGGACAATGGCATACCCTTCGGCGACCGTCGCCACCTCGGGATCCAAACCGAACGTTCCCCACCCAGGTTGGCTAACGCAACCAAAGGGTAGCTGCGGGTCTCCGAACGCTTGACGGAACGAGACGGGGATTTTCGGGAAGGTATGTTCGTAGCGCGTCCAGCGCATGAAGTTATTGTTCTCTCCTTGGTAATACAGCACACCTCGAATGCCTAAACGTCGGATGGGCCAGACCGTCGCGTTAAACAAACCTGCTGGTGGGCTCCAACCGCTACGCGGATCTGCCGGCTTTTTGGGGAGGCGTAAACGCGGCGGCTTTTTCCCCTCCGCTTTGGCTTTGTCACTTTGTACCGCATGCTCCGCAGTCGCTTTCTGTTTGGCTTCCTCCCACGCTTGCATTACCCGTGCGACCTCCGCCGGCTGCTCCCACTGAGTTGTTTCATCGTGGTATTGCTGCAGTGACGTTTTGACCGTGATGTGATCGAGTTGGGCAAGCTCTGCCGGCAGGCACCAGGTTTGCCCCGTGGTTCCGCCACGGGCAACATTGATCACGCCCACCGGCACTTTCAAGTAGCGGTGTAGAAACGTGCCGAAAAGATAGGGCACCGCAGAGAATCGCTGGGCATGCTCGGGCGTACACGGTTGCCATCGAATATTATTCTCAATTTCTTCCCGAGGTTTGTACCACGAGTCATTCCAGGCAACGTATCGCAATCCGGGAAAGTCTGCGGAAGCCGCTTCGCGCCCCTTCCTATTGAAATTACTCCAGCCCATATTGCTTTGCCCGGCACAAA
Source organism: Blastopirellula sp. (assembly GCA_002701545.1). Taxonomy (GTDB): domain Bacteria; phylum Planctomycetota; class Planctomycetia; order Pirellulales; family Pirellulaceae. Next base: position 109,790 of record NZVR01000152.1, on the reverse strand, counting down.
CCCAGAGCTCGCCGATCAGCACATTCTTGACCGCCACCGTGACAGCGCCGCTTTGCGCCGCGATCCAGGTAGGTTGAAAACTTGCCTTCGCGGGCGGGAACGTTGCCATCCACAAACCGTCCGCATTGGCCGTCACTTCACGACGTTGTGTGGCTAACTGCGGTGCGTTCGTTTCGACATACCGAATCGTGACCGCGTAATCGCCACTCTCCCTGGCAGTCTCTTCGCGCCGTTGTCCGCTCGCAATAGCGGCCTCAATCACCTGCGCGCCCTGCTCCGGATCCTGGGTCACGGTGACCACCACAGGCGTCCCCGCCTTGGCCCAGCCCCAAATCTTGATTGGCTTTTCCTGCTGCAACACACCATGGTCGCTGATGATTTTAGCCAAGCGCAGCTCGCCCGATTCTTGACCGTATGCCAACGGACTGGCACTGTTCATCAGGCAGCACATGGCCAAACCAAACCACAGCGACGCGGCAGTGGATAGAGTCCGTCGGGAATAACCCATCAGTGACATATTCATACAACTTTCCTGCTTTGGAATCGATGCAAGCTGGTTTTCGAGGATTGTAACACGGAGTCGCCAGGCGGTTGGCCAAACGCACCTTCCGCTGGTCCCCACGGCGCAGAGGGTATGGCCTGCGGGCGGACCGCCCTGCCGAGCTTCCGAGTCTGGATACCACGGCGGTCGGACGCTATCCGAGAATTCCCTGGACCACGCTACCATGGACATCCGTCAGACGATAGCGACGCCCTTGGTATTTGTAGGTCAAGCGTTCGTGATCGACACCGAGGCAGTGCAGCATCGTGGCGTGCAGGTCATACACGTGCACAGGATTCTCAACGACATTAAATGAGAAATCATCGGTCTTGCCATACGTCACACCGGGCCGAATGCCACCACCGGCCATCCACATGCTGAAGCATCGCGGGTGGTGATCGCGCCCGTAACGCTCCATATTCAAGCCACCTTGAGCATAGACCGTGCGTCCAAATTCACCGCCCCAGATGATCAGTGTCTCATCCAACATCCCTCGTTGCTTGAGATCGGTGATCAGTGCGGCCGACGCCTGGTCGACATCGCCGCATTGCAGGGGCAGGTCACGGGGCATGTCGCCATGTTGGTCCCAGCCACGATGGTAGAGTTGAATGAAACGCACATCTTTCTCGGCAAGTCGTCGTGCCAGCAAACAGTTCGCAGCAAAAGTACCGGGGGTCCGCGCCTGCTCGCCATAAAGCTCGAATATGTGCTCAGGCTCGTCTGAGGTATCGGTCAGGTCCGGAACCGAGGTCTGCATGCGAAACGCCAGTTCGGCCTGTTGGATACGCGCGATGGTTTCCGGGTCGCCGACGTGCCGATGGTGCTGGGCATTCAGGGCATTCGTCAAGCTCAGGATGTCTCGCCGTTGTCCGGCATCAATGCCCTCCGGATTCGAAAGGTAAAGTACAGGATCCCCTTGCGCCCGAAACTTGACACCCTGATGCGCCGAGGGCAAAAAACCATTGCCCCACAAGCGACCGTACAACGCTTGAGAATCGCGTTTGCCACTCCCTTCTGAGATCATCACGACATAAGCCGGTAGATTGTCATTCTCGCTGCCCAACCCATAGCTGAGCCACGCTCCGATACTCGGACGACCAGCTTGTTGAAAACCGGTCTGAAAGAATGTGATTGCCGGATCATGGTTGATCGCTTGGGTCTGCATACTACGGACAATGCAAATATCGTCCGCCACGCGACCGAGATGCGGCAACATTTCACTGATTTCCGCCCCGCTTTGACCATGACGCTTGAATTGATAGATCGAGCGACAGACCTGTTTTTTCTGCCCTGCCGTCATCCCGGTTTGCCGCTGACCCTGAAAAAAATCAGCACCTAACTCCTGACCATGCAATTCGTCCAGCTTCGGTTTGTGGTCCAACAGCTCGAATTGCGAGGGAGCACCACTCTGGAACAGGTAGATCACACGTTTCGCTTTGCCCACAGCGTCCTGGAATTTCGATTTCGCTGACAATCGGTCATTCAGCACAGACGCCAGCGCGAGCGAACCAATTCCGGCACTCGCACGACCGAGCAATTGTCGGCGCGTCAGCATGAGTTGCTGTTCTTTCAGGGCCAGCATTTCAGGTTGTTTTGAATTCATCAGACGCCACCGCTTGCTAATTCTTGGTGATGGTTTCATCGAGGCTCAGCAGCGCGTTCGCAACCGCCGTGAAAGCAGCCAATTCCATCGGATCCAGTTGTTGCTGCCAAGACGCTTCGCCGACGCGCATCAATTGACGCGCCATGTCCGGATTCTGGCGATAACGCTCCTGTGCTTGCTGCAACGCCTGTTCCATCAGGGAAATTTCCTTAGGTGTTGGCAATCGTGAGGTTGCCAGGCGGAACATGTACGTCAGCCGCGCTCGGTCCTCGTTATCGGATTCCGCAAAAGATCGTTCCGCCAACTTGCGTGCAGCCTCCACAAACGTCGGGTCATTCATCAAGACCAACGCCGCGAGTGGTGTATTCGTGCGCGAACGCTGCAGTACACAAGCCTCCCGAGAAGGAGCGTCGAACAACTGCAGATTCGGCGGCGGTACAGATCGCTTCCAGTAGGTATACAGGCTCCGTCGATAAAGCTTGTCGCCATGATCTTGCTGGAACCTCGGGACATTGCCGTACACCACATCATCCCACAACCCTGCCGGTTGGTACGGGCGTACGCTCGGACCGCCAAGTCGATCGACCAACAGTCCGCTGATTGCCAACGCGTTGTCTCGAATCATTTCGGCCGACAAGCGAAAGCGAGGCCCGCGCGCCAGCAGACGGTTTTTCGGGTCCGCTTGCAAGCGTTCCGGGCTCATCCGTGACGTCTGCTGGTACGTTGCTGACATGACAATTTGCTTTTGCAACGCTTTGACATCCCACCCCGATCTGACAAACTCCGTTGCCAGCCAATCAAGCAGTTCCGGGTGAGACGGTGCCGCGCCTTGTGCGCCAAAATCTTCCGGCGTCGCGACCAATCCCACACCAAACGCCATTTGCCAAAAACGATTGACCGTGACGCGTGCCGTCAGTGGGTTGTCTGCCGAGATGAGCCAACGTGCTAATGTCAAACGGTCGACCGTACCGTCGGGCACCGCATTTGACAGTCCTCCCAACACCTGGGGAATATCCGGTGTCACCTCGACGTCAGACGGGCGGTCGTAGTCGCCCCGCGTCAACACGAACGTTTTACGGCGCGGGTTCATTTCGGACATCACCATGACGGTCGGGTTTTCCGTTCGCAATGTTTCTCGTTCCGCTTCCAGTGCTGCCAACCGCGCCACCGCAGGTGATTGCGGCACCATCGTGATCCCAGCGGTATCCCAGTAAACACTGCCGTCGAATTGCGTAAACGCCCAACCGTTGATCTGGACACCAGGCTTCAATCCAACCGCAGCCGCATCCACTTCGAGCCTCACCCATTCCCCAGCCTTTGGCAGCGTTCCCATCGGCAGCCGACTGGGCGTCTCATTCACACCCCAGGGAATCTGGTTCTCGCCCCAATACGCCCGATGGTCCCATCCATTGGGTCCATGCCACTGCAACATGATCTGTTTGGGTGGATTTTTCGCGTCGATATAAACGTGCGTAAACAGTTTGGTCCCCGCGTTAATCGTCAGCGGTACCGCTCCCTGAAATCCATGCTGTCCTCGTCCGACACTGGTGCGTTGCGAAGCGCGTTTCCCGTTCAGTACCGGGTGCTCTGCTCCGTCCACGAACCGGAATTCCGACGGTCCACCACCGTTTCCAAACGGCTGCGCCCCCGTGGGTAGCTCGTCGTCGATCCAGACCCTCTCCACCGGTTTCGGCGGCGGCACCTGTTGCTCGGCTTGCACTGCCACTTGCGCTTTGGCAAGCAGTGCCTCTACCTGCTGCAACCGCTGGTCGCGCAGCACGGACGGGGCGGTCACAAACGGCTTGTCAGCTTCATTATCGCGATTCCCGACGTGCGCCGTTTCCGGGACGTTATTGAAAAACGCATAGAACTGATAGAACTCGCGTTGCGAAACCGGCTCATACTTGTGATCGTGGCAACGTCCGCACCCCAAGGTTAATCCCAGGAACACGGCACCGGTCGTCTCCACACGATCGACCACCGTTTCCACCCGATATTCTTCGTTGATCACACCGCCTTCGCTTTGAATCGGATGATTGCGTTGAAAGCCGGTGGCCACTTGCTGAGCCAGCGTCGCGTCCGGCAACAAATCTCCGGCGATCTGCTCTAACGCAAACTGATCAAACGCCATATTCTGATTGTATGCCGCGATCACCCAGTCGCGCCAGGGCCACATCACGCGGCGGCGATCGAGGCTGTACCCGTGGGAGTCGGCATAGCGTGCTGCGTCCAGCCAGACGCTGGCCATCCGCTCGCCGTAATGGGGCGACTTCAGTAGGCGATCCACCACGCGTTCGAAAGCGTGTGGCGACTCGTCGGCCAGGTAATCGTCAATCTCGGCCAAGGTGGGAGGCAAGCCCGTCAGATCGAATGTCACCCGGCGGATCAGGGATGTCTTCTTCGCCCGCGAGGAGGGTTGCAAGCCGGCTGCCTCCAGTTTGGATAAGACAAAACGGTCGATCGGATTTTGAACCCAGGATTCTTTTTGAACTTGCGGCAATGCGGGAACCACGGGCGGGACGAATGCCCAATGCTTCTCCCATTTCGCACCTTGCTCAACCCAACGCGTCAGCAACGCAATCTCGTCCTGACTCAACGGTTGCTCGGCATCGGCGGGCGGCATCCGCTGCTCCCGATCCGTATGGGTGATGCGGGCAATCAACTCGCTGGCCGCCGCGTCACCAGCTTCTACCACCTCGCGCATCGCCGCCTCTTCGTCCAGACGCAGTTCCGCTTTGCGACTCGCCGAGTCCGGTCCGTGGCAGTGAAAACAGTGGTCCGCAAGAATCGGGCGAATGTCGCGATTGAACTGCACCGTCTCCACCGCGCGTGCTGCGCCAACCGACACAGCAAGCATCAGGATGGCACACACACCAGACCACCAACGGACACAACGTCTTCCAACGAGATGATGCCAACGTGATCCAAACAACTGACGACTCGCTATTGGAACCCTGGCATGTATGCGGACAGGTATCATGAGATGCTCTGAGATAAACGTAAGGAGGACCGCTTGCTGCTCCTATTGTTACCGCAAATCACACGCGGCACCAATGACGGCAGAAAAAATGCGCAAGTCTCCACCACGTGCTCAGTCACACAGCGTTCGGACAGCGACGTTCGAAACTGCGACGCGAACGATCCTTACTGTGACTTCACTCGTCCACAGCAATGCAATACAGAAACTTATCCGAGCGGATCAGGAGTTGGCCATCACTGACGGCGGGACTGCCACTGAAATCGCTGTCGTCTGTGAGCGTGTTGTGTGCAATCTCATCAAATTCCGGTGTAGCAGCCAACACACGCGTCCCTGAAAACCGGCTGACGGCGTAGAGCTTGTCCTTAATCAACACGACCGAAGCATAGTACTGACCGCCGATTCGTCTCCGGCCCAATTCCTGGCCGGTTTTGGCATCAACGCACAACGCAACCCCCTTGTCTGTCACCCAGTACAAGCGGCCGTTGTGCAACACGGGTGAGGGCACATACGAACCGATGCGAAACGACCAGACCACATTGCTGTCGGTCACATCCCCTTTGCCACCGATACGAACTGCCGTCCTTCCACCACTTCTTCCCCCGATCACGTAAGCGATGTCATCCTTCACAATCACCGCTGGGCAGGCCGCCGTATCGACTTTGGTTTCTGCGTACCACTTCAATTTTCCGGTCAGTGGATTGAGACTCCACAACTCTTCCTGTACGGAAAACAACAGCTCCGCTTCACTGCCGGGACGGGCGACCACCAACGGAGTCGAATAACTTGCCGAAAAACTGCCCGCGGATGCCTTCCAAACTTGTTTGCCCGTTTTTTTGTCAAACGCGAACATCGCCTTCGCTTCCGCCCCTGCTGTGACGATGAGCAGGTTCCCGTGCAAGATGGGGCTCGATGCGGTGCCAAACCGCGAAGCGCGCTGGTTGCCGAGCTGCTGTTCCCACACAAGCTCACCAGACATGGTAAACGCCCGCACGCCGCTGCTGCCAAACATCGCAAACACGTGCTCACCGTCGCTCACTGGCGTGTGAGATGCCTGCCCGTGATACGCAAATCCAGGCTCACCACCATCGCTAACCCCCGTCACGCTCTTCTTCCAAACAATGTCTCCAGTCGACCGCGACACACACACCAGATGTCGTTCGACCTCTTCCCTAGAACCTTCGTACGCAGTCACAAAGATATGTTTGCCGATCACAATCGGACTCGAGAAACCCGCGCCCGGTAGCTTGAGCTTCCATTTGATATTCTTCGAATCACTCCACTCGGTCGGAATCTTTTCATCCGCGCTGATGCCATCTCCGCGGGGACCACGAAAACGCGCCCAGTCTTCCGCCCGTACGACGGTCGTGCAAAGCATGAAGACCAACATCAACAAGAAGAGGACGCGCGCACCGCTCTGGGACATGACTCAACCTTCTCGCAAAGACCTGGAAGAAACACCATCACGCGGGTGCGATGGCGATGAAGTTCGCAAACACAGGCAGGCAGAAACATGCCCTCTCGGGGAAACCTGGAAGTTCATCCATGGTCATCCATGGTCATCCATGACTCACCGCCGAACTCACATTCACCGGCCTGCACCGCCAGTTTCGCAAAATCACAGGCTTGTACACAGCTTTTTTCCCAGAAACACTCGGCAACGGGGGCCCGGGTGGGCAGATTCCTCGTCGGAGTTCAGGACGTGAACCTGCCGGCCCTCTTGCGCTGTACCGGTTTTAATTCCCGCTTTCCCGCCGGGGCTGCCAACGAAAGCCGGTCACCAGACTGCCCTCTTGATAGTCGAATTGCGCCGTGCCGCCGGGAGATGTGACCTTCACAATACGCCCTTGCGCATCACGTGCCAGCTGAACTGGGACAACCGTCAGGTCTCCACCGGGACGCAAAACGTAGAAGCTGACTTGGTCATTGCCTTCACTCAAATAGTCGGCAATCAAAAGGAACTGATTCACATTGGAAGGATGGCCGGCATCCCAACGGGACTTGCAAAACTCCAGCATCAATTGGCTGTCAGCAAAGTATTGGTTGGCAAGGGTTGCGAAGGCCTCCTGAGGAGCATTCAAGAAAAAGTGGACGTTGCCGCGCGTGTACGACTTGTCGAATCGCTTCTGTTGCTTGAAGTAACCCTTCCATGCCTCCTGCCAGCTTGCATCATCACCATCCCAGGCGCCCATGCGTTGAAAGTTGTGTTTCGTTGCTGCCAGATCAATACCGCGAGACTTTGGTGATCGAAAAACGACTTGCGGCCCCGCAGCCTGAGCCAGCCCCTCGAATTTGCGTTCGTACAACTCTGGCCGAGATTTTCTGCCCACGGTATCCAACATGTTGTGTGCCAGCTCATGCGCCAGACAGATCAGATAGACATCCGTGACACCCGGTCGTGGCGAGTCCGCGGCAAAGCTGTTTTCCGTTCGCCCCAACGGCAAGGCGAAAATATTGATCCCGGACCGCGACCGGATCTTCTGTGTCTTCAGCGCCGACCCCAGCCAGCCGGCAACGGTGATCACTTCCACATCCCAGACAGCGGAGGGCATGGCGGTCATGAGTCGGTGCATCGCGTCCAGGTGTTGCGGCGTTGCCGTGTTGTTGTCAATCAATATCACCCCCAGATCGACCAACAGGCGCCGATAGCCTGCTTGAAAACCCAGAGCTTTCGCGACGCGTTCCCGATTCTCGCGGGCAGGAGGCAAAGCCTCCAACAGCACGACCCAATATTGCCCCGCCAGCAGAGGCAAGTGAGGACCTGATTCCAAGTCGAATTTCGCCCGGCTCAGCACGTCCGGGTACTGCTGGGCCAGCGGAGCGAGTTGCTGGAACAGTTGTTCGCGCGCTCCAGCGGGAATCAATCCACTTGCCAGATCCGCTTGCAATGCTGCTAACGTCCCGAACACCTCAGCCCGCACAGCGGCATTGTCGCGAAGCGTCACCCCCAAATGATCGGCGTGCTGGGCCAATGTTTTTTGAAACCGTTCCACTCGTGATGAAAAACCCACTCCCCGCATAAAGAACAGTCGTCCATCCTTGCCACCACTGAGCAGGTCGAGAACGCCATCGCCATCCAAATCGACGATTTCGGGCGTCGTGTCATCTCCGTTCTGCTTGCGGATATTGAGTGTCTTGCCATCCGACCATTGCAACATCCGACTCTTGCCCAACCGCGCTGACTGTCCCGCTTCGCCCCCCAAGTACAACGATACGGTTCCCCAATTCACACCCAGCAGCAGGTCCAATTTCCCATCCACATTAAAATCCAGCAGTCGCGGATGTGAGTTGTAGGCAATCCGAATGTCACCTAACGGCTGCCCTTGCCCAAAACGCGGCTGGCCAATTTGCCCTTGATTGCGGTACCACATCACTTGGCCACCAAAAGCGCCGGTGACCAGATCCGTTAATCCGTCTCCATCCCAATCGGCCAAATCAAATCGTCCCTGGCAATCCTTCTGAACCGAAAACGTCATCCCTTCCTGAGCAAATCGCGGACGCGTGTTCGTACCGACATTCTCGTGGATCGTGACCTGCCCGCCCGCATGACACACGGCCAAATCGGGCAGCTCATCGCCTACGAGGTGGCTCAACAACACCCCCGTATAGGAACTCCCCCAGCGATCGCGTTTACCAGCCACCAAGGGTATTGGCTCGGGAAAACGAGGCCGTTGCGCTGTCCCTTCGTTGCGCAACAGCCACAACCGACCGTCGCCACCGCCAACCAGTAGATCCAAATCACCATCCTGGTCCCAATCAAAACTGCGCACCGCTGCGTGCTGTTCGAAATTCACCTCCCGCCCGCCTGCCTGAATGGGCACCGCCGACTCAAAGGACATCGTCGGAATCTTGACGGCGCGTCGATGCTTGGCCAACGCGACGCAAGTGCTCGAGCAGATCGTCGCCAAAACAACACCAACGACCAGCAAACGACGGCACGTCGCGAACGTTGCATCTGTGGCAGTTATGGTGAAACTCGTTTGCAACATAAATCGACTCTTTCTCCGCTGTGCATTTCAATGTGGTGACCTGAACGTATACAGTATACCTATCACAGGTGCCAACTGGGTGCGTCGAGTCCTCGGTAATGCGACACCTGCTTACGCCCCGCCGTTTCGCCACAGTCCCTGTGAACGACTCTCACTGACCAGCATGCATTCCTGACCTGTTCGATCACCTCGCAAGGCAACTTGGACCAGCGGAGACGCAGTATGAACCATCCGTATTCCGTGACACGGCGACAGTTTCTCGGCACGACTGCGGCGAGCACGTTTGTCATGAGCGCCACCTCGAGTATGCGCGCCGCCCCCACCCCGGCGACCGCCGGTGAAACAGATCATTTCTGGTATCGCTTGGCGCCGACACTCCCGTACATCGATTCCCAACGGGACAACCAGGCGTTTGCTTACAACGCCGGCGAGATCTTGCTGTCGGAAGATAACGGCCGGACGTGGCCTCACCGCACCAAGTTCCCCGAAGCCAATCAGATCACCTTCAGCTGTATCCTGAAGAACGGCAACGTGCTGTTCGCGACGCGCACCAAGTTGTATCTGAGTACGGATCAACTCAAGAGCTATGAACGGATCACGGTCAAGGATCAAGCTGGCAACGACTACTTACCGCACACACCTCAGGATCCGGCGCGGCCGGGCTGGTATTTCCATCCTCTCGACGGAGTGCACACCTGGGACATTGATGGCCGCGAGATACTCGTGTGGGGAAATTATTGCAATGTGCTGGGCGGCCCGGTCCCCATCAATATTTACTATTCGACCGACCAAGGCCAAACGGTCAAGATCGCTTACGCTTTTGGCCATAACCCCAACTTTCATGACCGCGACGCCAAAACTAACGCTCCTCTGGGGAACCCGGACAATCCGGTAATCTGTCGCCACATCCATTCCGTGGTTTACAACCCGACCGAAAAGGCGTTTTATGCGTGCACCGGCGACCATGATCGAGACAATCGCCACGAGTGCCATTGGCTACGAGGTACTTACCAAGCAGCACCCGATTCCTGGGACTGGCAAGTGCTGGTCTCCGTCAATTCGAATTCGCGATACAAGTCCGGAGGCATTAACTTCGTCAACGGCTCTTTGTACTGGGCCTCTGACGCCAACGGTAACAACGGCACCTTGCCACATGACCGCGGCATCTTTCGCTGCCGACCTGAAGATCTGGCAGACCCCAAAAAACATACGCTGCTGTTTAACCCCAAATACGAATCGGCGAATATGCTGATCGAAAACGGCGTGATCCTTTCCGCACATTATGCTCCTGCGTCCCCCTATCACACCGGCTTTATTATTTCGCCCGATATGGGTCAGAGTTGGGCTCAATACGACCTGCAACAGTTCGGTCGCCGTTCTCCTGTACGGATCCACAAACAAAACAGCGATGGCTGGTTCCGCGTGGACCTTCGAAAAGGTTGGATTGAACGCGGCGACGTCTTGTTCATTAAGCCCAAGACCTGATGGCGTTCGGATACGGTCTGCAACGACGGTCCCCACTTGCCGCGTACCCGGGCGCGGGTCCGAGTCACGCACTAACTCTCTGACAGATATTCGAAGCGAGGCACGTGCGCGCCGTTCACTTCCACCGTCTCGACGAACATTTCCAGCGGTCGCACCCACAGGCCTCGTTCGCCATAATCGGGTTGATAGACAACCAGCGATTCATCCGTCTCGCTGTGGCGCGCGACTCCGATCACCAGGTATTCGCGCCCCTTATAGTGGCGATATCGCCCCTTTCGCAAATTCATTGACGGCGTTCCCACAAATGACTCTTCTGTTTTCGAAAACCGGTCAACCGGATGGTGCCATTGTCGGCAACGTCCATGACTGAGTAGCCATTGCTCTCCGCTCCAGACCCTTCCACCATGGCAACCAAAGTGCAGTAGTGAATCCCACCAATTTGCTTGAGATCGTTTTGGTGACTGTGCCCTTGAAAGACCGCGATCACGTCGCCAGATGATTCGAGAACTTGACGCACGTCGGCGTTGTTCTTCACGCCATGGTCCGTTGCCACATCGAGTCGCTGGTGAGCGAAGACAATCACGGGCTTGTCATTTTCCTGCAAGTCATGCTTCAGCCATTCAAGCTCGGCCATCGGTACATTGGCATCCGTCCAACGAAAATTCTTCCGCCCGTACGATACGCCGTCACTCCGGAAACATGAATCCAGGACAATAAAGTGAATCCCGCCACGGTCGAACGAGTAATACGACCGCTCACGTTCGACCTCGCCGAGAAACTCTTTTTTGTACAGCGTATCAACGCAATGATTCCCCAGCACATAATGCCGATCCTTACAAAGCGCGGCAAAACGTCGATTGATCGTCTTTAAATATTTACGTTCGACCTCCACCGAATCCGCAGCGTCAATGAAGTCGCCCAGTTCGACAATCATGTCAGGTTTGTCACGCTCGAACTGACCAGTCGCCTCGGTCAATTTGGCAAGCGTTTCGCGGTAATGCCGCGAGCCTGCTGGAGGTTTGTCGGCGTAGTGCAGGTCGGTGATCAAACCGACACGCACTTGCGATCGGCTCTCTTCCGCCAACAACATCTGCGGACTCAGGCTCGCGGCAGCCAAAATCAATGCACCGTCTTGCAGATAAGCTCTTCTGCCAACGCGATGCGAGTCCTGAAATTTTGTCACACACGGTCTCTTGGTTTGGTCGTTGTTGTTCAAGGCGAAGTTCCTGACACCTGCACCGGCTTGCTAAATGGTTCACACAGGGCTTCAGGGTAACCTCGCAGACCCAATGCACGCAACGCGGTCCCCCTGAGAACGGTCGCATCACGTCACGCACTCCACAGGGGTACCACGGCAGTCGCCAAGCTGCGATGTACACCTCATCTGGTACGTCTCATGCCCCCGACATAGCCTTTGCCGACAAGGTAGCTGACAGCAGCTACCGCAGCCACGGGCATCGCTATTTACGGCCATTGCTCGGTTTGCTACAAGCCCCCCATTGTGCCCTGGTCCGCAGACAGCATTGTCAAACGAAGACAGGTGAGATGATGGGTCGTTCGAGAAAGAAAGCGATTTCCCAACATGTGGTCGACGCGGCGACGATTGGTCTGCCGTCCCCGATCCGCGACTTCCTTGGGGGTCGACTGGTCGCCTTGCTGATTGTCGTTGGCTTTCCCGTCCTGTACTTCAGCGGCGTGCTCTCGATCAACTGGGAAAACGGACGTCCACGTCTTTCGATTAATCAACAGCGAGCGGCCGAAGTGACCGATCAAGCGGTCGAGCATTTCGAGAGCCTGCACGGTGAGTCCACACCCAAGTCCGGGACAGCACGGCTCGTGGCACCAGATCATCCTCACGCGATGCACTCTCCCAGGCACGGATTCGGAGAACGCGTCGCCGAGCATGTCAGTCATCTGCCGTCCAACACACCAGCCTACGGTGCTTCAGGTCAGCAGCCACTCCACTCACCCCTGTCGGGATTTCCACAGCACTTCGATCGGCATTAGGCAAGATTCATGCTGCGACAAGCCTCCGCTCAGAGCGTCACCTTTGCTTGCACTCTGTGCTTGCTGCTGTGCGGATGTCAGCAAGTTCCCAAGCAACAGGGGATGCTCGAAAGAGAAGCCGCCGAGGCACAACTGTCTTCCCATCAGCTACGCGTGATGGTCAATGAATTGGTCACCCACATGGCCGATCGTATCGAGATCCGAGCCGACGAAATCTTGGCTCACGCGCAGAACCCGGCACTGCAACGGAAAGCGTTGCTGTGGAAGATTAACGGCATCTCGTCCTGCTTTCAGGCCGGCACACGTCCCGATCCACTTGCGTCCTACCTGGATGTCTGGATCTTGAATCGCCAGATGCTGAACATGTTTCAAAACCCACCCCCAACGGCACATTTTGACCAGTGGCAGCCGATGCTGATCGCAGAATGCCAGGCATTCGACCGGCGGCTACAGCATATCTCGCAAACTCTCGGTGGCAATCTTCGCCTCGGGGAAACCTTCGTCGCACAATTTGCTGCCGACTTCCCATTGACCACCCTGTATTTTGACCGTGAACCCATCGCCTCACGGTATATCGAGGAGGTGAAGGCACCTGACCATGAAATGTTCCAGGTGATTGCCAACCTCGGGGAAGACGTGGATGAACTCAAAAAGCTCTCCGTCTTATTCGCCGAGCACCTGCCGAAACAGGCTCGCTGGGAAGCCCAACTACTGATCATCGACACCTCCCAGCAAGAGCTGGTTCAGCAGCCACTACAAGACCTCTCAGCCGCAGCGGCGGCAGCCTCTCGGCTCTCCCAACTGGCAGATACTTTTCCAGCACTCATCGGGCGTGAACGCCAGGCGATTGAGCGCATGGTCGCCGCCGAACGGCAGGCTATCCTCAGTGATGTGGAACGCATGCGACGGGAGACCATGGCAGGCCTGGAGAGCGAACGGGCAGTCGTTCTCGAAGACCTCAGTCAGGAGCGCATCGCAACATTGGACGAGTTAAGCCAAGAGCGGGAAGCGCTCAGCCAAGAATTACGCAACATCGCCCAGGCCACGCTGCAAACTACCGATGCGATCACTCGCCAACGCACCAAAGAACTGACACAGGCGGCCCCGCACCTGATCGATCATTTCTTTTGGAGAACCTTACAGTTGTCCCTGTTGGCAATTGCCGTCACTGGCCTGTTGTTCTGGCTTTTACGAAATCGCTGGAGACCAACTGTCAATCAGGCCGAGCTGCACACCGCAGCGGATGCTCCTGTGTCTGGTACGGTGTTACCGGCACGCGAACATCCCGACCAACACGCAGCGTAATCTGCTCGCTTGTCTCTAAGCATGCTCACTGCGGGAAACCAACAGCACTGCGCCAGCGTGTTCTTCGCCCTGGGTTACCGGCGTTGGCCAGCAAAGACATGGTCCAGCGCCGCCTCCAGATCCAGCCGTCGATAGCTTCGCTTGGTGGCCGGGTCTGCAACCTCCACACCCGTTTTCTGCATGATCGCCAGCATCGCTTCCGGCAGATTTGCACCGTCCGCTTGCCAATCATAATCCGCTTGCTCGATCGCTTCACGGATCACCATAGCGGCTCCACAGGCAATCGCATTGGATGATGAAGTTGCTGCGGCCGGGACGACCAAATCCACTTTCGCGTGGCGGTCGAGATACACTTCGTCCTTGCCCTGCCGCACCGCCCCCACGGCAAAACAGCCGGGCTGACACGCCGGCCAGGAAATCCCCCGGGTATAGTTGTGATTCCCCGTCGGAGCACTCACCCAGATCCCCAACTTTCGCAATTGCAACAGCTTGGCATCCATCGCGGTTGCCACAGGCTGAGCATGTTCCTTGTCATCCACCGGCGCCAAGTTGACGGTGGTGATCCGATATTGTTGATGGTGTTCCATGATCCACTGCAACGCCTGGGCAACCGTTTTGCCATCCCGGACATTGCAATGGCAACATTCCAGTGCACGAATCACCGCGATTTGATTGTTGTACGCGACTCCCCATTTGCCTTGATAATTCAAAGACGACGGGATCCCAATCGTTGACCCGTGATAGCCTCGACCTTCGTGCTGCGGATTATCGTCTCCATCCACACTGTCATACGTGACCAGCACCTTCGGCTGATCACCACCGGACTTCGACCACTCCGGCATCGACAACTTGCAGCCGTCGTCGACCAGTGCCAGCGTCTGACCTTTTCCAAAGCTCAATTGTCGCCCGTACTTTTCCCACGCCCGGGTGATCCCGGCATGTTTGAAACCCACGGGCTGCACTGGCTCGCCCGCCGCCAGTTGGGTTCTCGCCAGACTACCCAGAAGCATCAGCAACAAACCGCACCGGCCCCAGAAAATCCAGCAGCTCTGCTCGGATACAAACTCCCAACCTGTTAGTGCAAACCGCGTGGCCATCGCTTGACTCCCACAACTACCAAGTACCTTCCCAAATTCGCTCGGCAACAACGCCGTCATCATCCTCCCGCTCGCACAGCATGATGCTGCTCGCCAACTCTGCCATGGTAATGCAAGCAGCGGCACGGGACAGTCATCACGCAGCGACTTTTCCAGTCTGGCTGGTCGCTTGGAGACAAGAGCCACGATAGCAGACACGGGCGACACCGCCGTCTCACAGACAAAGTGCCGAGTCACGCTGGGGTAGTTTTTCAAGCTTGCTTGCGTGAGAGCGCAATGCGCCGCCGCGCGAGATCGACTTCGAGCACAACCACGCGCACCACATCACCGACAGAGACCACGTCACCGGGGTCATTTACATACTCGTTGGCCAGTTCCGAAATGTGGACCAAGCCATCCTGATGGACTCCGATGTCGACAAACGCGCCAAATCTGGTGACATTGGTGACGGTCCCTTCCAAACGCATTCCGGTTTGCAGGTCTTCCAGGTCGTGCACACCTTCGGCAAATTCGGCAACCTTGAATTCGCTTCGCGGGTCTCGCCCCGGCTTGGCCAACTCACTCAGGATATCTTCAATCGTGGGCAGTCCGTGGGTCTCGTCGATGAAATCCTCAGCGTTAAGCTGCCCCGCCAGGCTGGCATTACCGACCAGTTGTTGCGATTTGACTCCCAGCTGGCCGGCCATTTTTTCAACAATGTGGTAGCTTTCCGGGTGCACGGCAGAGTTATCCAGAGGTTGAACACTGTCTTGAATGCGGAGGAAGCCCGCCGCTTGTTGATACGCGCGCTGGCCCAATCGTGAGACCTTTCGCAAGTCATCACGACAACCGAACTTGCCTTTGGCATCTCGGTGTTCGACGATGCGTTCTGCCAGTTTTTCTCCGATGCCAGACACATGCGTCAGCAACGCGCTACTGGCCATGTTGACGTCAACTCCCACGGCATTCACGCACGACTGCACTTCGCGGTCCAGACTGCGGCGCAACAGCGTCTGATTGACGTCGTGTTGATATTGCCCCACGCCGATTGATTTAGGATCGATCTTCACCAGTTCGGCCAGCGGATCCTGCACGCGATGGGCAATGCTGATCGCTCCCCGCACCGTCACATCCAAATCCGGATACTCACGGGCAGCCAATTCACTGGCCGAATAGATCGATGCTCCGGATTCGCTGACCATCACCTTGGTAGGCACGTTCTCCTGTTCCGTGGCGAGTTGCGCCAATACATCACGAACAAACGCATCTGTCTCGCGCGATGCAGTCCCATTCCCGATGGCAATGAGACTAACTTGATGGCGCGTGATCAAATCCAGCAACTGAGTGGTGGCCCGTTTGACATCATTCCGTGGCGGTGTGGGATAGATCGTACAACTTTCCAGAAATCTGCCCGTACTATCCACCACGGCAACCTTACAGCCGGTACGAAACCCTGGATCCAACCCCAAAGTCACCTCAGGTCCTGCCGGCGCCGCCAACAGCAGTTCTCGCAGGTTCTGGGCAAAGACCTGAATGGCCTCCTCATCCGCATGCTCTTTCAAATCTTGCAAGGTGGACGATTCCACAGCGGGCAAAAGTAATCGCTGATAACAATCCTCAACGGTCGATACCAGTTCCCGGTAGAAGGCAAACTTGCGGTTCTGCAACAGCTGCGATTTCAATTTACGAACGACAAACTCGTCCTCGAGTTGCAAACTCACGCGTAGCAAACCCTCCGCCTCACCACGTTGCATGGCGAGCAGTCGATGTGAAGGAATCCGCTTCACAGGTTCCTGGTAGTCAAAGTACATTTCGAACTTTGCTGCATCCTGCTTCTTGCCGCGTTTCACCTTGGAACGCACGCGGCCGTAATCGGTCGCCTGCTGACTTAGCCAGCGGCGCAGATCACCTCGTTCCGCCCACTGCTCGGCAACAATATCACACGCCCCCTGCAGCGCAGCCTGCGAGTCGGGAATCTCGTTGTCTGGGTCGACAAACGAGCGCAGCAACTCCGCACGAGAACGTTCCAACTCGCCTTCTTGCAACAGCAAATCCGCCAAGGGCTGCAAGCCACGCTCACGCGCCACCGACGCGCGTGTCCGACGCTTGGGCTTGAATGGCAAATAGAGATCTTCCAATACCTGCTTGTCGGTGCACTGCACGATTTGCTGCTTCAGACCCGAGGTCAAAACCCCTTGCTGGTCCATCGTCCGCAAGATGGTCTGTTTACGATCGGCCAAAGCATGTGCTTTCGCCAGCGCATCCTCGATGTACCGCAGAGCGATTTCGTCTAAACCACCTGTTGCTTCCTTGCGATAACGTGCAATGAAGGGAAGCGTGTTCCCGTCTTCCAGCAGCTCGATCGCCTGCCTCACCTGGCTCGCTTTCACACCAGAATCCGCAGCAATCTGGTGAGCGGTTTGCTGGAGGTCAAAGCAGGCAAATGTCGATTCGTCCATGTGGCAATTCCGGGATCCCGAGAGCACAATATCAGCTTGTTGGTAACCTACAGGGCAGCAGACTGCTTTGTCGAGGGTGCCATCCCGAAACCCAACCTGTCTACCCTCTGCGCGACTGGACACCAAGTGGAAGAATGGATCCGTGAACGCTGCTACGATTGCTGGCGTCCCGCATCAGCTTGCTTCTGTGATGCCATTCCGCGCATCGACAATCAGACCAGCATTCTCATTTTACAGCATGTGGGTGAACGGTCTCATCCGTTCAATACAGCCCGCATCGTGCGTAAATCGCTTCGGCAATGCCACTTGATCACCGACCACAACCAACGGTTCGGCCAACACGAACTGCCACTGGCACCCGATGCCGGATTACTTTACCCAGCCGAGTCCGCGCGGGACCTGAGCGAATTGACGGAAGACGAAAAACCGAGCCAACTGGTGATGATTGATGGCACCTGGCATCAGGCGCATACCATGCTGCGCGATGTTCCACAGATTCAGTCGTTGCCACGCTATCGCATCTCGCCTGCCTCTCCAGGGCGTTACCGGATACGACGCGAACCTCACTTGCATAGCCTTTCGACGTTAGAAGCGACCGCCGCGGCGCTGCAAGCCCTGGAACCCGAGACCGAGTCCATCGACCAACTGATCACAGCGTTCGATCGCATGATCGAAGAGCAACTCGACCACTCGGCGTCCCAAGCGGCATGGCGGCGTAGAAAAGTACGCCCGCCCAATCATCGTGGCATCCCGCGTTCCTTGCTGGAGAACCCTGAGCGTCTGGTGGTCGCTTATGGTGAAGCGACGCCGGGGCAGACTCCCAACGAGCGGTTGCCGGTCAATTGGTTCGCACAACGACTTGGAAGCGGCGAACCCTTCTCTGCCTTGATACACCAAAACCAACCGCTCTCGGCAAGTCACGTGGCACACATGCGTCTGTCCATCGCGGGTCTACCAACCGCTGTCTCAGAACAGGAATTTCGGCGGCAATGGCAAACCTTCCTGCGTCCTCATGACACCCTGGTCGTCTATCACGAACGCACTGCACAACTGCTGCGTAACAGCAACGCAACCCTGCCTCGATGCCTCACACTCAAATCCATTTTTGGAAAATGGCGGTGCAACTTTCAGAATCTGGAGGAGTTACTGGTAGCGGCGGGCATGGATGTGCCCCCCCTGACAGGCTGTCGCGCCGAACATCGACTCCAGATGGCGATCCGGGTCGTCCAACATTTGCAGGACTACGCTGCCGGTCAGCTTGGCTCCCGTGCATGGATGTCACCCCTTTCCAGCTAATCCTGCACAAGCAATCCAAACCAGCGTGTCTTGCGCCGTGCAGCAATGGGTAACACCGACTACACAGCCGGGATTCGGCCCGCCACTTTTTTGCTTGCCGCCGATGGAATTCGTAGCGACGCAAGGTAGGATGAAGCGAGTGGCTGACTTCGCAGCCTGCAAGCGGCCGATAGCGTGTTTCACCACCTCAGCTTTACCATGCCAACACCGACTCCGAGAAACCGCACCCGAGCCGAATGGAGCATCCGTCGGTACGTTGCTTTCTTTGCCACGTTACTGGCCTGCTCGCTCTTGAGCTGGGCGCAGGCAGGCGGCGAAGATCAAGACACCGCGCACCATGAGGCGTTGAGCATTCTCAAGCAATACGGGGTCCCGCAAGATACTGCGAGTCAACTCAAATTCTTGAAAAGCTTACTACCCGACCCGAACCTCCAACAACGGCTCGATGACCTGACTCGTGATTTGGGCGATGACAAATACCAAGTCCGTCGAGCGGCGTACGACGCCATCCTGGAGATTGGAATTGAGGCACGACCACAGCTGGTGGCCGCGCTGAAATCGGACGACGCGGAGATACGTATCAGCGCCGAACGACTTCTGGAAAACGTCGACTCACCCGAAATATTGGACAGACGCGAGGCGCTGACCCGCGCTGCTTTGTTATTGCTGCGGCATCGCCGTGAGGCAGAAGCTACACCGATCGTACTTGCCATCGCAGCACAGACCGAAGTCACTCATCTTTATCAGACTGCAGCCGAAACCATTTGGGCCACGGTCAATGAGACGCATCGCGCACAGCTACACGAGATCCTGGCAAATCACGACATCAAGATGCAGGCGATTGCGATTGTGGCCATCGAAGTCGCACTCGGTGATGAAGCAGTGGAAGTCATTACACCGTTTCTGCGAAGTGATCATGAAGCACTACGGTTAGCGGCAGCCCGCGCATTGATTGATCGCCAACCTCGCGAAATTGCCCGCATACTGATTGCTTTGCTGGAGTCGAAAAACCCGGAAATCTACCTCCAAGCACTCGGACTGCTCGAAGCGGTTTTCGACCAGGAACTCGTCAGCGACGAACAACGCGCGCTCGCGGAGGTGTGGCGCACTTGGGCCGAACGCAACTTGCCTGACGCGCCCATCACGAAACTGGAGTTAAAACGCCTCAACTTGCGTCTTGGCAAGAGTGCGTTGGAGGAAACGTTCAGCGTACCGTCCCGAGATGTCACGGGGGGGTATAAACGATTTCAGTACGAAACGGACCAGCCCACTCGAGCGAGTGTCACAAACGGTAATTTACGGCTCGAAGGCAACCATGCCGAGGCTGATCAACGCTTATGTGTGACTTCTGAAAAACTGTTCGGACAACGTGAGTGGCCAAGGGTTGTCGAGGTACGAGGCAAACTGACCGGTGAGGCGGCGGGGCAGGGCGGTTATCACATCGGACTGTCCGTCGGTCGCGTCAAGGCGCTGTTTCACCCGGCGTACCCCGGTGGTGGATTCCGAATTGAAACAGTCGATGCCCACGACTATCTGGTCAGCAACACGAATCTCGGATTCACCCCGACACCCAACGTCATGCACGAGATGAACATGACCGTGACACGCACTCCCCAGGGAGCCAAGATTGACGTGGAGGTGATTCAAGGCGAAGGGGCTAAGCGGAAGTTTTTCCACTCGTACACCGTGACTCGAGAGCAGCTCGGCAAATTCAACCGCATCGGATTGGAACGCAGCGGACGTGCCGGCGGCGCAGCGATCTTTGATAGCGTGTCCATTCAGCTCCGCAAGTAACCTGAACCACCTCGTCAGGTACCGAACGTTCTGCCATCCACCGTCTGCAACGGCACAATTCTTGAACAACTCCACAGACGGGCTGTCACGCGCGGACTCCCACAGCTCAGATCTCAAAGAACGTCTGTAGCTGCAACGCAAGTTGATCCAGGTCATCGCGGGAGGTGAGTAATTCCATCCCCAACGCCGCAGTTAACAGCGGCAGCATGGGCCCCAGGGCATCTTCCATCAGCTCCAACTCCAGCGACGTCGTATCCACGACCCCATTGGCAATGCCTTCCGGCGTGTCGGCGCGTTCGTCGTGCGGTAAGTCCGTTGCCGCAAGTCGTTCACTGACCGTCACCAGGAAAGACGCAATACTGGCCATCTTTTCGTAATTGAGTTTGTCCGGAGTATCCGTGACCTGATGATAATGTTGCCACCGTCCACAAGAGAGAAACAAATAGGGAACGGCATTCAGCCGAAAGACATGATGGTCACTCATGTCACCCACGTTGCGATTAAGCGACGCCAGCAGGCTCAGATCCGGAACCGGGAGGCAATCACGTATCAGCTGAGGAAATGCGGCATGACTTTCCGCTCCGGTCATGAACAACAACTTCGCCACCGCATCTTCGACAGTCGCCATGCCGCGCATCGGCAACTCGACATCATGCCCGACCAAGTCCATGATCAGCGCCGCATGGACAGGTCCGGGCCGTCTCTGGTGAGTGAAAAAATAAGTGGACCCCATCGCGGGCGTTTGAAAGTAGGGTGGTTCCTCAGCATCAAACAGAGCAATGATCGTATCGCGCTGCAAGCTCNTCGATTGCAGCCTCTCGGCGGCGAAGAGTGCAATCGCCACAGCCGCCGCATTGTCATCGGCACAATAAGAAGCAATCACACTGTCGTAGTGGGCACCAATGAGTAATGGTGCCAAATTGCGGTCCGCGCCCGGTATGACCGCCACTAGATTGGCAAAACGTTCGCCTTGTGATTCATAGTCCAGAGCAAAGGTTTCTGCGTAGGGCTGCAATCCAAGCTCCGCCAGTCGCTCGACCAGATACGATTCCGCCAGCTGATGCCCCGGAGTCCCCACCATCCGCCCTGCGGGGGTAGCAAGTGCAGCGACGTCGTCGCGCAAGCGGTCAGTCTTGTCCATCCATCGACTCCTTTACGGTAAACGGGCTGCTTCCCTCGGTTAGATCCAGATGGGCCAATCCGTCCCGTTTCGCCAGCGACCGCAAGCACGGCTTCACTGCCTCAGAAACAGAGTAAGGTAAAACAAAAAACGACCACACAACCCGGCTCCCGGTGGTTTCACCGCGACCTCAGAAGTGCGAAACTGCTAACAGAAAACCAACGACAAGAAAAGTAAAGGGTTCTTTGCATGAATCATAGTTTGTTCTATGCCCTGAGAATATTACCTCTCATCTTCCTCATCTCTCACAGCTGGCCAGCAANGGCATCCGCGGCGGATCGTTCTCAATCCGCCAAACCGAATATCGTCTTCATCTTCATCGATGACATGGGCTGGGGCGACTTAGGCTGCTATGGAAATGATTTCATTGACACGCCCAACATAGATCGCCTCGCTAAAGAAGGCATGCGATTTACAGACTTCTATGCTGCAGGTGCCGTTTGTTCTCCCACACGGTGTGCTGTGCAATCGGGTCAAAATCAAGCACGCATTGGCATTACTGCCCACATCCCCGGGCACTGGCGACCTTTCGAGCGAGTGATCACACCGCTGACCACGATGGCGTTGCCGTTGGATACGATCACGGTAGCCGAGTCACTTGCCAAGGCAGGCTACACCACCGGCTACGTCGGCAAGTGGCATCTGGGGAACGGTCGCACGTTCGGGCCGGCGGTTCAAGGTTATGACTTCGCCGTCGAAATCAATGGCCCCCATTTGCCCGGTACCTACCGGGTGGCAGGTCAACCCGACCTCAAACCACAACCGGACCAGTTTCGTACTGAGTTCGAAGCACAGATGTGCCTGAAATTCATTGAAGACAATCAGCAAAAACCATTCTTCCTGATGGTTTCTCCTTTTGCCGTCCACATCCCGTTGGGTGGCAAGTCCACGATCGTTGAAAAATACCAGGCGCGAGCGAAACAGACGGGCCGCGATTTACCGCATCCCGTTTACGCCGCCATGGTCGAACAGGTCGACCAGATGGTGGGACACATTGTCGGCAAAGTCGATCAGTTGGGACTCAGCGAAAACACGATGATCGTCGTCACCTCCGACAACGGGGGACTCTATCGGCGATACGACTATCGGGCACATGCCGATGACAATGTCAGCAGCCTGGCACCTTTGAAAGGTGAAAAAGGTGCGTTGCATGAAGGGGGCATTCGCGTTCCTTTGATCGTGAAATTTCCCGGCGTCGTTCCCGCCGGAACGACTTGTGCCGAGCCATCTATCAGCTACGATTTTTACCCGACGTTCGTGGCCGCGGCCGGCGGGGAACTCCCCGAAACACAAACCATTGACGGCCTCAGCCTATTGCCCCTGTTTGCCGATCCGACGACCAAGCTACCGCGAGACGCCCTGCATTGGCACTATCCACACTACCACCACGATCGCCCGGCCAGCGCGATTCGAGAACGCGATTGGAAATTGATCGAATATCTCGATGGATCAGGCGATATTGAAATCTATCACTTGGCCTCCGACCTGGGTGAAAAAACGAATCTGGTGGAACAACGAGCCGGCCGGGTTGCCGACCTGAAAAAGAAACTCAGCGNCTGGCGGAATCAAGTCATTGCCCGCATGCCGATTACCAATCCGAATTATGACCCCCAGCGGGCCCATGAGTGGTGGAGTATGCGAACGGGCAAACCGGTCAACAGTGNCTCACGCAAACGTTTTCCGCCCACTGAGAAAGATCGTTAGCAAACGCCCGGCATAGATACATGCCACGCAGGTCCCCGATACCATCTCCGTACCAACCGCCGTCTGATAAGATGCAATGATCACCGGCTAGCCACACCCACGAAAAACTGCCTCCGTGACCGGCGTCTGACGACCTGGACTCCGGCACAGGCGATTGATTCAGGGAGAACGACAAGTGCCCGTAACGCAGAAAGATCTGACCAATTTCCTGGCCGACCTTGGCTTGGCAACCATCGAACACACCGAAAAAACTTACCTCGGCCATCTGATTGCGGTCCACCGCGATTTACAGGCCTGGGGTTGTGCCGAAGACGTATGTCTCGGTGGCATGTTCCACTCGATCTATGGCACGCAACAATTTCAAGGATTCACGCTTCCACTCGAACGTCGCGGTGAAGTACAGGCACTCATCGGGGAGCGTGCCGAACAACTCGGCTATTGGAACTGCGCCATGTATCGCCCCGTCTTCGATGCCAGTGCGATCCGGGGCGAGCCACCGCATCGCTATCAGGANCGGATTAGCGGAGAAGAAATCGAATTGTCCTCGGCCGACTTTGCTGACCTTTGCCGCATCCATCTCTGTGATTGGTTGGAACAGGTCCCGCGATGCCAGGACTGGGGGCACCGTCGCGAAGCGTATCGCGCCATGGCAGATCACTTGGGTGGTGTCGCACTGGAATCTTACGAACGCGTCTTTGCCGCCGAAACGTCGTAGCGCCCCGAAACGTCGTAGCGCCGAAATAGTGCTGCGCCGACAAGGTATGCGGAGCTCCGCGAACTCCATCACCGGCCCCTGATTCGACAGGAAGTAGCCATGTTCCTCTCCTACGTCATGCTTCTGAGTCTTGCTCCAGCGGCGCCGGCCCCACCTGTCATCCACCGGTTTGGCAACGACTTGACCGCGTCCGCAGTCTTGGTCGACAACGCGGCGCTCGCCCACACTCGACAATTTGTTGCCAAGACGCGGGACGGTATCTCGCTCGAGCAAGAGATCAAAGACGTGCTCGACCAGTTAACATCCGCGCTCGCCGATGTTCAATCCACCCCTCGCGATGTGGTCAAAGTCAACGTCTACGCAGCGGATGCTAAGGTAGCCCAGGCTGCGCTGGACCACTTGTCACAATGGTGTCCGAAACGTGCGCGACCCGCCGTCTGCGCGGTCATCACGGCACTCCCTCACAACCGCCGCTTCGCTCTCGATGCCGTCTTTGCTGCCCAACACGTAGAAAAACAAAACGCGGTGAGTCATCACGTTCCCGCAGACCCGCACCAAGCCACCTCCGCTGGCGAGTCGCGTGTGAGTGTTTTACCCAAGGGCGATGTAGTCTACGTCTCTGGCCAAGCAGAGCCGGGCGATTTGGCAGCGGCAACCCAAGCCACTCTGGCTGGCCTGTTGAAAACGCTGCATGCGCTCGAACTCAGCCAGCAGGACATTGTGCATGTGAAGTGTTTTTTGACACCGATGACCGACGTTGCTGTGGTCGCTCAGCAATTACGTTCTTTCTTTGGTACAGCTCCGGTTCCGGCAGTCTCCTACGTCGAGTGGATTACCGGCGGTTCACGCCCCATTGAAATCGAGTTGATTGCCGCCGCTCCGGCCACCCAAACGACCGCCACCGTGACGTACTTGACCCCACCCGGAATGAAAGCCTCTCCGGTATTCAGCCGCGTCGCTCGCATCCATGGCAATCGACGTATCTATGTCGCAGGTTTGACGTCCCTGGAAAACGGTGACGGCGTCGCGCAAGTCCACTCCGTCTTTCAACAACTCATTCACCAACTTAAACCGGCGCGTTCGAATTTGAGACATCTGGCAAAAGCTACCTACTATGTCAGCGACGCCGATGCCAGTGCGGAATTGAACCAACTGCGACCGCACTACTACGACCCACAGCGTCCCCCGGCGGCATCGAAAGCGCTGGTCCACGGGACAGGGAAACCGGGGCGCACCCTGGCGATCGATATGATTGCCGCGCCAGAAGCACCGTTAAATCGCGTGCTGGTTCCGATTGCGGAGAAGCTCCAACCAACGCGAAAAGTCGTCTACAAAACCGTGGCCGATCGCGATTTGCATTTACATATTTTCGAGCCTGCTGGTCACAAAACAACCGATCGTCGCCCTGTGTTCCTGGCCATCCATGGTGGCGGTTGGACAGGTGGAAACGCCCAGGTGTTCTATCCGTTCGCGGCCCATTTCGCGCAGCAAGGCATGTTGGCAGTCAGCTTGGAATACCGCCTCTACCCAAAACAGAAAACCACCGTTTTTGATTGCGTGCGCGACGCACGCAGCAGTGTTCGCTGGCTGCGCAAGCACGCGGAGACACTGGGAATCGATCCAGCAAAAATCGTCGCCATGGGCGGTTCTGCNGGTGGCCACCTGGCAATNTCCACAGCCCTATTCGACGANGTGAACGAATCCACCGACGACCTTCGTATCTCAGCGAGACCNGACGGAATCATCCTGGTAAACCCGGTGATCGACACGTCTGCTGNAGGCTACGGCCAAGCCAAGATCGGGGAGGCATGGAAAGACCTTTCACCCGTACACCACGTTCGCAGTGGCCTTCCGCCGACCTTGATTTTCCACGGCACCGCAGACAACGTCACACCCTATACCGGTGCTGCCAAGTTTCACACGTTGTCACTCGNCNCAGGCAACACCAGCAAACTGATCACTCATCCGGGTGGCCGCCACGGTTACATCATCTTTGATCTGCAAGACTACCGTAACGCTCTGGAACAGATGCACACGTTCTTGAAACAACACGAATTCGTACTGCCCAAGCCATAACTTGGTTAGGCTGACGCCGTCCTGATCGCGCACAGCAGGGTCACTGCTCAACGGCACGTTACCAGCCAACGGATCGCCAGGAGTGTTTGAGGCGGTACCAAACGCTCCGTCGACGAGGCTCAAGATCAGATTTCGAACGTCAGGCGTCATTCCCAAGAGACTCGAGGAGAGTAAAATCTGCTGAAGCCCATCACCGTGATGCTTGGCCATCACTTTTAAGTCTCGTCAAACACTTCTTAGGATCGCCCCATGTCACTGCACGAGAAAAACACGATACGAGACAATCTCAAAGACGACATCTACGCCTCGGCCGACCTGTCTATCTGCATGCCCAAGTATGCGATCCCAGACCAGGAACATGACCCTCGTCACATTTACTCTGTGATTCATGACGAGCTCATGCTGGACGGCAATTCGCGGCAGAATCTGGCCACCTTTTGTCAAACGTGGGCTGAACCAGAAATTCATCAATTGATGGATGAATGCATCGACAAAAACATGGTCGATCGGGATGAGTATCCTCAAACAGCCGAAATCGAANCCCGCTGCGTCCACATGCTGGCCGATCTGTGGAATTCTCCCGAGTCGGCCAATACCGTCGGTTGCTCCACGACNGGCTCCAGTGAAGCGGCGATGCTGAGCGGCATGGCACTCAAATGGAAATGGCGGGCGAAACAAAAAGCGGCGGGGAAGCCAACTGACAAACCGAATCTGATCACCGGGCCCGTGCAGATCTGTTGGCACAAATTTGCTCGCTATTGGGATGTCGAACTTCGCGAAATCCCCATGGAGCAGGATCGCCAGATCATGACTGCCGAGGAAGTTCTCAAACGTTGCGACGAGAACACCATCGGCGTGGTGCCGACACTGGGCGTTACGTTCACCTGTCAGTACGAGCCTGTGGCGGCGGTCAGCGCGGCACTCGACCAATTACAGGCCGAAACCGGATTGGATATCCCGATCCATGTCGACGGTGCCAGCGGTGGTTTTCTGGCACCTTTCTGCGTCCCCGATTTGGAATGGGACTTCCGCCTGCCACGCGTCAAATCCATCAACAGTTCCGGACACAAGTTCGGACTGTCACCGCTGGGCGTGGGCTGGGTGGTGTGGCGTGAGAAGGAAGATTTGCCGGAAGACCTGGTCTTCCACGTCAACTATCTTGGCGGCAATATGATTGACTTTGCTCTCAACTTCTCCCGCCCCGGCGGATCCATCGTCGCACAATACTACAATTTCCTGCGACTTGGCAAAGAAGGCTACCGCAAGATCCACACAGCTTGNTACGAGACTGCCGAATTTTTGGCGCGGGAAATCAGCCAACTTGGTCCCTTTGAGATCATTTTCGGCGGCGATCTGAAAGCAGGAATTCCGGCCCTCTGCTGGAAGCTGAAAGACAATGCGGAGGTCAACTTCACCCTCTACGATTACGCCAATGCCCTGCGCGCCCGCGGCTGGCAAGTCCCCGCCTATTCGCTGCCTGCCAACCAGCAAGATCTTGTCATCCAGCGCATTCTGGTGCGTCATGGTGTCAGTCGTGATTTAGCCAATTTACTGCTAAAGGACATGCGCAAGATGCTCGCTTTCTTCGAAAAACATCCGGAGCATGCCAGCATGTCAGCCGCCGAAGCCAGCGGTTTCAAACACTAACGGGCGCATTCATTGGCCTGAGCGGTTACCTGAAACCCAGCCAGGACTTGTCCGTGGTCGCCATGCCGCTCCGCGTATCAAGTCATTGCATAACGCGAACCATCGAAGTCATCCGATGCAGATAGAGCACGTGGAACCGATTCGTGGACCGTGGCCATTTGTAACGTGGCGGGTCTGCGGCTCCAGCGACGGGCAACCGAGCGTTTGGAGCTCCCGGCATCATCGCAAGAACTTGCGATACTTTCTTCGCGGGACAACACCTCAACCAGTCGCCGCGACAACGCCCTGGCGCGACTGGCTCTGGCAACCCGATCAACTGAACTGGTGGATCGCCATGGTGTTCGCCGCCGGTTCCCTGCTGTTCATCGCAGCCAGTCTGAGCAGTCTGTTTCCCAAACTTTGGCTGCATTGGAAGCCAGGTGCGCAAACAATCAATGCGATCTTCTTTGCCGGTTCGATACCTTTCACTGTGGCAGCTTACCTGCAATTGGTCCAAGCCGCCGGCGCGGCGGATGCCACGACATCGGCAGAGACCGATACGTTACCGGCACAGCCAAAGTGCCGCTGGAACCAATGCGGATGGTACCCCGTACATATCGGCTGGCTGAGCTGTGCGTGCCAATTTGCTGGTACCATCCTGTTCAACTTCAATA
The DNA here is from genome assembly GCA_002701545.1 of Blastopirellula sp. Classification (GTDB taxonomy): domain Bacteria; phylum Planctomycetota; class Planctomycetia; order Pirellulales; family Pirellulaceae. The sequence continues at coordinate 81,283 of NZVR01000152.1, read as the reverse complement.
CGTTGGATGCCATGCTCCCCGGAATCAATTGGTTTCAACAGGATCTCTTGATTTGGGTGCCTAACTTGCTCGGGTCATTGCTGTTCCTCACGTCCGGCTATCTGGCATTTGCTGAGGCCGGGCATGCCAACTGGTCGTGGCACCCGTCAAGCATTTCCTGGTGGGTGGTAGCAATCAACCTGTTTGGTTGTATCAGCTTCTTAATTGCAGCAATCCTGGCAATCTCGTTACCCGATGGTCCCCACCCACTGTTGCTGCGCTACTCGCTGGCGTTCACATTCCTCGGAGCCTGTGCGTTCCTGATCGGTGCCCTGCTCATGCTGCCGGAGTCCAACGCCACGCACGAATTGCAATAAGACGCATGTCCGCAGGTTCGCGGCGGGACAATGGATCGAACACGAGCCTGCAACGGATCCCTAGCCGTCGCTCGTCAGCTGCGTGTGACTCTTGTCGTCTGCCAACTACCTCAGTTCATGCATTCCGTTGGCAATGCCGAAAAAATGCTCACGTTGACAAGACGATCACACCTTTCCAAGAGTAAACTCATAGTGACGTGCCGCACGGACAAACAGGGCGTGCCCCGCAACTGGCGGTTGCCTCCATATGTCACGCTTACAAACTGTGATCCTTTTTACCCCGTTTGACGACATGAAAAACATCATCGCTTTGCTCTCCGTTGGATTCCTTGGCAGTTTCGTGAGTGTTGTCAGTGCCCAAGACAAGGGCGCGGTGCTGCCATTTCCACCGACTCCTTCGACCAGCATCGCGCGTCCCCGTTTGCAAGACTCGGTGTTAAAACCATGGGCCGACCCGCAACGGCTTCCCGCGGATGCCCCCAACATTTTGATTGTCATGATCGATGATGTCGGATTTGGCGTGCCCGATACCTTTGGTGGTTTTGCACACACGCCAACGCTCAGTCGCCTGGCCCGAGAAGGCATCTGCTACAATCGTTTTCACACAACGTCGATTTGTTCACCGAGTCGTGCAGCGTTGTTAACTGGCCGCAACCATCAGCACGTCGGTAGCGGTACGATTTCCGAACGCGCCGTCAACTGGGAAGGCTATGTCGGAGTCATTCCCAAGAGCTCGGCCACGTTTGCCGAAGTCTTGCGACAGTACGGTTACAAGACATCTGCCTTTGGCAAATGGCACAATACTCCGGCCAACCAAACGACCGCGATGGGACCATTTGACTCGTGGCCCACCGGTTACGGCTTCGAGTACTTTTATGGATTCCTGGCTGGTGAGACGTCGCAATGGGAACCGCGGCTCTTCGAAAACACCACGGCCATCGAGCCACCGCATGACAAGAACTATCATTTGACTCAGGACATGGCCAGCAAAGCCATCACGTGGCTCAAACGCCATCGCTCCTTTTCACCTGACAAACCTTTCCTGATGTACTGGGCCCCCGGCGCTGCCCACGGTCCCCATCACATCTTCCCTGAATGGGCAGACAAATACCGCGGCAAATTTAATCAGGGGTGGGACCAACTCCGCGAGGAGGTGTTCGCCAGGCAAAAACAATTGGGCTGGATCCCAGCCGATACCCAGCTCACGCCGCGGGCAGCAACGATGGCTGCCTGGGATGACATTCCGAAGTCCGAGCGGCCTTTCCAACTCAGGTTGATGGAACTGTTCGCCGGTTTCGTCGAACACACCGATGCGCAGGTGGGCAAGCTGCTCCAATATCTGGACGAGACGGGGCAACGCGACAACACCCTGATCATGTACATCTGGGGTGACAATGGTTCGTCTGCGGAAGGCCAACGAGGATCCATCAGCGAATTGCTCGCGCAAAATCAGATCCCGAACACCATCGCCCAACAATTAAAGGCGTTGGACGGCCTGGGAGGGCTGGATGTACTGGGCGGTCCACTCGTCGACAACATGTACCATGCCGGTTGGGCCTGGGCTGGGTCAACTCCATTCCGCTACACCAAACTGGTCGCCTCACACTTTGGCGGCACGCGCAATCCACTGGTGATTTCCTGGCCGCGTGGCATTCCCGCAGATCCCCAACCGCGTTCCCAGTTTCACCACATCAATGACATCACGCCCACCCTCTACGATCTCTTAGGTATCACACCGCCGAAGATCGTCAACGGTGTTCCCCAAGAGCCACTCGACGGTGTCAGCATGGTCGATTCGTTTGCCGATGCCGACGCGCCGGAAAACAAACCTGTACAGTATTTTGAAAACAATGGCAGTCGCGGCGTCTACCAGAACGGCTGGTACGCCTGCACTTTCGGCCCTTTGATCCCCTGGATCAATGCTCAACAGGGGCTGGACCAATGGGATTCCGCACAGGATGTGTGGGAACTGTACGATCTTCGCAAAGATTTTTCACAGGCAAACAATCTGGCGGCCAAACATCCGGAGAAGGTCAAAGAGCTCAAGAAATTGTTTCTCGAACAGGCCAAAGAAAACCTGGTCTTTCCCATCGGCGCCGGGATCTGGCTCCGCATCCATCCGGAAGACGTGATCAAATCACCTTATCGACAGTGGGTGTTTGATGAGACCACCACGCGCATGCCAGAGTTCGTTGCCCCGCCACTCGGCAAGAAAAGTAATCGCGTGACCATCGAACTGGAATGTGGCAAAGAGGCCAACGGTGTGCTGTACGCCCTGGGAGGTGCCGGGGGTGGAATCACTTGCTACCTCGAGAAAGGGCACTTGGTCTTTGAGTACAACCTCTTGATCATTGAACGCTTTGTCACCCGCTCTTCGAAGCAACTCGCTCCAGGCAAACACACGGTAACCGTGGATACCACACTCCGAGGATCGCGCCCCGGTTCCCCCGCCGACATCGTCTTACAAGTCGACGGTCAAGAGGTCTGCAGGACGGTGGCCAAGAGGACCGTCCCAGCCGCCTTCACGGCGAGCGAAACGTTCGATGTGGGAGTGGATCTGGGGTCGACCGTCTCTCGGAATTATTATTCCCACCGGCCATTCCGCTTCGACGGCAAGATTCCGCAAGTCACTGTCGAGTTGAAATAAACTGACCGCCGGTTGCTGACACCGAACCTCACGACCGTTCAGGCTGAGCTCCTCGGCCACCTGTAGGTCACGTTATTCGGGCGTACGACGAACGTGCACGGTGATCGCGCCACGATTGTCAGCGATTTCATTCCACGCATCTCGACACCACAGCACCAGTTGGCCGTCGGCTTCTGCAGTGAAGGTGTGTCGCTTGCCAAATTCGATCGGCTCAGACAACTGGAAATCATGAAAGATCGCGCCGATCAATTTGCCGCGCCCGTCGGTTTGCCCATCAGCATTGACCGATTCGCCCGTTGCAGCGACCTGCCATTCACCGACTCCCGCCACATCGTAGCTGACGCCTTTTTCCAGAAAAACCTGCGTCGCTTGCCAACCGTAGTCCGCCTTCACCTTGCTCTTGACGATTTGCTTTGCGGACAATTTGGCGGCTTTCACCTTCCACTGCCACGCAGTCAAATCACTTCGGTATCCCTGATCCACGTGCTGTAAAAACAAGTCGTATTCAAACGCAATCCGTTTCGCCACGGGGCCATACACCGCCTCGAAGGAAACATTTTCTTGACCACGCATCAACGCGATCGCCAGAGGTTTAAAGCGATCCGCATAATTCGGGTTGTAAGCCAGCAAATGACACAGCGCCCACCGCCAGGCATAGTCACGCCACGTGCCAGCAGGCGTTCTGCCGGGAATGGCAATTTCTAGTAACTTGCGTTTTGGTGTTGCTTGTTTCAGATAGCCAATGATGCTGGGAGAAGCATGGACCGCAAGACTGCCTGCTTTCCAGTGGTTGCCCAACTCGGCAACTCCCTCGGCTAGCCAGGTAGGTCCGGTCGACCCAAACGCGAGATGGCAGAATCCGTGCGTGCATTCATGCTGGATCACACCATGGTCGTCACACGCATACAGTATCGCGCGTCGTGCGCTGCCGAGCGACGAGTTAAAACAGATCCCCTCATTATTTTGAATCTTGCGCACTCCCTCGGCTTCGACGAGTACCCCATCAGGCCAACGAGAAAGATCACGGACGATATACCCTTCGACCGGCGCCGTTGGCCCACGCCCAAAGTACTTGGTCAGCAAGCCAAACATCGTTTCCAGCTTATCGAGAACAATCCGCGCCTCACGATCGGAAAGATCGCTGAGAAAGCGAAAGTGTGGCGACCGGATCAGCCTTGGCTCGGTTGGGGGCACATCAGACAAAGCACGATACTTGGCCAACAACTTGTCATCGGGGTCATCGGCTCCTTGCGTCCCGCCTGAGACCTCCACCTCTAAGTGTCGGCAGACCAGATCACCCGTATTCAGTTTGGCAAAATCTAATTTCGTGACTTGGGCGCCCGCTGCAGCGCGGCGATAGTCGTTACTGTCAAGCGTCGCGGTTGCGTCTTCCTGATAACGAAATTGCAGTACGGTCTTTTTCGTCAATGTGCTCGGTGGTACCACGAGAATGATCTGGGTCTCTGTGATCTTTTTAACCCGCCCGACAACTTTACAAAGCGCAAACGCAGCCGGTTCATTTACGTCCTCTAAAACCGTAACCCCCGCCATGCCTACTTCATCGGTCAGTAACTGAAGGTCCTTGATCTCGCCTTGAGTGCGTCCCAATCGATTCACCTGCGCTTGCAACCGAATCGTCTGCCCCACTTGAATCTCATTGACCGGCAGATTTCCCGTGACCGAAATCGTACTTTCGAAAAGCAAGCGGCGCCCGTCTTTCAAGACAATGGCATCTTCCCCCGGCTCCCGAACACGCACGCTCGAAACTTTGTCATTGGCGTCCCGAACGGTGATCTCGCCTTTACCAACCGACTCGATCACACCTGAGATCGTCGCAGTCGATTCGATCACAATCTGCGCTTGCGCAGGACGGCACCAGAAGATGCAGCACAGACCGGCGAGCCACAGCGCGCACGGCCAACCGCGTCGCCACCGAATTCGCCGAGCCGCTCCGGGCTGTGCAGTCGCCAACTGACGTCCGGTATTTGGCACTTCCATATCAGGTCCCTGCGGTCAATCGTGGTCGCTTGATGAGCTCATCTCACGGCATCATCATGCGAATACCGTACCGGACGGCAGCCAGGAGAGTGCCCTTGCTCGCAGAATGCTCAAGATGTCGGGTTGTTCCGTTGTTGTTGATTATCGCTCACTTGCAAGGATGGAACAGGCCGGGCGATGTCTGTTTTTTGCATCACGCATGTATCCGCCAATCAACACTGGCAGGTGAGCGAATTCCCAGACGGCTGCCNCGCTATTTGCGGCTGACAGGCCAACAACCGAGCGCGAACGACCGTTCCTCACTTCCACCCAACCGGCAACATGCGCACGGCTTCTCGATGACTCTCAGGTATTTTCCTCACNGCGGATCGGACACCTGGTTTACACGAGCCTGTTTCGCCGATATCAAACATCACTCAACCAACTTCGCCCCTAGCCGCGGTCCATCGACGCGGCGGCAGCTGACATCNCCCCCGCCGAGACGACCAACCGCATGCCAGACCAAACACGGATCGTTGCGCCTGGACCAGCAAACCGGACGGTACGTACATCGAGTGGGCAACTGTTGCCGGTCCCCGCTGGATGGGACCTTCTTTTGCCCGGCGATGCGACACTCACGCGCCGCGTCAAATCCGCCGGCCCCACCTGGACGGTGCAAGAGAAAAAAGGACGCAAGACTTTTTCNCGTGGNGTCTGGGCTCCAGCAAACAACATTGCTGAGATCCGCGCCGCGCTGACCGAGGAACGGGCGACGCCCCAATATGCCAAACGTCGGGCCTCCGATGCAGCCCGCCGTGATCGCAAGCACGCGGCTTACGTTGATGATTTCCGAAAATCCGTCATCGCTTTTTTGGACTTTGCCACCGATTACCAGGATCTGGCCGAGCAGCTCGCCGACGCAGTCACACAGCACGCCACTCCCGTCGGCAGTGGAACGGTAGCGCGGACTCAGCGTATCCCCATCGAACGCCGCGCTGAAGCGGCTGTCATCGCCTGGCTTCGTCACCAGACAACCGCCTATGACAAGATGAAAATTGCACGCATCAAAGGCAAGCGACGTGAAGTGCGACGGATGCTGGCCGAAGAGTCGCGCAGGTTACTNGCTGCTTACCGTGAGGGCAGGACAACACCGGCAGCGACCTGCCCCCTGCAACTTGCTCTAGCTGCCACGAATTGACGGAGGCTTGCAGGTGTCACAACTCACGCGATGGACGGGATGGGTGGTCTGCGTGGCTATCTGTCTCGGTGCGGGTGGCCTAGGTGCAGCGGCCACCAATCCCGAGATTGACGGTTGGTATCAAACGCTGGCCAAACCCTCGTGGAATCCCCCCGCNTATNTTTTTGGTCCGGTGTGGACCTGCCTCTTCGTGTTAATGGCAACGGCAGCCTGGATCATCTGGCAGTCCCGAGGTTTCAGAAATGCAGCCACTCCCTTGACGCTATTCGCATGCCAGCTGGCCCTGAATGTGGCTTGGTCGTGGATCTTCTTCGGACTCCATCAACCGGGGTGGGCGTGTGTCGAAATCGTCATCTTGTGGTTGGCCATCCTGGCCACTGCCGTGACTTTTTTCCGCCACTCCCAACTTGCCGCGGCACTGCTGCTCCCCTACCTGGCATGGGTCAGCTTTGCGACCATTTTGAATTTTACAATCTGGTCTTTGAATGCAACGCCCACCTAGCAGCGCGTTTTCAGCACTCCGCATCTCTGGCAATCCGACCACCGTACCGTCGCGCCCATTAGGCTTGCCATGCCTTAACGCCCCCGTGCCTTCCTANNCTGCAGTCACGTCACGCCAGTGCGCTCCACTGCCATCCGAACACATCTTTGCGGTATCTGAAGAAAAATCTGCGAACCGCAACGTACATTCCCGGTCTACTTAGACAGACAATCAACAACATCTCAACCATAGCAAAGCAAATCGATGGTCACCTTGGGCATACGCGATACGCATCAGACAAAAAATCAGCGGCGTGGGGGCCAACAACCAANCGTCCATTTACCCAATTTCCATCCACGCTGGTGACACATCGCCTTGACCGAGTGCAATACTCGATTCCGCGGTGTCACACGAGACACCGTTTTTTTTTGCCCCGACATGTCCATACCGGTGATCCCATTCGGATTGACCTAAAGGGCAGGAAACACCGTTTGGCTGACAAACCGCAAATCGCATGAAAACGATTGAACAGAAAAGAGACCGCTCAATGGCCCGCTTGCATCGCTTGAAACGCATCCATCCGACCAACCATAGGGNCGTGGTGTAGCGGTTGCACAGCAGACTTTTAATCTGCCTGAGAGGGTTCGATTCCCTCCGGCCCTACTCTCACTGGCGCGTAGCTCAACGGTGAGAGCAGCGCCCTTATAAGGCGCAGGTCGTGGGTTCAATTCCCACCGCGCCAACTCGAGAAACCGCAATGGGACCGAGGTGTTACGGCAGCATCCCCGGCTTTTAACCGGTGGGGTCAGGGTTCGAATCCCTGAGGTCCTACCTGACACAACAACACACAGGAAGGCATCCGCACCTTGTCGCACCAATCATTTGGAACATGTGATGACCGCAACGCCATGGCGCCAGAAAGGTCTTTGACCATGAACGATTTTCAAAACACCCATGATGTAGCGGTCGCCTGTCCCTGTGCCATAGCGAACGTGCGGGTTTGATTCCCGCTGGGTGTTCTTAATTCAGGGTGTGGGAAAGCCTGGTACTCCGCGTGCTTCGGGCGCACGAGATCGCTGGTTCGAATCCAGCCATCCTGACTATTCCATCACGACCTGTAACTTGCGGTCGTGCGTGATACATGAATGCACCTTGCGAGTGTGAGGGAAGCACGGTGGTCTTCGAAACCACAAGACGGGGTTCGACTCCCTGGCGAGGTACTTGAAACCAAAGACAAGGGGAACAGCCAACGACACGTCCCAGGGGTGTGCCGGATAGCACACAAGCTTGCGAAGCTTGAGGATCAGGTTCAATTCCCTGGCTGGGACACTGCACCGCGCGTGAGCCGGATCGACACGCTCTCGTTCGGTGCCACTCAGGTGATGTGATGTAACCAGGCAGCATGATGGATTGTCTATCCATTCGTGCGGGTTCAAATCCCGTCATCACCGCTGAACAGAATCAAGGGAAGGAAGCCGTATCGGCGCGGGTTGCAGGTTGCGATGCACAGCACCTGCGATCCCGAGGCGGGGTTGGATGGGAGCAAGATCCCCCCGCACCTTCCGCTCGGAAACACATGGTGTCCGTAGTGTACGTGGTAGGCACGTCTGCCTGTGAAGCAGAAAGTGAGGGTTCGACTCCCTTCGGACACCCCTTCTTGCCGACGTGGCTCGACACAGAAAGGCGCCGGTCTTGTAAACCGGATCATGCTGGTGCGAATCCAGTCGTCGGCTCTCAACATAACAACCGTCCCGATGGTGTAACGGACAGCACAAGGCTCTCCTAAGGTCTTGGTCCTGGTTCGACTCCAGGTCGGGGTACTCACCACTTGGCCCGTGGGTGTGTTGGATCGCATGACAGCTTCCGAAGCTGTTGGACCAGGTTCAATTCCTGGACGGGCTACTCGCCTCGAAACAAGCAAACTGACGAAACGCTAACCAGGAAGGCCAACGAGGAAGGACTTTTTTGCACATACAATGGCGCGGGAGCCAGATGGCCAGGCAACTGCCTGCAAAGCAGTGGAAGTGGGTTCGATTCCCACCTGCGTCTCTGACCAACCAACTGTCGGTTCGGATTACATCAACTTTGGGAGCTGAAACGTATCTGAGCCATTCCTTCGTTGGAAGGTCGCCATCGATGCTCAACTGCCCGTCGGGACTCCATCCCAGGCTGTGAACCTGGTGCCATAAGCACCGTCTCGATACCACTTCGTTGAGTGCCTTTGGAAACACTTGAAAAAACACGGCGACGACCGGATCGGAATCCATCGGCTCTGCTCAATGAGTCTGGCAACCGCACTCGGTTGACGGGTTCGAGTCCCGTGCAGCAATGGAAACGTATCTGACCGATACTTCGTCGCCACCCCGATATGACCGACTGCCGAAGTGGAGTCCATGGTTCATTACCCGAAGGTTGTGGGTTCGAGTCCCACCGGCGCGACTTCAGCACGTAGCGCCGTAGCTCAAAGGCAGAGCATCGTCAATCTCTGGTTCAAACACCTCGTCGGTCATTTTTTTAAAACACGCTCCGGCAGACAGCGTCTGTCGGCACACAAAACACACTCGACTGCCGGAGTGGAGTCCATGGCTTAGCAGGTTCGATTCCCGCCCGGCCCCCTCAGAGAAATCTATCGATGGGGCCGGACCCTGTGAACCGCGCGTGCGCGGCTTCGCAGGGATTCGCTCTACCCCACAACTTCGTCGAGTGCGCGTCCACGATCCGACTGCCGGCGCGGAGTCCAACACCACCAGCCGAGTCTCTGCACCCAAGATTTCGTCGGGTCATTTTTGAAGGAGGTCACGATGGCCAACAAGACTTTGTTTTCCAGTATCAAGAGTCGGTTCGTGCGGACCAATACGGTCAACGAGGCTGGAGGTCGGGCGTACAAGTTCACTCCCAAGCACGCGCTGGCCCAGATGGCTGCCACCGGCTGCTTCAACGGCACCTACTACACCCGTGCCGAACACCAGCTAGACGAAATGCGCACGCTGATCGATCAGGTCGACGACAACGTCTTCCTGGCCAAGCTGGCCGTCTACGCCCGGGAACGCGCCTACATGAAGGACATGCCAGCGGCGCTGTTGGTCGTGCTGTCCAAGCGTGACACCGAGCTACTGCACCGGACGTTTGATCGGGTCGTGGATAACGGTCGCGTGCTGCGCACCATGTTCCAGATGATCCGCTCAGGACAGTTCGGTCGCACCAGCTTGTCGTCCAGCCTGCAGCGCGCGTTCCAGCGATGGCTGAACGAAGCGTCCGTGAATCAGTTGCTGTCGGCTTCGATCGGTAACGATCCGAGCCTGCGCGATGTCCTCAGGCTGGCTCGACCAACCCCGCGGGACAACGCGCGACGTGCGCTGTTCGGTTGGTTAACGGGCAAGGAGATCGAAAAGTGGGCTCCGGCCAACGCAACTGACCTGCCGGCGCAAGTCCAGGGTTTGATCGCGTACCGCCAGGCGACTACCGCTCAAGCCCAGGCACGGATTGCGGGTCACCTGTCTGTACGCTGGGATCTGCTGGCTGACGCTGCCAAGGGGCCGCTGGTCTGGAAGGCAATCGCTCGCCAGATGGGACCTCAGGCGCTGCGGATGAATCTCAACACGCTCCTGCGTCACGAGGTGCTGACGAGCGATAAGGCAGGGCGGGAGATGGTCAGTTACGTGGCAAGTCGCCTGACGGATGCACATGCGATCCGCCGCTCACGCCAGTTCCCGTACCAGTTCTTGGCTGCGTACCTGAACGCCGCCCCGGAACTTCCGCACCAGATCAATACGGCGCTGCATCGCGCAGCCGAGATCGCCTGCGGCAATGTGCCGGAGCTGCCGGGCCCGGTGGTCATCGGTCTGGATACATCCGGTTCGATGAGCTGCCCGATTACGGGTTACGGTGCTCGAGGTGGCACGACCAAGATGCGCTGTGTCGACGTGGCGGCCCTGTTCGCCGCGGCGATCTTGCGTAAGAACCCGGACAGCGTGGTCATTCCGTTTGACACGCGAGCGTACGACGTCCGCATCGATCCGTCCGACTCGATCTTGAGTCTGTCGGAACGGCTGGCGACTTACGGTGGCGGTGGAACCGACTGCTCCACCCCGCTGCATCAGGCAAACACCAAGTACCGCAAGCGAACGTTCGCGGGCGTGGTGCTGGTCAGCGACAACGAGAGTTGGATCGACAGTGACCGACCGTTCGCTTACGGCGGCCGGAGTGCAACGGGCGTCCTGACCGAGTGGCAGGCGTTCGTAGCAAACCAGCAGCGGATGGGGACACGCTCGCCAAAGCTGGTCTGCATCGACGTCCAGCCGTACGGATCGACACAAGCTCCGGAACGTGACGATATCCTGAACATCGGTGGCTTCAGTGACGCGGTGTTCCACGTCGTCGCCTCGTACCTGAGCGACGATGCCGCAAGGTTCGTCCGCGAAGTCGAGTCGATTGAGCTGTAACACGGCTTGATCGTTGCAACCAACGCTCCTGGTCTGAATTCTCAGATCAGGAGCGTTTCTTCTAGACCACCTCTTGCGGACCGACCATTCCTCGTCAGACAGGTGGAACGATGGGTGAACACACCTGTCAGCCTGAGATGCGGGCAATTCGCGCCATAATCTTTGCAAGATTCACCTGACTTCCTGGTTTTGATTGTTCCCATCGGTCATTATTGATAGATTAACGTACCCGCCTGATTGGATGAGACTGATACCACAAGCATGAGGTCCAAGCATGCTCCCTCCAACCTCTTCGAGTTCGCCGACTATCCGCGTTGGTTCACGGCGCTGGCTGTTGCAAGCCGGACTGGCAGGTATGGGTACGGCTTCACTTGCCCCCTGGATGAACTTGGGCGCCCAAGCAGCGCCCGCGAACTCGGGTCGGGGAGCCGTGATTTTATTCTGGCTATCTGGTGGTCCAAGTCACATCGACATGTGGGACCCGAAGCCAAATGCTCCGAGTGAAATCCGCGGACCTTATGGCGTGATTCCCACCCGACTTCCCGGTGTTCAGTTCGGTGAACATCTCCCTCTACAAGCGAGTATTGCAGACAAACTGTCGATCATCCGCTCGGTCGACTGTAGCGCCAGCAATCACACGCCGATCACCATGCAAGCGGGCAATCCACTGGCACGTCGCACGAACGATGGCCGCGACGGTGGCGGGTACCCATCGATGGGTTCCATCGCAGCAAAGTTCCGCGGATCGAATAGCGAGGAAATGCCAGCTTTCGTCGGTCTGGCAAATACCTGGACGTCCGACGTCTGGGAAGCAGGAGACATGGGCAGCCGCTACGCGCCTGTGAAAGGCCACAAGTTAGCAGGCAAATTCGCGATGCCTTCCGGAGTGACCGTTCCTCGGCTACAAGACCGCGACACCCTGAAACAGCAGCTCGACCGCTTTGGTCGCCAACTCGACAACAACCGCACCCTCGATCGCGTTGATCGCTTTACCCGACAAGCCTACGAGATGGTCCGATCTGGAAATGTCCAGCAAGCGTTTGACCTGGGGCAAGAATCAGACGCGACTCGTCAGGCCTATGGCAAGGAAAGCATCGGTGAAAAAGCGCTCCTGGCACGGCGTCTGGTCGAAGCCGGAGTCACCTTTGTCTTGGTCAGTGGAGCCTGGGGCTATTTCGACCATCACGGCGATCAGGTCCGCTGGGGCGGTATTGAAAAAGGGCTTACTCCTTTACTACCTCGAGTCGATCGCACCCTACATACCTTGATTCAGGATTTAGAACAGCGAGGATTGCTGGATAGCACGCTGGTCATGATGATGGGTGAATTCGGGCGGTCGCCGGTCATCAACAAAGATGCAGGACGCGACCACTGGACCAATGTCATGTCCATGCTCATGGCCGGAGGAGGCTTGCAGCACGGCCAAGTCATTGGTTCGACCGATGCGCGTGGCGGCGCGATCAACACTGACGCCGTGCGTCCCCAAGATCTTGCTGCCACAACGTTCAAGCATCTGGGAATCGATCTCCATGCTCACTGGACTAACTCACGAGGTCGACCGATCCCCATCGTCCCGGAAGACGGTCGTCCGATCCCTCAGCTGTTTTAAGCGCAAACTGATCATGGCTCCGATGCGGCTACTCATCCTTCACGCGTTCCTGTTCACAGCGGCCGTCAGTGTCACGGTCAGCGCGACCGAACTGCAATACGAAAAAGACGTCCGCCCGCTACTCAAAGAACACTGTTTTCATTGTCATGGCGAACGGGGCGTGACAGAAGCCGGCTTAGATTTGCGTCTGCGTCGCTTCATCCTGAAAGGCGGAGAATCCGGCCAAGCCATCGTACCGGGTGATGCGGAAAACAGTCTGCTACTGCAACGTGTTGCCGCTGGGGAAATGCCACCGGACCAGGACAAACAACTGGCCCCCGAAGCCGTAGCGATTCTGCGACGCTGGATCCAAGCTGGGGCACCTACCGAGAAGGCGGAACCCGAGTCTCTCGACGCTGGCAATTACTTTACGCAAGAGGAACGCAACTGGTGGTCTTTTCGTCCCGTGGCGCGTCCCCTGTTGCCGAGCACCTCATTCGCCATCGACGAAGGAATCGACGCATTTGTCCTGAACCAATTGAACGCCTCCACGCCAGACGCTCCCTCGGAGGCAACGCCCGTCGGCCTTTCGCCTCGAGCCGACCAGCCAACCTTGGTGCGGCGGATTTTTCTCGACATGCTCGGCATTCCTCCGACACCGGAAGCGATCCAACGTTTTCTCGCTGACCCGCGTCCCGATGCCTGGCAACGGTTGATCGATCGCGTACTGGCGTCACCCCGTTATGGGGAACGTTGGGGGCGTCATTGGCTGGATGTCGCAGGCTACGCCGACTCGGAAGGCTACAACGACGAAGATCGGGTTCGGGAACATGCCTGGCGATATCGCGACTATGTCATTCGCGCCTTCAATGCGGACAAGCCCTACTCGCAGTTCCTCCTCGAACAACTGGCCGGCGATGAGTTAGCGGGTTGGCCACATACTGACTTGAGCCCCGAGACGATCGAAACTCTGGCCGCGACGGGGTTCTTGCGCATGGCCCCTGACGGTACGGCGTCGTCTGGTATCGATCAAAACGTGGCGCGCAATCAAGTCATTGCGGACACACTTCAGATTGTCAGCGGCGCGGTGCTCGGACTGACCGTGCAATGCGCGCAATGCCACGACCACCGTTATGATCCGATACCACAACGCGACTATTACCAACTGCGTGCGATTTTCGAGCCCGCCCTGAATTGGAAACAATGGCAAACACCTTCCCAACGCCTCGTCTCGCTCTATAGCGATCAGGACAAACAACAGCGGACGGACATTGAATCCCAAGCCAAGCTGGTGGATGCGCGACGCAAAGAACGCGTCACCTTCTTCATCGACAAGACGTTGGAACATGAATTGCTCATGGTGGACACGTCATTGCAGCAACCCTTGCGTACCGCCTTCAAGACCCCAGCAGCCAAACGTACCCCCGAGCAAAAACAACTGTTGGAATCGCATGTCAACGTAGCCAACATCACGGAAGGCTCACTCTACCTCTACGAGCGCAGACGTGAAGCACGGGCCAAGGACTTGGAACAGCGACGTGCAGACCAACTAGCTGCATGGTTGGCAGACGCCAATCAGAACGGCCCGGGTATCCTCGACGAAAAATCTTTGGCACAAACCGACCCTAAAGGCGCGGAGGAATTAGCACGTTACACAACGGCCGTTGCCGAAATCCGTTCGTTTCGCATCCAAGACGAACTCAAGAAACTGGCCAGCGAAGCACAAGCGATTCGCGATACGATCCCCCAAGAACACTTCCTACGTGTCCTGAACGAAGCCCCCGGAGCGATCCCCGCCACCTTTGTCTTTCATCGCGGTGATCATCAACAACCTCGCGAGGAAGTCCGACCGCAGGGGCTCAGTGTCTTGCAAGCCCAGGCGATCCCGGATAACCCACAACTGAAATCCAGCGGTCGACGCATGCAATTTGCCCGCTACCTCACTAGCGGTCAGCATCCCTTGGTGGCACGCGTCTTGGCCAATCGTATCTGGGCCCATCATTTTGGTCGCGGGATTGTGGCCACCACTGGCGACTTTGGCTTCCTGGGAGATCGTCCCACACATCCTCAACTTCTCGACTGGCTGGCCACCGAACTCGTCGACTCCCAGTGGAGCAGTAAACACTTGCACCGCCGCATCCTGTCATCCGGGGTGTATCAACAAACGGCTGTTGGCAGTGCCGATCTGGTGCTACGAGATCCCGAAAACCAACTCTGGGGGCGGTGGCCCTTGCGTCGCCTCGAATCCGAGACCGTGCGGGACGCGATCCTGACACTCACGGGCGAACTGAGTACCAAGATGTACGGCGAACCCGTCCCTGTGATGGAAGACGCGGTCGGCCAGATCGTTCTGGGAAAAGAGAATCTCGATGGCGAACGAAAACCGACCAAGCCAATTCCCTTGGGCGAAGAAGCGTTTCGCCGCAGTGTCTACATTCAAGTGCGACGCAGCAGACCGCTCAGCGTGTTGGCCAGTTTTGACTTACCCGAATTAGCTCCCCATTGTACGGATCGAGCATCGTCCAACGTCGCTCCTCAATCCTTGATGCTGATGAACAGTGATTTCATTTTGAATACTTCAGCAGCCCTGGCGGAACGACTCTTGCACGACCAACCTGATCAGCCACTCGAGCAATTACGGCGCGGCTGGGAACTGGTCTTTGGCCAACCCCCTGATCAGGTCCAGCTCACTCGGGCACACCGTTTCCTACAGCAGCAAACTGAGAATTTCACCAACAATCCACCACCTGGTTCCGATGCCCATCGCGCAGCGCTGGCGACTTATTGCCAGGCACTCTTCGGCACCAACCGCTTTTTGTATATCGAGTAATCCAGACATGCGTTGCCTGACACGTCGCCACTTCCTGCAAACCAGTGCTTTCAGCCTTTCTCCGTTGGCACTCTCCTGGCTGGAGCAACGTCAAGTTCGCGCAGAACCTGTCAAACCGTTGCTGGAACGGCAAACGCACACGCTGTCTGCCAAGTCACCAGCCAAGCCTCCCTCGGCCACCGCCATGATCTCGTTGTTCATGCAAGGTGGTCCAAGCCAGGTCGATCTGCTCGATCCCAAACCCGCATTGACTCGCCTGGATGGCCAAGACTTTCCCGGCAAAATCAAATACGACGATGTCGGGGGAGCCAGCAAAAAGATCTTGGGGAGCCCCTGGAAATTCCGCAAGCATGGTCAGGCTGGTACGCCCGTCTCGGAATTACTGCCACATCTCGCCCAGGTTGTGGACGACATCACCGTCATCCGTTCCATGCATACAGGCGTCAACAACCACGGTCAGTCGATTCACGCCATGAACTCGGGACGCACCCAACGGGGTCGACCCGCCTTGGGCAGCTGGATCACCTATGGCCTCGGTTCGGAAAGTGACGAATTGCCGGCCTACGTGGCGATGACAGACCCCAAAGGTTTACCGGTCGAGGGCGTGCTGAATTGGTCCAATGGCTGGCTGCCTTCGCTGTATCAAGGAACCGTCATCCGTCCTCGCGAACCTCGCATTTTGAATCTAGAAGCCCCCACGCACCTGCGCGGAACGGCACAACGCAACTATCTGGATTTTTTACAATCGCTCAATCGTGAACACGCCGAGATCCATCCTGACCGGGCCGAATTCGATGCCCGGATCACCAACTACGAACTCGCAGCACGTATGCAAACCGCAGCGGCCGAGGCACTGGATCTCTCGCGTGAAACCGCTGCCACCCACCGGCTCTACGGAATCGATCAAAAAGAAACCGAAGAGTATGGTAAACGCTGCCTGATCGCTCGGAGACTGGTGGAACGTGGCGTACGATTCATCCAGCTGTTCACTAAAAACCAATACTGGGATCATCACAGCGGCATCTTGAACTCGCTGCCCGCGTCCTGCCGTAAAACAGACAAACCGATTGCCGGCTTGATGATCGACTTGAAACAACGCGGCCTATTGTCGTCCACCATCGTACACTGGGGTGGGGAAATGGGGCGGTTGCCGGTGATTCAAAATGACGCCGGGCGTGACAAAGTGGGACGCGATCACAACACCTACGGCTTCAGCATGTGGGTTGCAGGAGGCGGCTTCAAAGCGGGACACGTGCATGGTGCGACAGATGAATTCGGACATCATGCAGTGGACGAAATTGTCAATCACTACGACTATCACGCAACGCTGATGAAGCTTTTGGGACTCGCCCCGGAACAACTTACTTATCAGCGAAGTCGACGCGAGGAATCTCTACTCGACGGCCAACCCGGTCAGGTCATTTCCAAGATCCTGGCTTAATGGCAACGTCGCTCACGACCGTAACGCCTCGCGGTGGACGGATCCCGGAGCACACGGAGAGTTTTTGCTGCACTCTTTTTTGCTGCCCTCAGCAACGCAGAGCACCGCGCACCGTAAACCAACCGCCCACGGCAACCAATCAACTTCGCGTATCAAGCGGTTATCGAGTCGGTATCAGCTTGCCGCTCTCGAACTGACCAGCGATTCTTGCTGCAATTGGTCAGCAGTCCGCACTTTCGGATTCACGAGTGCAAGCTTCGCGGCCAGTTGGTCGCGGGTCAACGGTTTCACCAGATAGGCGTTGATCCCAGCTGACCGGGATGTCTGCCGATCAGCAGCTCCGGTCTTCGCAGTCAAAGCAAAGATGGGCAAATCGTCGGCAGCCGCCCAGGTCCGAATCTTGGCTGCTGCCTCAAAGCCGGTCATACCTGGCATCATCAGGTCCATGATGATCAAATCGAACGTAGCCAGTTCGACCGCGCCCATTTGAATGGCCTCCACACCGCTTGCGGCAGTCATGACCTGATGTCCCAAGCTCTCGACCAGCCGCGCAGTGATCATCCGGCAGATCTTATCATCATCCACCACCAGGACGCGGAGTTGGCTCTGTTCTGCCGGCGCGCCATCTTCCACCACCCTCGATTCGTCCACGATGCCAAAGCGGGTGGAAAAAGAAAAGGTACTTCCAGAGTCGGGCGCGCTGGCCATCGTGATCTCTCCGCCCATCGCTTGAGTCAGACTTTTGCAGATCGCCAATCCAAGCCCCGCACCGCCGTTCCTCCGCCGGTCAGAACAACTTGCCTGCTCAAAAGGTTCAAATACCCGCTGTTGCTTTTCTAGAGGAATGCCAATTCCCGTATCCTCAATCTCCGTAACCAACTCCACACCCTGATTCGTCGGAAAATTGGCCGTAATGTTGATCTTGATTCGCCCGACGTCCGTCGCACGTTCAGCATTTGCCAGCAAGTTGGACAATACCTGAGAGTACCGCACAACATCACCCAACAAGAACTTGGGAACAGGCTTGTCCACATTCAGGATCACGTCGAGATCCGGTCGCAGGTGGGCGATGGGGCGTACACAATCTTCCACCGTTTGCACCAGATTGAACGGAGCATTTGTCAAAATGATTTTGCCACGCTCAATACTGGAATAGTCCAACAGGTCGTCAATCAAACGTGACAACCGCAGCGAGGCGTTTGAAATCGCATCAAACAGCGGGTCACTGGCCGCCGTGAGTTCGCATTCCTCACGGATCAAATCAATCGCACCGCAGATCGCAGCCAATGGCGTGCGCAGTTCATGACTTACAATCGCCACGAATTCCGATTTCACCTTCGTGGCGTCTTCGGCCGCACGCTGACTCGCCAACATCGTTTCACGAATTCGGATATCGGCAGACACATCGCGAATCACGAGAATCGAATCGACTTCCCCCATAGGTTCGCTGCCAGACGGTAACGCGAGTCTGTCGATGCGAAACCACTTCTCAAACCCATCACTTCCATATCGTAGTTTTCTGATTCCTTTAAAGGGCACATCATCTTTGTCAAAGTAATGGGCGATGAGATCATCAACGCTCAGGTCCGCGTGCTGCTGCAGACTCGCACTGAAAAGCTCTTCAAAGGCATTGTTAAATAATTCGATACTCCCATCCTCGGTGACCGTACAGACGGCGTCATCCAACGCATCAAACGTAGTTTTCCAAGTCTTGTTAGCCGTACGCAAGACACCTTCAACTTGCTTTTGGGACAATGTCCAGCGTCGAATGAATGCACGTCGCACCAGCACCCAAATCACCAGAGTGACACAGCATAAGACGGCTGCCAGCAAGCCATAGGAGAGTCGTGTCGCGCCCAACTGCGACTTGCGCAATTGTTTTTCCACGCGATTCTCGGCAATCAACCGTGCGGATTGTTCGACCGCGATCCGGAGTTCGCGCTGTTGTACTTCGAGCTGCTCGAGCAGGTCGTTTACTTCCGCTTGAATCGTCTTCACATTTTGCGTTTTGGACAGCCGGTACAGTTCGGTTTGATAGCTCGCTACGCGCCGCCAATTACCCCGCAGTGCCTCGCATTCCGCGAGTGCCTGCAAGATCTCGCGACGGCGCTGCCGCGGCGGTTTTTCATCTAACTGGTCTTCGAGGTTGCCTACGAAGGCATCCAGCGTCGTAATACTATTGAGGTTATTCAGGGCAATCTTTTGCTGAATCGCATCCGAGAGTTCCTTCCTGCCACCAAGCTGGGCTTGAAAATGCGCGGCCTCCAAACAGCGTGCGGCGGCGTCCGCATTCCCTTCATGCTCGTAAATCACTGCCAAGTTGAACCAGGCAGTCGCTGACAGAAAGTGGTTATCACTGACCTGCAACTGTTCCTGCACACTACGAATGTGTTTCTTGGCCTCGTCAAACCGACCGACGTCAGCCAAAGAAGATGCGAGATTTAATTCGATCGAACACCGCCAGAGGGGGTTCTTTGTGCGATTCGCCTGCTGCAGCATCTCTTTCAACTTATCGACGGCCATATCTTCCGTCGCGAAGTCCGACAACAGCGTCACGAGGTTCAACTTGGCTGGCGTAGCGAGTTCCTGGTCACCAATATCATTCGCCAACCGGATGGCCCGGCCGTACGCAGCAACGGCCTCGCTACTTTGTGTTAGCTGGAACAAATTGCTACCCAATTCGGTCTGCATTTTTACTTCCAGGCGACGATTCCCAAGTTCACGAGACAGCTTCAACCCTTCTCGTAAGACGGCGACCCCCTCCTCGCTGCGATCCAACTGATTCAAAGCCACGGACTGCAGCAAAATCAGATTTGCGGTCACCAGGTCTTCGCCATTCTTTGCTGCAACTTCTCGCCCCGTCAAAATCGCCTTCAACGCTTCGTCAGGCGTACCAACTTGAAGATGAGCGCTCGACAAGAAGTAATAAATGCTGGCCTTTGTATCGACTCCTCGCTTGCGATCGCCCTCGATGATCCGTTCGGATGCTTTAATTATCTCGCGCGGCGACCTTGAGGGGCCTTGAGCCAACGTTGTTCCAAGACTTGCACTACACAAGACGAGAACTGTTGATATGAGCAAGTAACGCAAAACGTTCATTTCGCATTCTGCCACGGAACAAGCTGGAAATTGACTACACCCGATTGGGCAGCGCAAGACCATCGCACGCACCCGTATCGTAACCGATCACCGTGGGAAAAGCTCGCAAGATGTCAATCAGGGTCATGAATTGGAGAAGCATCACAGCCGGAGAATAGCAGGCACGCCGGATACTGTCACGGTGAATCGGGCACAACGACCACCGCTCGTTTCGCGTCTTTCGCCAAAAGTCACGGTGATTCACCCTCAGACGCGGCCTGACGCAGCAGCTTCAGTGCCCCCTCGACCAACATTTCCCCGGCCCCGGGCTGCAATGCCGAGTTCGTCACTTCATAGCTCCCCTGAGCAAACGCCGCGCGCGTGGGAATGTACAACGTTTCCGCGCATCCTGACAACTCGACAACCAATGTCGTGCGGAAGGGCGACCCCTGCTTGATAGCCAGCCCCAATCCGACAAAGACTTCACCCGGAAGGCAAACCAACGCCACTTCGTCACCCAGCGCGATCACCTGGATTTCGACCGGCAACGCCTCTCCGACGCCCGCCCAACAGTGAGACAATCCCCAGGAAACAAACGCCTCGGGCTTGACGCGCGGCGAACGATTGCGAAGTTGATCGAGGATGATGTGCTTGTAAGCGGCAACTTGTTCATAAAAGTCAACCTTCTCTTGCCGCTTGGCCGCCGTCAAAATCTCCACCGCTCGATCGACTTGGTCTTGCGTGACTTCAGCCAGTGGAAGCGGGACAACCGCCGAATGCACACGCAACTCGGTTTCCTCCAGCGGTCGGAGACTTCCCAGCTTACCGACCATCGTTTGACCCAAAGCGTTCCCGATAAAATCGGTCTTGTTGCGTTCCGTCCGAGTGGGATCGGAATGATTAATGTCGCCGCAGCAACCGGTAGAAAACAGGGAAACCACCTCCCCACCCAATTTCTGCCGAATCTTCTGTTCTATGAAATAAGGATAGTCCGCGCTCCACTTCAGCCCGCCAACCGTATCAAGGTGAAGCGCAAAATTACTCACAACGCCACGGGTAGAACGTCCGTCTGGCGAGCTTACCTTCAGGAGACTGATCTGTGGATCAATCGGACCCGCGGCACGGATCACATTGGGCTGCGTCAGCTTGGCCCACGTCCGGGCAGTTCCATCTTTCATGACAAAGCGACGATTGAACGCCACAGGGACTTGCTGCCGAACAGTCCCTGCCTCCAACCGCACCGGCTTGACTGCCTCGTCTGCAACCACAATGGCTTGCACAATACCGTCAATCAAACGGGCAACGTAGTCGCTCCGCAACTTATGATCCTGACGTCCCGCCAAGTACAGATAGAGATCTTTAAAATAATCCGGTGCGGTGTGCGAGTGCGTCGCTGCAATCACCATATTCTGCACCGGAATGCCCGTACGCTCAGCCGCCTTGTTCCTGACTTCACGACTGAGGTCCGCCGCGATGGCACCCAAGTCACACACCACCAACGCAGCACGTGTTTCGCCATCGCGAAATACGATCGCTTTGGCTTTCAGAGGATCCAGTGTTCCCGTGGCCAAACGTTCGTGGTAGTACCCGGCGATCGGAAACCCCGTCGGCGGCGTCACATCCGTTTCGGCAACTCCAACCAACAAGCCATCAGCACTCCATGCCTGCGCTGTAACCAGCCAACCGATAAGCAGCACCCCTGCAGACAGAACCCTGCTGCGGGAGATGGATCGCCGCGGGGCAGTCATCCGATTAGTCATTTGAACCCTCTCCTGCCTGAGCAAGCTTGGCGATTTCCGCACCTGACAACGCACGGCGATACAAACGCAAATCTCTCATCTTGCCATTGAAATGATCATGTTGCCCGAAACCGATCTTGAGCGACTGACCGGCATCGAGATCGAATTGCTCCGGCGCGAAGCGGCTACTGACAGCAACGCGCTTGCCATCGACATAAAGTTGCAAAACGTTCTTATTGCGAACGGCCGCGATGTGCCGCCAACCGGGTTGCAAAGCATGGTCATACGTCACACTCTTACCAGCCTCCAGCGAACGAACACGCCCGGACGGCAACACGCCACAAAACAGCTTGCCGTCATAAACCGCAGTCACCCAAGCGCGTCGATAACGCACGTCGGGAGTTGTATCGAGTTGCCCGGTGGAGACCCAACGATTTTCGCCGTCATAACGATACACCCGAGCCAAGGGCAGGGTACCGGCATACAGCTTGCCGTTATAAACAGCCATGCCCATCACTTCCTTTTCCTGGCCGAGTCTGCCGGTATGGGTCCACTGCTGCGGACCCTCGTATCGAAATACGGAACCGGTGGGCCAAGTGGCTGCGTGGATCTGACCCTGGTAAACCGCAGTCGCGTAAACTTGCGTGGTATCCGGCACCGGACCCAACTGCTCCCAGCGCGTGCCTCCCAGATAACGAAAGAAGCCACCATCGTCATAGCTGAGTCCAAACAGGGAACCGTTGTGTACGCTTAAATGCACAATCCGTGTCCCAGGGCAGCCACAGGAGACCCATTGGTCGCCACCGGCGTAACGATACATCCCGCGTGTCCGCGGCGAATCGCGCCAAGCGCCCGTCGTCCCTGTCCCGGCATACAACTGCCCCTGAAAACTAGCTAAACCGCTGACACTTCGCACGTCGGCAATCTTGCCAACGTCTGTCCAACGTGTCCCTCCCTCATAACGGTAGACGCGTCCACCGTGATTTTCATTCGGTGAAAGTGGCAACGAAGAGCCGCCGCCACTATACAACTCGGAACCGGCATACAGCCTGCCATCGAAAACCGCCATCCCAGTCATCGCATTAGCGGGATCCGGACTACCACAATCCACCCATCGAGTCCCTCCTGCGTAACGATATACATGTCCCGCCTGATCTTTGCCCGGCTCCCAAACGGCAGCATACAAACCGCCGCGGTACACCACCAATGACTTCACTTGCTGATTGGTCCCCGGACGGCCACAGTCGTTCCACTCCGAGTCGATCTGGCCCGCGTCGATACCAAACAAAAGATTTCGCCAATTGGATTGAGCGGATGTGACCCCGGAATAATTCATCAGAGTCAAGTTGAAACCATTGCGCGTCTCCGGGTCGTAACACGTCACGACGTCGCCAAGCACATCGTCCAATTGCCGCGCAGTGTGAATCCACATCGCCAGCGAAAAGTCCTGGCGACCCAACTTCAAACGATCGACCGCAGGAACTTCCAGCCAGCCGTCGATGCCATCAAACACGGCACATTGCTCTTGAAAGTCCACGCCACCGTGTTGGATAGCATGGTGCTGCCCGACCGAATCCCGAGCATCGGAGGCCAACTTCCAATGTGCAATCAGCTGGTCGTCGGCAAATCCGACTGACGAGAATACCAGCCAAACCATGCCCAACGCCGTAACGGAATGACGTGACACATTCGTCTCCTTGCATCCAAGATGTTCTCGATCGCGCGCACCGAGTCGTATGTTACCAGTTCAACCTGGTGGTTCCGTCAAAAGACCAAAGTTTTTGGCATGAAAACGCATCAATTCGAGCCCACTTTTCTGATAGATCTTCTTCGCACTGTGCGGAACACCAGGCACGATCAAGCGTTGGTAAGGAATCTTCAGTGACGTTAAAAAACGCATGTATTCGAGGTTGTTGTCATAGTTAAAACCGTCGGTTCCCACATGCACCAGGATCTTGATCCGAGGTTGGGGGCGGCGAGCGTATTTGCGGGCGAGGTCCCAGGTATTGTCCCCCACAGCGAAGGTCAGCCGATCATTTTCCCGACCCTGATTTTCGGAAATCAACTTCTCGGTCGCATACCCAGCACCTCCCGGAGCACAAGACGCAAAGAGTTGCGGATGGCGAAACATGATCCGCGTCGTACCACGCCCCCCTTGGGAAAACCCTTCCAAACCGCGCCCCGCGCGAGCGGCAATCGTTCGATATGTGGCGTCCACATGCGGAATCAGTTCTCGAACAAAGACGTCTTCGCCCAAGGAATCGAATTGCGGCGTGTTGTAGTGGCTGACCTTCCCACCATTCACAAACACGTAAATCATCCCGGGCACATCACCCCGTTTCATCGCTCGATCAATCTCTGTCGTCAGATGCACCGACTTGGCCTCGCTTCCAGGGCGTCCACCATGGAGGTAATACACCACCGGAAATCGCTTGCCAGCGTTCGACTTCGCCCGGTAATCCGGCGGCAAGTAAATGCAGTAGCCAACCTGGGTTTTCATCGAAGGACTCTGAAAGGTGGCGTGCTGAAGTCCCGCAGGCCATTTCCCTTTCGGCAAAGGGTTCACCCAACGGAAAGGCTTCGTCGGTTTTTTCGCGGGCTTCTTTTCGCTACCCGCCGGTTGCGGCGCAGCCGACACCGAGGTCGCCAACACCATTCCGAGTAAAATCAAGCTACCCAGCGAGGTTGCCAGATGCCGCAAACCATATTCACATTTCATTCTGGTACTCCACTTGGCCAAGCGCAGGCGAGACGGTCATTCCCCAATGTCCTCGCCTGCCTTGACACAAATTCCAATCCTCTTGCCAAGACCAAGAAGCGTTCACGTCGCACGTGGCCTCCAACCTATGTTCATCGTTTGTCCGACAGGCGTAACAGGCGACGGTAGTTCTCGCCCAGAATCAAACGTTTTTCTTTTTCCGTAATCCTGGCGGCAATGACTTTACCCAGCTCCGTCCCTAACGATCGCGACGGCAAATGACTCCCAAACACAATCCGCTCGGCTCCCAGTGCACGCACCGCCATTTCAATAAAACCCGCTGTCGCGTCAAACCCTGACGTTTCTACGAGAATATTCTCTTGATCACGCACAGCACGAATCCCTTGCTCCCACTCGCCTCCCGCATGCGCGCAGAGAAATTTCTGTTGAGGAAAACGCTTGGCCACCACCGCCAGCTCAGCAGGTGTTGATGCCCCAGGACTTTGTTTACCCAACGAATTGAACCAGGTGTGCTGCATCACGCCCCCCTGCAAGTCAGCGATACGTTCGATCAAGGGGTTCATATTGCGATGCGAACACGCCAGAGCACCAGGACCACCGCCGGGAAAATAGACCCCCAACATCGGTCCATCCCGTAACCAGCGGTTGATCGCATCTAACGATGCCCGGACATCGTGGGCATTCACTTGAATCATCCCGATCAATTGCTCGGGGAAGTCTTCCAGTGGTTTGGTGATGAGCTGTGGCTTGGTCTGCAGTAATGTTTCCAATGCGGGATCACTGGTCGTTCCCAGGCCGACATGCGGAAAGTAACACAGTTTTTCCATTTTTGCTGCACGGATCGCCGGCAACGCACGCACCATATCGGCCCGCAATCGCGACTGACCATCCGGACCCGGGTGACTGTGTGCAGGAGTGAAGTAAGAATCCCATATGCGATAAGATGCCAATAACGGCTCGGCAGGCAACCCGGGCTGGAACGCCGCTGTCGCTTCTCCTTGCGCCTCTCCCTCACCACCTGCTTGCGGTGTCGAAAAGGTGCGCGCATTATCCAGCAACACATCACGCAACTCGGCATCATCCAACAGAGACGACTCGTGAGTACGGATCAGTGCTGCCTGTGGTATCAAGAAAGGCGCGTGAGATCCAAACAAAACGCGCCCCGGAGGTAACTGTTTCACAAGCTTCGGAACTCCATCCGTGCTATCCACACGGGCCGTATCCAGAAACACTCCGGCTGTTTGTTTTACCATCTCCACAAACGGTCCTCGCGGCCGCTCGTTGAGAATCTGAACTCGCGCCCCGCGAAACCGGCGCATCACTTTTGGCAAAGGCATTAAATCGACATCGGGAACCATCAACTGCGAAGCTTGCGTGCGTCTGTCTTCCATGGTCTTGGCAATCTGAACGAATCGCCCCGCTTCCGTCGCCAGCCCGATCAGTTGCACGAATCGCGGATCCTCAAGCGTGTACCCATGATAATTCGGGTACAAGCGGAGCCCCGGCATCTGGTGTTGTTCAAAGCAAGCGCGGACGTCGTGCTGCCAGTTCGGCAAAGTCACGTTGACGGCCCCCACTGGCACGAGCAAATTGGACTGGCGGCAGGCATCTGCCAAGCGTCGATTCACCTCCCCCAGATCGCGGTGCAATATTGCTGAGAAACTCCCAGCCCAGGCCTCCCCGACCCCCAGTGCACGCAACTGCTTGACCAAGGCGCCGGTATCCTCCAACGGCAAGTGCCGAAACGGCCAACGAAACAGGTGGACGTTGGTGTCGATGATTGAGGGCGCGGTGGCCGTGGTGGGCGCGTCCGCACGCGTCCGTCCGGAACGGGCAGACAACACCGCCCCAATTCCTGCCCCCGCGGCCGCTCGCAGAACCTCACGT
The DNA here is from genome assembly GCA_002701545.1 of Blastopirellula sp. Lineage (GTDB taxonomy): Bacteria > Planctomycetota > Planctomycetia > Pirellulales > Pirellulaceae. Next base: position 54,900 of record NZVR01000152.1, on the reverse strand, counting down.
CGCTGCATCATGCCTTCACCTGGGCAGCTTTGAGAATCTCGTGTACCACGCGAGGTGGATCGAAACCGGTCAAACGTTCTTCCAGACCGTTTCGTGGAAAGAACAAGCGATGATGATGCAAACCGAGCAGATGCAAAATCGTGGCGTGAAAGTCATGAACGCTGACAGGCGCATCCACCACTTGATGTCCAAAGTCGTCTGTCGCCCCGTACGTGGTACCTCCTTGCACGCCACCGCCGGCCATCCAGGACGTGAACGCCTGCATGTTGTGATCACGACCTGAGTACCCATTAGCCGATCGCTGGGTCGTCGGCGTACGCCCAAACTCACCACCCCAGATGACCAAAGTCGAATCCAACAGACCGCGCTGCTTCAAATCGCGCAGCAGCCCGGCGACCGGCTTGTCCGTTCGCAAGCACGCCCCTTGATGGTTCGGCCCCAAGTCGGCATGGCTATCCCACGGCTGCTCTTCGAGAAAAATTTGTACAAACCGGACGCCACGTTCCACCAATCGGCGGGCCAACAGGCAGCGGCGAGCATAGGAATCCGTCCACCGCTCTCCCACGCCATACAGCTCCAGCGTGTGCTGGGATTCACGTGACAAATCCAGCGCTTCACCAGCGGACATCTGCATCCTGGCCGCCAGACTGTAAGACTCAATCCGTGCATCGAGCTCGGGGTAATGCGGTCGCTGCTCGCGGTGAATCTCGTCGAGTTGCGTCAGCAGTCCCCGAGCTGCTTCTGTCACCGCGGATGGCTGTTCATACTGTGGCTGCAAGTTCAACAGCGGAGACCCTGTGGGCCTCAATCGCGTCCCTTGATACAGCGGCGGTAGAAACCCGGCAGTCCAGTTACGCGTCCCATTTTTGGGCAGACCGAGCGGATCACTCAGCACGACGTAAGCAGGTAAATTCTGATTCTCACTCCCCAAGCCGTAAACGGTCCAGGAACCCAACGTCGGATACCCCATGAATAACCGACCGCTATGAATTTTGTATAGCGCATTGTCATGGTTAGGATGGTCGGTCCACATCGAGTTCACCACACAGAGCTCATCGGCTAACGCTGCCGTGTGGGGCAACACGTCCGCCATCCACATCCCGCTGTCACCGTGCCGAGCGAAGGGGAACTGACCGCCCATCATGACACCGATGTCGGCCGTGTTCGAGTTACCAATCTCTTCGATACTGCCCGGAAACGGCTGCCCGTCCAATTTGGTCAGCAGCGGTTTGGGATCGAACAAGTCCATCTGACTCGGACCGCCATTCATGAACAGTTGAATGACGGATGTCGCTTGTGCCGGGTGATGAGGATGTTTCGGTTTGAGGTCGAAAGACGACGGCTCCGCTGCATCCTCGGCCAACGCTGACGTGCCACCCCAAAAATCGTTGGCCAACAAATGCGTCAGCGCAGCTCCCATGATGCCATCGCTGGTGCGGGCAAAAAAATCACGGCGAGTTGTTCGCTGATTTTCCATCTGGTCAATCGATATAAAGAAACGCGGCCGAATTCAGAATCAGATGGCAGTAAGAGGTCATGGCCGCCATCGAATCATGTTGCCAGGCAGCAGACAACTTGCCGTAAGTCTCCACACCCAAGTCACGTTCGCGTGGGGTAGGCTGTCGCGTGAGCGCTAGTTGATAAACCGCATCGACCAGCAATCCATGTTCGCCCTCCGGTATCTCCTGAGCGAGAATGCGTTTGGCCATCGCGCCTGCCAATGCGTGCACATGCCCGTTGTTCATCAACATCAATGACTGCGGTGACACATTCGACACATTGCGAACGACGCAGTTCGGACCCATCTCCGGATAGTCAAACGTATCCATCATGGTGGGAATCTCAGTACGTCGGTACTGAATATAGATGCTCCTCCGCCAGCCACCCTTCGGCGTCGGCAACACACTCACCAACCCAGCATGATTGACCGCAACTGCATCCGGCACACCAAACGGAGTGACGTCCAGTTTACCCGAAACGCGCAGCAGCGAATCCCGCAACGTCTCTGCATCCATGCGCCGTAACGGCATGTGCGACAGCAACCGATTCTGAGGATCTCGCTGCTGCCGATCACCGACAATCCGACTCGACTGCCGATACGTCCGCGAGTTCATGATCAAACGATGCATGGCTTTCACGCTCCAGCCGCGTGCCATGAATTCGGCGGCCAACCAATCCAATAACTCGGGATGAGATGGTCGTTCGCCTTGGAGTCCAAAATTCTCCAAACTCTTGACCAGCCCCGTGCCGAAATGATGATGCCAGATGCGATTCACCATGACACGTGCGGTGAGCGGATGCTCGGGTGACGTCAACCAACGCGCAAACGCCAAACGACGCCCGGTCTTACCTACAAACGGAGGCGTCACCTGGAAGGGCGTTTTGCCATCGGTCAACACCGACGGCACCCCTGGGCCAACCCATTGACCTGGTTGATCATGCTCGCCGCGCCGCAGCAGATAGGTGGGCGAAGGCTTACCACGATCCCATAAAGCTCGAATCGTCAGCGGTTCCTCTAACTGTCGTCGCAGATTTGCTATCTCGTGCTCCATTGCGGCCACTCGGGACCGCGCATCCAATACTGCCTGAGGCTGCTCCGCGGCGGGAATCACCTCGGCCGATTGAAGTTGCTCAACCAAAATCCGCTGTGTTTGCGAGCGGTTGTTGTCGGCGATCCGTAAGGCTTGCAACGTCGCAGTGCGATCTGCCTCGGACTGCCCCGGATAGTGCTGACGCAACGTCTCCAGCTGCTGCTCAGCGATCGCCCGCTTGTGCCGATTCGTCTGCTTCTTGATCTCAGCCAACAAAGGCGGATTGCGTTTCGCCACGCGCTGACGCCTTGTGGCAGTTGCCACGTTCAAAGATCGATTCTTAAACGTCAGCCAATCGTGCTCATCCAAAGCACCTTGAAAAATCGCTTTGAATCGATAGTAGTCGCGTTGGGGCACCGGGTCGTATTTGTGCGAATGACAGCGGGCGCATTCCAGAGTCAGGCCCAGGACACCGGAACCGAGCACGCGAATGGCGTCATCGATCACCCCTAACCTTTCCGGAACAAAGTTCATCGTTCGCGAACCGGTCTGATCAATTCCCATTCGCAAAAATCCCGTGGCGATCAAATGCTCGACCATCTCGTCGGTAACGCGCGGTGCGTTTTCGTAGTCGTGCAACTCGTCGCCGGCGATTTGCTCGGTCAGAAAGCGGTCGTAAGGTTTGTCGCGATTAAACGCTCGAATCACGTAATCGCGATACTTCCAGGCAACTTGCCGCACCGGATCCGCCGACACTCCTCCTTCTGAATCGGCATAGCCCGCAACGTCCAGCCAATACCGTCCCCAACGTTCGCCATAGTGTGGCGAATCAAGCAACGCGTCGACCATCTGGCGATACCAATCCGAGTCTTCACAAGCACGCCAGCGTTTCCATTCGTCAACACTCGGGGGCATGCCGATCAAATCCAGGTAGGCGCGGCGTATGAGCGTATCCCGGTCGGCGAACGCCGAGAAACTCAGCCCCGCGGCTTGCAGCTTCGGCAGAACGAATTCATCCACGGAGCGCGCGGTTTCAGTCTGCGACAACGGCCGAAAGGCCCAGTGCTGACGATCCGTGTCGGAGACCAGTGGGTCCGGATCGCGTGTCGCGACATCCGGACTCATATCCACCACCGGAGCTCCCGCGGCAATCCACTGGCGCAGCACCTCAACTTCATTGGGCGGCGGTCGCCGAACAAAGAATTTCAACAGCTTGTCGCGTGGCGGACAGGCTTCGCTTGCAATCCGCTGCAACATGCGACTGCCATCGGGATCGCCAGGTACAAACGCCGGGCCGCTATCGCCGCCACGCAGCATCGCCGCCGGCGTACGCAGATCGAGACCGCCATCCTGGAGACGCCCGCCATGACAAACGGTGCAGCGCAACAGAACAATAGGCAGCACATCGTGTTGGTGGACCTCCTGCTCGGGAGTCGCTGGCTGCTGCGACGGAGCACCCGCGCGAATCCACTTGCGGATCCCAGCCACTTCGGCGTCACTTAAAGGCGGCTCACCTGCCGGCGGCATGTCACCACCATCGATCATGGTCCACAACAAACTGTCCGCCAGAGTCTCGGCAAGCAAGGGTTCTCCTGACTCACCACCGCGTCGTAAGCCCGCGAACGTTGACAGATTCAGCGCTGCCTTCTGCACGCGCTGGCTATGGCACTTCCCACACTTTTTCATCAACACCGGCTGAACCTGCGTCTCAAACAACAGCGCTGGCTCTTCCGCTCGATGAATCGATACGAACAGGAGCGGCAGTGTGCAAGCTACCACCATGAGAATGAGACGCTGGAATGCCATACGGGCATTATAATCGCTCTGCGTTTTTGCATCCAAGGCGCCGGGTGAGACGTTCCTGCCGCTGATGCCACCAACCCGTCAGTGGTTAGCCGGCTTCCGGTGGCCGACCATCCTTCCACGGCCCGGCAAGTTTCTGGTACTCGGGCGGGTAAAGCACGCTGCCGACCTCCGCTGCTGCCCAGCCCGGCACATGCTGCGGTTTGGCTTGCGTCTGCGACATCTGCTCCCAGCGAGCGGCCCAGCTGCCGTCACCGTTCTGAATCTCGCCCTGGCGGTCCACCTGAAACACTTTGCCTTCGCGATAGCTACGAACCGCCAGATTCACCAACATCACCGCTGCCGCCCCCAAAGCCGGGTCGTTATTCACCATCTCGGGCCGACCTGACTCGATGGCGTCCAGCCAATTGCTCATATGGGTCGCAACGATATTCAATTGGGTGGCAGCTTCGAACGTTTCCGCTTTGCTGTCACTGTCACGCGTGACCTGTGGTCGTTCTGGCAGAAACTCAAATGTTCCTTTACCACTATTTCCTGAGCAGTTCTTGTCGAAACGCAGCAGCCCATGATGCCCTCGAATGACATGCTCCAGTTTTAATTCTTCGCTGACCATGGCGCTGCTGACCAGTCCTTGCACCCCTTCATAGAAGTCGGCGATGATCGACGCAACATCTGCCACTTGCCGATCATCGTATTCCAAAAAGATGCCGCCGCCGCCGACCACCCGTCCGGGCATTCGCAAACCGGTGGCCTTCAGCATCCCGGTCACACGATGCACGAATAAATCAGAATACATCCCATAACCAAACGCCCAGTAACATCGCCATTGCCCAAAGAGTGAGCGATCAAATGGCACCTCCGGGTGAAAGCCCTCGTCGACCCCGAGGAATCGACGAAAGTCGACTGTCTGCGGCGTCATTTCTTTCGTGATGACATTGTGTCGAGACATGCCAAACTTACTGTTGCGCGCACTTTCGGTTTGGAACTGCACGACTTTCCCAAGCTTGCCTTGGTTAATCATTTCGCGAGCCATGTCCCAGACGGGCAAACTGGTCAACTGCACACCCACTTGCATCACTCGACCGCTGTTCTTCCAAGCCGACACCACCTGGCGGCCTTCTTCGATCGTGTGTGTCATCGGCTTTTCACAGTAGACATCTTTGCCTGCTGCGAGCGCATCCAACGTGATCTTGGCATGCCAATGGTCAGGGGTGGCAATGACTACGGCGTCCAGGTTCTTCTCTTGCAGCAGATCATGATAGTCCAGGTGCGACGACGCCTTCACGCCCGTCTGTTGCTGGACATAGTCCACCCACCTCTGACGATGCACGGCATAGACATCAGCAACGGAGACCAGATCCAGTTGCCGCCCGGCTTGACGAAGTCTGCTCAGCGTCTTCGTCAGCGTGTTGAAACCGCGATTGCCGGCTCCAATCACGCCTATGCGCAAGCGTTGATTCGCTCCGCCTGCCCGTGCTGCGGTCGTAGCCAATAATCCCGCAACCGCTCCGGACGCAGCGGTCGACTGAAGAAAATTGCGTCGCGAACAATCCGGTGCGGCCATAACGCTCTCCTCAGGTACCTGTCATCGATGTGCTTGGACGACATCGTACCAACTCTGCAATCTGCATGGAAATGTGCGTGGTACGCAACGACGCCGCCGCGTCACCAGACACAGGGCAGGCCATGGTCGACGGATGGAAGCTGGAACAGCCTCTCAGCTGGTCGACAGAACATCTGTGGAAGAGTGCCAACCGAAGGGGCGGTCAAGCATCGCCATCAATGGTCAAGGATCTCAGCACGGTCAGCGCCGTGGGAGGCACGGCAACCGCTGGCTCCGCACCGTCAATGGCATCCAAGACTTCCTGCAAAGCAACGTTGGCATGTTTTTGCGCCAGGTCATGCAAGACATGATGGGCTGCACGCAGAAAATCTCCGGATCCACTGTGTCGGATCAAACCCATCAACAGTGCTGGGATACCCGCTTCGCCAAGGGCAATCAACGCTTCCCCAGCGACCCACCGCACATCTTGATCTTCGTCATCCAAAGCGTGCACCAACGCGGCGGCGGCGTGTGGGTCGGCAATCGTAACCAGTGTCTTGGCTGCTTCCCAGCGCACATGCTGCTGGGGATCATAAAGACACGTCCGTAGTCCTTCGGCAGCGGCTACCCCAACTTCACTTAACTTCGAGCGTGCCTCCAATCGGGTAGCAGCGTCATCACTTTCCAACTGCGCGAGCAATCCGCGAACTTCATCCCGAGTTGCCGAGCTCATATTTCCAGCCAGATGATCATCAGTCATCAGATTTCCTTTCTCCACATCAAGGCCAACTCAGGCCCTCCTGGTAACGTCTCCACCGCAGTCGATTACGGTCAATGCACACACCCCAAATGGAGGTAAAAAGCGTCGCCAATGTCAGCTTCCACCGTCTGCAGGTATCGTCTGCAGACGCCAGATCGATCCCTACAGCACACCGTAACAAACTGGACGTCCCTTGGGAATTACGGAGGGGCAACGACACCACGTCTTGCACTGTTGTAAGGCGAATTCAGCACCCGCGCCAAGGGTGCGGCGGGACCAAGACAGCCTCCCGCGATTCCCATGGCCCAGCGGCGCATGGCTCAGCGGGTGGAGCAGTTTCCGCATCCCACCACCATCCTTTGCAGCCTGCGTTCGCAAGATCCGCACCCGGTGCAGTGCGTTATCACGACGGAATCGCAGTACGATCCTGTGCAACAGACGAACCAAGCGGCAACGATTCCGTTGCTCAGATGATCTCCTGGATCGGCTCCACGTGCTCCACGCCGACCAGTTTCTGGTCCAGCCCGCCATAAAAATAGGATAGTTGGTTGGGATCAAAGCCCAGCTGGTTCAAAATGGTTGCGTGCAGATGCTTGACGTGAAATGGTTTTTCAACCGCTTTGGAGCCAAGTTCATCGGTTGTCCCGACGCTCACGCCACCTCGAATACCTCCGCCAGCCATCCACATGGTAAAGCCATAGCTGTTGTGGTCTCGCCCCGATCCTTTCGCGTACTCGGCCGTTGGCTGACGTCCAAACTCACCGCCCCAGACAACGAGCGTTTCGTCGAGCAAATTGCGACGTTTCAGATCTTTCAACAGCCCGGCAATCGGCTTGTCTGTGTTCCCCGCATGGTAGTTGTGATTTTTCTCCAAATCACCATGCGCATCCCAGTTCGCATCGTTATGATTGCCACCCGAGTAGATTTGGATGAAACGCACACCTCGTTCGACCAGACGACGCGCCAGAATACACTTGCGGGCAAAATCCTCGGTTCGCGGATTCTCCAATCCATAGAGTTCCTGCGTTTCCGCGGTTTCGTCTTTCAAATCGACCGCCTCAGGAGCGTACTGTTGCATCTTGTATGCCAACTCATAGCTGGCGATTCTCGCTGCCAGATCCGAATTCTGAACACGCTTTAACTGGTGCTGTTTGTTTTTCTCAATCAGGCGATCCAACAGCTTGCGTTGTGTCGCGCGACTCATCCCGGCGGGTGGCTGCAAATCCAGAATCGGCGCCCCTGAGGATCGCATGACAACGCCCTGGTACGAAGCCGGCATATAGCCACTCGACCAATTCTTGGCGCCACTGATGGGCCCTCCGGTACGATCGAGCATGACAACAAAACCGGGCAGGTTTTCGTTCTCGGTACCCAAGCCATAATTCACCCACGACCCGAGAGCAGGGCTCCCGCTGAGAACCTTGCCAGAATTCATCATCAACATCGCCGAGCCATGGATGGGCGAATCCGCAGTCATGGAATGCAAGAAGGCAATGTCATCCACACAGGTCCCCAGATTGGGAAACAGGTCACTGACCCACTTGCCGCACTCTCCATACTGTTTGAATTTCCACCGTGGCTCGACAATTCGCCCCCCGTTTTTCTTGCCACCGCGACCAAAGGTCTTGACGTCCACCGTCTTGCCATCCATTCCGTACATTTTTGGCTTGTAGTCAAACGTGTCGATTTGACTTGGCCCACCGTACATGAACAGAAAGATGACGTTCTTGGCCTTCGGCTGAAAATGCGGTTGCTTCGGAGCCAGCGGGTTCACGTATTGCGTCGCGCCATCAGCAGCGGTTGCCTGATTGGCCAGAAACCCGTCGTTGGACAGCATCGAAAGCAATGGCAGCGCGGTAAACCCACCACCAGCTTGCCATAAAAACTCACGGCGGGTACGTCCACAGAAATTTCCACGCGGTGCGTTAGTCATGTTTATATCCTCACAATCGCAGACTGATCGCTACAGCAATCAGTCCAGGTAGATGAATTCGTTCGTGTTCAACATCAACAGCGCGTAATGACGTAACGCGTCAGCTGCGGAAAGTTGTTCTTCTTTGACAAGTTCGTCGAGAAACTCCAAATCGCCTTGCACCTCTTTGTCCGTAGGCACACGACCCGTGGTAAGGCGGATCGCGGCGGCAACCTGCTGCTGGCGACTGTCACCGTTTTCTTCCCGCAAGCGGTTTGCAAACTCGGCAGCCTGATCGTTGAGAAACTTGCTGTTCAACATTCCCAGAGATTGCGTGGGAACGGTCGTTGACATGCGCACGGCACAGGGAGTGTCGGTATCCGGGACATCAAAGTTCGCCAACATGGGCGGGCGTAGCGAGCGTTTCACGTGAATGTAGATTGTCCGTCGCGCCGCTTCTTCAGGTGAAGATCGCCCCCAAGCGGCGCCGGGCCGCGAAGCGGTCGCCAACACCTCCTGAGGCAACGGTGGATAAATACTGGGGCCAAACATCTGCAGATTCAATGTGCCGGTCACGGCCAGGATCGAGTCGCGAATCTCTTCAGCGGTCAAACGGCGAATGTCAAATCGCCAAAAGAGATCGTTGGTCGGGTCAGCCGCATACGCTTGGGCATTGTGAGCGGACGACATCTGGTATGTGGCGGACAGCATCAATCGCTTATGCATCGCCTTCATTTTCCAACCACCACGCTGGAACTCAACCGCCAACCAGTCCAACAACTCCGGATGGGTTGGCGCCGTCCCTTGAAAACCAAAATCACTGGACGAGCGGACAATGCCTCGGCCAAAGTGGTGCTGCCAGAGGCGATTGACGATCACCCGAGCGGTCAACGGGTTGTCGTTGCTGGCGATCCACTCTGCCAACCTGCGGCGTTTCCCCGTGGTGGCACCCGTGTTGTATTCCTCGGGAATCTCAGCAACCGGAGGATTCAGGACCTGAGGAAATGCCGGACCCACTTCCTCGCCTTGCATCGAAGGATTACCACGTCCCAAGATCCAAGTTTTATTGCGACCACGTTCGGCCACCGCCATCACGTACTCGGTCTTGAGCTCCAGTTTCTGCGATTGACTTTGAGCCAATTGGCGTTGCATCTGCTTCCATTCATCGAGCCGAGCTGCGCCAAGAATCTCTTTACCGTATTTGCGGGCCAGACTAGCAGCAGTCGTCACGCTAAAGTCACCAACCAAACCGACATCGATATACTGACCACCGCCCGTTTGCCGACAATGAACGGCCACGGTGTTGCGCCCCGTTTGCAACAAATCGGCCGCCCGCATCGTGACGTCCAGCTGTTTGTATTTGCCTACATACCCTTTGAACGTCGCGATCTGCTGACCGTTGAGATACACTTCGGCGTCTTCGTCATGGTGGATGGTCAGCGTCAATTTGGCCGGAATTTCGGTCAGCCCGAAATCTTTTCGCAGCCAAATCTCACCCGTTCGCCATTCCGTGCGGACGACACTTCCCGGAGTCCCCCGCGTACCAAATCCGCCTGGGCCCTTCTTCCACTTGCTGTCGTCAAACGCAATCTCAAACCAGTTGCCTGCGGGTTTATCAAGTGTGTATTCCCACTCCTGTCCCGCTTTGCGAGAGTCCGCCAGTACCACACCATCCGCCGGACCAGCTGGCTTTGCCGAGTCCACTTTCAACTCAGGATGCTTGACTTTCAGTTCGGTCAGAAAGCTCGTCTCGATCTGAAAGATTTTCTCAGTCAGCTCTTTCTCCAAACGCTGCTTGTCCGCAACTTTCTTCTCGTAAGCCGCCTGATCCGCGAACGAAGAAATGGGCACGTGGTTGGCCTTGCCACCACCATGCGGTGAGATATCCGAAAAGAACGACAGCATCGAGTAGTAATCTTTTTGCGCGATCGGATCGATCTTGTGGTCGTGACAACGCCCACAACCGATCGTCATCCCCAACAAGGTCTCACCGGTCGTCCGGAGAATGTCATCCAGATAGTCGTAGCGGGCCAGTGGTCGATCTGCCGGCTCATCATCCCAGATCCCCAAGCGATAGATGCCTGTTGCCGTCACACTGTCGCTGTCTTTGTCCGGAAGTTCGTCCCCAGCCAGTTGCTCCTTGATGAAGCGATCATATGGCTTGTCTTCATTCAACGCGCGGATCACGTAGTCGCGGTACTTCCAAATCAAATCTTTGCGACTGTCACGCTCGTAACCATTGGTTTCGGCGTAACGCACCAGATCCAACCAATGCCGCGCCCATTTTTCACCGTATTGGGGTGATTCGAGTAAGTCATCGATTACTTTTTCAAAGGCTTTTGGCGATGCATCCGCCACAAACGCGTCCACTTGCTCCGGCGTCGGCGGTAAGCCGGTCAGGTCATAGTAGGCCCGACGAATCAAAGCGACCTTGTCGGCCGGCGCAGCGGGAGCAAGCCCTTTGGCTTCGAGACGGCTGAGAATAAACGCGTCGATCGGACTGCGCACCCACGCTTTGTTTTTGACAGCTGGAGGTTGTGGCGCCACCGGTGGCTCAAAAGCCCAGTGACCCTGCCACTCCGCACCCTGCTTGATCCAAGCTCGCAAGCTGGCCACTTCGGCTTCGGTAAGTGGCTTGCCTTCAGGAGGCATCCGCAGATCAGGATCGTCCGAAGTCACCCGCGCCAACAAAGCACTGGCTTCCAAGTCCCCGGGCACAACTGCCCGCGCGTCACTCTCCAGCGAGGCTAACGCACCCTCACGGTGATCCAATCGCAAGCCGCCCTCTTGCTTACCCGAACCATGACACTGTAGGCAACGTCGAGCAAAGATCGGCTGCACATCATGACTGAAAGCAACCTGGTCGGCTGCTTGACCGGAACCTGTCCAAAAGGCCAGCAGAATCAACACGAAAACAGGGACGCGCCGCATCATGGTTCTCCAGAAACCCCCTGCGAAACCTATTCAGGATCGACAAAACACTGGTGATGCACAGGGGACGAACTTTGTCTTGGTAAGATGACCAAATACATTATTAACTAATCAGCTACAGTATATAATACCGGACCGACCTCCTGCTTCCATGACCTCACGCGACCTTCACCTATCTGAAACCGCCATCCGCAATCCCGCAGGCCAGTTTTGGACGGTGCGGGCGGATACCGCCGATCGGCGGGCGTGGCTGGCCGAGGCCTCCGTTTGCCCCCTACTAAAACAGTATCAAATCAGCCATCTCGGGGTGGTTCGGACACCAGCACCCTTCGAAATCGTGCGGTCCAACCTTCGCGGCAGCTATTTTTTAGCCTGTTTTGGAGGTCGGGGGCGCGTGCTGATCGATGGCCGGTGGCAACCTTGCGGTGCCGGTGCAGCGTTCTTGTTGCAACCTCGGACGCGACATGCGTTTCATGCAGAACAGGACCACCACTGGGAATTCTGCTGGGTCCGCTACCAGGAGCAAGCAGGACAGCAACCGATCGCTTCGGTCAATTCGCCCATCCTGGCTCAGTTTGATGTCGAGCCTCTGCGCCTCGCGGTGATGGGCTTGCATCACGAGTCCAGTCACACCAGCATCCCTGCAACCTTGGATCATTGGGTCCAGTTGATTCAACGTTACGTCGGTGGCTTCATCAAATCGCGCCGCGTGGATCCCCGCATTTGGGACCTGTGGGAAAAGGTCTCCGCCGATCTGACGCATGCATGGACCAGCGCCCAATTGGCCCGCGAAGTTCATCTCAGTGAAAAGCAGCTGGAACGGGTTTGTCGTCGCGAGCTAGGGCGGACACCACGACAACATCTGATCTGGCTCCGAATGCAGCGCGCCGCGGAACTCCTGACCACACAAGGAGGCAAGATCGAATCGATCGCCAGTCAAGTTGGTTACCAAAACCCGTTCGTCTTTTCGGCCACGTTCAAACGCTGCATGGGCTGGCCGCCTTCCGAATATCCCGGGCGCAAAAAGCAGTCATCCTCAACGTAACCCTGCTCGTCCAACCGTCGACATGCCCGGTCCTGATCCATCAGACGAGCCAGGTGAGCCAAAGCGATGGAACGCAAACGCTGGTCATCCACCGAATACCTCCAGGACCGGAGCTCCCCCGGTGACTCCTAAAGGCGTTTCCTGCAAGCCATGGTGATCATACACGAGTCGCTTGGCATCCATTCCCAAGGCGTGCAGGATGGTGGCATGGAGATCTTGGGGACCGACCGGTCGCTCGGTGACGGTGTAGCCAATTTCATCCGTGCTGCCAATGATCTGCCCTCCCTGGACACCACCGCCGGCCAACCAGACGGTATACGCGGCGGGCGAGTGATCGCGTCCTTTACCAAGCCCCTCCATGGTCGGCGTTCTCCCGAATTCACCTCCCCAAACCACCAGCGTGGACTCCAACAAGCCTTGCTGTTTGAGGTCTTGCAACAGGGCAGCGACCGGACGATCGGTGCGCGCCGCCATCTTTGCGTGGTTCCCTTGAATGTTCCCGTGTGCATCCCAACCGCCGACCCGCACCTGCACAAACCTCACTCCTCGCTGCACCATCCGCCGAGCGAGCAGGCAGCCGCGTCCGACAACTTGTGTCGCCGCGTCATCCAAACCGTACTGCTGTTGAGTCTGTGCGGACTCTGACTCGAGAGCAAAAAGTTCGGGAGCAGCTGTTTGCATATCAAAGGCCGTCTGGTAGCTCTTACTCCGCGCTTCCAGTTCGCTGTGCTGCCGGACGGTTGCCAAGAACCTGGTATTCAGCTGCTGGATCAGGGCGATCTCATCCAACCGGCGTTCTCGGCTTGTCCCTTCTGGCATCGTGACATAGCGAATACCTTGCGCGGCATCGACGACGGTGCCTTGATACTGCGACGGAAGAAATCCCGCTCGCCAACCGGCCGCCTGGGGATGCTGCATGCCATCGGTATGCAGGTTCATCGCAATGAACGTCGGTAACTGTTCCCGGGCGTGCCCCAGACCATACAGGGACCAGGCACCCAGGCTCGGACGCTCGCCGTTTCCTGATCCGGTCAACATGACACATTCGCCGGGGCCGTGAACCGGGTTGCGGTGTGTCAACGAGCGAATCAAACACAGATCGTCCACATGTTTCGCAACCTCGGGAAATAAGTCCGAGACAGGCAAACCACTTTCACCATGCGAGGCAAATCCCCAAGGAGACGCCATCAGATTTTTCAGTCCTGCTCGCTTGATCCGAGGCACGCGACTGGCAAGGGACTCGGGAACGTCTTCACCAGCCAACCGCGCGAGTTCCGGTTTCGGGTCAAAGGTATCTACCTGACTCGGCCCCCCGGACATGAACAGGAAAATAACACGCTTGGCCGTCGCCGCCGGATGCGCCGATGAATTCAGTTGCCCTTTGCCAAGTGGCAGATCGTCAGCCAACAAGGTCCGCCAAGCAATGGCGCCGGCACCCAGGCCAGCCACAGCAAATTGTCGACGCGAGAAAGCATGCATACGAAAAACCACGTTTCAAATAACTCGGAAGCGGACCTAGGGAATGTAGAGGAACTCACTGGAATTGATGATCACCAAACACGCACTGACCAGACCGTGGCGTTCGGCATGCATCCGTAACGACTGCAACTGCTCCGGTGACGGATCGCGACCGAGACACCGCCGGAATGCGTTCTCAACGGTACCCGCTCGGGTCGCCAACGCCTGGGCCACCTGCTGACTCAACTTCGAATTCAGCAGCCACAAAGGTTGCAATGCATTCGTCGACACATTCCGACGGGCACAGCTAACAACGCCTTCGGCACCGTCGAATAGTTGCTGCTGCACGGGCAGCCGTTCGCGATGTTGGCGAAGATACAAACTGCGTCGACGGGAATCCTGGTGGGCAGCATCGGAGGGTCCGCCAATGGTCGAATCCAGCTGACCTGCCACCGACAGCATGCAGTCACGAATCGCTTCTGCTTCGAGTCGCCGCGGCACCCACCGCCAGTAAGTTCGATTCTGCGGATCCAAAGCTGCATTTTCTGACGCGTAGCGACTGGACTGCTGGTAGGTTGCGGAGTCCAAAATCAATCGATGGATATGCGATGTCCTCCAATCATTTTCCATCAACTCGGCAGCGAGAAAGTCCAGCAACTGCGGATGCGTCGGTGGCGTTCCCTGGTGACCGAAGTCGCTGACGGATGCCACCAATCCCTGACCAAAGTGCCAATACCAAATTCGATTCACCCACACCCGCGCGGTCAGCGGATTCTTGTCACCGACCATCCACTCAGCCAGAGCGATTCGTGGCTGTGCCCCAACTTGCCCCGTTCTACCGAAAACCAATGGCCAGCCAGCTTGGACTGTCGGCCCCGGCGCATTGACATCACCTCGCAATAAAATCCGTGTCGCCAAAGTGCCCGTAACCTCAGGATCGCGCGGCAACGGCCATCGCATGGCGTGCGGCAAGCGATTGCGTTGCTGCGGTGCGGTCGCGGATGAATAAAATCCCCATGTCTGTTGCAGTTCGGCAATCTGCTGTTCCAACGCGTTGAATTGCTTGCGATCCTCTGGGCGCATCTTGGAGACCACCGTATTGGGAGTCACCAACTCAGGATTCGGCTCACCCTTGCGGCGACGAATCTTCACCAGCCGCTCGAACGTACGGTCATAGATCTCCCACCGCTTTTGAACGAGCACAGCGGAAGCCTCCTGATCACTCGTCAGACCAAGATTACCCGGCTGACCGGTGGCAAAGAAAGCCTGCATTCGGTAGTAGTCGCGAATCGATATCGGATCGAACTTGTGGCTATGGCATTGAGCGCATCCGATGGTCATGCCGAGAAACGCACTGGCGGTCGTGTTCACCAGATCCACCAGAATATCATTCCTCTGAATCCGCTTGTCTAACTCGTTGCCTGAGTAACGCGCTGCGGCAAGAAACCCGGTGGCCACCAAATGGCGGTTATCGTTTTCTACCGACGTCGGAGCCAGTTCATCTCCGGCAATCTGCGCCGTGAGAAACTGATCAAACGGCAGATCCTGGTGAAACGCCTCCACCACCCAATCACGATATCGCCACGCATGCGGTCGAAAGCGATTGTGTTGATGACCGTTGCTTTCCGCCCAACGAGCGACATCTAGCCAGTGTCGCCCCCAGCGCTGCCCGTATGCCGGATGCTGCAGCAGCGCATCGACGGTGACCTCCGTTTTGTCATTTGGCAGGCCGTGCATGTCGAGCGACATCCGACGCGCCAACGTACGACGATCCGCAGGCGGTGCCGGAAAAATCCCTTGCGCTTCCTGCTGGCGGGCAATGAACGCGTCGACCGGGGTCTGCACCCATCCTTTACGAGTCACCGTCGGGATTTTGGGACGCACTACCGGCTGGAACGCCCAGTGTTGCGTTTGTGGTTGAGGCACTGGTAAACGTTCTTCGTTCCACAGCACCCCTTCATCAATCCACCGCCGCAGAACCCCCAGCTCATCTTCGGAAAGCGGCGGTGCGTCCTCCGGAGGCATCTTGTGTTGGGCAACCATTTGAAACAACGGGCTGGCATCTGCATTGCCCGGCTGGCAACGATTTAACACTTCGTCTTGAACATCCAATCGCACTTCCGCATCGTCACCCGCATGGCAGGAAAAACACTTGGCCTTTAACACCGGGTAGACGTGTTTGTCAAAGTCGATCGTCCGCTTCGTGACCGTGACGGGAGAGTGCGGTTCAGTGGCTGCTTTCGGTGGAAGCCCCAGTATCTCACGCCAGCTGGATGCCACTCCTACATCCCACACAAAAATACGATCTTCCAACTCCGTCTTGCCACCGGTAGCAAATCCGATCCACTGGACTTGTGTGATCGATTTACCACTCTCAACCGACGCTTCTGGCTTCGTTTCCGCGTCCTCCTGTGGATTGACCCACAAGTTCAGCTGATCAAACGGTTCGTCCACTCCCGGTCGTGACTTCCACAGTCGGGCCACCACCAGAAAATCACGGCCCCCAGTCAACTCGGTGCCAAACCGCTCCTTCCCGGAAGCGAAACGCACCATAAACCGATTCTTGTCGCCGGCAACGTGGATACCGACATTGGGAACGCCTCCATTATGCTGCGATGCATCGTTGCCTTCCGCTTGATCAAGCCACAGAACAACGAACTCACCTTCGTCTTCTGTCGGTGTATCGACTGAATCCTGCTGATACCGGATGCGATAGCGAACGTACACGTCGTCCGCTGCCAACGGTTTCTTGAGCCGTCTGCGAATCGGATTATTTCGCCCTTCGGTTCCGTTGATCTCAAAAACGGGTGTCGCCAATCCATTACGTTTCCAGGAATCGGCAAACGCTTTTTCCTCAGCATCAACCTCCACTACACGCAGCGCGCACGCGACGACCAGCCAGACGGCTAGCCACGCCATGCGATGGCCCAGGCTGTTACTCGGAGAAACAGCAGCAAGGAGTGAAGCGAACATGCGTGAATTATAATCGCTAACGTCAGACAAGAACCGGTATCGCTGGAAATCCATCGCACCTGCCCGGTAAGGAACTCCCACCAGCAACACGAACCATCGCGCCGTTCGCTCTGCAACCTGCTCCGATACGTCACGCGAGCGACAGACGCAGGTTTGCCCATTCTTTGCTACTTGCCGGTGAGCACCGCATGCGCCGCTTTCGCCATCAGACCGGCACCCTCTGTATTGGGGTGCACACGATCCGGCAGCGTTTCGGGGCGATCAGCCAATGCAGCATGCATATCAATCACACCAACCTCTGCCTGCTTCGCGATCTTGGCAATCATCGGTCGCTGCTCCTGAACCCCCGCCTCATTGATTCCAAAATTTCCCTTACCGGGAACTGGCACGGCGTAGCAAACAAAGATTCTCGGCTTGGCCTCCAGTTTGGAAAAATGACCCAGCAGATCGAGGTAGTCCGCCACGAACTGATCTTTCAGTTTCCAGTTATTGGGCTTGGTGTCGTTGGTCCCCAGCATGATGATGACCACTTGGGGATTGTAAGCGAGGGCTCCGGAAAACTGTTTTTGTTTCTGATAGGGCTTATTTCCCTTGTTGAGCAGCGTGGATCCGCTGTTACCAAAATTACGCACCTCCCAGCGATCGCCTAACAGCTGCCCCAACTGGGCGGGGTACGATTTGCCGCGCGCTGCGCCAACACCGGCGGTGATACTATCTCCCACGCAAGCCACACGGATGACACCGTCGTAGTCTGCAACATCGAGCGGTGCATTCGGATCTGCGGCAACGGCGTTGGCAACGAGCAGGCCTACCAAGAGGAAGCCGAGCACACAGTGATATGAATTACGAAGGAACGATTTCACAGCAGCACCTCATTTACACAAGCCTGGAGAGAGTAGCACCCGGCAACGGGGAATCCCCATAGTGTACTGGCCCACCGCGGCCATGGGCACTCCCGACATTACGAGATCATTCGTTCGCAGGCGTCGGATGCAAGGCGTCCATCGTTTTACGCAGCTCACGGAGAAGATCCTCGCCCTCCGCGTCATCCGCAATATTGCCGCGAATCGCACTTAGCAGCAACTCCGCTTGCGGGGTTTCCGCTCCGTTCACGAAGAGTCCTTCTGGGTAGGTTCGCTGCTCGACGATATCGCCAAGAATCTGAGGCGAGGCATGCTCGCTGACAGCCAACCCGGCCAGGAACTGAAGTCGCAAATTCGCGTCGCGATTCATCTGGGCATCGGCCAGCCATTCCTGCAGATCACTCGCTTGCCCCGCGAAGGTGGACAGCAGCGTTACCGGATCCGCCAGTTCAAGTGCTTGCAGCGCCGCACGCAGTTGGTCATTCTCAGCAATCCGTTCCGCCAAGGCAGCCACATCCACCTGAGTCGCTTGCTGTTGACCCAGCAACACAATGTCGTGAGAAAGCCCGCGCGGTTGCCCTTCGTTGAAGGTCGTCGGTGGCTGAATAAGGGCATCCATTTCGTTGCACCAAACCGTTGCCTGAGGGAAAGCTGCAAAGAACGTCGCCAACTCGCTTTTGACGGCAGGAACATTGGTTTCATACAGTGGCACCCACTGCGTCACCACACCACCTGGCCGAAGCCTCTGTTTGCACAGCTCAAAATATTCCAGCGAGTACAGGCTGGCGGCGCCCTTGACCCAGGGGTGAATCGGATCCGAGGTGATGATGTCAAACTTTTCATTCGTCGTCAGCATGAAATGACGAGCATCATCGATATGCACCTCGACTCGCGGATCGTTCATGACCCGATGATTTTCTTGCACAAAATAGGTTCCTGCCACCTCGGGGATGAGAGGTTCGATTTCACAGATCACAATGCGTTCCACCGACGGGTAGCACGTAAATGTTCCCGCCGTGACTCCCGCCCCACAGCCAACCACCAACACCGACTTCGGTTGTTTGTGAATCAGCGCTGGCAAATGCCCCAACATGCGTTGCAGTCGCATATCCAAAAACCCGGTCGAAGCAACCACCTTGCCGTTAACGTGAAACCCTCGATTTCCATCTTCGTGTTTCGAGACAGCCACTGACGCGTTCATACCTTCCTCGGTATAGATGAACTCCGGTAGTGGATCGTTCCCAATCTTGTCGTGAAAGCGAAAGTAGGGCAGTCGGTGTCCGAAGCCAATCAGTTCCGCCGGTGTCTGCGGCACCAACCAAACGAAGAGCACGGTGGATGCCGACAACAAGCCAATCACCGGAGCATTCCCCCACAGCCATCCCGCCTGAGGTGCCTCACCACGACGTTTCTGAGCGACCGAGGCGGAGACCATTGCCAGGGTCGCAGCAATCCCACAGCCAACGATCAAGCTTTGTTGGCCGAGCTGCGTTCCCGTCCAACCGATCAAGATCACACTAAAGCTCAGGGCGCCCACAATCGAACCTAACGTATTGGCCGCATAGACTAGCCCAACCAAACGGCCGGTATCACGCTGCCCGCCTGTCACCGCCGCCAATGCTAAAGGAAAGCTGGCGCCCCAAAAGAACGCGCCCGGCAAGACGGCACACGCGGCACGGAGAATGTCCGTGGGAAACACATGCCATGGTGAGGTCGCTAGTTCCGCTAGAAACGGCCAATAAGGAATGGACTTGGCAAGCATCACACTGGCCCACACCAAAGATCCAGCCGCCAGAAGCTGAAACCAGCCTAGCATCGCGCCGGGCGCCGCAAGTCGCCGCGCTAGCAGAGCGCCACAACTGCTGCCCAGCCCCAGGCCCGTAAGAAAAACAGCCAGAATGATACTGAACGAATAGACGGTGGCGCCCAAAACTAACGCCAGTTGTCGCGTCCAAATCACTTCCGCACCCAAAGCACAGCAACCCGATAACAAGATCGCTACATACACAAGCCAATGCGTACGCAGATGAGCACCCACCCACGGTGTCGCTGCGGCCGATTCTGAATGCCCTTCGCGATCTTCCTCAGACAAACACTGGGGCGCATAGGGAATCCACCGTGCCGCAATCAGAGCCAACGCGGCCGCCAAAAAGTTAATCGCCACAGCAACGTACGTCGCCGTGGTCAGATCGTAGATTCGCAACAGGTAAAAGCCGGCCAGCAAACAGCCCAAAACCGCCCCTACGATATTAGCACCGTAAAAGAAACCGAGACGAGATGCCCCCTGAGCCGTAGGCTCGACCCACCTCGCAACCGCTGGCAACGTCGCGCCCATCAAAACGGTCGGTGGCAATAAACAAATCAAGCAAATCGTAGCCCGCATCAACACGTCGGAACTGCCCGTGCTGGCCAGCTGCGAATACAACGTCGTCACCAGAGGAATCCCCAACAGCGAAATCATTCCCAGGACGCCAATCGCCAGTTCTAACAACGCATAGATACGCAGCGGGTGATACTGCGGAGACACAAAACGCGGAAGGAATAAGCTGCCCAGACACATCCCGCCCATAAACGCACTCAGCAGCACTCCCAACGAAACGGCAGAGGATCCGATGGACAGTTGCAACAACTGAAACCAAACGATTTCATAAATCAGTGCCGCACAACCGCTGGCAAGAAAGAGCAGCAACAACAGAACAACGTGCGTTGCGCGAGTGGTCGATTCGTGAACCGAGCTGGTTTCACTGCCGGCGTGCGGCGTGGTGCGTGAGCTCATCGCGGCGGACCTTCTGATGGCGTAAGTGCAAATCAGCGTACGCTGAAGTTCTTCAGGGTGGCTCGTATCTCGATCCAAGATCGATGGACACTCTGGTCAAGATACACTGCTGCTCGATTTCCGTGGGCAGGTCTGCAACCTGACTTGCGGAACTGGGCGATCCTGGTAATTGCCAGTCACGTTACGGCTTTTCAGGCGCAACGCAGCAACCTCTCGCAGGAACGGCTCCAAGCAACCTGGAAGTGTACCTCCGCCGCAAAGCAAACAGGCCCAGCGTTCTGCTGCAAATGGATGGACGAAAAGTCAACCTCGTTCGATCGTTCGCAAATTGCTGGTCGTGCGGGGAGCGCACCGGGTCCACCTGATCACAACAGCGAGCGGCGCGCACCGGGAGCACTACTGCACTTGATAAGAACCGGTGGACTGATGGGGAGTCATCGGCCAGGTATCTGTGCGAAAGGGGTATGCTGGAAGCTCTCGCCGATTCATCAAACCGCCGGCTGGCAAATTGGACCAACCGTAGCGGACCGCCACCGGATCGGGCACTTCATCACTCCAGACCACCAGTTGGTTCTTGCCTTTATCCACGCGCGCCCGCGCGTGATGGAAGACACGATCGTCGCCAGCAATATAAAAACCAACCTCGACATCCTGATCCAATACCAAGCCGGTAGCGGTCGGTTCTTCAAAAGAAATCACAATCTTGTCGTCCCGCCGCTCCATCGCCTGATACACGGGCCCACGCCATTGCAGCGGCTGGCTCTTGGCATAACTTTCCGCCTGATACACTTCGGCCAGTGCCCACCGCGCCAGCCGCTCGCCCACAGGGACCTTGCGACTGGGATGAATACTCTGGGACGAATTCGTATCAAACGTGACCACCAGCCCGGTGTTCGGTGTCGACCTCCAGGTGTTGAATTGGACTTCACGCACAATGTTACAGTGGTGATTCATGTCATATTCCATACTCCGACGGTTGCTCCAGCCGGCAATCTGAACCAGTCCAAAGGGAAGCTGTTCATCGCGAAAGATCTTTCGCCAGTCCGAAATGACGGCGGGATACGTCTTTGGAAATGGCTTCCACCCGACGGTGAATGAGTTATTTTCACCCTGGTAAAACAGCACGCCTTTCAAGGCACAATGCGCCAGCGGCATGATACAACCATTCAGCATTCCGCCGGGCTGACGTTGGGTAGCGGGATCGGCGTAGTTTCTTTGGTTCGGCGCTCGCGGTTCACGCTCCCCCTTGGCCTTCGCCGCAGCACGGGCTTGCTCCCACGCCTGCAAGTCAGCTTGGTAACGTTGCTCAGCACCCGCTTTTCCCCCTCCATCCTGCCACGCCTGCAGCTTGTCCGAAAACTCCTTGCGATAGGGCTGCATCTCCGGAATCTGTTCCAAAGTCTCTTTTGTCACCCAGTGTTGCGCCATGGTGCCTCCCCACGACGTGTCGATCAGCCCAATCGGGACCCGCAGTCGGCGATGAATGCGGCGGGCGAAGTAATAGCCCACAGCGGTACAGTTCTCAATTTGCTCGCTGGTGCATTGTCGCCAATTGCCCACCGGATTCTTGGCATCGCTTACGGGAAAATCATCCTGAGGCGTCAGGTTCGCCACCTTGGGCAAACGAATGAAGCGAATGGCGGGGAAATTTGCTGAAGGGATTTCGACATCGGCATCCCGCGTCCCGCGCAAAGTCCACTCCATGTTACTTTGCCCGCCACATAACCAAACGTCCCCGACCAGGATGTCGTTCACGCTCAGCGTTTCATCACCAGAGCTTACTTGCAACACCATGGCATCCCAACTCGCAGGTAGCGCCTCGAGTTGCACTTGCCAGTGACCTTGATCATCCGCCGTGGCTTGCATCGACTGAGCCCCCAGGGACACCTCGACCGCCGCAGCAGGCTTCGCCCATCCCCAAACACGAATCGGCTTGTCGCGCTGCAGCACCATCTGGTCACCAAAGATATTGGGCAAACGCAGCTCAGCACGTGCCAGCGAACCGGGCAGCACTGCCAGTAATGTCGCGGTGAACAAGACAAATGTTTTCATGACTCGACCTTATTTCGTTTTCCAAACGTCAACGCCAAACGTCAACGCCAAACCCGTCAACATCGCACGCCCTCGTGTTCAGCAAACATTTTCACCAAAGCCATCGCGCCCTATCAAGAGGGCATGGTCATCCAGATTGATGATGAACCACTCCACGGTTCGCCATACGACGAGCGACAGCGGCACCCATCACGTGCGCGTCAACTCGCGGGCACAACCACGCACTTCCCTCTGTTGCCACCCCCAATCCAACGCCCATCGATGCGTGGTTTCAAGCTAAGGTTGCAACCGGGAAGTCCGTCCACGCAAGCGGACAATCTGGCGAGCCATCCGGTCTCGCAATTCCAGATACCAGGCGTCATTCAGCGTCCATTCGACCGAGCTGGGAAACATTTTCTTGATGTCTCCGAGAACTCGTCTCGCATCCGTGACATCGTCGCCGTTGCGCGTGGCTTGTTCGACAAGCTCTTCCAGAATCCGGGCATATTCGTAGTCATCGACACTCTCCCGAAACGTCATGATGCGCAATGACGGTGTGATCGTGAAGTCAGGCGTGGTCGCCATCCCGTCTCGGCGAGGCGGATAAAAATAACTGAGCGCGCCGTTTGCCAGACGCGTAAATGGTTCCTTCCAAGGGTTGTGAGGATCGCCTTCGTGACCGTAAGCATGATGCCACATCCAGGTATCCCAAATGACGTACCCACTGCCTCCCAGACGGAACACTTCCAATCCGACTTGGCGATTCGTCAGTCCCGGGACATTGATCCCCAACCGACTACTGTAGGCGGCGTAACTCCACAAACGATCCCGTTCTCGCGGAATCTGGTAGTCGTCCCAGTAATAGTCTTCCCATCGATAGTAATTCTCGTCGATTTGCGGGACATGGGTCACCAGTTTGTTGAACTGGTACTTACCGTCCTCCTGATGCCATAAACTTTCAAACCCCTGCAGGCAGTGGGCGACACGAATCGAGGCGGTTTCGGGGTCACTTTTCAGCAGCCGAATGAGGTGCAGAATTTTTTCGGTTCCTGCAGTTTCGTCCACAAAAATATAGAACTTGTCGAGCCATCCATGCTTTTTCAGGTTGCGTGCCATAGCGCGATAATAGTCGAGCACCAGCTGGTCCCATTGATGTCGCGAGACCTCGACACTCGTGTCCTGCCAAGGATCGCCCGGTTGCTTACCGTAAGTCGCCTGGGTCATCTCGCGAAACGTTTGCCAGGCCATGGTGACATGTCCGGGATCTGACCTCCAAACTTTTGCTGGGCGTCCGGGCAAGTGTTTGAACACATGACTGACACTGGGGTTGGTGTGAGTCAGGCAGACCGAATTGACTTTGAGGTCATCGATAAAGTGTTTCATCTCACGATTGAATGCTTCAAAGTCCCACGCGAACAGCTCGAACACATTCTCTTTGTCTGCTACCTGATAACCTCGCGGCGGGGCCTTCCACTGCATCCCGACTTCGGTGAACAGCGCAACGTTCTTGGGATAGAATTTTTCCCGCGCCATCACTTCATAGTAAGTTCGCGCAAGCCGCTGGACGTCTTGCTTCGTCTTCACACCGTGATACGCCATCGTCGGTTGAATTGCGGGATTGCCGCTATTCTTCGCAAAGAACTGGCCTCCCATATTGGAACGAAACGTCGAATACTCAGGCAAAGCAAAGTCATACACCTGAACCTCTAAAGGGATTTCGATCGCCCGTCCTCCGCGCCGCAAAATAGAGATCGTGCCACGATACTTGCCAGCAGGGGCGGTTGAGGGTGTACGCAAGGTGAACCAAAAAGCACGACTCCCATCCTGGCGGCTCAAGCGCCTAGCCGTCACCGGCACCAAGGGATCACCAATCTCGCCAAAAAACGAAACTTGATTGACACGCGCTTTCCTGGTCACTGGTACATAGTCAATCGTCTGGACTTCCAAGTGGCGAGCATCTAGTTGGTGATTACCATTTGTCAGCTCCGAGCACCGGATGCCCGCGAAGTCAAAATCTTGGCGCGGCGTGAGCACCAGTTGCCAGGATTGCGATTCATGGGCGGCCGTGGTCACCTGCACTGCAGCACGCTTTGCACTTGGAGGCGCACTCTTCGGCGTCAATTTGACGGTCGTCTCTGCAAACCAAACATCACAACCCTCGTCGTTAACGAGTGAATATTGGGTATTTCCCAGATACTTCTCTGCTTTGCCAACGCCCTGCATTGCCACCGTTGCGCCGGGAACGTCGGACCGTCGCCGCTGCGGTATTTTGAGATAGTGCGCTCCGCATGGCTGGTAATACACCACCAGCTCTTTACGTCCGGGTGTGGCAAACTTTGCCAACAAAGCAATCGTACACTGCCGGACGGAAAGCTCGGTCGCCGTAGTCGTCTGCCCCATGGCCAGCCGTAAGTCCTTGCCATCCGACCGCAAGAGACATTCATGCCGCAGCCGAGCCTTTGGCAGCAGGCGAGGAACGTATGAACTGAGATACGCGTGCGTCCGCGGCGGCTCGCCGATCGGAAAGACCTGTTCGTAGGGAAGCGTGGGTGGAAACTTACCGCCCTCACTCACAAACCGCACCAGATAGTAACCGTGTCGGTCGGTGGGCACAGGCGCTCCGGGGTCTGCCCCTAACAGCTCGTCACCGCGAGAAATCAGATGAAATCCCGCCTCCGCTAACGGCTGATGGTCGCCGGACTCTGTGACCTGGGTCAGCAGAACATGGTTATAGGCCAGAAATGCTGGATCAAATGCGTACTGCTCGCGATCGCTAATCGCCTTGCAGATGTCCGACGCTGACAACGGAATCACGTTCCAGCCAGCGGTTTTCACATCCACACGAACAGGAATGCGATATTGGTAAAACGTGTCCATCCACGGGGGCGAAGCCGCTTTCGCTGACTGGCTTGCAACACCCAGTATTAGCACCAACCAAAAGCTAAGCGGAACACGCTGCATGTCTTTCACCACTGCGACCAATCGCCGAGAGAGCTAATTCTAAAAGCTGACCCCCGTATCTTACTCCGCAGACACCGCTCATGCGCAGCTCGCGGCACCGAGTCACGCCGGTTCCATGCCAGCCATCGTTCCCGTGCTGGTCGCAAATCGCTCCACTTCCAACCCGGTTTGCTGCAACACCGAAAGATAGAGATTGGGGAGCGGATAATTCTTTTTGCGATCGAATGCCAGATGTTGACCGTGACGAAATCCGCCACCGGCAAACAACACCGGCATGTTGCGATTATCGTGACTCGACGCATTTCCCAGGTTGCTGGTTAACAACACCGAGGTGTGATCCAGCAGGTGCGTGCCCTGATCAGAGGTATCCTGCAAACTTCGCAAGAAGTCTCCCCAGGCGTGAATGATCGCAGATTCCACCAAGGCGAGTTGCGCTAGTTTTTCTTCATCGCGTCCATGGTGGCTGAGCGAGTGATAACCTTCGTCAACTCCTTTGACTCGCACCACTCCACCACCGCCGCCAAGATGCAATGTGACGAAACGAGTGGAATCCGTGGCCAAAGCCAAGCGAACCATGTCGCTCATCAAACGTTGGCGCCCGATGAAATCATTCGGGTTTCCGATATCGACCGGTTTCTCGACATCGACGGTCGGCTTGGGGCGACCAGCCCAAGCTTCATTTTCCGCAAGTCGCTTTTCCAACTCGCGCACACTGTTGAAATACGCTTCCAACCGCTGCCGATCTCCGCTACCCAGTTTTCGTTGCAGAGCCCGAACGTCATCCGCCACCAAATCCATGATGCTGCGGCCCTGTCGAGCGCGCGCGATCTGTTGCTTCTGTTCGCGTTGGGAGTCGTTGATAAATAATCGAGTGAACAGCCGGGCCGGTGAGTTCTCGGCCGGAATCATCGAGCCACTGCTGGTGTAGGATGGACTGTTGCTCCCGGACAAACTCAACACCAAGGAGGGAAAACGTGTGTGATGCCCCAGGTGCTTGGCCAGCAACTGGTCTAAGGAAATGGAATTGCGACCGGCCGCAGCCGCGCTCATCGGCGCAGCGCTTAACAGGCTGGCCTCTGCCCGGTGACCTCCCGAAACCCCCGGATGCGAGGTCCCCGAAATGACACTGTAATGTTGCCGCATGTCCTGCAGTGGTTCCAGATAGCGGGCAGGTTGGTAATCACGCCCGGGCTGTTCGGGAAACAAGTTCTCGGCGTGCAGCCCCAATCCGAGTGTGATGGCGACAAATCGTTTCGGCGGTCGCGTCTCTGCAGCTGCAAAGGCGGGACGCATCGCGGACAGCCAAGGCATGGCCATGGCAACTCCCGCACCACGCAAGACGGTCCGACGGTTCAGGTGTCGTTGCAAGTTCACATATGCCATCACTTGATTCCTCGGGCCATCACTTGATTCCTCGGTTACCCCGTATCGCCAAAGACTACCTTCATCGGCACGCCCGACTTTGGGGAAAACACTCAACTACTTCATCAGAAAAACAGGACTGGTGACCACCGCGTGTACGATCGATCGTAAACCATAGTCATCTTCGGCAACATCCTCAACAATCTTTTCTACATACTGCCGATCTGCGAAAGCCATCGGCGCACCACACCCATAGACCAGTAGTTTTTCGGCCACATTCGCAGCCAGCCGACGTGGTTGCTTGACAATCAAACGCTGAAAACCATCAATCCCCTCGAATTTACGGCCGTCTGGCAACGCATAGCTGGCGTCGACTTGCGCCCCTTTCCTGCGCCGACCTCGCACGCTTTGCAAGTAACGATCGCGCCATTGCCCTGCCGGATCATAATTCTCCAAAGCAAATCCGGGGGGATCAATCTTCACATGACAATTGGCACAGGACGCTTGCGAGCGATGTTTTGCCAACTGTTCTCGAATGGTGGTTGTCCCGCGAATATCCGGTTCAATGGCTGGCACATTGTCCGGAGGAGGAAGAATCGGCAGGCCCAGCAAACGTTCTGAGACCCAGACTCCTCGCACGACGGGAGACGTATTGGAGCCGTTCGCCGTAACCTTCAAAATTGCTCCTTGCGTCAACACACCACCGCGTCGCGTCTCCGCGCCCAAAGCAACACGGCGTAACTCGTCACCCATCACATCGGGTATGTCATAATACCGGGCCAACCGACTGTTCAAAAAAGTGTAGTCCGCGTCAATGAGCCGCGTCACACTCCCGTTCCTCGCGAGCAGATCGGACAAAAATGCATGCGTCTCGCCCAACATGGCACGTTGAACGACCGGATCAAATTGGGGGAACAATTTGCGATCCGGAACGGTGAAATCAATCTGATCGAGATCCAGCCACTCGGCAGCAAAATCTTCGACAAATTGACGGCCGTGCTGTTCCAGCAACCGATCGGTCTCCCGCTTGAGTCGTGTCCGCTCCAACAACTTGCCAGCATCTGCCAAAGCTGACAGTTGTGCGTCCGGCGTGCTGCCGGTGAGTAGGTAGCTGAGTCGCGCCGCCACCTGATGCTGATTCAGTTGCCCTGGAGTCTCGTTGAAGTAGAGAAATCGCGGCGAGCAGAGTAACGCCCGATACCCGAGTCGCAGTGCCGAGATCAAATCATCCCCCGCGTCCATCGCTGCCAACACCTGGTCAATGTACGGCGCAATTTCTTGTTGGGTCGTTGGCTGACGAAATGCTCGGCGAGCAAACGCAACCAGCAAACGCCTCACATCCTCCTGCGGTGCACTCGATTGCAGGCGACCTTCCCGCTTGCCAGTTGCGGCTACTTTGAGGTCTCCGAATAACATCCGACGAATGGCTTGGTCACCGCCATCTCGGTGAACCCGTTTCATCACCAAACGGCTCATCGCAATGCCCGGCACGTCTTGCGGCTCACCCTCGCCAGCACCGATCTGACCTCCGGAAAATCGAGCACGCTTTAACGTGGCATCCCCCGGTCGGACCTCCAACATATGACCTTGCGGCAACCAAGCTTGAAACGCGATCGTCCTGGGTTGCGCTGTCGCTTCGAACGACTTCACATGCGTCAGCAGCGGGGCACTGGATACACATAAACCCGTGCGGACCGTCGACCAGACACCGCCTGACTCGGGCGGCTTCAAGGCAGCCACAGTAATTTCAAACTGATACCAGCCATCCACAGGAGCGGTCGTCGCCGGGAGACGCCCGTAAAAGGTCACCGTCCCATTCCAAACGACTGCCTGATCGTCCAGCATCTCCGGCTCGCGACAGCGGCGCCGGGGATTCCGCCGCGCAATCCCGCGAGCATCAAATTCACGCGTGTAATCGTCTGGTCCAGTCAACGCCCTGCGGAATGCTTCGTCTAACGCCAGGTCCACCACCGCCAAATGCCTCTGCAGTTGGAAATGCGACATCGCCTGACCGTCTGCGACTGTCGTGAATCCATGACTGCGTGCATCCTCCGGCAACTTATCCGCCAGCGGAATATCAATCCCCAGCAAGTCATGCAAAGATCGCTCGACCTGAATTCGCGTCAACCGCCGAGCCTGCACACGCCCGCGCTCTCGAAAACGGGTCTGCTGCTGAGTACGTATCCACTCGGTCATGTCCGATAAGAAACTTGCGCGTACTGATTCCGGCGGCTGCTCGCTATCTCGTGGCGGCATTTCTCCTGCCGCCACACGATCCAAGATTCGCACCCAACGTCGTTCGGAAACCCCATCGCCGAGCGTCGTTTTCAGTTTCAGCAAATCCAAACCCGCTTCCGCAGTTGAGCCTTGGTGGCAATCGTAACACTGCCGTCGCAGGAATGTTTGCACACCGTCCGGAAGCGTCAACGCACGCGTCTCCTCCGCAGACAAACTGTCCGCGATTATCGGCAGCAGACTGGCAACGACCAGCGACCAAAACAGCCTGTCAAACAGAAGAGGGCTGGAGCAAACAGAAAGTAATGCACGCATCATTCGGCAAGTGACAACGCAAAACGCGCTGGTATTGAGGGGGGGCGCGGTGGCAGGTGGCTCGTCTCTTTCTATTGTATCACGCCGCCAACGTGAGTCGACGCTGGGTTGCCACCAACACAAATCCTTTTGAAAAAACAGGTAGAAGCCTGCCAATCGCAGACGCAATCGCGGTCCCAAGCCGGCTGACTCTCCAGTAAACGATTCACCAACCACGCATTGTTTCGCTACCGCAACGTCTCGACGCAATGAACCGCTGGTCCTTCACCCAGTGCCATACGGGGTGCGGCTTTCCAAGGCTGCCTGCGCCGCATCCTGCCTACCGCCCCGAAGCTTCGAGCATGCCCACGACGCGTTTGCGGGGCACACCATCCATATGAATATGCTTAGGCAGAATTCCCCGCGGGTGAAAAACTCCCACCGATGAAACAGGAGGCTTGATGACAAAAGGGGCACGCATGAAATTCTTCGGCGAATCATCCCGCCCCGGATCAAACCAATCGCCAAAGCTGGTGAGCGTTCCTGTGTCTACCTGCACGCCATACCACGCGGCTTCCAAAACATTTCCACTCAACATCGTCCCATCTCCCCCGCTGCGGATCAGCGTTTCGAAATGTTGGCAATACACATTGGTGATACGGACTGACGTCGGTCCTGGCGGTTCGACGTAAATCCCGATGCTGTTCTTTTGCCACCCTGCCGCGCTGTCGCTGACAATGCCAATGAGCCGCGAATTCTCAATCGACACGTGCATCGTCCCATTGCTACGGCAAACCACTCCGTTCGCAAAACCTTGAATGTGAATCTTACTGACCACCAGATCTCGAACTTTATCCAGAACGAGACACGGTCCGTTCGTGGAATTCGGGCCAGCAAAAAAAGAGAGACGTTCCAGCCCTCCGGAGGCGACATCGCGGAATTCCAGCGGCGTCCCCTGACCTTCAAATCGGATTCGACTGGCAGCGGACACCGCACCAACGATGTGCACCGGTTTCTCGATCACAATCCCGGAGCCTCGCCAGATGTAGTCTTGATCCGACGCCGGCACAAAGAGACTCCCACCCCGCTCCGGTAACGCCTGGATAGCAGCGACAAAGGCAGCTCGATCGTTCGTCTGCCCATCCCCTTTGGCGCCGAAGTCGCACACGTTCAACTGGCCGTTCGCCTGGGAACCAGGCAGTTGCTGAGCTAACGCGGGGCTACCCGATATCCAACTCAACCCACTAAACAGGACCAACGTTGCAAACATTCGCGCTGGCTTGGTGCACATCTACATTCTCCTCAGAATCAGGGATCACCCATGGTTGTCCGAGCACCGCCGACTCGACCCAGGCGCGCTGCGTATGCTGCAATGGAACAGGGCGGGCGCGGTGCGTCAACAAATCTCCTCACCGCCAACGAAAGACGCAAAATCGTCGTGCAGCGTTGCACACGATCGCAGAGCGCTGCCTGCGAACTCCCACCAGAAATGTCCGCCTGGAGGCTCCGAAGCTCTGCTGCCGGAGAGCCTGCTCGGACCGGCGCGACAAAAAGTGACGAGGGGAAGCAGCACCCTCGGAGATCCCCTCCGCACGCCCCACTACATGGCGGCAATCCGCCAAAGATCAGGTGCTTTCATGGAAAACTGGCAGCAATCTCGCACTTGTCAGTAGGTCGTGAGCCTGCGCTCGCGGCACCATCTTGCGACGCTTCGCACCGTCAATTAACTCTCCTGATCCCATTCCCTCTTTGAATTGAAAGCACCCCAGATGCCGCAGCAATGCCCATGGACCTTACCCTCGTATCTCTCCACCTTCGCGCTGACCATCTTGCTAACCGCTACGGTGAGCTTGGCAGACGACGCGACCGCCGCTCCCGAACTGACTCCAGAACAGCAACTTGAGCAATTGGTTGGAACCTGGACCCGAAAACACATCAACGTGGACGGTAAGCCGACGACCATTACGTGGACGGTACGTGCTGGAGAAAAAGCCGGGCAATTTGAGCACACGTTCCAGATGACCACCCCGGACAAATCGAACGAGTCATTGTGGGAAGCCAAGTTTATTGCGGAGGTAACGACACGTGACCTGCTGACCCTGGAATTCGTTGAAAACCGGCGAATTCTCCCCAAAGAGGAAGCTCACGACTGGCGCCCGTTCGATTTTTCAGTCATTGCTCAAATCAAAGGCAATCGTTTGTTTGCCACCTGGGACCTGGAGCAAGAAACCCATATCTGGACCAAAAAGACGGCGACCGGCGAGAATGTTGCTCCCGAAAAAATCGATGTCCTGGAGCCTCTTCTAAAAACGTATCAGGGCGATTTCGAGAACCCTGGCAGCGACGCTTATGGAGCGGACAAGGCGGTCTATAAAGTTCAGTGCTCGGGTAAACGCTCCGCGACGGGCAGTGTCATCACGCACAACTGGACCATGCAGCAAGCCGGAACCAGTGCCGATCAAGCTTTCGAAGTCCGCGCAGTCTATAGTTACAATGCAAAGACAGGGCGAGTCGTCAAACAGTACCAGACCTCAAGCGGCGTCATGATACGTGGTGAACTCGTAGCCGCCAACAATGGCAAGTTACTGTGGGAACGCAGTGGCGAAGGCCCAGCTGGGAAAATCCATGAATTCTGTCAATTTGACTTCTCGGAACCCGGCGTCTTTCGTCACACAATCATCTCGCGGACGCTCAATGGCGTGCCGGTGGACGAAGACGAACCGGTCATTGTTTTGAAAGCCGCGGAATAGGAGAATCATGGGATAGCCCAAAACCTGCGCCACCGCGTTGACGAGCTAACGAAGTCGTGATGACCAACGGCTCTGGCAATCCTTGCAGCGATTGTCAGGCCGTTTCACATCACACGTCCTGGCTCCGGCGCAGATTGCCTCCAGCCATCAGCAGCGATTCACCACTCGCTGCCCACATGCCGCTGGAGTCCACGTGTGAAATACCCACCTGAAATACCCACCTGAGACCGGCAACGTCCGTTTCCGATCAGGCGCATTTGTTCGTAGTACGAAGTGACCCTGAAGATGACCGACCAAAAGATAGCTCATTTTACGGTAACCGAGATGCTCGGCGCCGGTGCCATGGGCGAAGTCTACCTCGCCCATGATTCCAAGCTAGGCCGCGCGGTTGCAATCAAAGTGCTTCCCCAGAATCTCTGCCAGGACGAGCATCTGCGCAAACGTTTTCTGCAAGAGGCCCAATCGGCTTCGGCGCTGAACCACCCCAACGTATGTACCATTTACGAAGTGGGTGAGACGGAGACCCAGCAGCCTTATCTGTGCATGGAGTATATCGATGGGGAAACGTTGGAAGCGAAACTGCAAGCCCCAAATCCCCTGCCCATCGAGGAAACGGTCGATATCATCTGCCAGGTTTTAGCGGGCTTAACGGTCGCTCACGAGCAAAACATTGTGCATCGCGATCTCAAACCGGGGAACATTTCCATCAACCAGCGCGGCATTGCCAAGATTCTGGATTTTGGCTTGGCGAAACGTCTGGCCGTGCAACAGAACGTCAACGACGCCACGATGGAACACAACTTGACCATGACAGGCAGTCTGCTCGGAACCCCCAACTACATGAGCCCCGAGCAGGCGCTTGGTTCCGAGGTCGATCACCTGAGTGACTTGTTCAGTGTCGGTGTCATTCTCTATCAGATGCTGAACGGCAAGTTACCTTTCGAGGGTCAGGCCATCGGCGAAGTCATCAACAAGATTATCAATCAGGATCCACCTCCGCGGAGCGAATGGAATCCACACGTCAGTGACTCGCTGGCCCATGTGGTACTCCGAGCTCTGGCGAAAGACAAAGCCGAGCGTTTTCAGAGCCCCCAAGAAATGCTCACCGCGATCAAGGAGGGTTGTAGTGGCGCGCCGTCCACTGCGGACTATTCGCAGGGCTCACCGGCGGAAAGCGACGTTTACATTAGCTATTCGGCGCTGGACGATCAGTCTCTGTCCAGCGACGACGAAGGTTGGATTTCGAGATTTCATCGCAATCTGAAAGTTCGGCTCCAACAGCTCGCCGGCCGGGAAGTCAACGTCTACCGCCCACTTCGCAAAGAGCACGACGAAAACCTTGAGCCGGCCTTACTCTCGGAACTGCCCAAGGCCAAGTCATTGCTGACGGTTGTCTCTCCTCCATTCGCTAACTCGACACCGTGCGCCCAAGAGGTGCAGACGTTCATTGAAGGGGGAGCCAACGCTGACTCACGCCTGATCAAGGTGGTCAAGACGCCTGTCGACGAGAAACGGCTGCAAGGAATCGGAACGGACGTTTTGACTCAGGTCAACGACCACAACTTTTTCGAACAGGACGATTCGGGCCGCGTGCTGGAGTACGAAGAATCGTTCGGCGAAGACCTAAAGCGGCGATACTACGAAAAAATCTACGACGTCGCCTACGAACTCAACCAAACGCTCACCAGCGATCCGGATGCAACCGTGGTGGAAACCGCATCTCATCCGGTCGCGTACGTCGCCGTAACCACTTCGGATGTGCGTAATGAATACGAGGTCATCTGTCGCGAGTTAACAGAACAGGGCTATCGAGTCGTACCAGACAAGCCTTTGACTCTGGAGCACGGCGCGTTGGTCGCCGAGGTTACAGGCTATTTGAAGGATGCGGAATTGATCGTCCAGCTGGCGGGCAGCAGCTACGGCATCGTTCCGGAAAATGCGCAACACAGCGTGATGGAATTACAAGCGGCGGAAATCCGCGAGTGGCTCGCATCCCATCCGGCTCAGCAGTTCGTCTGGTGTGAAGCCGGCGAGATCGCTGATGCCAGACAAAACACGTTCCTGGAACAGTTACGAACGCAAGACGCCGCGCACGCCAATTGCGAGCTCGTCGAAGGCCACTTGAGCCTCCTCAAAGAGGCAGTCTCTCAGCACCTCACATCCTTGCGCAACGCAACACCTGAGGATTCGGACAAGCCCACCAAAGACGAGAACATCCGCATGGTCTACCTGATCTGCGACAGTGTGGATGAAGACGCAACAGAATCGCTCGAAAACTTCTTGTTCCAACAGGGGCTGGAAGTCTCTCTACCCGACTTCGACTGCCCTCAAGACGAAGTCAGCCAGTTGCACTTACAGACATTATGCGAGTGCGATGCGGTGATCATTTTCTATGGCGGTGTTCGCAAAAGCTGGGTCGACATTAAGCTACGAGACACACTCAAGGCTGCGGGCTATGGTCGGACCACCCCCATTCCTCAAGTTGCGGTCTACATCGCGCCCCCCTTCGACAAACGCAAGGAACGTTTCAAAAGCCATCATGCGGCAATTGTCCAAGAGCCCGCAGACGGCTTCTCCGAAACGAAAGAACTCCTGAGCTTTGTAGAAAACATTCAATAGTCCCTTCTGTGAAATCGAAACCGATGAACGCATTCAACCCCTTTCCCGGTTTGCGCCCCTTCCAAAGCGAGGAAGATTACCTGTTCTTTGGTCGTGAAGAGCAGATCTCCGAGCTGATGAAATTACTGAGAGAACATCGTTTTCTCGCAGTCGTGGGTTCCTCGGGAAGTGGCAAATCGTCCTTGGTCCGGTGTGGCCTGCTGAGCCAACTACAGGGTGGCATGATGCTGGACGCCGGGTCGGATTGGCACATCGCCGTGATGCAACCCGGCGGCGACCCGCTTTCCAATCTGGCCCAGTCCTTACTCGATGCAGACATCTACGACGAAGATGATGAAGACACGGTTCATCAAGTCATGGCCACCATCAATCGCTCGACCAACGGTCTGGTGGAAGCGGTCAAGCAATCGGAACTCCCGACTGGCAGCAACATGCTCATTGTGGTTGATCAGTTTGAGGAAATCTTTCGTTTTCACGAAGCTGGCAACAAGGGCCAGCAGCAGGCACCAGATTTCATCCGCTGGTTGATACATGCGGTGCAACAAGATGACGTCCCGATCTATGTCGTCTTGACCATGCGTTCCGACTTCCTGGGTGATTGCGCTCGCTTTACCGGATTAGCCGAAGCGATCAATCACGGTGAATACCTGGTGCCGAAACTGACACGGGATCAAGTGCAACAGGCAATCGAAGGTCCTGTCAAAGTCGCCGGCGGGGAAGTGAGTCGTCGCTTGATCCAACGGCTGCTCAACGATGTGGGCGAGCATGCAGACCAACTGCCTGTCTTGCAACATTCGCTGATGCGCAGCTGGGATCATTGCCACCAGAGAGCTGCCGACACAGCACCTCAAATGGACCTGGAAGACTACGAGGCGGTCGGAGGCATGACCGATGCGCTGTCAAATCACGCCGACGAAATCCTGCTCGAAATCCAAGAATCGGTGGGCGACTCAACGACCGTACTCAACGCGACCGAACGGGTGTTTCGCGCGTTAACCGAAAAAGGCGTTGACAATCGTGGCATTCGCCGCCCCACGCGATTGGACTTGCTGCGCCAAATCACGGGAGCCTCTACCGAGCTGTTGAACACCATTATCGAGGCGTATCGCGCCCCGGGCCGCACCTTTCTGATGCCGTTCAGCAACACGCCTCTGGACGATGGAATGGTTATCGACATTTCCCATGAAAGCTTGATGCGTGTCTGGAAACGACTGAAGACCTGGGTCGAAGAGGAATCCCAGTCAGTACGCATCTACAAGCGTCTGTCGGAAACAGCGATCCTGTGGAAACAAAATCACGCTGGCTTGTACCGCGATCCCGACCTGCAAATTGCTTTGTCCTGGCTCGAAACGGCCAACCCCAACGAAGCTTGGGCCGCTCGCTACGACACGAACTTCCCGGTCGCCGTTGAGTTTCTCGAAGCAAGCGATCGAGACCAGCACGAAGCGGCTCGCGTGGCAGAGGAAAACCGACAACGCGAATTACGCCAAGCCCAAGAGCTGGCCGAGTCACAAGAGCGACTGGCTCAAGAACAAACCGCTTCGGCCAGAAAATTCAAACGTCAATCTCGGATTACAGGCGCTGTAGCTGCCGTCGCAATCGTGGCCTCCATTCTCGCCATGCTGGCCATGGCACAAGCTCGCAAGAATGAAAAACTTGCCAACCGAGCGACTGCTGAGGCAGTGGAATCCAAGAAGCAATTGACGCTCAGCTACCGCAGAGAAAGCATCTTGGCTGCCCAGGAGGCATTTGACGCTGACAATCTGGCGGAGTGCCTGAATGTCCTGCAAACAGCCTATCAACGAGACACCACAGACAACGATCTCTTGCGGTCGGCAATCAGCTACCTCAGTCAGAAGCATCTGTTTCACCCATATCGCACCGAGCCCGACCAGCATTCCGTCACACAGTGCTTTGAACTGCCGTCCATTCAGGCAGTCGCTTACGTGAATGGCAATCACCAAGTCCATGTGGTGCCCCACCCCGGGACAGCAACAACGGACAATCCTCCGGCCGTGCAATTCAACGCCCAAAGCCAGATTGCTGCCTTGACTGCCAACGAAAAACACGTTGGCGTCCTGGAGCAAGACGGACGCGTCTTGCTGGTGCAACGTGACAACGGAAACGTCACGAACGTGAGCGAATTATTTGCCGATACTCCCAATTTCCCGCAGCCCGCAGCCCTCGATCAAGTCTCCCTGGTCGACAACCGCGTGCTGCTGTCCGCAGGCAACCGGGCTGTGCTCATCAGCCACCAAGATACTCCGTCGATCGTCGCCGAAATCGAACTACCAGACACCGCTGAGATCACGCACGCCTGCTTGTCATCAGACGGCCAGACCGTATTTCTCGTGACAGCGGAAGACGGCTATCAACTGTACGACGCTGCTGACCCGGCACAGCCCGTACGCACCGTTGCAAACGACTCTGACGTTCAGCTCATCCAATTCCTGCCAATGCAACGACAGTTTCTGACCATCGAGGAAGACGGTCAACTCTGCCTGACCAGTGCCGAGGATGAAAGCCTGGATACCGTGCACGCAGTTACCATCCCTGGTATCCGACGAGCGCTGGTCAGCCCCGAAGGAACTCGGTTGGCTATTTTGGATCCCGCCGGCGTGCTGGCCATGCACAGCCTGATCGACGGCCGACCGATCTTGCTGCCGCAGCTTCCTGCTGACCTGCGGATGGACGATTTTATTTTTGACCCACTGGGATTGTTCCTGATCGCTACCGATCAACAACAGCGTCCACTCGTGCTGCGCGCTGATGACGGTCACGCGTTGGCTGCTCCTTTGCCAATCCAAGTTTCGTCAGGTGGCCTGCTGGCGGACTGGGAGCCTGTCGAAAGTGGGCCGTGGGACGGACAAAAAACACTGACGCTACGTGTGGCCCGCAGCGACATCTCCGCTGGTCAGCCAAACGTTGGCATAGTGCAACTGCGTGCCACCGCCCCCTTAGCCCAAAACCATTTACCCAATTGGGAGCAATTCGATCTGACAGACATTGGCGCGGAAGATGGGAATTTGTTCTTCCTTTATTTTCAATCCCTGCTATCGGCGAAACCCAGCCCCGCATACCAACCAACTCATCCCGCGTTGCAAGCCTTCCAGAATTGGTTTGAACGCCACTCCGCGGCACGGCAGGTCGACTTTATCCAACCCAACGACAACTTACCGGCCCTGACCGAACACCTCGCGCAAGCCGGTCAATTTTACGATTCCGAAGTTGCCTCCGATCAACCGATCGATCTAGCACTCGCGCTCGTGGCCAGACAAATCACTCCCCGCGTGCTCAGTCAAGCCATGAAGCTATCTACCGATGCCACCACGTCAGCAGCGGCAACCAGATATCACCAGATCAAACTCATTCAGCAGCATTACGAATACCCCCAGACGCCTGAATTCGCCCTCGCCATGCTGCAACACATGGCCCGCTTGCCTCAACTGCTGGAGATTCGCAGTCAGGCATACACGGACCAGTCGCATGAATCCGATCCGGTGGATTTGACCAGCCCCGAGTTGATAAGCGAATGGGATGGATTGGCTGATTGGTGGGAAGCCAAAGACTCGGGTGTTTCACTACTGGAAGAACGCAAGTGGGCCGCCACCAACAATCAGTACGTCACTTGGATAGGCGGCCATTTTGCCGACTTCCGAATTCAAGTCGAGATCGCAAAACTGTTTGGCAACAGCGGTTTTGATGGACGCACACACTTTGCACCTGACACTTCGAATGTCTATCAGGCAAACTATCTGCATCCTTATCTGAGACAAGGATACCAGGCTGACCTGGTCGGATCGCAAAACCTGAATGTCGGCAACTTCCACGGCAAATTCATCAACGACAACTATCCTCGTCCGCTGGTCATCGCCGATCGTGGGCAAGCCGTCTTGATCGGAATCGACCACAAACCAGTAGCACTGGCCCGCAGTCAAACCGAATCGAGCCTCGACCTCCTGCAGAAAATGCAAGACCTGCCTGAGGGCAGCAAGATAACTTTAGAGATGCGGGGCAATCACCTTCGCTTCAGCTATGGTGACTTGCTGTTGAACAACATCTTCGATAGCCAGCCCGGCCGTGACATGTCCGGTGAGTTCGCGATTCAAGCCATGGGAACCAACTCACAACTGACCTTCAAGAATATGGTGGTTGTGCCTCTGGGACGCGATATCGCCGAAGCGGAAATGGCCGCAACACCCGACTTGGTGGTCCCGTCGCTTTTACATGCCCAGCTCCTGACAGCGCAGAAACGATGGTACGACCTATATCCTGTTTTGGACGCAAACGCTGCCGAACCCTGGACGCAATCCTTGCGCCGCACAGCCAATCTGGCGACACAAAGAACGCATCAAAAACTGGCTCAGGCTGCCATGCAAAATGACGCGGAAACGCTCCAGTCTGTGATCGACGAAATCAACGATGCAGAGCTGCTTAACGAAATCGCCAACACGGACGCAGGTTCTACCGGCTACGGCAACCAATTCGCGACGCCGGTCTTGGCAGCCGCACTTCACGGCTCCACGGACGCCTTACAGTTGCTTGCCGACTCGGGTGTCGATCTCAAAAAACAAACAGGCATTTACGGTATGGATGCCCTGAAAGCTGCTTGCTTCGGAAATCATGTGGAAACGGCAAAGCTGCTTCTGGCATTGGGGTCCGATCCCAATGGCAGCAATTTCAGTGGTTATCGACCGATCCACGAGGCTGCCAAATGGGGTGGTCCGGAACTTACGCAACTCCTGCTGGATGCCGGTGCAACGGCGACACAAATCACAAGAGCCGGACGCAACCCACTGCAAGAACTAGCAGAGATCCGCAGCACGGCCAAGCAATTTGGTGACAACCACTTCGCTCAATTTGCGGTCTCTGAAAGACGTTTACAGGTTGCCCGTGTCCTCATCGCAGCAGGACTTGATCCGCGGGCCAGGATCGACAATCGACGTTCCGCTATCCAACTTGCGAAAAACCGTGGTGATACGGAATTGGTCGAACTGCTGGAAGAACTGAGTCAGGATCAGGCAAACACGTCAGAGGATGACACCGAGTAAGCCACCCGCGGTACAACCCAACCGAGGCTGGAAGGCACCTCGTCCGACGGAAACACCTCACTCAGTGGAAAATGGGGACGAGCTCAGAAGTCCGACTCGACCATCTGAAACTCGCCCCCACTTGAGGACTCAGCACGACGTGCATTCACTGCCGCACCACGGGCTACTTGGTCCGCTTGAGAAGGAAGTTCGTCGGTTCGAGCGGACCTCCTGTATCAACGCGGTAACCAATGCTGACCGTCCCTCCCGGCGCCAGTGCCCGATTCCAGGAAAGCGCTCGTATGCGGTACCGTGTTCCCACACGACTCACGATCTCCGCTCCCCAAATACTCGAGATTTCATGGGTTGAATCAAATTCAAGCTCCCAATCTGTCCAGGCTTCGGTTTCTTTGTTGGAGATCACAATCGATGCAACATACCCAGTAGCCCAAGAGCTCGACACGCTCCACTTCACGCTACTGGTCAAATCCACATCGTTATCTTCAATGGTACCGACAGCCGTCTTGACGCCGAATTTGGCATTCACGATCTGACTCAATACCACCTCAAAGGTTTCATCGGCTTCGACGACGGTATCCCCCTTGAAGACAACGTCAATGGTTTTCTCCAATTCTCCCGGCATGAACTCGAGCGTACCGTTCACAGGAATAAAGTCTTCATCTGCTGTCGCCGTACCAGCTACAGTCGCGTAGTCAACTGACGCCGTCTGTCCATCAGGAACTGCACGCGACAGCTTGACTTTAAAGGTCATCGTTTGTGTTCCCTCGTCCGGTTCGACCGCAGACGCGTTGCTGATGTTCATTTCGATAGGAACTTCTGCCGGGTCATCGGCATCGTCCGCGTCATCAGCTGCCGGACCATTGATGACAATGTTCCGAGGTTCGGTCGTCACATTGCCTGGGTTACCACTAAACCCAAACGTCACGCTCGCCCCCGGTTCGACGCGAGCATTCCAGCTCACGTTCTTGACGACGTAGGTATTACCTTCGTGGCTGACCAATGTCCCATTCCAGAATTGGGTCAGGTTGTGTCCCCATTCGAATTTGACTTCCCAATCATCCCAAGCCTCGTTCGTTTGGTTCGTCAACTTCAGTTCCCCGGTAAACCCGGAGCCCCAATCATTCACGGTGCGATATGCCGCAGCACTATTGCCCGCCGGAGCATCATCGTCCTGAATCAGCGCGGTGGCCTTACTCTTATCTAGCGTCGCACCGGTGGGTGCCCACAGAACCACTTGGAAGGTTTCGTCGGCCTCTTCGTCTGTATCGCCATAGACTGACACGGGAATCACTGCGGACAGGCTGCCTGCTGGAATCGTGATCGTACCGGTTTGCGACTGATAATCGACTCCCGCCGATGCCGACCCTGCCTCGGTTTTGTAATTCACCGTGACGTCGTCCGGCAAGGCTTTCGATAACGTCAGCGCAAAATTGGCCAACGTTTTTCCGCTGTCACCCTCGGGCAATTTGACATCTGCGACCGAGAGGGTGGGAGCCGCTTGTCCCACTTCTGCAGCCACTCCGTTGACGTAGACCTTGGTTGGCACGGTCGTCACATTACCGGGACTGCCCCCAAACCCAAAGGTCACGCTCTTGCCCGGAGCCACCGTTCCATTCCAAAACTCGTTATCAACAACAAATTTTCCATCGTTTTGTTCAACGAGAACGGCATCCCAAATCTCGTTGATTTGATGCTCCCACTCAAACTCGACGCGCCAAGTCGACCAAGCTTCCTCGTCTCGATTGGTGATGGTGATTTCGCCATTGAAGCCACTTCCCCAATCCTCCGTCGTTCGATAAGCAAATCCCGGCGCGGCGACCGTACGGTCATTGTCCACAATGGTTCCTGTTGCCGTGCTCACAGCGAATGTTGCATTCACAGCATTGCTGAGATTCACTTTAAAGGACTCATCTCCTTCTTCCAGCAGGTCACCGGAGATCAGCACTTTGATTTCTCCACTCGTCTCACCTGCAGGGATCGTGAGCGTTCCATTGACCGCCTCAAAGTCATCCGGTGCCAATGCAGAACCGGCTACCGTTTCGAAATCCAACGTGACGTCTTCTGTTGCCGCTTTGGACAAGACAACTTCGAACGTCATTTCAGCAACTTCTGTATCCGCTTCGGTCACCGAAGCATCCGCAACGCTGATCGTCGGCAAACCGGGGGCATCGGTATCGTCATCCACAATCGTAACCAACGCCGAACCGTCTCCCATCATGGCGTTGGAAACATCGAAGAGATTCACCTCAAACTGCTCGTTCCCCTCCACCAACGCATCCG
Organism: Blastopirellula sp.; assembly: GCA_002701545.1. GTDB lineage: Bacteria > Planctomycetota > Planctomycetia > Pirellulales > Pirellulaceae. The sequence continues at coordinate 12,722 of NZVR01000152.1, read as the reverse complement.
GTGTGACGTTCACCCGAAATGTCTTTACGGTTTCGCCCGGGAGAAACTCGAGCGTCCCGGTCACGTGATCATAGTCGCCCTCAGCCACTGCCGTCTTATCCGCCGTCGCATAACCGACCGTCACCGTATGCATTGCCGGCATCGACAAGCGAACGGTAATCAACGCACCCCGGTTCAGGTCTGCAAAATCAGACTGAATCGACTCGAGCGCATCGACTTTGTTGTCGTGAATCGAGACCCAGTCATCTTCGAGGATTCCGCCGGTGTCGCCGGAATTTGGATTCCACGACCAATAGGTCCAACTGATGCCCTGCTGATTCGCCTCCAGGTCGCTGGCCCCATCACCATCCAGATCACCATCCAGATAGTCGACCATCGAATCAAACCACTGCTGATCACTGGCGGTCTCCAGCTTACTGCCGAATTCCCCCAGCAGCACGGGTGCAATACCGTCTCGGAACAAGTAACCCCAGTTGCGATTCCAAATCTCGTTGAGGTTATCCGGATAAGACGGATCATTGAAATACGGCTGCTGATAGACGCTGGCAGGATAATCATGAGCGGAGTAAACCAGCCGATCGGCAACATCCAGTCGCACCGGTGCCGCGCCCGCATTGGACAGATTCCCGCCCCACCAGTAACTACCCGACGAAGTTGTCTCAACACCTTCGACAATAATCAACAGGTTGGGATTGGCGGCCAACACGGCGTTTCCAGCACGCTCTGCGGCCAAACGCCAGTCATTCGCCGAATCATCACCCCATCGCGCAGGGCCATGAGGTTCGTTATGCAAATCGATACCGACCACCGATGGGTTTTCCGCGTAGCGGGTCGCCAAGTGAGTCAAGTTTTCAATCCACACAGACTCCGGGTACTCAGGCGTATACCAGAGGCCTGATTCATTGGCGCTATTGCCAGCGGCCGAGCGGTGGTGATCGAGAATCACACGCATCCCAATCTCGTCGGCCTGGGCAATGATACGATCCATGATTTCCGGACCACTCAAACCTTCGAGATCCGGATTCTTACTGTAGTCAATCCCGTTCGGCGTACTCCCAGTGTCAAACAATTCATCGCTGTAAGGCAGTCGAATGGTATTGAACCCTTCGGCCTTCATTTGATCCATCATCTCGACATAACCTCGGGACCACAGGCCATGCGGTACAAAATTGGTGGTCTCGAACCCAAACCAACTTACCCCCGCCAGACGCACCGGCTGACCCGCGGCATCCACAATCTGGTTCCCCTGCGTCGACAGCACTCCGCTGGAGAGACTGCCAGGTGACCCTTCCGTTACGACCACGTCGGCGACCGATACCATCACGTGGTCATCATGATCGTGGTGGTTCTCGCTGCCTGGTCGTGTCTGATGGCCATCGGTGATCTCGCCGTCAGGTGCGGTTGGAGTCAGCAATTCGGCACGACTGACCAATGTCAGTTGGTCCTCCGTGAAACCGAACGGAACCTCCAGTTGATCTTCCACAATCTGGTCATGGTGAAACTCGATGTTGGCAGGTACTAAATCGCTCTTGGAAATCCCCGCCAGCAAGAGACTCTGATTCGTCGGCTGCGTCGAGATCAACAGACCCTCCGGGGTATCTTCGACACTCAACCGTTCGCGGGTGCCAAAGTACAGGAAGCTCAGCTTCATCGTGGCAGGATCGAAATCATCAATCCGCTCTTGAACGTCGTACTCATGCGAACGGACGTAAACTGTATCCGCTTCTCTTGGACCGACTCCCTGTTCCCAGGACACCACACCTCCGAGATCCTGTCGCAGGTGTTCGTTGGCCACCACGCCGTAGTTTTCAATACTCAGATCGGTGTAAGTTCGATCCTGAATCACTTGATACTGCGGGGTCCAAGCCCATGGGTTGACCATGGCAACTTCGCCCGTTGGTAGCTTGCCCATGATCAGGTTGTGCACCGAAATATCTCCAAAATCCAACCGGTCTTGTGTTACGTCAAAGTTCACAATGTCGGGACCGGCGGCATTCACCAGATACACCTGACCTTCTAAGTCGTTGGGATCGGTGTCGTCAACCGGATCGGTGTCGTCAACCGGATCGGTGTCGTCAACGGGGTCGGTGTCATCAACCGGGTCCGTGTCGTCAACGGGTTGATCGGCCCCGGTGGTGATCTGCCCCAACGCCTGAGCAAATTCATAGGGCTCTTGTGGAACACCACTGCAATCCCAGGCGAGAACCCCCAGCGTATCGCAGGCCGAGTCACGATTGATCGACCAGGCTGAGAGAAAACCCATCCCAACGTCCTCTGCAAAGTCCAACAACTTCTGCGCGTCTTCCACATAAAACCGTTCGGACATGAGGTCGTTCTGGCCAATCATCGGGGTCACGCCAATCAAGCCCCACATCTCTTCGTCCGTAACGGAAACGCCGGCCGCGTCATAAGCTGTCTGCATTTGATCAAACAGGCTCAATGACGCTTCAATCGCGTAATCACCCATCTGCCCTTCCGGGTTCGGGGCCGGTCCATCGCCATAATTCATCGCCATGATGTTGACACCACCAATATCAACGCCATGACTCAGTGCGGACTCCACAACGTAAACGCCGTCACTGGTGAGACCGCTGGGCAAAACTGGCAAAGTGAACCAGACTTCCAAGGGTCTGCCCTCGGCGCGCGCCTGATCCTGCAAGTTTCGAATCGCCTGCGAACGACGGTCAATCGAAACTTCGTCTCGAACCCAGGCACCCTCGACATCAAAGTCGATCCACGTCAGATCATACTGATCGATCACCGACTGATAGGATTGAGTCAGGTCATCCACGTCCGAGATGGCAGCCGCCAGTGGAGTTCCGGCGGCACCACCAAATGACACCATCACTTCGCCGCCCAACTCACGCAACGCGTCGAATTGGTCACCTCGATAGTCCGACGCCACACTGTAGTAGCCACCCCAACTCGGCTCACTGGTCCCAGGATCTGCCACGACAAAAGCAAATGTGACATGCTTGATTCCCTGGTCCTTGGCCAATTCCACTGGATCAAAAGGTGGCCACAACGTGGCATCCATATACGGAGCAAACACCTGATCTGGAATGTCTGCACGCATGCTTACTTCGTTGTCCGCAGCCTCCCCGGCAATCGCCGTGGAGACCAGCGCCGAATCGGCTTCCATCACTCCGGATGCTGTCAACGCGAGACGTTGCTCAAGCGATTCCAATTGCAAGCGGCGGCGAACGTCACGTAGCTCGTCAGAACGACAAGCCCCCAATAGCCCATGAAGACGACTGTGCATTGTCTTGACCTATTAGCAAGGATGTGTTGGTCTTGAGAAGCGACCTATGTGAAGAGGCTTTGAGTGTATGAGTATTTTCAAAAGACGGCAAACTTTTTGCGCAGGGAAAATCACATACGCTCCAACACATCTCACCTTTGTTGGCTATTCACAACACATTCTGCAGAGGGGCATCATCAAGTTGCGCGCACGACCAAAGATGCACTGCGCTCGCGCAACTCGGCGCGACAAATAACCTGCAAACTAAGGGAAATGAAAACGTTTCTTCGGCTCACGACGCTGCGCAACCATCCCCAGTGCTATCGTTTCGGTATTCCACATTCGCGCGACGTTCACCGTGAAAAATTTTTTTTGAAGCACCAAGTCACTCTCTAGCGAACGGTTCGCTGCCAAGACGCACCATTTACCAGCACCGCTTTGGTCCGTTGCATTTTGCCCCACCCTCCACCGGCGTATTGCATCCATTGCAACAAGCAATCCATCGCCCCGTTTTGCACGAACAACGCCACCTGCCTATCTTATGCAAGCCGCAAAGCGTGCGACTCAACGCAACCGATCTCACCTGAGCCTGTCATCACTCACGTCTCAAAAGACGGTGCGCGTGACGACGGATGTAGTCCACCGACTCGTATTCGGTCAGGGATATCAATTCCGAGCGCAGCGCATCGGGAAGTGGCTGCAATTGGCTCACTGCCGCAACCATAGCGGCACGGATATCTGCATGATCATGCCGAAGCAACTGCCGCACTTTCGACACGGGGATGTCGCAACGAGGCCGTTTCTTCAGGGAATGCAATGCGGCAACGACAACATAGGGATCGTGATCGTCAAGCAAACCGACGAGCAGTTGGTCTACCTTTTCAGGGCCATCCTGAAATTTAACGATCGCTTGCGCAACGTCACGGCGGATTGCAGGATCGGGGTGTCGGCTCAGCTTGTGGAGCACTTGCCAACGGTGCAAATCCGCCATCGCCAACAGCGCGATCGCTGCCCGGCGTGTCATCGCATCAGCACTGGTTGCCTGTCCTTCAGCCAGACGCAACACCTTCTCCGGCAACGGCTTGATCCTAGCCAGTGTCCGCCAGGCCAGTACCTGAGTCATGGGTTGTGGCGTCTGCAGGAGCGGCTGCAAATCCTCCACCACTGGCGGTCCGATTTTCGCCAGCGAATTCGCGGCCTCCTGAGCGGTCATCCAATCTTGATGCTGCAGTAACTGCACCAAAGCTGAGATCACTCCCTGGCGTTTACCAATCTTCCACGCAGCGTCATATGCCTGCACCCTGACCAGCGACTGCGGATCCCTGGTCAATGTTCGCATGGCCCCGGCGGTCTCACTGCGATCGGGAAACAGCTCGGCCAACGCCAGTACTGCTGCACCTCGGACATCAGCATCCGCATCGACTGCAGCCACGAGCAGGGGTTGAAACAAACGATCATCTGCCAATTGCATCTGCTGCGTCACCCGCACCATCTGCCAGCGGACATTCGCATTTTCATGGTTCCAATGCCTCACTACAGCAGGAATGGCTGGCTGCTCCCAGCGGGCGATCCGCCGCACAAGCCGCTGCATCCGCTGCGCGTCATAAACATCAGCGGCTTGAATAAGTTCGTTCACTGCCTCCGCAATTTGATGTTCCAAGGCAACGGCATCATCTGACCTGCTCACGTCACACAGGGCGGCCACCAGCAGGCACGAGGTCACGGCGCATCGTTGCATGTTAAGCAAGGAGTTTCTCCACAACCCGTCCAGCGACATTCGTCAGTCGCACGTCCAGTCCACCAAATCGCTTGGTTAACTTCAGGTGATCCAACCCCAGCAAATGCAGCAAGGTCGCGTGAAAGTCATTCACATGCACCGGGTCTTCTACAGGTGCCCATCCTAATTCGTCCGTCTGGCCAACCACGGTTCCTCCGCGGACACCGCCGCCTGCCATCCAGCAACTAAACGCATTGGGATGGTGATCGCGTCCATCGCCGCCCTGTGCTAACGGCGTGCGGCCAAACTCCCCAGCGAAGACGACCAAAGTTGAATCTAACAGGCCACGCTGTTTCAGGTCGGCGAGCAGCGCTGCCAGGGGTTGATCGGCCATGCGAGCGTTGTAGGTAAGTTCTTCATTGAGCTTCCCGTGCTGATCCCAGGATGCGTGCATCAAGGTCACGAAACGCACACCGCGTTCCACCAGGCGCCGTGCCAGCAAGCAATTCCTGGCGAACGTCTGGTAGACACCTTTCCCACCACCATGTGCCGACTTCACGTCGGTAGGTTCCGCTCGGTCCACGCCATAGGCTGCGAGTGTCGTCTGAGATTCGCTGGACAAATCCAGTACATCCGGAGCCGCTTGTTGCATTCGAAAGGCCAATTCGTACGACGCAATTCGACTTTGAATTTCTGGATCGCCAACATCTTCCGCGCGACGTTGATTGATACGTCGAATGGCTTCCAAGCTGGAGGCTTGTAAACTGCGATCAACGCCACTCGGCGTTTTCAGATTCAATACCGGATCACCTTGATTGCGAAATACAACTCCCTGATACGAGGAGGGGAGAAAACCATTGGTCCAGTTCGTCGCGCCGCCACTGGCGCCCCGTCCCGCGGATAACACGACGTACCCCGGCAGACTTTGCGACTCGGACCCTAAACCGTAGAGCACCCAGGAACCAAAGCTGGGGCGACCAAATCGTGGCACCCCCGTACTCAGCATCAACTGTGCCGGATGGTGATTGAAAGCTTCGGTATGCAAGGTACGTACGAGCGCCATGTCGTCCACATGTCGACTCAGATGAGGCAACAGGTCGGAAAGTTGCATGCCGCATTCGCCATGTCGTGAAAACGTTCGCTTCGATCCCAGCAGCTTGGCGTCTTTCTTGATGAACGCGAACCGTACGTTCTTGGTGTAGGACTCCGGCAACTGCTCGCCATCCCGTTTGATCAGTTCTGGCTTGGGGTCAAACAGATCCAGTTGACTGGGCCCCCCCGCAGCATAGACAAAGATGCATCGCCGAGCTTTCGCCGCGAAATGTGCCGGGCGTACCTGTAACACAGGATGCGATGACTGCTCGCCCTGATCCTGAGCGTACACCCCCTCGTCGCACAGCAGGCTGGCCAGGGCAGCGGCACCCATGCCGCTGGCGGAGGACGTCAAGAACTCACGTCGATGGTGTGCAAAAGACATATGCTATTCTCGCGTAATGAACTCGTCGAGGTTCATGATAGTACGGGTTAAGGCAATCCAGGCTGCGAATTCCGTCGTGGTAATATCACGCCCCAATTCGATATCGGCAATCAGTTGCGCGGCCAATGCGGGCTGTTGGCGATACACATTGCGCGCCGAGTCCAACAGTTGATTCAGGTCGTTCAGATCTTCGGCAGACGGCTCCCGAGAAAGCGCAATCACAAACGCTCGTTGCATGCGTTCGGCATCCGTTGCCTCTTCCTCGCGCAGGATTCGGCAAGCGAAATGGCGGGCGGCTTCCATCTGCAACGGGTCATTCCACAACGTTAGTGCCTGCAGAGGAGTATTTGAACGCTCGCGGCGCGTGCAGCTCGTATTGGAATCAGGCGCATCGAAGAGTGAAAGCATCGGATACGGTGAAGTACGCTGAAAGAACGTATAGACTCCGCGTCGATAGCGGTCTCCACCCGTGCTCGCCTTCCAGGGACCACGATTGATCACATCCACAAATGCCAGTTCGAGAATTCCTGGCGGCAACGGTGGATAGACGCTCCGGCCGCCAACGCGCTGATCAAGCAATCCGGATACGGCAAGCCCCAGATCGCGCACGAGCTCGGCTTCAACGCGTGCCCGATTCTGTCGCGCCAAAAAGCGATTATCCGGATCCCACTCCAATAGATCGCTGCGCACTTGCGAAGACTGTCGGTAGGTGGACGACAACAGAATCCGGCGATGCACTGATTTCATTTGCCAGTCTTGTCGCTTGAATTCCGAAGCCAACCAGTCCAGCAGTTCGGGATGCGTCGGCGGTTCACCTTGACTGCCAAAATCGTCACTGGTCCTGACCAGACCCGTTTGGAAATAGTGCTGCCAGAGGCGGTTGGCAAGGACGCGGGCAGTGAGTGGATTGTTCTCGCTAGTAATCCAGCGAGCCAGATCCAAGCGATCAGGCGCACTGCCACGCACGACGGCCGGCGGCAGAAACTCGAGAAACTCGGCGGTCACCTCTGCACCCGGGTCAAGGAAGTTACCACGGACATGTACGAAGGTCCGACGTGGCTTGGCAGCCGGCGACAGCCCCATGCCGGTCCCGCGCTCCAACTTTGGAACCGCCTTTTCCAAAACGTCGAGTCGCCGCCCGAGCTCCGCAGCTTCACCTCGCCGGCTGACCAGAAACTCCACCAGCGACTCGGCCTGCGCGGCAGTCCGCTGGTCAGCTGGAATGGCAGCAAGCTGCAAGAATTCCTGCAGACCCGGATCACCACTCAACGCCCGCCGTCCTGCCTCATCCAAGACACGACGGTAAACAAAGACTTCATCCACGCGACCACGAAAATACGAACTGCGTTTGCGGCTTCCGATCCGCAACGGTTCATTAATATCGATGGAGCCGGTGAGTTGATCAAAATGCGTGTCCAACGATTGCGGCGCTCCGTCGATGTAAATTCGCACCCCGGCAGCTTTGCGTGACCCATCGTAAGCAACCATGACGTGCTGCCACTGATTCTTCTTCAATCGCGCCTTGGTAGTCACCTTGATCGCGTCACGTGGCCAGTGTTCCACAAGATGCACTTCCAACATCCCCTCGTTACTTGTGAAATCCACACCTTTGAAGTTGGCGTCCTCATTCAGCTTCGTGACAATCGCACCGATCCCTCCTTCGTTGTAGACCCAAGCGGCTATCGTAAAGGGCTGATCGGATTGAAAACCAAAAGGAGTCGCGAGCTCAACCGCCTGCTGACCTTGGAAACGCACTGCCTTTCCAAGCTGGCCTGTTGCAAACTGGGGAGCCGGTGTCCCTTTCCACTTGGCCTCACGCGCCGCCACGCCGCTGGTCAACTTTCCGTCGAACGTCGCGTGTAACAGCAAGTCATCCGTCGGGGGTTGCAAGCCACGGTCTCCGTACTTTTGCCGGTATTCAGCCAGAATCTCCGGCAAGGAGTTCATGATTTTTCGCCGCGCGGCGGTCCATTGCTGGCTCAATTGCTGACGCTCTTTTTCGTGAGCATCGCGCTGCCGCTGAAAATTCAACCGCTGGATTTCCGTTGCATCTAACGCAAAATCGGATTCATCCGCGTTGTTGAAAAACGCATACAGTTGATAGTATTCGCGCTGTGTGATGGGATCATATTTATGCGAGTGACACTGCGCGCATTTGACCGTCAGCCCGAGCCAGACGGAAGCAACTGTGTTGATGCGGTCAACCGTTTGCTTGACGCGGTCCTCTTCTTTGTCGATACCCCCTTCTCGATTGGTCAGCGTATTCCGGTGGAAGCCCGTGGCAAGTTTGGTTTCCGCAGTCGCTCCGGGTAACAGATCTCCGGCGATTTGCTGAACGGTGAACTGGTCAAAGGGCAGATCCCGGTTAAACGCTTCGAAGACCCAGTCGCGCCAATGAAACGCGTGCGGGCGAGGCTGATCTTTTTCGTAGCCATCCGAATCCGCGTACCGCGCCAAGTCGAGCCACAAGCGTCCCCAGCGCTCGCCAAAATGCGGTGATGCCAGCACGCGATCGACCATGCGCTCGTACCAGTCCACCCGCGGATCGCGTCGCCATGATTCCCACTCCTGTGGAGTCGGGGGCAGGCCGAGCACATCCAGGTAGACACGACGAATCAGGACCGCGCGCTGTGCATCGGCAGAAGGGACTCGCTGATGGCTGGCCAGCATGCGGTAGATGAACGCGTCCAAACCGTTGCGCGACCAGACTGAGTCAGGCTGATTGGGAATCACCGGAGCGCGAACCGGTTGAAAGGCCCAATGTAGCGGTTCTTCGACTTCGGTATCCTCGGGCCAATGCGCACCTTGCTCGATCCACCGACGCAAGCTCTGAATCTCGGCGGCCGTCAGCAGCGCCCCTTCCGGTGGCATGCGTTCCCCCGCCACCGTTTCTGCAACCAGCGCCAAGATGTGGCTCTCTTGTGGTCGCCCGGGCACAATCGCCTTCACGGTATCTCCGCCCTGGAGAGCACGCTTTTTCCGGTCAAGTCGGAGACCACCCTCTTGTTTGTCCCTGCCGTGACAGGAGTAGCAGCGACGACGAAAAATCGGCTGCACTTCTTTAACGAAGTCAACACGCGATACTTCGTCCGCGGATACGGTCATGACCGTCAGAAACGAGAGCCAACAGATTCCCAGGGAAAGGAAGCGACGACGCATAGCGAAGGGTTCCTCATGAAGATAACGCAAGCAACTCAACTTGAGCGGCTAAGGGCTTTTATCATAACTTGCACAGACCTTCAAAAAAGCATGCATTTCCCGGATCCTTGGCCGGTAGCCCAGGTGCATCAGAGCCTGCCCTCCACGCGAGAGCCCCTTCATGCCCGCCCGGCGGGTAGCCTGCGGACTTCGATGATCGCAATCTGTCCACCACCGCCGCTCCCCTGCGTCACAATCCGCGGCACGAGCGTTCAGTTCTCCTGAGCCAAGCCTCCGCTGAACACGGAGACCTTGCCACTGGCCACTCCCACGGTGAAGACGGTCTTGAGGTGCGGGTCGGTGACCAACAGTTGATCTCCCATACGGCAGAGACCGACGGGGCGATCCAACGGGGCACCAGTCACCCATTTTTCCGGCATTCCCCCGCTCGGCACTTTCCACACACAGCGCTGATAGTTGTCGGTAACGAACAACGTTCCATCATCCATGCGAACAATCTTGTGCGGCATGCCAAACGACGTTGCCCCTTTGACCGAGACTTTCCCATCCAGCGAGACTTCGAGAATCTGTCCTTGCGGATTGGTGCTGGAAAGCACCAACAACCCACCATCTGGAATGACAGCCAATCCACGTGGTGCAGGGACTTTCGCAATCACCTTGGGTTGCCTGGTCCCGTCACTGGGAAGTGAGCAAATCTGTTGCCGATCAAGGTCAGCCACAAAGATCTCGCCGTCCTTGCCGATGGCAATCGCGGTGGGAATACCAATTTGCCCGCCGGCTAAACTCGTGGCTTTCCCCTGGTCGTCAATCCGATACACATCTCGGGTAGCAGAATCACCTGCAATCACTCGGCCTGCCTGGTCCACTGCGATGCACCGAATGGCATTGAGTGGTGTACGGAACTTTTTAGATGCCTGAAAATAAACCGTGGGCTTGCCCGCGGTGATCTTCCAGATGCCCGGCAATTTACGATCTGCAACGTAGACATCAGATTGGGCACTGACCGCGACACCAATCGGGTAGCGCAATCCGGTTGGGACGTCGTCCGCAACCGCCACGGTGGCGAACAAGGACATTCCAGCGAAAGCAAATAACAAACACTTCACAGAACTACCCGGCAATAACACAAAGTAAAGATGAATTTTCGATCCATGCGCTTACGCTACGCATTCTCTAGCTACGCATTCTCTAGCGGTTCATTTGATGCGAACGTTCCCTGTGCGTTCAAGCGTTTGGCTCATCAATGGTCAGATGCTGATTAGCCGGGACGTCCTCTAAAACTTGCCGCTTCCCGCTAGGCCACAGGATCTCAATGCGGTCGGCCTTGGAATCCTCGCCGAGACCAAAATAAAGCGCCGGCTGGTTGCTTGATGCAAAAGACGTCCCACCGGCGAGTTCCTGCATTTGTTTCGTCTCACCACGCGTCACAAACACACGGCAGCCAATCCCCCGCCGGTTACTCGCTGAACCACGAAACTCCAACTTGAGCCAATTGCCGCGTTTCGAATCGTTTCGCAAGATCGCCGTCGGTGTATTCTGGTGAACAACGACAAGATCAGCATCGCCATCGTTATCAAGATCACCACCTGCTGCACCACGGCCGACATACTTCTGCTTGAAATAGTCACCTGCCGTTGCAGCGCAAGGCTGAAACGATTCGCCGGCGGAGGTCAGCAGATTCGGATACATCTTGTGGAGCGGATTGCCGGGGTAGTTTTCCACGTGCCCCGTCGCCACAAACAGCTCATCATAGCCGTCAAAATCGAAGTCGTTCGCCACGATCCCCCAACCCAAGTCCGACATCGTCGGCGCGTGCAATCCCACATCAGGCGTCACGTCTCGAAATCCTTTCGCGCCCAGATTTTTGTACATCGTGTTTGACTCACCGTAAAAATGGGTCGCATAAATGTCCAGAAAACCATTGCGGTCAAAGTCACAAACCCCCAACCCCATACTGGCCTGAAACGCACCCGCTCGATTGGCCGCGCAACCCAATAACGATGCCTGCTCAGCAAACTTACCTTCACCTTGATTCAAAAACAGGAAATTGGCAGTCGTGTCATTCGCAACATAAATGTCGGGTAGCTGGTCGTTGTTAAAATCAGCAATGGCCACACCCAGCCCTTTATTGCCTTCGCCAAACAAGCCACGCTGCCGCGCCTCCGCGGTAAACGTACCGTCACCTTGATTGATAAAGCACTCGTCGGCATACGGCTCAATGTCTTTGGGGTGACAGATCCGCGATTCACCATTTTTCGAGCGGCAGTCTACCGGATTGGACGGATCGTACACCAAGTAGTTGCAAACGTAGAGATCAAGATCTCCATCTAAATCGATATCACCGAAAGCCGCAGAACTACTCCAACGTGGATCGTCAACATTCGCCTCTTGAGTGATTTCTTCAAATGTGCCGTCACCCATGTTCATCCAAAACGTATTCGAGCCAACATTGGTCACATAGATATCATCGAAACCGTCTTCATTAAAATCCCCCACGGCAACCCCTTGGCCATAACCAAAGTCGCGAATACCGCTGACGTCAGTAACTAACTGCAGATTACCCTCGCCATCATTCCGGTACAGTGCGTCTAGCGGCTGCGATGAGTCGGCTGGCTTGGTCGAGTCTCCTCCCTGGCAAAGGTATAAATCCCAGTGCCCGTCCCTGTCGATATCGAGCCATCCACAGCCACCTCCGACGGTTTCCACCATCAGCGACTGACCTTGCTCACCATTCACATAGACAAATTCCTCAGGCATCGCTAACCGCGTGAATTGGACAGTCGCCGGTTTCGGCGGCACCGGATCCACCTGCGGATCGTCTTGGACTTCTCCAAATTGAAATGGAGATGAGTCGGCAGGAGTGTCTTGCCCGGTATCCGTGGACGACTGACAGCCAACAACAAACGCCAGCAGCGCAACCAAGCCGAGCATTGCGAGCGGGCGGAAACGGGCAGCAGAAAACAGATTCTTTGTCATCAAGCGAACTCCGGTACCTAGGTTCAACAAAAAGAGGTGGGACCAAGGTTGGCCCCACCTCCCTGAATTCGACCTAAGTCACCAACCTACTGAGGGAAGTTGGTCGACTGTTGATCATTACGAACACCGATCTGATATCGGGTCAGGTGATC
>NZVR01000151.1 GCA_002701545.1 Blastopirellula sp. | reverse complement strand
ATCACGACCAACAGCTCAACGAGCGTGAACGCGCGCCTCTTCGAGGAATTCCTCATATCGAACCTCCGAAAGAAGAAAAAAGAAAAGAACAAACAATGCCATCCGAGGATGGCGCACACGAAAAACAAGTAACCAGGAATGTATCATTTATGTAACGATCCGGCAAAGTTTTCCTGCGTTTTGCATCATTTTTTTTTGAAATACGAGTTGGTAAGCGAAGATTCAGCATCTTCTCCGCCAGATGCGGGAAATGCAGGGCTTGGGGTGAAGGGGGGCGGGCAACGGCGAGTACGGAGGACAAGGTAAACGCAGCCCCCAAGTCCGAGAAATAGGGCACCTTGGATCGCATCCCAGATTTCCCATTGGTTACCAGCTGTCGCGTTGGACTCGACATGTAACGGAACGCGCCGTTGCCTACAGGCGAGCCCCTGCATGCTCGTGCTGGGCGAGGCCGCAATCGGTTGGACCTCACGTCAAAACGCACGATCGCGAGGAATCCTGACGACGTCATGGATTGCTGGCTTCCGAATCAGGCTCCAAATCTGCGTCACGTCAATAAAAAAAGCCCACCATCGATGAGATGGCGGACTTCGAGTCGATGGCAAAGCGATCGAAAACTATTTGGGTAGGATGACCGAGTCAATTACGTGAATCACGCCATTGCCGCACATGATGTCCGTCTTGACGACCTTCGCCTTGTCGATCATCACCTTCTTACCCTTGACTTTAATGGACGCGTTCGAGCCCTGTACCGTCTTGGCTTCCTTCAGTTTCACCACGTCTGCTGCGGTCACTTTTCCGGGCACCACGTGGTATGTCAAAACAGCGATCAGCTTATCTTTGTTTTCGGGCTTCAGCAAAGACTCCACGGTTCCCTTGGGCAACTTCTTAAACGCATCGTCCGTAGGTGCGAAAACCGTAAACGGTCCCTTCCCCTTCAACGTGTCTACCAGACCAGCTGCTTGCACCGCGGCGACGAGGGTCTTGAAGCTGCCTGCAGAAACCGCCGTGTCCACGATGTCCTTTTCAGCACCACGAACGCTACTTGCCAAGCAAACCAAACCCAAGCAACCAGTAATCATCCAACGCGACATGTGTGAGTCCTTGTCAAAAATGAGATGGGAATTTTGTAACGCGTGAGCACTCTAGTGCACCGCAGCAGTCTGCAAAGTCCTGCATGAAAAATCTTGGTCGCTTTCTCACAAATGGCTTTTCAACCTGCCCCACGTCCATGCAACGTCGACCACGCGCGCAATCGTGATGCCACGTCGCCTTACCCATGTACGTGGCGTTCAGTTTACCCCCGCCAAGATCGTTGGGGCTCAGTCCGCCGGGACTTGCCAAATTAGCGATGATTGGCCAAGAAGCGGCGAACTCAAGTTGCAATGAACGGCTCGGCCCGGCATACTGCACACAACGCATCAGCGTTGATGAATCCATGTGAAACCCACGTAGCGTGTGACTCTGCCTGCACGCCCTGCCCCGAAGAATCGAGGCCAACAGTGATAAAACGCGAAAACAGCCTAGCCGGCAGCAGTTCTCCGATGGCAAACGAAGTGAACCGCAGGCAGGCACTCATCGCCGCTGGCATGGGGGCGCTTTCCACAACCGTACCTGGCCTGGTCATGGGGAGTGACGCGGTGAACTCCAGTGGAGACGCGGTCAGGTCTGAGAAGTCATGTATCTTCGTCTTGCTGTGTGGTGGTCCCAGTCACGTTGATACGTGGGATATGAAGCCCAATGCCCCTGCGTCGATCCGTGGCCCTTACAAAACCACGGCCACGCAAGTGCCGGGCATGCGCATCAATGAAATGCACACACAGTTGGCCAAGCTGACCGGGGATTTCACGCTCATCAATTCGATGACGCACCCGGGTGGGATTAGCAACCATTTTGATGCGATGCACAATCTGCTCAGCGGGCAATCCACAAAACGGGTACAGCAAGGCGTCATGAACGACCAGCCGTACCTCGGTTCGTTTGTGGCGAAACACAAACCAAGCAAACGGAATATTGTGTCCAACGCCTGGCTCATTAAATGCGTCGGGCCGCCGGTTTTTTGTGCCCCCAACATCGGCATTGGCGGATACCTTGGCTCGGCGTACGCCCCCGTCTTCGTGGGCTCGGCACAGAACCATCCGGCCATGGACAATTTCACCCCGCCTCCCATTTATGATCTCGGTGATCAAGCTCGGTTGGACCAGCGCCGTGGTTTGCTGGGTCAATTGGAGAGTTCAGCGTTATCCCAAGATGCGAGAGGGATCGACTGGGCCGATCTGCGCGAAAAAGGGTATGAAGCGATGACCCGGCCGGAGGGCCGCGAGGCATTCGAACTACAACGGGAACCGGAGGCCACCCGAGACCGTTACGGCCGCCACCCACTGGGACAGAATCTCTTGCTGGCGCGACGGATGGTCGAAGCGGGGGTTCGCTTTGTCACTGTCAACGGATGGACCGGCCAAGCACCTCACGACACCAAAGGCCCCCCCAGCAGCAGTTGGGATATGCACGGCGGCAACATGGGTATGGGGAATGCCTTTGGAGACGGCTCCTACGGAATGGGCTTTTGTCTGCCTCGACTCGATCAAGCGCTCTCGGGACTGCTGACCGACCTCAAGGATCGCGGACTGTTGGACTCCACCTTGGTCGTCGTCACAGGCGAATTTGGACGCACTCCGAAAGTGTTGACGCAAGAACCGCCTGGTCGGCAACATTGGCCGAAATGCTTTTCTTCGATCCTGGCCGGATGTGGAATCGGCGGTGGACACGTTTATGGAAAGTCCAACAAGCATGCGGAATACCCGACCAGCAACCCGGTCCGGCCCGAGGAGTTGGCCGCCACCATCTACCATGCCTTAGACATTCCGTTGAATGAGCCGCAGAACAACTCCGGGTTCCTTCGGCCGCTGACCACCGGTAAGCCGGTTCTTGACCTCTTCGGTTAACGCGTCGACGGTGTGTCAGTGACGCTCGCGTCCCCCACCACAACTTGGCCGAGACAGCCGGCACGGGACACCGACCCTCAGGCAACACAAACAGGGCGAGATCACGACGCGCACGTCGCATCTCGCCCTGTGGTCGCATCCAGAGGCAGATTGCCCGACCGCTTATTGGATCAGGTAACCCGCGTTGAGCACCTTGCGAATACGTTTTGTCGCTTGCGCGAAATGGGCCCTGGAGTAGGGGTCCGCATTTTCGCCCGTTGCAGCGACGCACGCTTCGATTTTTGCAACCAACGTTTGCAACTCTTGAGTTGCCAACGCGGAGATTGCGCGACCTGCCGGTGAAGACGATTTGTCTGCCAAAGCCAGGTCGATCAGTCGTTGCAAATGCTCGCGCTGCAAATTGCGCCGCATGCTTGATACCTGAGGTTTCCGGGCAGTCCGGGCCCCGTCCACTTTGGCCTCGAGTTCGCTCCAGACGCTCGAGGTTACTGTGGAGAGCAACTCAGGCAGCGTGAGCGTTTCCTGATCCGCTGGGACACGAAACTCATTGTCGTAGCAACGGCCGAGTGTTGTCGGATTCATCAGCTGCGTCAAGGTAGACGCTTGAATCCCCATGATCCGTTCGTGAATCGGCCAAGTGGCATCGGACATCGCTGCATCGCGATCATCACTCCACTTATCCAGACCCATCGCCGTCGTCAGGTCGGCATTTAACCCAAACGCTTCGTCGTTCAGCGTGTTGGCGATAACAAACTGCAACGCTGCGCGTTGCTGGGCTGCTGGCACGACCTCAACCGGTTTGCGAGACTTGGGATCGCCCTTCTTGTGTCGATGGATGAACGCTCCACCAACCCAATTGGACATCATCGACGATGCACGCGTCTGCAGGCTCAGCGTCAGTTCATAGCCATAGCGGATACGGTCCCAGCTATCACCATCCTTGATGAAATCGGTCAACAAACGCTTGCGGTGATATTTGACCAGTTCCATCTGATTCTTGGCGAAGTCAAGAGGATCTTTGCTGAAGTCGTACCGCCGCGCGAGTGGATCCGGGCCAAACGTGTCCTCGTCCGTACCAAACGTCAATTCTGGCTCAGCACATCGGGCCAGGATCGGTTTCAGATCCGAAGCGAAGGTGTAGCCGTATTCAATGGCCCACATATCATAGGGACCAATGCCAATCATCGTATAGTCGCCTTGTTGGTCGCCGCCCGCCATGCGGAAGTTGGCGCCAATGTAGTCCATCACCGAGCCCGCATGTGGCTTGGAGCCTTTCAGCTTGCCGCTGTTGATATCAGCATAGGTGTAGGCACTGGAAGATTTGAAGTTGTGCCGCAGGCCGAGTGTATGGCCAACTTCGTGCGCCACCAAATGCGCGATCAATGGACCGACAAACGACTCCGGCATCCCATCCAGCATCTGCTCGGCAGGAGTTTTCGGCTCTTCTTTTTTGCCTTCGCCCTCCTTGCCGTCTGCGTCGGCCGCATTGAGCATCGCAGCTGACATTCGCATCATGGCCACATCAAAGGCCATTCCGTCGGCGGCGGAACAAAAACCGTTGACTTGACTCGTCCGGCCGTGCAAACCGTCATATTCTTCGTCCCCGATGGAAAACGGGTCAGCGTTTGCCAAGGGGTGTCCAGAAAACGGCAGCATCGCGTCGGCAGCAATCTTTTCCTGAATCGCCGCACGTTGGGATGGGTCAGCGAGTCGAACGCGCGGGTCCCAGTTCGGATTTTCGGCCAGCCACGCGAGTGTCTTCGGACCAAAACCTTGCATGGCGATCCGGGGCATAATCTCGCTGAACTGATTCTTATAGTGGCGAATCCAACCGTCCGTCAAAATAATGTCCGCGTCCAGGATTTGTCCGGTCAACGGGTGCACACGGCTCGGGCCGATGGCGGTACCAATGTTGTTATTCAGCCACCGTACAAAGTTGTAGTTGACATCTTCCGGATCCTTGTCCATGTGGGCCATCGTTGCCGGATTCGCGTCCTGGTAATGCACTTCGATGGCGTCCGAGATGCCAATGTTTTCGAACGCTTTATTCCACGACAAGATTCCTTCACGGACCCACCGGCGATAACGGATCGGAGTGGTGTGCTCGATGTAGAACTCGATGGCTTTCTTGGGGGGACTCAGCTTGAGACGCGGGTCTGCTTTTTCCAAGTGCCAACGGTTGATGAACCGGACGCGGGTTTCGCGATCGTTGTATTTGGCCAGATCCGAGTACGTCGTGGTAAAGTATCCGACCCGTTGGTCCGCTGGTCGTGGCTTGTAGCCGGTGCTGTTCGGAATTTCGCTGATCGAATAGTGCAGCTTTTTGAGGATGCCACCGCTGGTCGGAACTTCAAAACTGACTTCGATGTTGTTTTTAAACGCCTTGGCGACGGCAAGTTTGAAGATACCATTGCGAATTTGCATGGCATTGGGTGCTGCTCGCGAGCCAAAGAAACGACTGGCATTGCCAATCAGCAGAGCGTCCAGATCAATCACCGCACCCTTACGAGGTCCGATCGTGAGTACGGGCACATCGACCAGCACTTGATCGGTGAACAGCCGCTTGACTGATGACGATGCAGCGCTGTCCCCTTCGGCACGCATGCCAATTTCCGGTTGAATTAGTGCCAGTCGCTTGCCGTATTGGCGCCAATAAACATAAATGTCGTTCCCCTGCAGGCCGGCATACGTCTCACCACTTGAGGTGGTCGTGGCGATGAAATAGCGTTTGCCGACGAACTTCGGTGGCAGTTCCGCGTACACGTGACCGTCTTTGTTACGATACAGGCCAAACATCGGCGTGATGTTGGCCTGAGTGATGACCGGTGTATACCCCTTCATGACTTCCGTATGTGGCGGGAACTCGGTGGGGTTGAAAATTTGAGCCTGGAGCAAGGGCGTCCCGGTGGACACCACGAACAGGACTGCCAAACAACTGCAGGCACGTCGTAAATACCGAATCATGAGAATCCTCGTTGGAACGTGTAGTCGAATGAAGGCGGCTGCCAAATACTTTCAAACTTAGATTATGCCAGAATGAGGATTGGGCCGCACAATTTGCGCAAACCAAAAAAAGCACAGACCATTTCTTTATATCCCTGCGCCCGGACAGGCCCAGAGGGTACAAACGGAACACATGGACCCCCAATCCTCAACACGTTGAGTCAGGGAACTCCTTTCCACCGTTCACTTGACCCCCATTTGAGGGAATAGCACAAACCAACAGAGCCTGCCGCGTGGCGCGTTACACCTAGCTGAGAGCCGCTTTTCAGGAGTTTTCAGGCGAAATCAGAAGAGAAGTCGAGTCAGCACAAAAAGGGAAAGCAATCTCGTGTGACCGAGCGTCCGTGACCTGACTTCAACCATCAAATCAACGTCGATACGTCCTTTTGTCAGGGGACATTTGGGCAGACCGCCGGGTGCCGTTCCGTCGTTCGCCTTACGCACCTAGCAACACGCCCTTCCGCGCCGGACAGTCCCGGACCAGCACCACCTCGAAGAAATCCTGACTAACGTGGTTCGCCGGTTCGGTTGCCGTTTCGAGGCCCCCCGACATGCCCTACAATCGCGGCGTGTGCTAAGCCGCTTCCAATCATTTCCAGGGAACACACCAACAGACGATGGACAGGAATTTCGCCCCAATTCCGGACGCCGACGCGATCAAATCGATGGATCGCGACCTACGGTTTTATCCGTCCGAAACCGTCGATCCCAAAGTACTCACGCCCAGCCAAATTGAGCAATTCAACCGGGATGGTTTCCTGCAACATCTGCGGGTCTATGACGCAGAGGCAATCAGCAACATTCGCCACTACTTTGACGGGCTACTGGAGCGCGTCGTCGCGTCCGGAGGCAACAGCTACTCCATCAGTACCGCACACCTGCGGTATGGGCGTGTGTATGACATGTTGACCAATCCAGACATGGTGGCATTGGTTCGCGACATCCTGGGGCCTGACGTGATCGGCTGGGGTTCGCATTTTTTCTGCAAGATGCCTGGTGACGGACAAGCAGTGGCTTGGCATCAGGATGCCAGCTATTGGCCACTCACCCCGTCCAAAGCGGTCACCGTCTGGCTGGCCATCGACGTGGCCGACGTGGACAACGCCTGCATGAAATTCGTCTCCGGTTCTCAGCACTTTGGCCATCTGACATACCGCACGAGTGTCGCTTCCGAACAGAACGTGTTGAATCAGACCGTTGATGATGCCGAACAATACGGCCCGGTGGTCTTCAACGAATTGGACGCCGGCGAGATTTCCATTCATTCCGACCTGTTACTTCACGGTTCGGAAGCCAATGATTCCACGCGTCGACGGTGCGCGCTGACACTCCGCTATTGCACACCCGATGTGCAAGCTGGCAATGACTGGCACGCAAAAGGCGTTGTCGTTAGTGGCCACGACTCAAGTGGCAACTGGGCCAACCCGCCGCGCCCCACTGAGGATTAACATGGTGTCCTTGGAGCGCCGCTGGCGCGACAGGCCGGCCATTGGACAGTCCTGGCAGTAGCGTCCGAGATGGATCCGGAACATGCTGCACCTTTTACCGTTCGCTCCACGTTTGACGGTGCGAGTGCGTCTGGTTAGGGTGTCAACTCAGTCGACCCAGTCACTGGAATTCAAAACCACCCTCAACTGGGAACCACGTCCACATGGAGTCTGGTACATGTTGCGTTTGATTTGTGTCGTTGTCGGATGTCTACCCACGGCGATTTGCTGGGCTGACTGGTCTCAAGGCCCCGGGGCGCATTTTGATTTCACCGCGCCGGAGTCCGCGGCACCGACTCAGTGGAGCGTGGTCCAGAACGCCAACATCGCCTGGAAAACGTCCTTGCCGGAAACCGGACAGTCAGCACCCGTAGTCGTCGGTAACCGAATTTTCGTGACCACGATGAAGCCAGTCGAGGCCGATTCTGCCACCGGATCCGACATTGTGGCGTGGTGTCTGTCCACCACCGACGGAAAAGTGCTCTGGCAACGCGATATCCCCGGCACATACCAAACACGACTCAGCGCCCCGTTTGGAGACGCGTCGTCCCCGGCGGCCGTCAGCGATGGTCAACGGGTCTGGTTTCTGAATCCCACCGGCAGACTGGTTTGCTTTGATCTCCAGGGCAACGAATTGTGGAGCAAACGCGTGGTCTCCGTGGCCAGGACACGCCCCATCCTTCACGAGGGCACCCTCATTTTGCACCGCCAAGTCTATTTACCCGACGAGGGCGGTAAATTCGGACACGAGAATGCAAATGCCGGACGGGCAACCTGGACCCAATTGCAGGCGTTGAACTGCGATTCCGGCAAGCCGGTTTGGCTCAGCGAATGCGGCGTCAATATGGGCTGCGTCCCGCTGTTACAGCAATTGTCTGATGGCACCCAAGTTCTAGTCGTCGGGCGCGGCGGCGGTCATGGGCCACCGGAAAAACCGGAGGGCATCTCGATGATCCGGGCTGACAACGGCAAGACGGTCTGGACACTTCCACTCGAAAAGTTCATGTCGACACAGACGTATCCGGTGGTCAACGATCAGGTACTCGTCTTCCATCGAGGAGAGCATCTGTGGGTCAATGCCAAGGACGGCAGCATTGTCCGGCGCGTTTCGATTGTGAAAGATGTGCCGGTGCGGCGCTGGACTCCTGAAGGGAGAACCACCGCTGTCGAGACACTGCCAGAGCAAAAGCCACGCTCCATTACCCAACAATCCAATCTGCGCGTCGGCAATTTCCACTACTTCCGAGCCTACACCAGAAACTATGTTGGCCGTGTCGACCTCGACGCGGGCACGGTGCAATATCTCGAGATGCCAATCCAGGTGTTGCGGGAGCTCGGAAAGCAAGACCGTTTGCTCTGGCGTGGTACTCCGGTCGCGAAGCCAGCGACACCATCAAAGAAACGCGAACCCGTGCGCCTGCGGGCCAATGCTGTCCGCAATGCGCGCGGCATGCTGGTCATGGGCGATAAACGGTCCCAGGGCACCGGTTGGGGTCACGTTTGTGCTCCCATACCGACGGCAGCCGGTAATCGACTGGTCATTCCCTTGATGAGCGGCAACGTGTTTGTGATTCAAACAGATGCGAAAGTGTTCGACGAACGCGCCGTCTTAGCCATCAACGACCTCGGTCCCCTGGGCCAATCCTTTACGCGCGCCAGTATCACCGTCAGCGGCAATCGATGGTACGCTCACACGATCCGCGAGCTGATCGCGATTGGGGAAGTTAAATAACCGCCGTTACTGTCGCCATCGCAGTGCCCCAATCCGCGATTAAACGCAAACCAATCTAACGCAGCCATGCCCTATGAATTACGTGTTGGCCGCGGCCCATGCAGTTTGCTGCACTTTTTCTATCACCTTACGTATTTTGCGATCGTCGTAACCTAACGCTCGGCCCACCGTACGTATGGTTTTGATTTCATAACGCGATACCTGATTGTCCGCTAAGGCCAGCCGAACCAGGTTCGTCAGGTGAACTTCATCAGCGACCTGGTCATTCACATTCCGCTTCAGTTGTTTCCCTTCCGACAAGAGTTTGTTGTGCAAGCTCTCGCTCCAGCCATGTTTCTTTGACCATTGTCTCAAGAATTTTGCCTCGCCCGCACGCAACTCACCATCGTACAACGCCATCTGCACTAACTCGAAAAATTCTTGCCGCTTAAGTTCATCATCGTTTAGGGCGTGCCCATACTGCGTATGTAGTTGCTGCTGGACAGCTTGCCGTGATCGCTTTGCGCGATTCCGCCAAAACCAAGTCACCCCGCCGAGCGTCGCTACCATCGCGAACAACAACAGGGGATTGGCAAGCAGGTAACTTAGCGCGATGGTGAACAGTGCCAATGGGATGCCGATCACGAGCGCTAACAAAACACTGCCCGCCTGGGCTAGCGCACCTAGCACCGGGATATGCAGCAATGCGCCCGTCGCCGTTGAAAAGAAAATCAGTAAACCAATGACGACCGCCGCAGAAGCAATGCCACGAACGAGCCACTTCAGCCGTCCGATGTAGGCCTTCATCGCCGCCAGCGCAGTTCCACGGTCCCCGGCGACAAGATGGTGCAGAATTCCAGAATTCAGGATCATTTGATTCACGAATCCGCTGCGTTGGTGTGTGGTGTCGGCGACGCCTCGTCCTGACTCAAATTTTCCAAAATAAGTGGCCCGTGCCGGCACAGGGATTCCCGTGTAGCGGAGACGCTCATCGCCGAATCGCTGCGGCTGATGTTTCCGTAAATAGAGATATTCGCCTTCAGGATGCAATTCAACGCCCGTCACTACGAGTGACGTCGGTCCAATGGTACGTGTGGACTCGACGAATTCAATTTTTTCTGACGCGACGGATAATGCACCAACCTGGTATTCTCGCGGTAACAACGTTTTCGAAGTCAGTTGCTTTCGCATTCCGAGATTTCGCGAATTACTCTCCACCGACGACATCCATTTGAGAGACCAGGTCACATCGCCATCAGAATCCTCGTGTTCATCCCACGCGTAAACCTCGGCTGACCTCCGCACCATCAGGTACCCGGTAAATGACTGCACATATTGGCCGTCAATCGTCAATCCGCCGTCCATCGGACCCGTGTGTGAGATCCGTTGTTCCTCCGCTGCATCTTCGGGCGTCCTGATCGGCTGGGTTCGCGCGGCGGCTCGGGAAAAATCGAAGCGAGTTTCATTTTTCCAGATCGCCATCAGCGCGAGACAGGTGATCACAGGCCCGATAATGATCCCCACCAAACGACTTCTTCGTCGCTTCGACATGATGCAACTCCAGGTCAAATCGTTGTGCCAGAAACAGCCACAAGGCCGGAACGCACTCACGGGAGGCGTCCACCAACATCGCTTCAGATGTAACAATCTTGGTCCATGCCAGCGTGGTAAACAACCACAGAATGTCGAAAGTTGCTGCCGACTGCACCTTGCGCAAGGCATCTTTCCGCAGTGGACTAAAAACGATTACAACACAGTCTCAGAATGGCAGCCAACATAACGCGAACGCTGGCACGACGCAACCGCGACGAGCGCACACCCGTACACTGCCAACGCGGCAGCGACGACACCTGAAAAACTTCGGACCACGGCGACAGCTGAAAACCCAAAAGTGCACAAGTATGAATAAGAACGCGTTGGGCCGCACTGGCCTGTCAGTCTCTCAGTTGGGATACGGTAGCATGGGTCTGCGTGGTCCGCGGACATGGGGGGTCCGCGTCGTCAACGATGGAGATGCAGAAGCGTTTCTGCATCGCGTGCTCGATTCGGGTATCAACTTGATTGACACGGCGCCGGATTACGGTGTCTGCGAAGAAAGGATCGGGCGTTTCTTGAGCGCGCGGCGCGATGAATTCATCCTGGCTACCAAATGCGGCTGCGCTTTCCAACAACACGAGGATCATATTGAGATCGCACACGAGTGGACACAAGATGTGGTCAAACGCAACGTGGAAGCCAGTCTGCTGCGATTACGGACGGACTACATCGACGTGCTGCAATTTCATGGTGGCGATGCCGAGTCACTCCAACGGGCTGGCCTAATCGACTTACTGATCTCCCTACGTGACCAGGGTGTGATCCGCTGGATTGGGTCTTCCAGTTCGTTGCCTCATTTGCCAGATCTGATCGAATTGGGAGTGTTCGACACGTTTCAGATCCCGTACTCCTGCCTCAAGCCCGAACACGACGCGTTGATTCACAGCGCCGCTGCGACGGGCGCCGGCATCATTATCCGTGGTGGCATTGCCCACGGCGGGCCGGATGCCGAGATCCAACGGCCCGCGCTGAATGATGTTTGGTCTGCGGCCAGACTCGACGAAGTGCTACCCGAGGGGATGAGTCGTGCCGAACTTATCCTGCGGTATACACTCGCGCATCCACAATGCCACACGGTGATTGTGGGAACATGCAACCCAATGCATCTCGTTGAGAATCTCAGTGCAGCCGAGTCGGGCCCCTTGCCAGCTGAGATAGTCGAAGAGATCAAAGCTCGCGTTGCACATTGCCAGACCGGCCAGTGAACGCACGTGGCCGCAACACGACTCACTCCCAGAAGCTTTGGCAAACCTTTCCGTCATGCGCGCCGCCAAAAGCCACTTGCGGCACGCCGGACAGAGGCCGTACCGAAAGTGGCATCACTTCGCCGGTAATCCTAAGCCGCCTTCTTCTTGCGCCGTTTCGTGGCTCCGGTCAACCATTGACCGATCGTGTCCACTTCGCCCACCCAGGACTCAGCCACACGTCGCTCACAGAATTGATAGAACAGCATGTCGATGGATTCGCTCAACTGCCGTACCAGATCAATGCGATCTTCAGCTTGGAATCCATCGGTGTCATCAACGCGTATTTTCGCACCGCTGATTCCCAACGTCTCCGCTTGCAGGGCGAACTCGAATTGCTGCCCATCCCGGGCCACAATCAAGCCCGTTTTGCGAGGTAACTTACCAGATCGTGCGCCATGCATTGCCTCGGGTAAACTGGTGGGACAATCGGCAGTGATCGTTTCCTTTCCAGACTCGCCACGCGGACATTCGAGCGTCAACGTACGGTTCATCATGACGACAATCTCGCCGTCTTCATCCAGTTCGAACGTGTCCGTCTCATTTTCCAAGGTGTACCAGAGCCACATCAAAAACTCATTGCCCAAAAAGTCGGGTAGCGCCGAATGCGGGTTCCCCCAAGCGACGTCCGAATAGGGTAGTGTAGGCACAAAGCTACTCGGCTGAAGTTCGCCGATTACCTCTTCGTTCCCGGTCTCGTAAGCCCAAGTGTGCGCCAACGTGCCGGCGGTGATGTGCCGCAACTCGACATCAAAGGTACGGGCCATCAAATCCGTACACTGCGCTGCCGCCGATCCGCCGGAACCGCCAAAATAGAGTACTCCCGCCGGGCCATCCCACAACAGCGGAAAGGATTGCATCCGGCGGTATTTCCCGCTTTGCGCTTCGTCATAACACCGGCGTTCGACAGCGTCCTTCGCTTCCTGCCGCTGCGCCTTGGTCGGTCGCGATTCGGGATTCTCCTGCGTGATGGCAGCCAATTCCATTTGCATCCACGCTTTGCGAATTGCAGCAGGAATCTTGTTCGTGTCGATCCTGATCCCGTAATGCAACGCTTCGTTAATCACGTTTTTGCCGAGATCAAAATCAACGTCTAAGAGGTGCGATCCCCCCAGGAATCCAACGCGGGCATTTTCTAACGACGATGTCTCGAAGTTTCCGGCAGCTTGCTGTTCTAGCAACTGCAAATCGTCGTCGTCAAAACTATGCGCACTGAAATCATCCACGCTGTATCGTTCAAATGTCAAACTACCGCCGAGAAATGGCATCGCTACTCCCCATCATCGCTGAATCAGAAAACAATCGTGTCGTTGCGTTATCGACGTACGCATCATGAGAATTTCGTTCACCGAGCCAGCGTCGCACGATAGGAAAACGTGACAGTAACGCATCCGCTGGTCGCACTCGAGTCAAGTGCCAAGGTTTACCCAACCGGTGGGACAAACGACCAGGAGTTTGCAACAAACGGGATAGGCGACTTAGAAGGGACGACTGATTCCTCTAAATGCTGCGAGATATACCATTGGCACGATACCCTTGCTCGCACGTCGTTCGGCAATCGCTAAGAACGGTGCAACAGTCAACCCGCACTCCATTCGGCAGCCACGAAACTGCTTACGAAATTCGGCGCGCAACGACCTCGTCTGGTTCCGACTGAAACCACAGGGCGATCTTTCACGGATCGTCCAACCGTACGCGTTGCACCACCTGCAGTCGTTGCTGGCAGCCACGCAACTGAACGTGCTCATCCTCGCCGGTACCGCTCGCAAATCCCCGATTCCACGTTGGCACCTGTGATCGGATTAATGCTCAGACGGCACGCTGGCATGGACTGTACAGGCTACGACGGTTGGAACGTCTAAGTTAAGGGCTTCACCGCCTTGGCGTTACCGATGCCCCCTGATTCGGCTACCCGCTCCGGCTTTACGGAGTAGAGTTCAAACGCGCGGCGATGTGAGTTTTGCCCCGACAGTGATAAGGCAACACGGCCAAAAACGCTCCGCCGACAAAACCGGCCAACTTCCCCAACCATGGCAACGCAGCCATCCGACTGAAAGCAACTCGCATGGAGCCGCAGCACCCGCAATCACCGGACGCACCTTGGGCTGAATCGGTCAATCCTGCCCAGGCTCGATCCGGGTGGTCCCGTCGTCGCGCGTTTCGCCTGGCATTCCTCCTGTTCATGAATGTCGTGCTTCTGCTGGGTGTCACGTCGCCTCAACTCGCCCGTCAAATCAATCACTACGGGAAAGGCTCTGTCGACTCACTGTTCAGGGAACTCGGAATTGTCTTTTTAGATCAGGCCTCAGTTGAACCGGCAAGCACGCTGGTCATCAGTGAAGTGCAGTGCGCGAATCGCGGTGAGTTGGTGGACTTGAACGGGCATTGCCCCGACTGGATCGAACTGTGGAACGCAAGTGACCGTCCTGCCGACCTCAGCGGATGGTATTTGACCGATGATCAAGATGACTTAGAGAAATGGAAGTTTCCCGCGTTGGTACTCGATCCCGATGAAAGGGTCGTCGTCTTCGCGTCCGGTAAAGACTTGGACGACCCCAACGAGCTGCATACGAACTTCAAAGTCGCCAAGTCCGGAGAGTATCTGGCACTGGTGCACAGCGACGGTCAGACCATTTCCCAAGCACTTCAACTAGGAACGGGTGCACTGACGCCAGGACAGACGGTCGATACCACCACGCAGGAGCCACTACCTTTGATGACAGCAACACCGGGCGAGAAGAATAGTCCCATCGCCGAAGGCACGGTGGCGCCGGTGATGCTCTCTCACGACTCCCAATTGTTCGATAAGCCATTCTTATTACACCTGTCGTGTTCTGACACCGACGCAGCCATTTTCTATACAACCGACGGCACATGTCCCTCACCCACGCAGGGGCATCGCTATCGAGACGCGTTGCGAATCGACGGAACGACCGTGATACGAGCAGTCGCCTGTGCACCGCTCCGTCGCAGCTCAGCACCGGTGACCAAATCTTATCTGCACTTGCAAAGCCTCTTATCTCAACCAGAACGTCCCGAAGGATTCCCACACTACTGGGATGACACGTTAGCCGACTATGCCATGAATCCACGGACCGCCAAAGGAAGGGAAGATGACCTGGTCGCTTCCTTGAAATCGTTGCCGTTCGTTTCCGTCGTGGCGGAGCAGGACGAGCTCTTCGGTGACGAAGGCATCTATTGTTACACCTTCGAGCGTGGCTTCGACTGGGAAATTCCCGCACAAATGGAGCTGTTACCACACGGTGA
Organism: Blastopirellula sp.; assembly: GCA_002701545.1. Classification (GTDB taxonomy): domain Bacteria; phylum Planctomycetota; class Planctomycetia; order Pirellulales; family Pirellulaceae. The sequence goes on along the minus strand of NZVR01000151.1, from coordinate 21,938 downwards.
CTCACGCGGATTCTCCGTTCCGTGTGGAATCCGAATCGCCGGAAATGAAAGCCGCAGACAAGATTGGAAGAAACACGCGCTGCGCATCAACTTCCGCGGTCGCTACGGCGTACCCACACTCCAATTCCCGCTCTTTCCCCAGCCCGGCAATCATGAGTTCTCGAGCCTGTTGCTCCGCAGCACCGATGACTCATGGCTATCGCATCATCGTTCCGTCCGTAAAAGCGCACAGTACATTCGCGACCAATGGAGTCGCGATACCGAAATCGCCATGGGGCGCCTGGCGGCTCGTGGTCGGTTCGTCCACCTCTGTCTCAATGGTCTCTACTGGGGTGTCTACAACCTGATGGACCGCCCCGACGATGAGTTCCTGGCGCACCAACTCGGGGGCAAGGCCGACGATTACGTTACCTTGCGCACGCGAGTCGGCGTACTCGAAACCGACCAGAACGGAGAACGCGTCTGGGAGAAACTGTTCCGACTAGCGGGACGTGATTTAACCCAGCAGCAACATTATGCCGCACTCGAGGAGCGCCTGGATATCGTCAATCTCATTGACTACAGCCTCGTGAATCTCTACGCGGGTGGGGAAGACTGGGTGTTGGTCAATGGGAACAACATGCGCGCCTATTGCCAGACGAAAAAGCGTGCGCCTTTACGTTTCATCGCCTGGGACAACGACTCGACTTTTGCATCCGGCTGGAATAACGACTCGTTGGAACACGTGCTGCGTATCCGCCCTTCCGACGATCCACAATCCTTCCAAACACTGTTTCAACAACTCGGCGCCAGCGCAACCTTTCGCCGACTTGTGGTCGAACGCCTGGCCCACTGGACGCAACCGGGGCAACCGCTTCATCCGTCGACCGCCCGGGAGCGATATGCCACGTTGGCGGCTCGGATCGAACCTGCGTTGCTGGCAGAAGAAGCCCGCTGGGGCGATGTCCATTCGGATGGGGATGACACCGGTGTTGCACGGTGGCGCAGCCAAAAAGAACGTGTGCTGGGTGAGTGGTTTACCGACCGCCCGGAAAAGGTGCTTGCCGCTCTCCAGCACTACTGGGGTGACTTGATCGACGACGCCGGTGACAGCCACGTCGTCCGTGTTTCCCCCTAGCACCCTACGTGCTCGACGGTCCCGCCGCATCTGGCTGTGTCATTTGACAGCCAGCGGATCATTCACCTACCATGGTGACCTCCGTTTTTGCGCATGCCGTTTCCGGTTTCAAGCACTCCTACCATGCCGACTCTCCGTCCTCGCGTCGCCATCATGCTGGACTTGATCTGGCCGTACAAACGCCACGCGGGCATTTTTGCAGGGACACAACAATATGCCAACGAACACGGCTGGGACTCGATTATTGACGAGTTTACTCATGACACGTTGCCACCGCGCCGTAGTAAGCGGATACCCTACGATGGCGTGATTGCCCGAGCGAATACGCAACTGGCTGAACGCGCTGTGAACCTGGGAGTCCCCTTGGTCAACGTCTGGTTCAGCTCACCCGCGTGGCAGCTGGTACCTGGCGTGTTTGCTGATTTCGCCATCAGTGGCCGTTTGAAAGCTGAGCATTTGCTGGCGCGTGGCCTGCGGCACTTTGCCGCCATCACCGCTTATAAAAATCGCAGTGAAGAAATGGAGCTGGGTGAGTTCCAGCGTGTGATCGAATCCAGCGGGTTTCATTGCGTAACCGCTAAATCACCTCAAAATCTTTCCCGTAGCGTGGCGCATTGGCGCAAGACAGAAACCATGATTGCTAGTTGGATGGACNGCTGGCAATTGCCCATCGGTGTCGTGGCGCGTGGGGAAGGACTCGGGCGCATGATCGTCCAAATGTGTCATCAACGAGGCTGGCGTGTACCTCAGGATGTGGCCATCATCGCCGGACAAAATGAAGAGGCGTTGTGTGAGAATCCAAGTCCTTCACTAACCAGTATGGAGTTNGGCTACGAACGTATCGGCTACGAAAGCGCAAAATTGCTGCAGTCACTGATGGATGGTGGGGACCACGGGAACTCGCGNGTTTTCCTCCCACCCGTTGGCTTGGTCGTCCGCGAATCAACCGACTTTTATGCCGTGAAAGACGAACTTGTCGCCGCCGCTTTGGCATACATCTCCCGCAACAGTCACCGACGGATTGGACAAGACGACGTAGCACGTGCGGTGAACGCGGAGACCCGGACACTGCAGCTACGATTTCGCAAGGTATTGAACAGCCCCATCGCAACCGAGATCCGCCGTGTCCGGATTGAACGGGCGAAACGGGAACTGCTACAAAGTGATCGTGGCATCGCGCATATTGCTCGCGATGTCGGCTTCCGCACCGCGAATCGCATGTGTGAAGTTTTCCGCCGGGAGTTGGGCGTAAGCCCCGGCGAATATCGCAAACGTCAACAAATCCAAACAAGCTAGTCACCGCGACCCATCTTCCTCAGGCAAGGCATCGCACGTTGAAACAACTTCAAACCACCGCGTTGACCATCACGGCGTTGCTGGCATTCGCCTCCAATTCAGTCCTTTGCCGCGCCGCATTGGGTGAGTCGATCATCGACCCGTTGAGCTACACGCTCATCCGTGTGTTGTCGGGGGCATTGGTCCTGGGTTTGATGAGCCTGCTGTTGGATCTCGGCAACTCGGCGAAAACATCGAAAGGCTGGGCGCCCGCAATTGCCCTGGCAACGTATGCAGTGGCCTTTTCGCTGGCATACGTGCATCTATCGACGGCCAACGGGGCGTTAATCTTGTTTGGTGCGGTCCAGATCACCATGGTCCTGGCAGCATTCCGCTCCGCGCAACGCCCTCATCCCGTCGAGATCCTGGGATGCCTGATCGCAATTGGAGGCCTGGTCTATCTGGTGGCCCCCGGCTTGAGTTCTCCATCACTAAGTGGATCTGCATTGATGGCGATTGCTGGAATCGGATGGGGAGTGTACTCGTTACCGGGCCCTGATGCCGTCAATCCGGTCCGCCAGACCGCAATCAACTTTTCCCGCGCACTGTGGGCCGTCGTCCCCATTACCGCAATCGGCTTACTCGTGTTCCTGACAGCGAAAGTTTCCCCCATTGGCGCGTTGCTGGCCGTGTTATCAGGCGCCTTGGCATCGGGCGTCGGATATTCCATCTGGTATGCTGCCTTGCCCGGCCTATCCCGAACTCAAGCTGCGGTCGTCCAATTGTCCGTCCCCATCATTGCGGCGGTGATGGGCGCGCTTTGGTTGGCCGAATTACCAACAGTTCGAGTTTACGTAGCGGCTGCGTGCATCCTGATTGGCATTACGGTCGCTACATTCGCTCGTAAGCTACGCCGTCAGCTCCCCAATCCCGCTCCCGAGACATCAGACGCATGACCGAAAAACCCGGCGANATTTGCCCCCGCCCCGAAAGTCTGCCGCCGACCGCCACCACTCCGCAGGCCGCCGGCATCTATCCCACATCCGTATGGCAATGCGCCAGCCCCGACCAAGCCCTGGAGTTGCTGCGCGGCGAGACCGACGGCTACGTCTACCAACGCGATCGCCATCCTAATGCCGACATGCTCTCCCAAAAACTAGCGGAGTTACACCAGGCCGAGGAGGTTGCGATTACCTCCTCCGGCATGTCCGCCATGGCGGCTGTCACGTTGTCGCAACTCGAGCAAGGCGATCACATCATTGTCAGTGATCAGCTGTACGGCCGCAGCCTTGATTTACTCGTTCGTCAAGCACCTCGGCTCGGTGTCACATGTGACGTGCTGGATACCGGCCATCTCCAGCAAGTTGAAGATGCGTTCGGGGACCGGACGAAATTACTCGTCGTCGAAACCATCAGCAATCCGTTATTACGGGTGGCCGATTTGGACGTGTTGGCGACGCTTGCACATAAGTACGCGGCAAAGTTGGTGGTCGACAACACATTCGCTTCCCCGATCCTTTGCCGTCCTCTAGAGCACGGGGCGGACCTCGTGGTGGAAAGTATTTCCAAGAGCATCAACGGCCATAGCGACGTCATGTTGGGCGCCGTTTGTGGTCGAACAGCGGATTGGCAGCAGGTACCGGACATGCTCAGCATCTGGGGGCTGTCCAGCAGCCCCTTTGACTGCTGGTTGGCCGCACGCGGTTTGATGACGCTGCATCTTCGTGCAGAGGCGGCCTCCGCAAACGCGTTGGCCGTTGCCGACTACCTGGACACCCAAGTCAACTCCGTCTCGACCGTACGCTATCCGGGATTGACCACCCACCCGGATCACGAGCTGGCCAGCCGCCAATTTCACGGTCGTTATGGCGCGGTGGTGACCTTTGATCTAGCGGACGGTGGCGCAGCTGCCGAAGCGTTCATCAAGTCCATCGCACCCCACATTCCCTTTGCTCCGTCTTTAGGTGAGGTTTCGACGACGTTGAGTCACCCCGCATCGACCAGCCACCGCAATCTGACTCCCAGCGAGCAAACTGCCCTCGGGATCACCAACGGCACGATCCGGCTATCGATTGGTACCGAGTCGCACCACTGGATCATCGACGCGATCCAGCAGGCGGTGAATCGCATTTAGTGCGCACACGAACTGGTCACAACGCAGTGGACGCTAACAAAATGCCTGCTTTGGTGATGGCACAAAACAAAACGAGCCCCGCAGATCCTGCGGAGCTCGTTTTCTATTTAAACGGAGAACTGGCCGGCGACACAGGGAACTAGAAGCGCAGTTCCAGCTGAGCAACCGCTCCGTGGTAGAACGGACTTCCTTCGACATCCAAACCTGAACTTGTGATCAGGTTCAACGCCGAAATTTGGTCGGGTGCCAATGCCACACCCTCGATCCACATCACTTGGTAACCACCGCGAACGGCCCACCGACGATTCAGTTGGTACACGGCCAGCAACTCCGCCTCGCCTTGGAAACTGAGTTGACTTCCGTCTTCTGAGATGAATGCAGGGCCGGTGCTTGTGTCGACGATGAGCGAATCCTGGCTGGCAAGGTTCCAGTAGACACCCGCTTGGATACCACCTTCGACGGTGAAGCAACCATGACGACATAGCACGGCATCCATTCCTACCTGGCCGCCCAGGAGATTGTTACAGGTGCTGTTGAATCCCCCGATCGCTTGCGGACCGCCTGGGACCACGGCACTGTATGCCAAGTCTTCGTCCAACATCATCCAGCGAAAACCGGCAAACGTTGAGATGCAAGCACTATGCTGGCTCCGTAAGTTCGTCTCAATACCTACTAAAGACGAGCGGTAATTGCTCAACAGAAAGCCATCGTCAATGATTCCAACATTAGGAGTCGTGGGGAACTCCATGTCATCATCCACGCTACCTACGTTGACGCCACTATCGGAAAACAGTCCCATCACGCCGATTTCGATGTCGTGTGCGGCGCAGCGGTGACGAATCACGCTGATTTTCATGCCACCTTGAAATCCCAGGTCAGGTGCCGTGACGTTGTCCGACGTGGAGTTGTCCTGCAACAAGATTCCATGAGCATTGTCGCGGTCCATAAACAGCGCACCGCCCTGAATGGTGTATTTCGGGCAGCGTTTGCTACAGCCAGTTGCTTGGCACGAAGACCCAGCGCAGACTTCGTACGCGACAGGGCGCACGCCATAAACGTCTTCAACGNTCGGCTGCGACGTGATCGCGTCCTGAACGCTGAACGGCGCGGGCCAAGGTGAAAGTGACTGGCTACCGATTAACTCGCCGAAACAAACTTGCGAGTAAACGAGCACAATCGCGAGAAACAATCCGTGTCTCATCAACATGCGAATGCTCCAAAGTTGGTGATTTACAAAAGTAACAGACTTGAAGGTCTGCTACTTGCATCGGAGTGCTAGCGTGGCGCCATGACGAAGTCGGGCTGGGGACGTACTACTGGGATGTTCCGAGCAGAATGCAAAAGAATGTTGACCACTACACGCCACAAGGTTCGCCATAAGGTGAACCCCGGTCAGCAACAACTAATGGGCAAATATACGGGCAAAACAACGAGAAATCGCGAAAAGCTGCCTCGAGTGGCAGGCGGGCGCCGCGACGGCGGCTTCCTCTGTCGCAGGGCGAACGACGGGCGAACCATCGTTCGCTCCCCAATCGTTCACGCTCGAAGCAGCACCCCCCCGATAGATCCTCTGCCGGTGACACCCTGGTGCGAAACCACGCCGCCCTGAATGATTCCCGACATTCTGCTGTGATAGAAAAGCGATTCCTATCAACACCCAAGAGGCACGTTGCCTGGACGCACCGTAGCCAGACCATGGCCAGCTTTTGGTCCGTTAGTCATTGCTCACGGAGCTTCCAGACGCCGTTTTATTTCGTCGTCGGTAGCGCCATGCCAATCCGATACCACCCAGTAAAGACCAAATCGCGACACAGCTAGGTTCCGGCACCACGGGCGGGTCTGGGTCGACAGGTGGATCTGGGTCCACCGGCGGGTCTGGATCTTCCGGTGGCATGGTCATGAAAGGTTGATATGCAATGTCTGATTCTGTGAAGTTAATCGCACCACCTGCAATGACCTGACCGAACAACCCACCGAAGGACGAGTCATTCGATTCTTTTTCTAGGATTGCATCAGCCGCGGTAATCGCCGTGGTTTCCGGAGCGTCGGTTCCCATAAACCCACTCGAATCAAAGGTATAGAAATGATTCTGAGTGATTTCGACTTTACGCCCGGGGGCCAAGAGCGTCCCCTGAAAAATACTGCCACTGCCGATCAGTGCCCCGTCATCTTCTGCGGAGCCAATGTTCCCTAAGACATTGAATAGCACTTCGGATGCTTCAATGTCACCACCAAGCGCGATGATGGAGTTGGACTGGATCGAGAATAGTCGATCTTCGGAGATGTTGAAGACAAAAAAGTCTCCCGGTCCGCCGGTCAACGTTAACTTCGCTCCACTGTTCAAAATGAACCCGTTGGTCACGTTGAACACATTCGCACCGCCACCCGAAGCGGTAATCACACTTGAGCTGGAGTTGAGATTCACACCGATGTTGGTGCCAGCTTGGCCCTCCCAGAATACAGAGGCCGCCAGCGCGTCGGCAGCAACGCCGTTGAATTGCGACTGACTCAGCGTACTCTGTGATCCGGTATAGGACGAAGAGAAATCGTTGGATACACCCGTCTCTTTATCCCAGCCACCGGTCACTTTGGAGCTCGAAATCTTATTTTTCTCCGACTTACTATCCTTACCCTTGAGCGTGCTTCCAAAGACAGAACTATTGGATGTGATCTCTAACTTGTCGCCTCCAGATCCTGACCCGGACGAAGTCGTATCACCACCGTTGTTACCCAGCTGAATGATCGCGTAAGGCTTGGCTTGCCCCAAGTCGTATGGGCTGGTGATGATTCCAGCATGCGCAGGCAGTGCAGCGGCCAACGTTGCCAACGTGATTAGAAAAGGAGAACGCATTTACAGCCAACTTGCCAGCAAGGCGGGATCATTCAGAGATTGTGATTGCTGCCTCATCTTAGTCAGTCAGCAAGTCACTCGCACGAAAAATTCATATCTGAAAGCCAATCCACAGTATTGGGGGGTGCGGCCCTGGGGTGTATACGGTGAACCGTTCGCGTGTGCAACAGGACGCGCTCTTCGGTCACTGCCACATGACTTCGCCGCTGCAGGTCGGGCAGAGCGACCGCTGGTTGGCCATGTGATCCGAAGCCCGAACTTGCGCGGCGTACGAACAACTCACCAGGACAATGCAGGAAACTTCCGCTACGGCAACAAGCGCAGTGGCAAGCCGTCGATGCTTTCGACTGCACCGGGGTAACGTTTCGTCCATTTTGACGTATGCGGTGAGTTCACGTCCCCAAACGTCTTTCGCATCCTCCAGATTCGCTATGATAAGGGCTCCGATCGCAGCCAAGTAAATGATAGCGTTTCAGCGTGTCTCGCCACTCACCGGCCCCACCCTACCATGCACAAGCCAACACTCTTGACGCTGGGCTTCCTCCTCTTAGGCTCCCACGCCCACGCGCAGTGGAAGGAAATCTACACGCAAGATTTCGATTCCGTGCCGAGTAACACGGAAACGGGCTCCGGTGCCTTGTCCGGTTGGGAACGAAACTCTGCACTGGGCGTCGTTTACGATGGCAAAACAAAATCCGCTGGCCGCTTTCTAATTGCGCGTCATTCCTGGAATTCGTTTAATCAAGGGCCGATTCTGAACCTCGACCTGACGACGGTCCCTCACGACAGGGTCAAAGTGAGTTTTGACCTCTACACTTTCGGCGATTGGCGTGGATTTCAGCGCGCCAGTGGTGGCCCGCTGCATCGGCTCATGTTCTTCGATTCGAAAGCGCAACCGCGTTTTGCCTTCGACACGTGCTTCGCAACGAATCGCGCTTTCCAGCAAGCTTGGCCATCGCGCAACAATCAAGCCCACCCGGCGCTCACCGGGTCTCAACCCGCCGACGTCGATACCACGGGACGTTTTCCGAAAGCGCATCGCTGGCCGGTTGAATTTGAATACCCCAGTGATTCACCAGCACTGCGTTTTACCATCCTCTGCGGTGCGGCCGCCGGCAGCGGTACACCGATGCCGCCCTTCGGAATTGATCGGGTCCGCGTCGCCGTCCGTTCTACGGCGCCCACGATCACGGTCCGTGAGCCTTCTCCAACCAGAACGTCCACCCCATCACGCCCCCCAACCGGTCATTTGCCAATCACCTTCAACGTCACCCAGCCCGGAAGGACGTCCGTCGGCCTCTACGATCCAACAGGCAGCCGACTCGTTCGCACCGTGATGACTGGCGACACCCTGGCGGCAGGCAAGCACACTCGCTGGTGGGACGGGCGCGACGACACCGGCAAACCGTTGCCCGCAGGAGAGTACCTCTGGAAACGCATCACGGTCCCCGGCTTCCAGGCGCGCTACGTCACAACCATCGGGATCAATCCACCCGGGGGTGAGCATCCCACACCACGACGTTCCTGGGTCGGCGATCATGTCGGCGCGGGTACCATTGACGTGACGCCAAACGGGATCTTTATCGGCTCTACCATGACCGAAGGTATGATGATGGCGCTCCGCGTTGCGGCGGATCAGTCCGGGATCCATTGGCGGCGGGAACAGTTTTACGAAGGGGGGCGACTGACCCGCATCTCGGCAACGGCGCAAACAGTTTATTTGTTGCATCCCACGGGAAAACTCAGAAAGGCCAACGCCAAGAGCGGGGACATCCAAGCCACCTGGGATGTCGGGCGTGACGAGGCTTCCCCCAGCGACCTCGATTCCAATTCCCGAGGCGTCTGCCTGACCTATCCCACCACTGGAAAAGTGGTGTGGCGGGACCACGATGGCAAGATAACCGCGGAACGCGCCGTCCCGAACGCTCGCCTGGTGGCGCTGGTGTCGGAAGACAGCCAAAAGGCTTTGGTCGTGACTGGTGAAAAACAGCTAGTCCGCTGTTCCCCGGATGCTCCGCCACAAACGGTCGGCCAGCTGCCCGCATCAATCACCGCGCTCGACTTCGATCGTACTCGCCAAGATGCGTGGATCGTGCTCCATGGTCATCAGGTCGTGCGGCTCGACCAACAACTGCGAATCAAACAAAGTTACGGCGAACGCCCTCGTCCCCTCGGCCCCTACCATCACCGCTTCATGGCTGGCGTCAGCGATATCGCGGCGGATGGAATGGGCGGATACTGGGTCACCGAACCGAGCCAGCCACCTCGACGGGTCGCGCACTATGGTGCGACGGGCGAATTGCAAACGGAATGGTATGGCGGCATGTCGTTCTATGTCTCCGCGGCCTTTGACCCGGTCGAACCCGAAGTGCTGTATGGCATTGCCAGTGAGGGTTATGTCCACCAATATCGTATCGATTTTGACAGCGGCCAGTGGACGCTCGAGGCGTGCTATCACACGGGACGTTTGGGAGACGGTATGTTCCCGAATTCAGGCGGTTTCCGAGCCGTACGCCAGAACCATGCGACCTATCTGTACCATCGGGTCGTCCCCTCGGTCATCCGACTCGACCCCAAGCAGCGTCGCGCCGTTCCGGTCGCTGTCGCAGGCCGCGTGTTGAACCAAGGCCGCACCTTTGTCCAATTCGCTGGCACTGGCCAGGATGGATATCCGCAGCCCTGGGTCGCCGCAGCTAAGCATAGCGGATATGCCGACCTGAGCACCGCGCCGAAACTCTATTCATGGGCCGACACCAACGGCGATGGTAAGTTCCAACCACAAGAGTTTGTGTTCTATGAAACCAAGACGCGCGGGGTCTCGTTTCATAACCCTGGCGATTATCTGGCCAACGGGGATTATGTAGGCGCCACGCACGTGAACGAACCGCAAGCGATCGTACACCTACCGGTCACTCGCATGGAAGGCCCCCAACACGACGCACCGCGCTGGGATTGGTCGAAAACACAAACCAAAGGAACGATCACCGCCAACTCCTATGGCTACGGATCGCCACGCAGTGTCACCGTCACGCCTGACGGTGCAATGCACGTCACTTACCAAGCCGGGATCATGATCCACGAACATGGGCAATATGAAGGCGGCGGTTGGCCGGAAAAAGCCTTGCGCGGGTCCCGACTGCTGACGTTTGACAATCGCTTCGAACCGCGCTACTCCGTCGGGCGTCAATCGAAAACTGGCTCCGAGGCCAACCAAGGCGTCTTCTTTTATCCGATGCAGTCGTATGCCGGGCCGAATCACACGATCCTGGTCAACGATCAGACAAAACAACCGGCGCAGGTCTGGTCGCAAGATGGACTATTTCTGGGCAGCGTCTTCGATCGCCGCGCCAAGGATGGACTCGCCGATGGGTTTTACCAGGTTCACGGCGACGACAACCAGGGAGGCGCAATGGTTCGGCACCCCAACGGAAAAACCTATTGGCTCATGCCCTACCAAGCACACAATCGCTTGTATGAAGTCACGGGCTGGGATGACTGGCAGCAAGATCAGGGCACCATCCGACTCGAAAGATCGCCAGCGGCACCTCGGAGGGACGGAAAAGGGCTGACGGTGGTGTATTCGCAAAAGGGTAAGACCGTATACTCCGGCCGCGAAGATCTGATCTACTACGAACGGTTCGGGCCGGAGCGCCATGCGGACAAGTTCAACGGTTTCTATAAGGCCACCTGGGAGGGCTACCTGACACCTGCCATTTCCGATCTGTACCAATTTCAATCTCTCCTCGGTGCGAACGAACAGTTGGCGATCTGGATCGACGGAAAACCGGTTCACGCACGCGTCGACGGGAAACAAGTTGATCGATCAGTACAGCTCACCGCGAATCACCCCCACGCAATTCGCGTCGAGTACATTAACCCCGAGGGTCGAGCTGAGTTGAATGTCCTGTGGTCCAGCCAGGTGTTGGATGTTGGCCGGATCCCCGTTGCGTATCTACACGAAAACAAATAGTTGCCTCACCAAGAACACCCCACGCCGCCTCCGGGTCCCCACTGGCAGTCGGCACAAACGGCACAAATCACATTCGACCATCGTCGCCATCAGAGCATGAGGTCTCCCAGTGACAGTCTCTACGCTAGTCGAGCAAGAGTTAGTTGACCTCGCCCGGGCAATCGTGGCCGACGGCAAAGTTGACTTGGCGGAAATCAAAACCCTCCAGCGGTGGTTGCGACAGCACCATGATTCCGATGTCGCCAGCGTGCAAGCGCTCGCCAAGCTACTGGATCGTATCACCGCAGATCGCAAAGTGGATGCAGAGGAACAACAAGAATTGCTTCACGCCCTGCATCAGACGATCCGTGAGTTATCTCAGGCCAACGCCACCCAAGTCACTTGCACCGGATGCGGCAGACGGTATCGAGCACAAACCCAAGCAACGGCTCAACAGCTACCGTGCGACACGTGTGGCACCATAGTGGTCGTCCCCGCACTGGACGATTTACCCATCGTTGCACCTGAGGACATGGGTCAATTGGATACAGGCAGTGTCGCGCTGGGCGACGCCGGTTCCTCATACCAAACATCGCCTCAGCTACCCAGTCTGGCGAACCAACAAGAACTCAGCGAAATCCACCAACAACACATTCAAAGCACCTTGCGAAAAAGACTTTTCACTGGGAGCATTGCGTTGTTAATTTGCGGTCCCATCTTGGCCATTCCTGCGTTCATGGCGTTGGCCTTTGTCGGTGCCATGGTTGGTGGTGTTGCCGGTAAATTTTTGACTGGTCTTTTAACCCTGCTGCTCGGGGGAATCGCCATCGCTGCAATCGTGTTTGGTTTCAAGTGGTATCGCCAATGGCTGGCGAAAAGCGAGCCCTCCAAAGCCGTTCGGACACGTGTCGCACGAAAACATCGGACCGCCAACACCAGGACGCAGCATCACTATGACGAAGACGGGACGGAAGAATCGCCACCGACGGTCACAACGAACTATCGGTTCTATCTCGAATTCATTGGTGTCGGAGACCTGCTGGTCGGAACAAGTTCCGTCTCCGAGCACGGCCAGCCGACGCTGCCTGAGCTGTTTTCCAAGGCACGGGGCGGCGATCCCGTGCGTCTCACTTATTTTCCCCCAGGACGGCTGTATCGCGAGGGATTGATTCTTGATGTGTCATACGATTCCGACCGCTGATTTGATTTGTTGATGCGGCTCGACGGCAAACAGCGCCTTCGCCGCCACACGGACGGCCATCGTGGCGGTGTCCTGCCCAAACGGCGTTTGACAGACCCTACGCGCGTGGGGCATGGCGAGGTAGTCTCCAGGGTAGCTGCAAAACACCGCCGTCGATGGCCCGGAAAAATCTTGTAAGATTGCGGCAGGTTGGCAGTCCGTTATCGGATAAATGCTTAAATGGACGACTTCGCACCCACTTTCGAACTGACAGAAGCCGCTTTTCTGGCACTGCTGGTCAAAAATGAGCCGGCGCTCCGGGCCTACGCGCGCAGCCTCGTGCCAGACTGGGAGTTGGTCGACGAAGCGATCCAGGAAGCCAGCGTGACAATGTGGCAGAAGCGGGGCCAACTGGAGACGGCTGACGGTTTCGTTCCATGGGCTCGAGTCATCCTGCGATACAAGTGCTTGCGGCAACTCGAAAAACTCCGCGCTCAACGCCCACTCTTGAATCAAGAGGTATTGGACACACTGGCGGACCGTGCTTCCACGCGTGACAGCGACACCTTGCAGGCTCGAGGCCGAGCCCTCGATGCCTGTCTCAGTCAGTTCTCCCTGGCCCACCGCGAACTCTTGCTAGCACCGCACGATTCCAAGGTCACGATCGCCGAACTGGCCAGCCGCAGTAACAAATCCCCGAATGCGTTCTACAAACTCTTGGCGCGACTTCGTGACCAGTTGACTGACTGCATGCGCCAACGACTCGCTGCGGAGGCGCCCAACGCATGAACTCGCAAGAACTCATTCATCGCTATTTGCTCGGCATCGCCTCGGAAGACGACGTCCGACAACTCGAGCGACTACTGCAAAACGACCCCACCGTTCAAGACGAGTTCCTTCTGCAAGCGGAAATGGACGCGCATCTCCGCCAGGAGGCTCAATCTGCTGGCGTGCCTGACATGGCGGAGGCCCCGGCCCGCCGCAGCCCCATGGCGAACGACGCGTCGATCCAGCCGAGACGGCGGACACGTTTCGCTTGGGCTGCGTTTAGCGCAGCCTCCTTGCTGGTCGCGTTGCTGTGGCTACTGACCTCACAGGACTCCGCTCCCGATCCGCTCATCCACATTACGTCGATCAACGGACCGCTGATGTGGACCGGTAACGGCGGACAAATCACACAGACCCTGGCAGTCGGCGACTCGCTCACCGGCGGCTCCATCGAGTTGCTGGCACCGGATTCCTGGGTCGAATTCGCCTTCGAAGATCAATCTACCGTGTCGCTCACCGGTCTCACGGCGGTCACGATCACCGATTCGGCGCACGGCACTACAGCAACCAAACGTAAAGAAATGCATTTAAAGCATGGGCGTTTGTGCGCTAACGTCCGCCAGCAACCTTCCGACAGCCCTCTGTTGATACGCACCCCCTCCGCCGAACTCACCGTACTCGGCACCCAGTTCGATGTGGAAACCGAGTCGGAATCAACACGGCTCACCGTAAACCAAGGTCGAGTCCGCCTGAAACGTCTGACGGACGGGTCCGAAATCGACGTCCCCGCGAGCCAGACCATCCTCGCATCGCTCCAGGACCAAGACGGACTGACACCGAGTGCACGCCAAACGCCCGTCACCGTGTGGCAGAGTGATCTGCGCAACGACGTGGTGCACGGGAAGTGGTTTTCCGATCTTTCCGTGCTGGCGAAACAACTAAAAATCGCCGTCGCCGAGGGTGACCTATCGATGGAAGCCGCGCGGGCTGCATTTAAAAAGGCCGCCACGTTCGATGATTCCGCTGGCAGCCTATGGGCCACGCCCACCACGTATGGGTCGCTCGTTGTGCTTTCTCCCCAACGGTCCGTCACCCAGCCTGTCCTGCTGACCGCTAGCACCTCAGTTCGTGTCCGAGGTCGCTGCCACGCCAACGTTCCATTGACCATCGGCTTGAGCACCGGATTTACTGACGGCGGCTTCGCTGGCAAGTATCGCGCAGAGATTCCGGCAGCGTCACTCACCGTGGGCGAGGCATTTGAAGTCGAACTGCCCCTCCATGAGTTCGTGGACACCAAGCAGCGCACGCACTTACCCATCGGCTATGAATTGAAAGACTGGTGGTGCATCGCCGAGAATGCGTCGGTGAAAATCGAAATCACCAACGTCGAATTGACCAAGACGCCCGCAAAGGAAACCCCATGAAGACGTTCGTCGCCCACATTACCTCCGTCACGCTCGTCTGGTCCTGCCTGGCCACGGCGGCGATTGCCGATTGGAACCAATATCGCGGACCACGCGGTGATGGGGTTTCCCAAGTCAAAGACATCCCCATCGAATTTGACGAAGCCAACAACGTGCGTTGGAAGACCGCCATCCCACACTCGGGATGGTCCTCTCCCGTCGTTTGGCAAGACGAGGTCTGGGTCACCACCGGCAGCGATCAACTGGGTGAACTGCGGGCGATCTGTATCGACCTAAGCACAGGTAAAGAGAAACACAACGTATTGGTGTTCAAAACACTGAAGCGCAAAATCGACGCCGGCTACGCCTTCGACTCACCGCATTTGAACAGTCCCGCAACCCCCACTTCGGTTGTCGAGGACAAGCGGGTGTTCGTCAGCTTCGGGTCCCAAGGAATCGCCTGCCTCGATCGCAACACCGGGAGCAAAGTGTGGGAGCGTCGCGACCTACGCATTTACCAGCCGGTACGACAAGGCTCGTCCCCCATCGTCGATGAGAACAACCTGTACGTTGCTTTTGACGGAACTGACCAGCAATTCTTCGTAGCCCTGGACAAGGCCACAGGAGTGACTCGCTGGAAAGTCGATCGCAAGGTGAATACTGACTGGAGCGCCACGCTCCGGGACAGCGGCATCTTCAAAGACAAAGGGGGAAAACCCAACGACAATAAGAAAGCATTCGCCACCGCAACCTTGATCGAAGTCTCGGGAGTTCGGCAACTGATCGCACCCGCCGCCGAGGCCATCATTGCATATGACCCGCAGACGGGAGACGAGTTGTGGCGCGTCCTGCATCCCGGCGGCTTTAATGTCGCCGCGCGCCCGATCTATGCGAACGGGCTGGTGTACGTCTTCACGAGCGGATTAAAGCATTCCCTGATGGCGATCAATCCAAGCGGCAAGGGCGATGTGACTGACTCTCACGTCGTCTGGCTCACCAAGCGTGGGCCCAGTATCCCATCCCCCGTGATCGTCGACGGGTTGCTGTTCATGGTCACCGACCGAGGAGGCATCGCACGCTGTCTCGATGCGCGGACCGGAGACGAGGTGTGGAAAATGCGGCTCGCCGGAGACCATTGGGCATCTCCCATCTTGATCGACGGCCACCTGTACTTCAGCAGTAAACAAGGCGAAGTGGTCGTCTTGCCCGCCACGAAAGACCCGCCCGAGATCGCCGCACGCAACCGATTGAACGCCAGCTTCATCGCCTCGCCGGCGGTCGGCAACGCGTCGCTTATCCTCCGTTCCACCACCCATTTATACTGCATTACCCAGGGGCACCGCCGAACGGACCAGCAACTTGCGGCGGACGTGTATCCGGATACCCCTGCTCAAAGCAACAGCAAAACGGGAAGCGCGAAAGACGCCCAGCTCCAGGAACTTGCCGCGCAGTTAAAAGCGCTCGTCGTTGCCGGCAAACTCACCCGCAAAGAAGCCGCCGAACTGTACCAGGCCGCCGCAGGGAAACCCAAGTCCGCGGACAATAAAAAATAACAACGTATGCAATTCCAGTTGCCCAGCAAACAACGCATCCTCGCTCTTGCGATCGCACTCTGCGCTAGCCTCCTGGCCATCGCATGCGCTCAGGTCCGAAATCCCTCGACGCCGTCTGACACCCCTCTCCCACCGAAAGCTCGAACACAAAGTGCCACGCCAGCCAAACCCGCTTTGGCTGCGAACAAAAAAGCCCATCGCTTTCCCGACACCGCGATGGAATACGCCAAGTTGATCGAAAGCGAACTGGGAGTTCCACCGCACATTGATCTTGCCAAGGCGGTTGAAATTCCCATTTACGTGAATGGCAAGAAGGCATTGGGCGAGTTCTCGCGTTGTGACAATCCCACCCTACTCGGCGGTAAAACAACGCTCTCCGGGTCGATGATTCAACGCTATCCAGGTCGTACTGCCGATGGGTCGTCGCTGCCAGACGTCATCTGGATTGCGTTTGCGCGCCGCGGACCGGATTCGTTTCGCGGGATCGGGTCCGTTCAAATGATTGGCTACCACAAGAAAACGGGCGCCACTGCGTTCTTTGAAAGCTGTGATGCGCTGCAGCCGTGGGTCACCGTCGATCCTGAAACAACCTGCATGACCGGGGTCATGCCCTCCATCGACCAGCCGGACGCATTCAACCGTGCCTTTCGCGTTCCCGGCGTCGTGCAGTGCGTTCAATGCCATCAAAATGACCCATTCATTACGGATTCGTTCATCAATGCCGCAAAAATACCGGGCACCGAAGAAACGGTTGTACCCGCGCTCGGACGCGATGCTCCCTATTACGTCATTGGCGGGGAAAACTGGGATATGCGCACGCTACACATCCAAGGCAATGGCTGTCTGGAGTGCCATCGCATCGGAATGGGCACACTCGAACTGTTCATGAGCACCGGATGGGACCCCAACCAGCATATGCCGCCTAACGATCCGGGTAGTCTGAAAGCCGATTTGCAGGAGTTACTTGAGGCTTGGAAACGAGGACCTCACAACGTCGCAAACGCACAATGGCTCATTCCACCTGCGCGCGGAACCCCGGAACATTTCGTGGGTCAGGATTATCCCTATCAAGCGTCCTTCAACCGCCCCCGGGGTCCAAATCGTACGATCCGCAAGAGTGACGAAGCTGCACTCGAGCAACTTGCCACGCAACTCAAAGCATTGGTCAAAGAGGGTAAACTCTCGAAACAAGACGCCACCGAACTCTATCACGCTGCTTCTCAAAAACAGAAACAAATAGACAACGAATGAAGGTGAGGCCAACTCGATTGTGTTGCCTCTCCATCCACCAAAACACACACTGAACGAAGGAATGCCACTATGTATGCACGTACACTTGCCCTTGCCTTGCTGGTCGCCAGCACCTGCAGTTATGGACTGGCTCAGGAGAAACCGAAAGTTGACTGGGAGGCCGAATATCAAAAGCTATTGAAAGCCAGCCCAGAGGTTCGAGAAAAAGTCGAGAGCGGACAGGCCACGAAACAGGAGGTCATTCGCTGGCTTCAGAACACGCGTGCCAAGGGAAAAAATGCCGCCAAGACTCCACCAGCCGACCAAGCGACTGCCTTCCGAAAGAAACTCGCGGAACTGGTGACATCCGGCAAGCTCACCAAAGAAGAAGCGGCCAAACTGGCTGCCACCATGCAACTGAACAAACCGACGACGAAGCCAACGCAAAAAACGGACAATGTCGACTGGGACGCCGCTTACGAAAAACTGCTCGCCGATCCCGCCGCCCGCAAAAAGATCGAGCAGAGTGGTGCGACCAAAGCACAAGTCATTGACTTTCTCAAGAAAAGTGCCGCCGCAAAAAACAAACCNGGCAACGCGAAGGGAGCTAAAGGAAAAAAGAACCGTAAAGGGAGCGCCCGCGAAGGCAGTTTCCAATTCTACGCACTCGTCATCGGCCGTTTGCGATCGAAAGACATTGAACTCGGTGAACTTGAAATCGATATCGACTACGTCATCAGCGACCGCGCTCAGGTCAATCAAACACTCGTCGGATCGCGAGTCAAATTAGTCGGCGTGTCGGGGAAGTTCCGCGATGACTTGTTAAAAATCAAACGCGGAGAAACGATCAAGGTTCGTACCGGTGACTTCAACCCCGACACAAAAGTGCTCGGCTTCGGCTACAAGTTCCATGTGCTCGAACGAACGGACCCCTTCACGCCGGGTGACTTTGGCGTTCCGCCCAAAGCCTTCCGCGGATTCCACGGCGAACTGACCGGTAAGGTCGTCGAAGCCGCCGGCTACGAAGTGTTATTGCAGGTCAAGTCCAGCGAGCCCACCGACGACAGTCAAGCCNCAGATCCCAACAGCATCATCGGAAAGCGGATTCGGATCGCTGGGTTTTTCAATGAGAATCGTGAAGCGTTTGAGGATCTGCAAGCCGGCGATCACATCCGTCTGACCGTCGCCCACCGCAACAGTACGAGCGACGCGATGCAGGTCACCAACAAGGTCACTAAAGTCGACAATTAATCGAGATACTGGCTGTGAAGTACTTCCTCACTCTGTCGATTCTGCTGGCTTTGGTTGCGAGCGTTTGCGAGGCTGACAACGTCGTNGCCCCCGCGGCACGACGATTCACCGATCCGGCCTCGCAAGATGTCCCCGATTTCCAAAAGCATGTCGTTCCCCTACTCGGGCGTCTCGGCTGCAATTCGGCCAAATGCCATGGCTCATTCCAAGGCCAAGGCGATCTACGTCTGTCGCTGTTTGGTTTTGATTTCGCCTCCGACCACCGGTCCCTTAACGGCGAAGCTTCGTCCGAAACGGGCACGCGCCTCTCCGTCCAGCATCCGGAGCGCAGTCTGATCCTTCGCAAGCCGACAGCGCAGGTGGACCACGAAGGAGGCAAACGCTTTGCCCCAGGATCTTGGGAACATCAACTGCTCATTCGCTGGATCGAAGCCGGTGCCAAGGGGCCCCCGCGACCAACGGTGGCACAGGAGCCTCCGGCCGATATCAGCGCAGCGGATCGCAAGTTTTTTCGCGGATCCGTGCAGCCGATACTCGAAGATCACTGTTTCGAATGCCACGGTTTCGGTGCAAGCAAAGGTAATTTCTCGCTCTCCACCAAGGCCGCTTTACTGCAAGGTGGGGACTCGGGGCCTGCCGTCGTACCCGGCAAGCCTGAAAAAAGTCTCTTGGTCAAAGCAGTTCGATATTCCGACGAACACTTGCAGATGCCACCGAGTGGTAAATTACCGGACCAACACATTGCCACGCTCAAGCAGTGGATTGCGAAGGGTGTGCCGTGGCCGGCAGGTTCAGCCGCGCCTCAGGAAACCGGGGCCACACTCACCAGGTTGGAGTATGAACCAGCGGAAATCCTGTTCCACTCCGCGGGGCAAACGCAGCAANTACGCGTGATCGCCGTCTGGCAAGACGGCACGCGGGAGGATGTTACCTGCCTGACACGTTTTCAGACCAACAATGATGCCGTCGTGCAAGTGGACCGTGACGGCAAAGCCAGCTCGACCGGCTCGGGTGACACGCACATCATCGCGCGCTACGACAACGGTGTTGCCGCGATACCCGTCTTGCGGCCCTACCCCGTTGCTGCAGAATCCCCACCGGCCGAGTCACCGCAGCCAACGGTCGCCTCCCCGCATCCCATCGATCAAAGGGTCAATGCAAAGCTTGCCAAATTAGCGCTGACTCCTTCGGATATCTGTTCCGACTCCGAATACTTGCGTCGCGTCAGTATCGACATGACGGGCACCCTTCCCACACCGGAGGAAGTAAGCACGTTCTTAAAAGACTCACGGCCTGACAAGCGCCGTCGCAAGGTTGATGAATTGCTGCAGCGCCCGGAGTACGCCGCCTGGTGGACTAACAAACTGTGTGACTTCACCGGTTGCAACCCACAGTCCATTCGCAGTTTNCTTGAAGTTGCACTGGAGGAAGGCTACGTGAAGGCGTCCTCTTGGTACGACTGGATTTACGCCCGCGTCCAACGGAATCAGCCCTACGATGAGCTGGTGGCGGAGATGATGCTGGCGGATCTTGCCGANCCCGGCGATGGCATGCCGTATTTCTGGACACGCCAAAGCCTGAAAGAACCGAAGGATACGGCCATGTCCGTCGCGCATGCGTTCCTCGGTATCCAACTGCAATGCGCCGAGTGTCACAAGCACCCTTTCGATCGTTGGACGCAAAGTGACTTCAACGACTTCGGCCGCTTCTTTGACTCCGTAACGGAAACGAAGCGACGGTCAGCATCCCCCAAGGACCAGCAACTGCGCTTATTACGCAGTCGCAACATCCAACTGCAAGCNGGCGACGACCCCCGTAANCCGTTGGTCGATTGGATGCGTGCTCCCGATAACCCCTGGTTCGCTCGCGCCTTTGTGAATCGCGTCTGGGCCGGCTACTTCCACGTCGGTATTGTCGAGCCGCCGGACCAATTCACACCCGCCAACCCTCCCAGTAACCCGCAACTGCTCGACTGGCTCGCCGACGGATTCGTCGCCAATGGATACGACATGAAATGGCTCCACCGTCAGATCGCCACCAGCGAAACATATCAACGCAGCTGGAAACCTAACGCCACCAATCGAAATGATCGCCGGAATTTTAGCCGGGCTGTACCCCGTCGCATCCCCGCGGAGATACTTTACGATGCGATGAAACAAGCTACCGCCGCCGACGACAAACAACGCGACGTTCGCAGTAATCTCAAACGCAGAGCCATCGGCCACCTGTCGATGCGGATGGCCGGCACCCATGCCATGAAAGTGTTTGGCAAGCCCGACCGCTCGATCAACTGCGACTGTGAACGTGTCAACGAACCCACGCTGTTACAAGCCATCTTCACACAAAACGACCCGCTCGTTCGTATGCGCATCGCCGACAGCGGTTGGATCATTGATATCGAAGACGCACAAGAAGCATCGCAACCTTTGAATACCAATTCCTTGATCGACCAAGTTTGGTTACGGACCGTCAGCCGTCACCCCNATCNAGCTGAACGCNANCGNGCTTTGCAGCATTTGCAACAATCCAACACCATGGCCGAAGGCATTACGGATTTGCTGTGGGCCATGATGAACACCAAAGAGTTTTTACTCAACCACTAAGGTGGCAAGCGAGGAGCCAACCGATCATGCTTCACGGATCACCAACGAACGCGCCGATGAACTCCTGCCGTGCGGTGACGCGGCGTCAGCTGCTGCACGTCGGTGCGTTGGGCAGTGCGCTGACCCTTGCCGACCTCCTGCGTCTACGCGCTGCGGAACCGAAGCCCAACGCCAAGCGGTCCGCGATTTTCATCTTTCTCGAAGGCGCACCGTCCCACCAGGACACGTTCGACCTCAAGCCCCAGGCCCCAGCTGAGATCCGCGGCGACTTTCAACCAATCGCCACACGCGTGCCCGGCTTGCACCTCTGTGAACACTTGCCACAACTGGCCCAGCGCACCGACAAGTTCGCTGTGATCCGCGGTATCACTCACAATGTGGCCGATCACGGATTGGCCAAGAAGTACCTGCTGACCGGTAATAAATCGTCGCAAACGGTCAGTTATCCGGAATACGGCAGTGTTGTCAGTCATGCCTACCCGTCTCGTGAGGATCTGCCAACCTACGTCTCGATTGACGAATCGTTTGTCGGACCCGGCTATCTCGGGTCGCGTTACAGTCCCCTCACGGCGGATAAACCCAAATTCGGCATCCCGTATTCGGTCCGTGGCATTTCGCTCGAAG
>NZVR01000150.1 GCA_002701545.1 Blastopirellula sp. | reverse complement strand
CTTTCGCCGGTCGTGTTATCTTTCGGACCGGTACGAATATCAAACTCTTCCGCGCCGTAGGCCAGCATCAGCGAATCGCGCAACATATCGGCGGTCATCAATCGCAGCGGCATGCGCCCGAAGGCGGTGGTCCGCGCCGAGCGTGCAGGACCGTCCACGCCGCCTTGCACACGACTGGTCTGCTGGTAGGTCTGCGAATTGCAGATACACCGCACGAGATGCTTGACGTCGTAACCGGATGCTCTGAATTCGCCCTCCAACAACTGCAATAGCCCCGGATGCGAAGGCGGATTGAGTGCCCGCATGTCGTCAATCGGGTTCACGATGCCGCGGGCAAACAGGTAGAACCACATGCGGTTCACCATCGCGCGCGCGAAAAACGGGTTCTGTTGGTCGGTCAGCCAATCGACAAAGGCCTCCCGCAGATCCCCGTCGGTTTTCACCTTGCTGTCAGCGTCCAGCAGGAACGCGATCGGTACGTTGTCACCCACGTTCTTAAACGCCGAGTTGGGAATGCGAATTTCTCCCGGCTTGGGACTCGGCCCTTTGCCGATTTCAATTTTGCCAAAGTCACCCTGCGAGCGTCCAAAAAACGCGGCCAACGCCCAATGATCTCGCTGTGCCCAATCGCGATACGGATCGTCGTGGCAACGCGCACACTGCAACTGCACGCCCATGAACAACGACGCCACGGCGCGAGCCGATCCGTCCGCGGTCGCTCTGCCATCGATGCCACTGAGGCCAAAAAAGATCAGTTGCCGGTTGTTTTTAATCTCGCCGTGGCCGGTCAGAATTTCACGTGTGATCTGATCCCAGGTGACGTTCTCATGAAATTTACCGGCAAACCATTTCCCCAAATCGCGCACCTGTGCGTGCGGCTGACGTCCGCTGTTTTGATCCGACGGCAACTCCGGAGGGCAGACCCAGTCACGCCACGTCCGTCCCATCTGTTCACCGAACTCCGGCTTCGCCAACAGCTCGTCGATCAACCGAGAACGTTTGTCCGCGTCCTGACTATCAAGAAACGCTTGTGCTTGTTCCGCAGTGGGAATGCGCCCATGGAGATTGAGATAGAGACGTCGCAGGAATTCCGCATCGCCGGTTACCGCCGCCCGTGGCAACTTGGCTTTGCTCAGGAAGTTGCCGATGTGCTGGTCAATCGCCTGCGCGACTTCCTGCGGCGCGTGCTTACGATCCGGGGGCAACAACGGGTCGACATTCTGCTGTTGCTGGGAGACGGTCGGCAAACCGGCGTCAATCCAATCCCGGATGACCGCCTTTTCGGCGGACGATAGTTTCTGGCGTTCCTCGCCGGCCGGCATTTCGTCCGTCGCGATGCGCTGCCACAACTCGCTTTTGGCCGCATCACCTGCCACGATCGCCGTTCCCGACTCACCGCCGGTCAGCATCGCGGGGACGGTACGCAAGTCCAGTCCACCTTCTTGGTTCAAGCCACCATGGCAACCCATGCAATGCTTGGTCAGGATTGGCAATACCTCAGACTCCAACAGCGGAGTCTCCGCTTCCGCGGAGGCCATGGACATGCCCCAGAACAAGACCAACAGCCCCAACGCGTTCCCTTGCCGGAACCAGCCGGTACCCGTGCGCAGCATCACGAGATTGCTCAACAAGACGACACTCCTTGCTCCTCTTTACAGGGGGATCAACCGTGCTCCCCACGTGCATATGGTTTCCTGCCTCATGGCGGCGTTTCCGCTCTCCCACTTGTCCTTTAGCATATCAATATTCGTTTATCTTTACCACGTTCGTTTCTCCGGACGCAGGTACCGCGCGTGGATCCGCGCACGGCCCGGTTTGTGGCTGCGCGCGGCTCGGGGCGAAGAAACATCTTGTCCGGCACCCGCGGCTCGGGGCGTTTCGCGCCGGTTCCAACGACCATCACGCCGTGCCATCTGGACGCCGATTCGCAAAGCCGATCTGGGCAAGTTAAACTCCGTCGGTTACCTGGAACAGCTCCTGGGTACTCGTTTCCCCTGTCCCATTCCCCGCGCAGATACTTGCCATGGAACACGTTTTTTCTGTTACCTCGATCGACGAATTGAAGGACGTGATGCCCGATTCCGGTGGAGCCGTCCTGGTCGCCGGACATACCCGGCCCGGTGACGGCGGCGGCGGCGTCTTTCACTGGGTTGCCGGTTCCACGCTACCGGGTGACGATGGCATCGTGGTCCAAGGGCACAATGCATCGGGGCGTTGGCATCGTGCTGAGCAGCGACCAGTGAACGTGCGTTGGTACGGCGTCACCGGCGATGGCACCGACGCCTCGAAGGGCATTCAGCGCGCACTCGATGCGTGTCGGCAAGGAGGCACGGTCTACCTGCCCTCGGGCACTTACGTGATCAGTCGTCCGCTGCGGATTTACCAAGGGACACATTTTTACGGAGATGGTTTGCTGACGGTTTTGAAATACGTCGGCCCACCGGATTCCGGCTGCTTGCGGTCCGCGACCCCGCAAGCCAACTGCGCGTTTAACGTCTCCCGAGTCAATTTGGAAATCATGACCGAGGGTGCCTGGGGTGTCGATTTACGGGGCATGAGCTACAGTCGCTTCGACCACACGTTCATGCATCTCCGCAAGCACAAGACGTCTGGGTTTTATGGCCCGGGCGACACGCGTTCCCCCTACTACAACCTGTTCACCAACTGCCATGTCTCGGGTCCTGGCCAGCACGAGACCAACGGCTGCATTGCCTTCAATTTCGCCTGGGATCGCGCAACACGCGATCAATCGGCGAATGCAAATCAGGTCGTGGGCGGCCACGTGAACTCGTGTCAGGTAGCCGTCGCCTGTTACGGCACGGGCAACGTCTTCTATGGTCAAGTGATCGAGCAATGTGATGACGGGTACGTCTTTGGCTTGGTCCCTGCGCGCGTGGATGCCGTCAGCAAAGGCACAGTCAATAGTATTGCGGGCTGCTACACGGAATACGTCAGGCGTGTCATTGTGCAGCAACACGCCGAGTGCGTTGTCACCGCGGAACTCACTCACACGACCGGCTACGAGACGGTATTTGATGCCCAGGACACCCAAAACTGCATTGTGCTGACCTCACACGACGGACGCCTGGCGTCGTCGCGCAGTCTGATGCACCGACGGATCGATCTGCGTGTCCCCTGATCACTCGCCGCGTGTCCCTTCGTCTCGGAGCGGCGCGACGCCATTTCCAGCCTGCCCCCGACAGTCACCGCCGGTTGTCACTCTCACCCGAAGTTGATCAAATAGTTCCCGTTGGTCACGCTTGCCTGGTGGGCGAATCTGACCAACGAGGATTCCCAGGCGGCGCAGGGTGCGCCCCGGATCAACTCGTCTGCCGACATGCTGTCACCGCATGCCGGCTGGCTGAGCTCACCGCAATCAAGGACGTCTCTGCATGCCAGCTCATCCCTTATACACCGAAGCGATGGACCGCTTTTCGCGACGGTTCGCCGATGTCCAGCAGACGGACATGAAGGAACCGAGTGCCATGACGCTGTCCACCGTCGACGCAGCAGGTCACCCGTCTTCGCGGATCGTGCTGCTGCGTGGCATCGACGAACGGGGCTTTGTCTTTTATACCAATTCGCACAGTCGCAAAGCCCGGCAGATGGCTGAGCAAACACACGTCGCCCTCGGCTGGTATTGGTACGTCTTCGACGAACAGGTACGCGTCGAAGGGACGGTCAGCAAGATCGACGACGAAACCAGCGACGCGTATTGGGCCACTCGACCACGCCTGAGTCAGATTGGTGCCTGGGCTTCGGACCAATCCGAGGTTCTGGCGGACCGTGAGACGCTGGAGCAACGCATCCAAAGTTACGAAACGAAATTCGCCGATCAACCGGTCCCCCGACCGCCGCACTGGCACGGGTATCGCGTCGCCCCTCAGCGGCTCGAATTTTGGGAAGGTCGTGATGCGCGACTGCATGTCCGCTGGATCTATGAGCAGCAACACGACAGCTGGATCAAACATCTACTCTACCCTTAACCACCCACCCCATGGCAGCCCGCCACAGCCGTCGCTATCACGGCAGCGGNGAGGCGTTATGGTAATTCAACACGGCAGGGAGACGCCATTGTGAGTGACCTGATCATCAGCGTATCCGGGTTACGGGGGATTGTCGGCGAGACCTTAACCCCCGACGTCGCCATCCGCTTTGTGACGGCCTATGCCGGTCAGTTGGAGCCCGGTGCGATTGTCGTGTCCCGCGATGGTCGCGCATCCGGCCGGATGCTATGCGACGTGATTCGCGGCGCCTTAAACGCAGTCGGCCGAGATGTCATCGATGCCGATGTGGCTGCCACGCCCACCACCGGTCGGCTCGTCCGGCAACAGCAAGCGGCCGGTGGTATCCAGATCTCTGCCAGCCACAACCCCGCTCCCTACAACGGCATTAAATTGTTCGACGCCGACGGCAAAGTCATCGACGCCGAGACGGGAAAGCAAGTCATCGCCGGCTATCACGCGCAGTCCCCGGCTTGGCAACCACACGCCGAAATCGGCCAGACGACGGTTTGCCACGACACGCTCAGCGACCATGCCGAAGCGATCCTGGCTCAGGTGGACATCGACCGCATCCGTGAACGCAAGTTCCGAGTGCTACTCGACTCCAATCACGGAGCCGGCAGCCTGCTCGGTCGCCACTTGCTGCAAGCACTCGGTTGCAACGTCACCTGCCTGGGCGACACCCCCGATGGTGCTTTTGAACACACACCGGAACCCACGGCCGCCAATCTCGCCAGCGTCAGCGACCGCGTGCAAGCGTTGGATGTCGATGTCTGCTTTTGTCAGGACCCGGACGCCGATCGACTGGCAGTGATCGACGCGCAGGGCCGGTATCTTGGCGAAGAATATTCGCTGGCACTTTGTCTGGATCATGTTTTGCGTTCGNTTCAAGGCGTTGTCGTGGCCAATTGCGCCACCAGCCTGATGTCCGAAGCCATCACCCTGGCTCACGGTTCGACGTTCCTTCGCTCGGCAGTGGGCGAGGCCAATGTCGTCGCCCTGATGCAATCCCACGCGGCGGTCTTTGGCGGGGAGGGTAACGGAGGTCCCATCGACCCTCGCGTCGGCTACGTCCGCGACAGTTTTGTTGGAATGGCCTTGATCCTCGACTCCATGGCCAGCCGCAACCTACCCGTGAGTGCCCTCGCCGACAGCTTACCTTCGTTTGCCATTCACAAGACCACCACGCCGCTGGCTCGCGAGCAACTGGCAGCGGCCTACGATGCACTGGAAACGCAGTTCCCTGACGCCGAATCGAGTCGACTCGACGGCTTGCGTTTGACTTGGCCTGACCGCTGGCTGCTGGTGCGAGCCAGCAACACGGAACCGATCGTCCGGCTCATTGCGGAAGCGACCACATCGGAGCAAGCCGAGATGTTATGCTCCGCAGCGAACTCCACCCTCTCGACCCTGTCCCCTTGATTTACTTATCACGAATCCACGCTGCGTCTCACCCGAAACGCAGCCTTTGCCACGTCCGGTGAACAGTCACCCGTTGGGCCTCCTTCCTCCCTTCACTCTGTCTGGAGTCATGATGCGATTGACAGCGTCCCAAGCTTACCTGCCCGTTCTCCTGCTGTGCTTGCCACTGTCCGCAGGAGGGGCCGAGTTTTCCAGCGACTGGGCTGGTCTGAATCGGCCCTGGGTTGGCCCCCAATACTGGGCTGGCCCACTGCAGGATTGGCGGCTTGCCAACGATCGCCTGGAATGTTTCGTCAGTGGTGCCAACCGACTCGTCTTCTTGACCACGCATGACGTGGCCTCCGACGGCAAGGGTTTCGAGACGCAAGTCCGGATCGGAGCCTTGGACGGGAAACGCGCCGCAAAAGAAGCAGGTTGGGTCGGTATGCGTATTGGCATTCGCGGTACGTTGCCCGACTATCGCAACGCGGCGCTCTTTGGACGCGGCGTGGACGTCGGGATCCGGCTGAATGGCACCCCGTTTATCGGGCAGCAACCATTCGAAACCAAGATTCCCGTTGACGACGTCAGCCAATTGGCACTGTCGGTGGTCGACCAACAGGCCACCTTGACCATCACCACCCGGGATCGGCAGCGACACACGTTCGAGACGACGCTCACGAAACAGCGCACCACGGGCCACGTGGCACTGGTGTGTCATCGCGAGGCGACTGGCAAACCGGGACGTCGCGGCAATGCGACCGCTCGAGGTGGCAACGTCCGATTTTGGTTTCGCGATTGGCGTTTAGCCGGCGATCGTGTCGCGGCCCACCCCGAACGTGCCTGGGGTCCGATCCTGTGGACCCAATACACCTTGAGCAAAGGCGTCCTGAAACTGAATGCCCAACTGGCACCGTTAGGCAAATCGGGCCCCAAGCAGGTGGTGTTGCGATATCAGGGGAAATCGACACACGCCACGGTCGACCCGCTGTCTCGCACCGCGACCTTCCGTGTCACCGATTGGGACGCAACGCAGGACACCCCCTACGAGGTCCAAATCGCCGGACTCCCACAGCGCTGGAAAGGTACGATCCGCAAGGACCCTGTTGATCAGCGCACGATCGTCGTGGCGGGATTCACCGGCAACACCGACTACATCTTTCCCGATACGACCTTGATCACCAACGTGACCAAACACAATCCCGACGTGCTGTTTTTCAGTGGCGATCAACTGTACGAAAGCGTCGGTGGCTATGGCATTCAACGCACGTGGAGCACTCCGGTCGAAACCGTCGCGTTGGATTACCTGCGCAAGTGGTATCTCCTGGGATGGGCCTGGAAGGACCTCTTGAAGGACCGCCCCAGCCTTTTCTTTCCCGACGACCATGACGTGTATCAGGGCAATATCTGGGGCGCTGGCGGCCGCGCGTCAAAACAACGGGGTGGCTTCGATGACGGCGGCTATGGCATGCATGCAACCTGGGTGAATGCCGTCCAACGCACACAAACCGCCCACATGCCCGATCCGTACGACGCCACTCCGGTGCAACAAGGAATCACGGTTTACTACGGCGACATGAACTATGGTCGCATTAGTTTCGCCATGATCGAGGACCGCAAATTCAAAACAGGCCCCGCCACGGCGCTCCCCAACAAGCCGGGGCGGGCGGACCACATCCGTCGCGAAGACGTCGACGAAAAAACGTGGGATCCGAAATCGATTGATGTCCCCGGCACGGTCCTGCTGGGGCAACGCCAACTCAAATTCCTCGATGCCTGGGCTGCGGACTGGAAGCAAACCGACTTCAAAGTCGTCTTGTCGCAAACCATCTTTTGCAATCTGGCCAATTACCACGGAGCGAACAAGCAATACTTAATCGCTGACCTGGATTCCAATGGCTGGCCGCAAACCGGGCGCAACAAGGCCGTCGAGTCGATGCGGCGAGGATTCGCGTTTCACTACGCCGGTGACCAGCACCTCCCCAGCATCGTCCACCACGGCGTGACTACTTGGAACGACGCAGGCTACTCCTTTTGCGTTCCATCGATCTCCGCCGGTTATCCCCGCTCATGGATTCCGGACAACGAAGGACGGCCGGTACGCAATCGCCCCGCTCCCGGCCTACCGAACACAGGGGAATATCGTGACGGCTTAGGGAACTACGTCACGGTCTATGCCATCGGCAATCCCGAAAAGCAAAACCGCAACACGTCGCCCGAGACACTCGGACATGACAAAGCCAGTGGCTACGGGATCGTGCGGTTCGACAAACAGAAGCGTGAAATCACGATCGAATGCTGGCGTCTGTTAGTCGACGTTTCCAACCCGCAACCGGGTGACCAATTCCCTGGGTGGCCCAAGACGATTGCCCTGGAAGACAATTACGGACGACAGGCAACCGCCCACCTGCCGACGATCGAGGTGGCCGGCATGCAACGGCCTGTCGTTCAAGTGATCAATGAAGCCACTGGGGAGATCGTCTATACGCTGCGTGTCGGCAGCAACACGTTTCGGCCCAAAGTCTTTGCCGACGCGCCCCATACGCTGATCATCGGCGAACCTGCCGAAGGGAAGATCAAGAAACTGACGGGCATCTCACCGACCTCCGGAAAAGAAGTCTTGCAAGTCGACCTGAGACCTTGAGTGGACAACCCCGCCCTGTGCGGACTCGGTGGCAGAGGGTATCCGCCAGTGCATGCGCCGTTGACCTCAGGGAACCGGTGTTCGTACAATTAACAGCCTGCTACGCCTAGCTTTAGAACGATACATGAGGGTTCCGATGCGATTCCGCAATTTGGTGACAACAATCTGCTTCCTAGCGGTCGGCCTGATGGCCTTTACCACCGGGGCAGACGATGACTTGCAGCTCACCCTCCCACAACAGTTTGACGTCGGCGGCGGGTTTGACCTGCCCGGTGGCAATCAGGACGACCCGGTCACCTTTTCAGGAAGCTATGTGGTCTCGGCGAATGGCAAACAGGGGCGTCTGTCGATCCAGGCCGACATTGCTGAGCATTGGCACATTTACTCGTTGACTCAGAAACCGGGCGGCCCGGTGAAATCGACGCTCACCTTGCCCGACTCCAGTAACATCCGGCTGACCGGCGAATTCACGCCCAACAAGGACCCTCACATCAAGCCGGCCGACATCTTTCCTGTCCCGAGTGAAGAGTTCACCGGCACCGTAATCTTCACCGCCCCGTTCGAGATCTTACCCGGTGCGGATCCGACCAAGCTCACGATCCAACCCACCTTTGAAGGTCAGGCCTGTGAAGACCAGGAAGGTGGCTTCGGGAAATGCATTCCTCTCGGTCCGTTGGTCGTCGAGGTTGGTTACGAGGGGGTGGCCGAGGAACCAACCGCCGGACCCTATCGTGACCCCGCAGCCCATGTCGAATTGGTCGGGCTGGTCACCCCGAGTACGGTGCAGCCTGGCGACACCATCCGGATTGAGATCACGGCAACGCCTGACACTCCCTATCACATCTATGATTACGATGACCAACCGAGCGACGCCTATTCCAAAACCCTGATCGCGATGACCAAGACCAACTCCTGGTCTTTCACACGCGCCACCACTTCGGCGGCTACCGAGCAAGGCACCGACACTTCGGGTCACAAGGTGTTGTACCACGAACAGCCGGTCACTTGGACGGTCGAAGTCCGCGTTCCCAAAGATGCCGCGGAGGGTGAGTATACTCTGGGTGGTATGATGGGTTATCAAACCTGCACCGACAGCAAATGCGATCGCCCCGCAGGAGCCAGCTTCACCGCGACCGTGCAGGTCGGCCCCCCAACGGAGACCTCGACTGTCGCACTGACTTTTGGCAAGTCAAGTTATCGGGAAGCCAAACAGGCCAGCAAGCTATCGTTCGCCCAGATGGACCAGAACCTCTCGCTGTTAAGCGTCATTGGATTCAGCTTGCTCGGCGGGCTCATCTTGAACCTCATGCCTTGCGTGCTGCCGGTGATTGGCTTGAAGCTCATGTCGTTTGCCGAGCAGGGAGGAGAAAGCCGCGGTCGTATCTTCGCCCTGAACTTATGGTATGCGATCGGTTTGATTTCCGTGTTCCTGGTGTTGGCCACGCTGTCTGCGTTTCTCAACATGGGCTGGGGCGAGCAATTCACGTACACGTGGTTCAAAGTGACCATGATTGCGGTGGTCTTCGCAATGGCGCTCAGTTTCCTCGGCACTTGGGAGATCCCCATCCCCGGTTTTGCCGGCACCGGCCAAGCGAACAAATTGCAGGAAAAAGAGGGCTACGCGGGCGCTTTCTTCAAGGGCATCTTCACCACGATTCTAGCCACTCCGTGCAGTGGTCCGTTTCTTGGCCCCGTCTTTGGCTATACCTTGAGTCAACCAGCGTATGTGACCTATGTCATTTTTGGTTGGGTCGGATTGGGAATGGCGTCGCCCTATCTGGTCGTCGGCCTCGCCCCCAGCCTCGTCAAACTGCTGCCCCGACCGGGTGCCTGGATGGAGACATTCAAGCAGGCGATGGCGTTTGTCCTGTTGGGCACGGTCGTCTATCTGTTCACTACGATCAACGGCGGCTACTTCGTGGCCACCCTAGCACTGCTGGTCGCGATTTGGCTGGCGTGCTGGTGGATTGGTCGCACGCCGTTCACGGCGTCGTTTCCGCGCAAGGCAATGACTTGGATCACCGGCGTGGCGATAGCCAGCGTGCTGGGCTATTTTGCCTTCCATTACCTGACCCCACACGAGAAACTCTTGCCCTGGAAACCGTATTCTCCCGATGCGTTGGCCGCGGCGCGGGCCGAGGGCAAGACCGTCATGATCGACTTCACCGCCGACTGGTGTTTGACCTGCCAGGCCAATTCCCGCTTTGCCATTGAAACGCCCAAAGTGTTGGGGGTCGTCGAGGAAAACGACGTGGTCACCCTACTCGCCGATTGGACTGATCACTCGGCCACGATCAAAGCCAAACTGAACGAACTCGGCAAGGATTCCATTCCTATGCTGGCGGTCTATCCCGCCGGTAGTGACGATCCGATTGTCCTGCCGGATTTATTAAAAGAGGCCAATGTGGTCGACGCCTTGGAATTGGCCGGTCCCTCCCAAACCAGCGACACCGCGCAGGGCAGCGACACCGCGCAGCAAGACGTATCCACTGCGATGCGGTAGCGAGTGACACGACCGCACGGACCTCGGTTGGCTATCGACATCATGCCAGGACGTGTCTCGTCCCGATGTGCGGTCACTCACGTTGCCCTGGCTTAAGCGGCTCGTTGCTTTAAGCGGCTCGTTGCTGAGGCACCCGTTTCGCCAGTTGTTCGAGTATCGCTGCTGCCGCTCGTTCCACGCCGCCAGTGTTGGCCACATCGCTTCGCAGCTGCTGCATTTCGGCAGTCACTTGGGCCAAGGCCGCGTCATCCCGCAACCACGTGGCTAACCGCTCGCCTGCCTTGTCGACTTCCTCCATTTGACGGCCGCGCGGGAAGAACTCGGGCATCAACATGCGGTCGGCAATCAGGTTGGGCAACGACGCATATTTGCAGGTCACCAACACCCGACCTACGGCGGCAAACACGGGCGTCAGGAAATACATGACGACTCCCGGAGTCGCTCGTCCCAGCAACTCCAAACTGACCGAGCCGGAGACCATCAAACAACACTTGGCGATTTCGATGATTTCCGGCGTTTTTCCGACATGCAACTGAATTGGCAAGCTGGTCTGATGCTGCGCTTCATAGGCCTGCAACATCGTTTCGCAACGCTCACGATGCCGCTCACTGTAGCAGGCAGCCAGAAACTGGACATCGGGGAACTCTGCGGCCAGACGGTCGACACAGTGCAACATGCGCGGCCAATTGTTGATCACTTCGTGAGTCCGTGATCCCGGCAGTAATCCGACCACCCGGCTCGCAGCATCGCGCTGTTCCGCCAAGAACGCTTCATCCAATGCGTGCTCGGCCACTTCATCAAAAAAAGGATGCCCCACGCACTCAGCGGAAACACCGCGCGCCGAGTACCACGATTCTTCGAACGACAAGGGGCACAAGATATGGTCAATCAACTTGCGGACCTTCTTGATCCGCCAGGGGGCCCAGGCCCACAGTTGGGGCGGCATGTAGTAAATCACCGGAATGCCAGCCGCTTTGGCTTTGCGCGCCACCCACCAGTTGAACCCTGGAAAATCAATCAACACCACGACATCCGGAGGGTCCTCGGCAAAATGCCGCTCCGCCATCTTCAACACGCGGTAGAATTTGAACAGCAACGGGATAACCGGCAACACACCCATCACCGCCAAATCGGTCAACGGGAACAGGCACTGAAACCCCGCCTGTTCCATTTGTGGGCCACCCAGCCCCGTGAACCTGGCTTGTGGTACCTGACGACGCAACTCGGCCATCAGTTTCGCGGCATGCTGATCGCCGCTCGGTTCTCCCACAGAGAAAAAAAACTGCATCGCTGCCGTCCTTGGCAAAACTGTGAATACGGAGAGGCGTGACTCTCCGGGCAACACACTGCTAGCATGCCACCTGTCGTTGCCATCATCTTAATCGATCGACGGCAGGAGACCGAGACCGATTTCGACCACCCCCGACTTCCGCGCCATACAGATCGGCTAGCAGCCGTGGGTCGGTTAGCGTGCGGCAAATGCGCGTGCCTGCCCCGGTATATCGATGCCCACCCGCTCGCTCCAGGCCTGGAGTAACTGCCGGGCCACCGGACCGGGCAATCCATCGCCCACGGGCGTCTCCCCGACGTGCGTCACCGACCACACGCAGGGGGAGGTACTACACAGCAGCACTTCGTCCGCGGTCTGCAGTTCGTTTGGCTGCACGTCCCGATTCACAAAATCGATCTTCTGTTCTGCGGCAAGTTCCTGGACGGTCGCCAGACTGATGCCGGGAAGGATCTTATGCAGGCAGGGAGAAATCAGCCCTTCGCCTTCACGATACAGCAAGACGTTCGCCGTGGATGCCTCGGACACGTGCCCCTCGTCGTCCAGCAGGATGGCGCGTGCGCCGGGGATTTGCCGGGCTGCTTCACGATCCGCCAAGTAGTAGTGCATCCGACTGCGACATTTCAGTTCCGCCGGCCAACAGTTCGTCGGCACCTGCTGCACCCCCGAGACGACCACCTGACTACCATGCGTGTACTCATCAACCCACGTTCTGAAAGGCAGCGGATAGGTGTAGACACAGACGGTACTGCTGGGATTCCCCTCGTCATCGAGTCCGCCGTCACCGGGGGTCACAAACATACAGACACCCAAGTCGTCTGCCGGATCAAGCAAACGTAAATTGTGTGTGACGAGTTGTTCCGTGATGATCGCCAAATCCGGCAGGGCGACGGCTTCGGCCAAACCGATGATTTCCAGTGATTGGCTCAGTCGCCGCAGATGTTCGACCAACCGAAACAGCTTGCCTCCAAACGTCCGCAATCGCTCGCTGACGGTCACCCCCAAAACGAAGCCCTGATCACGTACCGAAACCGACAGATCGCTCGCGGCGACCAGAGTTCCCTGAAAGTACGCTATCTCGTCGGTCATCTCACTTACCTACCTTCTAAGCACGCGCTGCGTTTGCCGCGGCGATGCTATCCTGGCTGCGCTCCACTCGTTTTCGCATGTTCCGCCGACGTCCGTATCTGCCGGGCAACCAACACATTTTGCAGCTGGGGTGGTCGCCCACCAAGTCTACGGTGTTCGGCGTTGGCGTTATAGCGTATCCAGCAATCCCGGCTGACGATAGATCAGCCTGCAGGCAGGCGTTCAACCGCGACCTTTACCTACATAGTAAGCCATCAGGGTCCCCAACCCGATCATTACTAGCTGAATCGGCTTCAGTTGATGCAGGTGCTGCAGGTAGAAGACCAGCGAATCGTCCACCACAAACGGACTGCAATACCAGCTGATCCCAATCGTCGCGGGCAGAGCGACCAGCACACACGCGATGCCCAACAGTTTGGACGAGCTTTGCGAGAATAGCGAAGATCCCCACCCGGTGCACAAGCCGACCAGCATGACTCCGTAGAATCCCCAACGGAAGAGCAGCGTCACGACCCCGCAGCCCACCGCAGCGCCCACCAGGATTCCGACAAATCCCGACACGTATTGCAGCGCTGACATCTGGGGACCATGTTGTGTTGGAGAGCCGTGTGACATCATCGCGCACCTGATTTGAGTTCATGACAGGCAACCGAGCTCGCCAAGTTGCCGAGCCCCGACACATACTGACTGCGGATTCAGCTTGCCAGTTGTACCAGCGATCCTTTGGCCGCTTGATCCCTCTCGGCGTTTGCTGCCACTGCCCGCCGTTCGTGTTCTTCGTCCATCAGTTCATACCGCACATTGCGTTGCCGGGCGGTGTAGCCAAGTTCTTCGATCGATTCCCGGATCTGTTGCAATGTCAGGTAATGCACGGTTCCGGCTTCGGCAACCACATTTTCCTCGATCATGAGACTACCCATGTCGTTGGCGCCGAACAACAGAGCCAGCTGGCCCATCCGTTGTCCCTGAGTGACCCAACTGGACTGGATATTCGGGATATTATCTAGGTACAGGCGCGACACCGCTTGCGTTTTCAGATAATCAAACGACCCGCTCGGTTTCACATCCGACATGTCGGTATGGTCGGGCTGAAAGGTCCAGCAAATGAACGCGGTGAATCCGCCAGTTTCATCTTGCAGTTGCCTCACGCGTTCCAGATGTTCGATGCGCTCTTCCAGGGTTTCGACATGCCCGAACATCATGGTCGCGGTACTCACGCCGCCCAATTCGTGCCAGACGCGCATGACGTTCAACCAGTCGTCGGTCATCACTTTGCCCCGCGTCAGTTCCCGTCGCACCCGGTCGACCAGGATCTCCGCCCCACCGCCGGGGATGCTCCCCAAGCCGGCATCGCGGAGCCGCGTTAACACCTCGCGCAACGGCATCTTGAAGACTTTCGTAAAGTGATGCAGTTCAGGAGGGCTGAACCCATGCACGTTGACGTTGGGAAAGCGGGATTTCATATCTCCCAGCATCTGCTCGTACCACTCGATGCCGAATTCCGGGTGGAGGCCGCCTTGCAACAGGATCTGATCCCCGCCAAGTTTTTCGGTTTCTGCGATCTTGTCCAGCAGCTCCTCGCGGGGCAACACCCAGCCTTCCGGGCTGTTGGGTTTGCGATAAAACGCGCAAAAATGACAGACCGCCGTGCAGATATTGGTGTAGTTAATATTCCGATCGATGTTGTAGGTTCGGTACGACTCGGGGTGCAGCCTTTGCGTAACGGCATCCGCCGCCCGCCCGATGGAGGCTAGATCACCGGATTGCAACAAAGCCAATCCGTCTTCGGGAGTGAGCCGTTCGCCGGCCAGCGCTTTTTCAAGTTGCGGTGCAATCATCAAATCTCAAATCCAATCCCTGCCGAGCCAAACCGAGTTTCGCGGCGTGCTCGTAGTAGAGTCCCAGCCCACGTTGCTCTCGGAGTCCCAGGAAAAAGTAAAGGTTATCGCGTAGGTACGACAGACACGCTTCCGGTGACAGCTGTACGGCCGCTGCCTCGTCGCGGGCAATCTCCTCCAGATGAGCCACACCGCGATCCCGCGCCTCACTGAGTGCCACGTCGACGCCACGCAGGTTCACACCGGGCCGTGCCACCCACATAGCAAAGACGAACGACAACTCCGACCACTTGCACCATTCATCGCCCAAGTCCCAGACGAACGGGAAGTGTTCCTCGGGCGGATGGATCGCTCGATCTCCAATTAACAAAACCGCGTCGGTCGAAGTGGCTAGCGGGTCGGAGCCAATCGCCAGAGGCTGACGCTCAGGCTGCAGCCCAAACCGCTCGTGTAGCAAAATCCGCGACAGGGCAATGCTCGTACGCGACCCCTCATCAAGCGCCACCGACCGGATGCTGGCAAAGGGGACTCGGCTCAACAGCTTGACGCTCAAAACCGGACCTCGACAGCCAATGCAGGCATCGGACACGATCGAATAATTCGGGTCATTGAAAAACTCAATCGACGGAATCAATGCCACATCCAGCTGCCGATCCGCCAGCTTCGAAGCCAATCGGCTCGGCAAATCAAACGAAATCTCGGCGTCGGGAAGCAGTTCCTCCAGGCCGTAAACGAGCGGTTTCGTGTTCAGATAGGAAACAGCACCGATCCGGAGTCGTTCGTCTGTGGTCGATGCGCTCATAAATACTCGCCTGTCAGCAGAAATCGTGATTATAAGTGCCATGGGTGTAACCGCAAAGACACCTTCAGCTTAACCCTGAGCTTCGCTAGCCGCTGGGAACAGCAAGCGACGCTCTGGCGGCTGGCAGCCAGCCGCGGGTCAAACCCTCTCGGCACCCTGCCGCGGACCGCCAAACACCACCTCTCCCGGCCCTGTCGGTCAAGCGTGAACGGCGGCAAGATCGCCGCCCAGGGGGATAATCCGACGAATCCGCGTTATCCGTAATATCCCTACTCTCCCAGCAGCCACCGACGACACCCCGTCACCCGGGTCCGGTCGCGTCGGTTAAAGCAGTCGTGGCGGAGCTCTTGCAATGACTGCACCGATGGTACGCCTCATTCCGAAGTTGAGAGTGATAAGGGGCATTGCGCAAACAACGGCCGTACACCATCCCACCTTGGCGTCATTCGCCCACCTTCATGGCACAAGTCACCGTACTGTGAGTCGTCAACCCGTGTTTATCCATCGCTGGATC
>NZVR01000149.1 GCA_002701545.1 Blastopirellula sp. | reverse complement strand
AGGTGCCGCTACCGGAGTGATGCTCGGAGAACCTGGCCGATTAATCGGCGATCCCGTAGCGGGCGATGCAATAGAAGGCATTGATGGCATCTTTGACGCCGATTTTCTTACCCTCTTCATATCCCCGTCCGTCGTAGTGAATGGGGAGTTCGGCAAAGCGTGCTTTGCGCCGCGCCAGCTTGGCTGTGATTTCCGGTTCGAAACCAAATCGATTTTGCTTGATGTCGATCCCGCGGAGGGCATCGCGACGAAAAGCCTTGTAGCAGGTTTCCATGTCGGTGAGTTGCAATCCCGTAAATAGATTGGAAGCCCACGTGAGCAGGGCATTGCCAAAGCGATGCAACCACGAAGGGTCCTGCTGCTCTTCACCGGAGAAGCGCGAGCCATAAACCACATCCGCTTGCTGGTCGATGATGGGCTTGAGCAGCGTCAGCAGGTCGCGGGGATCGTATTCCAGATCGGCGTCTTGGATCATGATGACATCGCCTGTTGCTGCGGCGAAACCGCTCCGCAGGGCCGCGCCCTTGCCTTCGTTTCTGGATTTGTAGATCACTTGCAGATGGGTGGTTTCTTCGAGTGACTGCAGGATCGCTCGTGACGCGTCCTGGCTACAGTCGTCGACGACGATGATTTGTTTGTTGACGGGCAGGGCATCCACGCGTGCCAGGATGGCCCGGAGTGTGGCTTCTTCGTTGTAACACGGGATAACGATCGACAGTAAGAAACCGGTAGGCAGTTCATAAGGTAGCGCCGGGACGACGTAGTCTTCCTCCAGCATATCGGCAAGACGTTCAATACGATCTGCCAATTGTTCCATACGGTCGATCGTCGACTCCGTCATGCGGAGGTCGCGAATCTGGACTTCGTCGGCCATCTTTGCAGTCGTATCGATGGTGGAGTGGCTCATGATTTTCTCGGTGGGTTGTTCGCGTGCTGAGGTTGCCCTCGGCGTGAAAGGTGGATGCGGTGATGCGCAGGGAATGCGGGCCAAGCGACGGCCCCCGTTTGCGGCTCGTCGCTGATACTGCGNTGTGCCGGTGGTAAGTAGTCAGGTGAATCAGCAACGTCGTACTTGGCGCTGCGACCCCAGAGTTCGGCCAGTTCATCCCGATACAGCAGACTCCAGGTGTTTTGACGGGCGGTGAGTTCGTCGACCATGTTGCCCTGATTACGATCGATCAAGCAGAGGTCTGGCGAACGAAATTCCAGAATGCGACCGCCGTCAATCGCATCCGCTGGCGTCTGTCGATGTCGTAGATTGGATTCGAATTCACCCAAGGCGAAATCGAAATACATGTCCACGATGGGTTGTGGGTAACAGGTGCGAAAGCGTCCGTCGAAGGCAACTCGCGTCGAGCTCGGATCTTGCTCGTCTCCAAACGTGGCGATGGCATACTGTGCCCAACTAAAACGCAGTACCAGATTGCCACGCAATTGTCGGTCAGCCATATACTGAAAAGCGGAGACGGGATAGCAGTCTTTCCGCACGGATATCATTCGCAGTTGTCCAAGCAGACNGCTGCTGACCAGCGTGATGGACACCAACAATCCCATGAGGAGCACTGGTCGGAATGCGGGTGCGAGGTGCGTTTCGGTTGTGGTTGCGTGGTCTCGATGCTGCCAGCGGTTGAACAGGCGTTGCAACTGTGGCGCTAACCAGTAGC
This sequence comes from Blastopirellula sp., assembly GCA_002701545.1. Lineage (GTDB taxonomy): Bacteria > Planctomycetota > Planctomycetia > Pirellulales > Pirellulaceae. The sequence goes on along the minus strand of NZVR01000149.1, from coordinate 29,287 downwards.
CACAGAGGATGGCAAAGAATGGAATGTGGCGACGGTGGTCGATCGCTTGCCAGAGGGTGAGGGCAAGCAATACTGCGTGTGTGAAATCGGTTTTGCGAAGATGCGCTACGATCGCCAGGACGGCAACTGCTGCCAACGCCCAAAACGGCAGCCAGATCGTGCTGAATAACTCGGGAGGGCGCCATTCCACGATTTCCGGGCGGGGGCTGCCCAGCGATTGCAACAGCCAGGTATGCAAGTGCACGCCATACGGATTGAGCATCGTGATGCTGGCGCTGGCCAGCACGATCAGCGCCAGGAACGCGACCTGCGGGATTGCCGCGCGGTGCCGACATGTGAGCAGTTCGATGCCCCGGCAACCGAGATAAGCCACCATCAAGCACCAGCCCGCCACGAACGCTCCGTGCGTATTGGCCCAGATGAAAAACAGCAGAGGTAAAAGCAGCAAGCAGCTGAGTTGCTTCCAGGATGGAACTGCGGGCATCTCCGTGCCTGCTTGCCAGGAAACAGGACGCGGCAAGCGCCAGCTCCCTTCCCAACCACGAAAGGCCCGGTCGAGCAGGTACACCATTAAGGTAAAGAAGACGTACGAAAAAATCTGTGGCCGAATGCTCCAAAAGTGCATCAGGTTCAAGCCCACGGCCAGTGTGATCAGAAACAGGGTCGCCTGACGCACGCCGGTGCGTTCCGCGCGGTGCACAATGCACGCCAGGATGGATAGACCCAGTAGGCATTTGGCGAGTAGTAAGCTGCGCGGTCCCCACTGGGATACCGCCAGTGCCATGGCGTATTCGCTGAGCACTTCGTGGTTGATCCAGGGGTGCCCTGTGGCAGTGTAGGAATAGGTGTTCGCGGTCGGCAGGCCATGTTGCAGCGCATCCATGCCGTAACGCACGTGTCCCCACAGATCCGGGTCCGTGGAGTTTTTGGATAGCGTCAAGGTGCCAGCCAGTATCAGCAGCGTGATGACAAACACATTCACGAGCTGGCTGAAGCGGCAGTTGGATAGGAAGGAACGGTTCATGGCAAGTCTGGGTGGTGGGCGACCTGACGTTCGGTTGGTTGTTTCCAAGGGAAGGCAGGCCAGGTGATGCTTCCCTCTTGTGCGGTATCGGTGATCGATCGCGCGGTCGGCGGTAGGTAGTTGGCAGACGTGGGATCGTCATAGCACGAGCGACGACCCCAAAGTTGTGCGAGTGCGTCCTGATACAACAAAGTCCATTCGCCTTGATTGCGCGACATGACTTCGATGGAATGCGGCTGGAAGCGATTGATGAGGACGAGGTTGGGGTCGAGGTGTGAGAGCACGGCGCTGTCGTTGAATGGCGGAGACGTGGGACTGCGGTAACGCAGGCTGTCATCGCCGGTGCCGGCGATGAAATCGAAGTGTGCGTCCACTAATTCCTGGGGGTAGCACGTCCGGAAACGTCCATCGAAGGCGACCGTGATGCCGTCGGATTGTGGATGCTCGGTGCCAAAGGCGGCCAATGCGTATTGTGCCCAGTTGTAAGTGACCACCAGTCGTCCTTTGAGCTGATGGCGAGCCATGAACTCGAAGGCCGAAACAGGATACTCGGCACGCTTCACGGGCATGTCATTCAGGCGGCTGTAGAGCCGGTAGCTGAGCAGTAGGAAGGTGCCCACAAAGGCCGAGACCAAGGCACCACGTAGCAGGCGGGACATCCGCGGTGCTGCCGACTCCGATCCCGTTTGAAAGAGGTTCAGTCGTCGTAACAAACCGTCAACGTGAACCACCATCCAGAAACCAAAAGCGATTGTCAGGAAGGCAATATGTCTTTGATGCTGTAACGATTGCCAAAGAATGACTCCCCAGACGAAAAGATGGGTCATGTCGCGAGATTTGCGTGAGAAACCGACCGCCAGAGCCGCGAGCGCTAACATCAGCCAGAAAGGCACAAAGATCGATTCTGTGAGATTCGGAGCGTGCCATTCGACGATTTCTGGTCGCGGTACCGTTAAGGACTCGAGCAGCCACAGATGGAGATGGGGGCCGTATGGATTGACTAAGGTTGCCAGAATGGCCGCCGCCATCATCATGAGCCAGCGGCTGATCACGGGCAGAGCCGCTTTGCCATACAGGCTGAATGCTTCGAGTGAACGGAACGCGAGATAAGCGAGATAGATACACAGGCCAGCGACAAAGCCACCGTGAGCATTGGTCCATAAGAAGAACAGCGGCGGGGCCAGCCATAAGTACCGCATTCGCCGTGAGGAATATTCAGGTAGCTGGACGCCGTCTTGCTGGCGGCCAAAAGGAAGTTGCAGCCGCCNGCTTCCCGACCAGCCGTGGAAGCAATACTCCAGCAGCGCCAGCAGCAGGGCAAAGGAGACGTAGCTAAAGAGCTGGGGACGCGCTCCCCAGTGATAGGTCAAGTTGACCGCCACCATGATCGAGACGATGCAGCTGGCGAACAAGCCAACACCATGGNGTGCGGCGTGATGCATGATCAAAGCAATGACGCATATGCCCAGCAAGCACTTGGCAATNAGCAAGCCAATGGGGCCGANGCTGTCTGCACCGACAGCCAACAGGATCTCGGATAAGTTCTCGTGGTTGATCCAACGATAGCCTTCGGCCGTAAAGGAGTAAGTTGTGGTGGCCGGCAAGCCGTCGCGGAGGAGATCGCGACCGTATTGGACATGTCCCCACAGGTCGACATCGGCAACATTGGGAGCGAGCGCAATCGCACAGACCATGAGGGTCGCGACAAAGATCCCGCGCTCAAACCAACCGGTTACCGGTCGCGCAGCAGGAATGGCATCTTGGTGGGGGGGTGTTGGTTGCATCGTAACTCACATGCAGGGAGGGAAACATGTATGGAGTCTGCTGAAACCATACGTCACGTAAGCTGTGAGGCGATGAGAACCTGGATAGGCGCGCACCAGCGGCGCGATCCGTTGGTAGAACGTAGCGGTTGTAACGCGTGCTCGGCGCGTTCGAGAACGAGTGGAAATCGGTCAGGCCGCCGTTGGTGGCGAACTGCGATCCGGTGGGAGGCTTACTTTTTCGCTTCCGCAGAGAGACCGTAGTCGATCTTGGTCGGAGGAGGATCGCCACCTTGACCTTGCAGATAGTATTCCATCCACCGCAGGCATCTGAGGTTGTAGTCCAACCGGCCGGCCGCTTTGCGATTGCCGTGACCTTCACCGGGATAGAGCACCAGACGCACGGGGGCTTTATCCAGGATTTTCAGGTTGCGGTACAATTCCAGCGATTGTGAGGGATGGACACGCGGGTCGTTTTTCCCGTGGAGGATCAAGATCGGAGTTTCGGCTTGCTCGACATAGTAAATCGGGCTCCTGGTCAGGAAGAATTGCCAGTCTTCCCAGAGACGTTTGCGAGCGTGGACGAGGTACATTTCATCTGGAATGTCGGTCGTTCCCGATTTCGAGATTTGGTTGCTGATCCCGACGAACATCACACTCGCCGCAAAGCGTTTGGTGTGATAGGTGGCGCACCAGGCACTGGCAAAGCCGCCATAAGAACCGCCGGTGACACCGACTTTCGCTTTGTCGACCAGACCGGCGTCGATCAGGTAATCCATGCCGTCGATCAGGTCATTGAATTCACGTCCTCCGTAGTCACTTTGGTGCGCTTTGGCGAAGTACACGCCGCGCCCTGTGCTGCCACGATAATTGGGGTAGAAGACGGCAAATCCGCGGGCCGNTGCGACTTGACCGGGGTAGGCATAACGGGTGACCCAACCGTTGGGCACTTGGGACTCCGGGCCACCGTGGACCGTCAAAATCAACGGATAACGTTTGTCTTTCTGGAAGTTGAGAGGATAGATCAACACGCCCTCAATGGTCTCGCCGTCACGCGCCTGGTAACGCACGACCTCTTGTTTGGCGAGCCGTTTCTGGTCGAGCCAAGGATTACTGTTGGTCAGTCGGTTCAGTTTTTTGCCGCGGGCCACATACACCTCGCCTGGGTGCGTGGGCAATGAGGCCGAGAAAGCGGCCGTCTGCTTGTCGTCTGAGACCGTCAATCCAGTCAAGATAGGCCCCGACGCTTTGGTTGTGAATCGAGGTTTGCCATCTTGGAGCCCGACCACGCCATACGACGTGTAACATCCATCGTCGGCTAAGAACAGAATCGACTGGCTATCCTTCCATTCGATGCCTACCACGTTGGGTAGATAGTCGGGCATCAGTTCGGAGAACTCGCCCGTTTTCGTGGATGCGATCATCAGCCGACCCTCAGAGGGATCGTGAATATCTTCGCCCGAGCAGAATGCGATCCGGCTACCATCAGGACTCCAACGCAGCGGACCAATTTTCCCGGGATTCTTGATTTTCGTCAGGACCTTNCCGTTGCTGGCATCNACGATNCTCCAACGACGATACATGTAGTAATCGTCTACCAGCGGAGTGGGAGCTAAAGCGACAGCCAGCTGGCGACCGTTAGGAGACCACTCGATTTCAGATGCCGAACCTTCCAATGCCAACGCGACGGGTTGTTCCTCACTCGACCACGATGCGTCGGTGATCCAAACTTGCGTGTTGACCAGATTCTCTTCGTAGATTTCAGCATCAAAGCCTTTCTCGCGCAACTTTTTGCTTTCGCCGTCTTCTGGTGGCTTGGCGAGAAAAGCGATTTTTTCCCCATCGGGACGAAAGGCGTATGCCTGGATCGAGGTGTTGTGTGAGAGTAGTCGTCGTGCCTCGCCACCATCGATCGGAATCAGATACAACGACGTGTACTTGTCATCGTGACGTTTGGCGAGAAATGAAATGGACCGCCCATCGGGTGTCCAACCGACCGCGGAAATGTTGACCTGGCCGGTAACGAAGGGGCGTGAATTCCCGTCGGCATCGGCCACATGTAATTCTGTCCACGATCCTCCGTTACTATCCTGCCGCAAATCGCGTGGCACCGCTTGAATGTAGGCAATGTGTTGACCGTCCGGTTAGATGCTGGATGACAAGACGTATTTCATGACGGCGACATCCTGCGGAGTCAGCAGGTCATCGTTGGCCGGCAGGGTGGCGAGACCAAGGGTCTGAAGCAGAAGAATCGTCGCGAAACAGGCGGTCGAGCGTGCAGGTGTGGTCATGATGATTGTCGGGGTGAAAAGGATTGGACAGAGTGCCGCTAGGGTACGTCTTTGGAAATATACGGTACCCTCTAACGCGCGCCCCATCCAGCGCGAGGTTTTCGGAGACGGCGCGGTCGATGAGCCGAGGTAAGACGCTGGTTACTGGCTGCCTAGTGACCCGGTGAGAGGACAGGATGGCCGCGGCCCACAATCACGCGCGACGTGTTGGGGGCGATCTGCAACTGCTCGCCGGGCGCCGCTTCGCCAAGAGAATCCAACCATACGGTGGCATCGTTCGGCAATTGAATCTGCACCCCAGTCGCACGCGGTCCACCGAGATGAGCCAGAACGAACAGGTGATCTTCGGGAGACAATTGATAGCGATAACCAAAGACGTTGTGCTGAGTCGCATTGGCAATGGCAAATCGCGCAGCCTGCAGCCAGCCCTCTGCAATCCAATCTCGCCGAAGTCGCAAGAGGTCGCGATACCAAGCGAACATTGTTTCATCCTGGCTGTCCGCATCCGCGCACTTGGCGCTGGCAAAGGCTGCGGGGTCGGAAGGCGACCATGCTCCTTCCCAGGCGTGTTGCGGATATTCGCGAGCCCGTCCGCGATCGACTGCTCGGCGCAAGTCGGGATCGTGGAAGTCGACAAAGAAAGGGAAACGTGCAGCCGTGGCGTTCTCCTCTCCCATGAACATCAATGGAATGGAGGGATACAGCAGGAACAGGGCCGCTGCCGCTTGTTGAGTTTCCGGTGAGGTCAGTTGATGGAACCGCGCACCGTGTGGGTGATTGCCGACCGCGTCATGGGTTTGCAGCGCGACCACGAGCGAATGAAGATAATGCTTGTCACCCTGGGGATGAAATTGCTGGCGATCAGCCGGCGTGACCCGTTTGGCTTGTGGCGCGGTGTACAGGTAGCCGTGCTCCAGGGCTTCGGCAAGGTCAGGACTGCCGTGGTAAGTGCGAGGCGTCAGTTGGACGTCGGGTACCAAGAGCGAGTAGAGCGATTGCATGATGTCGTCGCACCAGATCGCTTCGTAAGCCGCTTCACTCTCGCGGCCGCGATCGAGCAAATGCTCGTCGTAAATGTTTGCTTCGGCAATCAAATGAATGCGGCGTTGAGATGCGCGTTCGTAAGCTCTAACCGCCGCCCGAATCTCATCCAAAATCGTGACCTCTCGGTCGTCAAACAAGAAGTGAACGGCGTCCAGTCGTAGACCGTCGAGATGGTACTCGGAGAGCCAGGACAGCACATTGGCAATCACGAAGTCACGTACTGGCTGAGCCCGGCGGCTGTCATAGTCCAATGCAGGGCCCCAGGGCGTGCCGTGCTTGTGCGAGAAGTACGGAGCAAAATCCGCCAGATAGTTGCCTTCGGGGCCGAGGTGGTTGTAAACGACATCCAAAATGACAGCGATGCCAGCCTGATGACAGGCATCGACAAACGCGCGGAGATCGTCCGGCTCGCCATAATGATGCTGTACTGCGAACAGCCCCACGCCGTCGTAACCCCAATTCCACTTGCCCGGTGACTGAGCGACGGGGAGCAATTCCACCGCAGTGATCCCCAGTTCTAGCAGGTAAGGGATGCGTTCGATGGCTGCCAGAAACGTTCCGTCGGCGGTGAATGTCCCGATATGCAATTCGTAAATCACGAGGTCGCGTTTGTCGATCCCTGGCCACTCGCTGTCTTGCCAGGCGAAGTTGTCACGGAGCACCACTTGTGAATCACCGTGAACGTCATGCGGTTGGTATCGTGATGCGGGATCCGGGCGGGTCAGCTGTTGATCCAGCAGGTAGCGATAGGTGTCTCCCGGGCCAACGCCGGAGATTTCACCTGCAAAGTAGCCGGAGACTTCACGGCATAGAGCTTGGCGACGAAGCGAATCGCCGGAGGTGATTTCGACTGCGACCTGTTCCCGCTTCGGCGCCCAGACCCGAAAGCTGGTGCGCTGGTACGAGACGGGGGTGGCGCCAATTTCAGCTGCTGGCTCACTGTCGGCGGGTGGAAATAAATCGAACCAACGACAGCCTTCCAGTACGCCGCTGGGACCGGCAGCTTGCGTCATGCGTAAACGATTCGACCAACCCGCAGCGCGATGAACCTCCCAGGTATGGCGCGCGAGTTCCGGTTTGGCGTTGGCCACAATGATGGTGCGATAGCCCGCCGTGAACACGTCTCGGTCGTTCCCCGAGTCGCCGGCGAACACGATGCGTTCGGAAGGGCACTCAACGTATTCCGACCACCATTGCAAGGCGTACGCCTTGGACATGCCACGAGGAAGTACGTCCAGATAGGCGGTTCTGCTGTTGGGATCAAAACTCAAGGTGACGGTGAAGGGGGAATCGTCCCCGCCCAACATGGAGGTGACTTCGCTGCCCAGCGTCTCCAGCCGATCATAATCGGCATAGTAGCTAAGTTTGAAAGGGCCTTGGCAATGCTCTCCTTGTAAACGCAGACCATCGACCGAGGCCAGGGTCGCGTGTAAGGATTGCACCTGACGGTTGGCAATCACCTGGTCCAGATGGTGCATGTAGTCCGAGACAACACGAAATTCACCCGTGTCGGTCTGCTCATGCATCATCGTGCCGAGGGCCGAGATGATGTAGGCTGGTCGGGCGACCTGATCGTCCTCGATGGCAGATAACGCACCCTCAAAATGCCGTCCGGTGACAAAGACCAAGGGGATGTCGTATTCGGCAAGCAGTTGTTTCAGCAGTTGGGTGTCCGCGATATTCCGGGCGTGGTTCTCGAGAGGGACGAGCGTGCCGTCTAAATCCGCGGCCAGGACTTCGGTCTGATGGAATCGTTGCATCGTCGCTTCACTATCAAGGGAATCCGCCATGTGGCAGGGCTTGGTTGTCTGGCATCCACAGCGGGTCGCAGTATCCTCAGACACACTCGGGAACGCAACCGGACCCGGCGGCGGTGTCGCCACGGCGGCATGACGTTCCTTGGCGAATCCGTTGTGACATGTGGGGGCCGCTAGCATGCTGGCACTCGGTCAAATCTGCCTTGCGAGTGCCAGCGGGTTGCTCCTACAATCCCACCCCGCAAACCCGCCAGGCCTTCCCGCGAATGCCCTACCATGAACATCTCCCATCGCTTCGGTGATCTGTATGTCTCTGGCGTTATCAGAGCATGGCCGTTTTTGTTACTTGCCAGTGTCTGCTGCACCGGACTCGCCGATGATGCAGACGTGGTCGATCCGCATACCGAGGTGACAGCCGATGCTGCCTCTGTGCCGTCGGCGGTTTCTCCCCATGATTCGCCAGCCGCGCCGGAGTCAGATACGGCTGGTCGCCTGTCTGACAACTTGCAGCAATTGCACAGCATCCAGTTGGTGGTGGATCAACTGAAGGCCAAGTCTCAGGAAGTGCCGGTCGAGTTGGCAGAGCGCCTGGAGTTGCTCCGCTGGATGGATATTTTGCTGACGCAGGATAAATCCAACGCGACGCGTTTAAAGGATCTGCGCGAAGAACTCAAAGCAGCACAGCAAGAGTTGGAGAATGTGACGGCGGTGAGTGCCACGACGACTCAATCGCGATCGTTTCTCGAGTTGGACGATGCACGGGGTATGTTGATTGCCGAACAAGCGCGGAGTCAATCGCGCGAGTTGCAGGTAGATTCGGTCCAGCGGGCGCTGGCGTTGGAACGCGAGACGTTTGAGTCGGTGGAACGCAAACGGCGACTTGCCCAGGATGCGTTGGAGACAGCGTCGCATGCTGACGAGAAAACGTTGCTTAGCAGTGAATTTGCGTTGGCCAAACTGCGGAGTCGTGTGCACGAAGAAGCCGTCCGTCAGCAGCAGTTGGCCTTGGAAACCGCCCGCCTGGAACACAAGATCAGCTTGGTGCATGTGGAACGGTGGACTCACCAAGTGGAATTGTTCAGTCAGCGGGTGAGATTCTCCCAGGCTGATTTGCAAGCAAAACTCGCTCAGCTGGACGTTGCAGAAAGCGAAATGCGGGCACAACTGGAAGCTACCCGCTCCAGTGCGCGAAGCGTGGAAGGACGCTTGCTGGAAGTGACCCGCGCGACCGTTGCCGGCGCCAACGAACAGGTCTCTCACGAACAAGTGCTGCGTTGGAAGCTTGCTCGCGAACTCCACGAAGAACGTCTCTCCATTCTCAACCAAATGCTGGCCTATGTCGGTGTAGCGCGTAATTGCTGGCGGCGCCGGTACGATGTGGCCAACGAAACCGCGACGGTTGAGGAGGTGAGTCTGTGGAACCAGGAACTGGATACCGAGCGTGAGCAAATTGTCCGCTACGAGGAGTGGCTGGAAATGCGGTCGGATGAACGGATTACCGAGCTGTCTACGATTCGTAAACGGTTGCTGAATGCACCGGAAAGCGATGGCCACGTGGAATGGGTCGAGCAGCAAGGTGAATTGCTGGAACAGGCGATTGCTGATTATGGTTCGCAGCTGGTCATTCTCGAAGCCGGTTTGCGCCTGATGGATCGTTACGATGAAGAGATTGACGAGCAGTTGACGACGCATTCGACTGCGGACTTGCTGGCACAAGCAAGGCTCTTCCTGCAGCAGGGGTGGGATTACGAGTTTGCGACCGTAGAAGACAAACCAATCACTACCAGTAAAGTGGTTCGGGGTGCTCTGTTTTTGCTGGTCGGATTCCTGTTGGCCCGTTTGCTGAGCCGGATACTTTGCCGCTGGATTTTACCACGCTTCGGTCTGAATGCCGGGGCGTCGTTGGCACTGCAGACCATTACCTTCTATGTCATGTTGTGCTGTGGCGGTTTCCTGGCACTGGAAATGGTCAACCTGCCGCTCACCGTGTTTGCGTTTATGGGCGGGGCAATCGCGATTGGTGTTGGTTTTGGCAGTCAGAACGTCCTGAATAACTTCATCAGTGGATTGATCTTGCTAGCCGAACGACCAATTCGCGTTGGAGATCTGGTCGACATCGATGGTGTGAATGGCAATATCGAACGTATCGGTGCTCGCAGTACGCGGTTGCGCACCGGTTCGAACCTGGAAATGATTGTGCCGAACAGCACATTTCTCGAAAACAATGTGACCAACTGGACCCTGTCGAACTCGTTGATCCGAACCTCCGTTGCGGTCGGGGTCGCTTATGGGAGCCCCACCCGGCTCGTGAATGAGCTGTTGGAACGTGCCGTTTCAGAGAATCAGCGGGTGCTTGATGATCCGGCACCGATTGTGTTGTTCAAAGAATTCGCGGACAACTCGCTGAACTTTGAAGTGCACTTCTGGGTGCAAATGCAGACGATCATGGAAGGCGAGCAGATCGCCAGTGAGGTGCGACATACGATTGATCAGGTGTTGGCGCAGCACGAGATCACGATCGCTTTCCCACAGCGGGACGTGCATGTGGACACGACCAGTCCGATTGAGGTGAATCTGCGACAAATCAGCTCGGCAACAGAAACGCTGCCGATCCGTCGCGAAGCCGCCTGAGCCGCGTTCGCATCTGCGGCAGCCTCTTGATTCCTTGAGCGATTCTCCAGGCCTCGCAGGCAGTACCGATCCACACGCGTCATCACCCGGCCGCGTGTCACGCGGATCGCGACCGGTGCTACGCGGCTTCTCCGACGCTACGCGGCTTCTAACAGCGAGTTGTCCTCAGAAGAGGCTTCGTCCTGGCTGCCAGAATCCTCGGCGCCGCCGTGCGTCTGCAACGAATTCAAGGCGACCATGACCTTGCGTGATTCCCTGCCGCTGGCCTGCTGGTCGTTGTTGCCGGCGTTCAGCGGCGATACGCTAAGCCACCGTTTGCGATGGAAATACCACAGCATGGTGACTGCAATGGTAAGCATGATCACCCAGACCATGGGGTAGCTGAAGGATAACGCCAGTTCCGGCATGTGCTCGAAATTCATGCCGTAGACACCTGCCACAAACGTCATCGGTACAAAGATGCTCGAAATGATGGTCAACACCTTCATGATCTCATTCGAGCGATGGGCGACGGCTGACATATAGGTGTTCAGTAGCCCTGTGGCAACATCGCGGTACATTTCCAGCACGTCGGCAATTTGTTCGCAGTGGTCATGCGTGTCGCGCAGGAAAGCCTGTGAGGTTTCGCCGATCAGTGGGGAGTCTTCGTGGATGAGACTGCGGACGGCATCACGTAGCGGCCAGATGGTACGTCGCAGTTGCATCAGCTGGTTGCGCGTGGCATTGATGGACTGTAAACAGGTCGGCTGAGGATTGGACAGGATTCCCTCTTCGATGGTTTCGAGTCGTTCTCCAAACCGAGCGAGCACGGGATAAAGGGAATCGATTGCCGTATCGATGATGACATAAGCCAGATAGTCAGCGCCACTTTTGCGGAGCCGGGTTGCTGGATTGCCGATTCTCGCTCGCACCGGTTCGAACAAGTTGCTCAACTCGTGTCGGAACGTGATCACGTAATCATGTCCCACGACTAAGCTGACTTGGGTGGCCCGCGCGTTGACGTCTTCTGTACTGGTCACCGCACGGGCGATGATGAGCGTTTGATGAGGGTAAGATACGACTTTGGGGCGTTGTGGCACGTTCACGATATCTTCCATCGCCAGCGGATGAATATCGAATTTCTCGGCGATGGCCGTCAAGGTGGACTCGTCACCGAAACCTTGCACGTCGATCCAGGTAACCTGCTCCGGCTCGGTCTGCAAATGCTCGATGTCCTCGACCCAGCGATCGGTGGCGCAATCTGCCGAAAACTGCAACATCCGGATGCTGGTGGGAGGTGCGTCGTGAGGAATTAATAGTGTGCCGGGACAAGCACCCGTTTCTGGATGTCGTTTGCGGAACATGACATCACTTCCTGTGCTAGCGTAGTTGAGCGGGCCCTCTTGGAACGCGTCTTGTAGGGAGCGAGTCGTGTGGCGTCAAGACAGACATGCGCCGGGGAGTTGATGTTGCCAGCCGGGGCGCTCGTGGTGGCTTGTTGCCGTCGCTTATTTTGACGGGGGGGTTGGCTCGGCCAGTGCTGCGGCCAGCTGTACGACGTTGTTCTGCATGCGTTCGAGAAAGTCACCCTGATCGGGCCGATTGCCACAGGGCGCGTAGACGACGCTGCGAACTCCGAGTGCTTGCAACCGTTTTTCGGTCTCCGCAGTTGGCGGGCCTTCCCAGAGCATCCACGTTGCGGGATGTTCGTTCAGCATGGTTTGCAATTGTTCCCACATGGTTTCCGTCGGAGGTTCCTCGGGTTCCCAATGCACCGATCGACCATGCAGCTGATAGCGTCGCTGGAGGTATTGATATACCGGATGGGAGTACAGCAACGGCGTGGCGTGGTGGTCTTGTGTTGCCAATTGGAGTTGTTGGTCCAACGCGTTCAAATCGTCCTCAACCAACGCCAGGTTGCGTTGGAAATCGTGTTCGTGTTGCGGGGCGACGCGGGCAAGTGCTTGCGCGATCGTTTTTGCCTGTAAGCTTGCCAATTGAGGATCGAGCCAAGTGGTGAAGGCCGTCCCCTCGTGGGCGTGTTCGCCGGGGCCGTGCGAATGTGTGACTGCGGATTCGAGTGTGATGTATTGATCCGCAAAAGCAGCGGAGGTATCCACCAGTTTCGATTCGGGGAGTGTTACGGCATCGATCCATTTGGCGTAACGGGCGCCGTTGAGCAGGATCACGTCTGCCGCTTGAAAAGCGGATACGGTGTTTGCGTCCGGCCGCCAGAATGCTGGGTCTTCCCCCGCTGGCACCGGGAAAACGACCTCGACATGGTCTCCGCCTATGCGTTCCGCCAGATACTGTAACGGATAGTTGACGACGTAGATGGTTGGCGTGTCGGCAGTCGTGCTCTCACCCTGACTGCGGTCTTGCACCGTGGTGTGACAACCCACCAGCAGGCAGCAGTAAAGACCGCAGAATATTCGCCACGTGGTGGGGGCAATGCCCATGTCGGAGTCCTTAACTTAACTGGATGAGGAGTTGCGTTGCCGAAGTTGCCAGCCAATACGTGGGCAAGGATAACAGGCATGCGAGTGTCACTCCGACGACCAGAACACTGCAAATTTCGGCGGCGACCAACCCTGCGATCCTGGCACGTGAGCCACCAATTTTGAGCATCGTTTCCATCTCGCGCCGCCGTAATTGGAGCGACAGCGTGAAGACCAAAGCCATGGTGGCGAGGGTTGCACTGGCGATGATTCCGACAGCGATCAAAAAGTAGCGTTGCACCGTCAGCACCGTATCCAACAATTCACGCATGACGCTCGAAGGGACTACGATTTGGACGACTTCATCGGTGCCCAGATAACGTCCTTGCAGCAGTGTGCTTGATTTTTCGTCGTTGGGGACAGCGAGGATGGCGGTGAGCGGGAACTCGTCTTGCTGGCCATGAAAGTGAAACGAGGCGACGTTTTCGGGGGTGATTTCGTTGTACTGGACGATCGAGGCATTGGCGACGATATGATCGCCTTCTTGGCGCAGGACGTTTTCGGCGGCGTCAGAGCGGCTGAGGTCTTGATGACCGTGGCCGAGTCCGGCGATCACCCAAGCGGTTTTGTAATCGACAAAAACAGCTCGGTCGTCCGGTGTTCCGCTTGGTTCGAGTATACCGACCACACGCATCTTGAGCGGGTACACGCCGGCGATGTCAAAGACGCTTTCGGGGGAAGACAGGATGGTGTCACCCGGACCGACTTGAGCGAGTTGAGCGGCTTGGGCTCCCAAAAGACATTCGCCCAGCATGCCGAACATGCGCCCCTCGGCCAGACGCAACTGACGATAGTCGAAGTACATCAGGGACGTGCCGACAATGGGGCTATGGCGAGTATGAAAGCGTGCGTGAATGGGGATCGCAGTCGCGAATTCAGAGCGGTTGATCCGGCGGACTTCGCTGAAGTGGATATCGGCCGGGACGTCGGCTTCGAAGTAGAGTGCACGGAGGACTAATTCCAAAGGACTGCCTTTGGCACCGACCAGCAGAGGAGAGGCTGTTGCGCGGGTGGTTAATTGCCGTGAGCTCTCGCCGATCAGAACATTCAAGCCAATAGGCAGATACACAATCAACATGATCGAGCCGATCAGTGTCGCTGTCTTGAAGCGGTGATACACCAGGTAGCGATAAGCCAGATAGAGTACGTCACGCATCAGCTTCCCTCGGGCGTTGCAAGGTGCTGAAATCGACCGTGTGATCGAAACGCGGCAACATCTCGTGATCGTGAGTCACCGTGAGCAGCGTGGTGTGATTGCGTGTCACGTAACGGAACAGCGTGTCTAAAACGAGTTCTTGATTGGCGGGGTCGAGATTGCCGGTGGGTTCGTCGCAGAGCAGGAGCGGTGGCTCCAGCAACAGGGCGCGGCACAGAGCGACTCGCTGCCGTTCGCCTTGCGAAAGTTTGCGCACATAGCGAGCAAGTTTATCGGCGATTCCCAGTTCTTCAGCCAACGCACCCACGCGTTCTCGCAGCGAGGCATCGACTCGAATTTCCGGCGTCAAGCGACTGGGAAGCAGGATGTTGTCGAAAACCTGTAAATGTTCCAGCAGTTCGAACTCTTGAAACACCAAGCCGATGGTTTGCAAGCGGAAGCGGCGGCGGGCGGCAGGTGACAACCCGCCGACGTCCGTGCCGTGCGTTGTCAGTTTTCCCGACGTCGGTACGAGGATCCCGGCAATCAAGTTGAGTAAGGTCGTCTTGCCGCTGCCACTGGGGCCCACAATTGCGACCGTCGAGCCCGCGTCCACTTGGAGTGACGGGACATGCAACGTGAAGTCGGAATTGGGAAACGCAAAGCGAACGTCGCGTAAATCAATCATCGTTTGAGAGAGCTGCTGTTGAGCCCCCGCATCGGTGGGTTGCGTCATCACGATCGTTCGCGTCTTCCACTGCCACGAGCCGCCACGTGGCTTGCAGGCGTTAAGAGGAAAGTTGCTGGAAAAGCATCGCTGCCATGTCCCAGTATAGCCGCTGCGTTGTGGGGTCGAGTTGTCGCATTGTGATGAGGGGTGAGACGACAGCGCGGGCTGCACTGCGCAGCCAGTCCCGCGATACTCGCCTGGGATGCGAGCATCGCGCCTACGGTGGCCTGAGGACAAAGCAAACCAAGTAAGGGTCGACGCTTGCTGTACTCGCAAACGACTTACAGCTCACGTCCTAACGCTTGGGCAATTTTGCGGCAGCGGGTCATGGTCTCATTGAATTGTTCGAAGTTCAATGATTGATAGCCATCACTCATCGCACGTTCCGGATCGGGATGCACTTCGATGATTAACCCGTCTGCGCCGGCTGCGACTGCCGCGCCAGCCATCGAAGGCACCAGGTAGGTATGGCCGGTACCGTGACTGGGGTCGATGATCACCGGAAGGTGCGTTTTATGCTGCAGATATGCTACGGAAGCGAGCGGCAAGGTGAAGCGGGTGTGGGCTTCAAAAGTGCGAATGCCGCGCTCACAGAGCATCACATTGGGATTACCTTCGTTGAGGATATATTCGGCGGCCAACAAGAGCTCGTCCATGGTGGCACTTGCACCACGCTTCAAGAGCACTGCCCGGTCGGTATTGCCGACCGCTTCAAGTAGTCGGTAATTTTGCATGTTCCGGGCGCCGATTTGCAGGACATCGGCATAAGAAGCGACTAAGTCGACGTCGTCGGTGGACATGACTTCGGTGACCACAGCCAAACCGGTTTCTTGCCGCGCGGCTGCCAACAGCTTCAGTCCTTCTTCTTTCATGCCTTGAAAGCTGTAAGGGCTGGTTCGCGGTTTGAAAGCACCTCCGCGCAGTGCGTTGGCACCGGCGGCTTTGACCGCTTTTGCGGCGGAGATGATTTGTTCTTCGCTTTCGACACTGCAGGGCCCGGCAATCACTGCCGTTCGTCCGGCCCCAGCCACTAACGATCCGGCAACGACTTGGGTCGGATCGGGTTTGACTTCGCGACTGGCAACTTTGTAGGGAGCCAAAATCGGAACGACTTCGGCGACGCCGGATCCGACTTCGAGCCGTTGTTTCATTTCTTCGCGTTTTTCGCCAATGGCGGCGATCACGGTGCGTTCCGTTCCCTGAATGACGTGCGATTTCAGTCCCAGGCCTTCGACGCGTTCGACCATGTGTCGGATCTGCTCTTCGCTGGCGCCTCGTTCCATAACAACAATCATGGAGAACAACTCCTGCTTACGTGCGGTGGATGGTAGTTTTTGTATCAACTGCGGTCACTCATCGGTTGCTTTGTGGGATGACTTGCCTGCGGGAACTCGGAATCCTGGTGGTGGTCCAGTTGCCTGGAAAGTTCGAGCCTTGGCGGCAGGGCGATCCCAGACGCGGATTTACTCGCGTTGTGGAAAACGTGGCCGCTTGGATCGAAGTGCAAGATGGAACATCAAGGTTTCCTATTGAAATAACCGTCAAAGTATGGTCTGGGATCACACGTAGGGAAGTAGGGCAAACGTCCAGGTGTTCGATTCCGCAAGACAGGTCTCACCCGTGTCCCACAAAAAAAGCCCTGATGACCGAGGGTCGCCAGGGCTTGAGGTGTTCCTTGTTGATGTTAACTAGACAAGAACTCCGGCCCGACGATCCCGTCGGCTAAAAAAGTCAAACCAGTTGTTCGGCCAGTTACGCATCATGGCGTCATTATGCTTGATGTCTCAGTAATTGCAACCGGGTTTGCGCGAGGCAGTCAGCGGGTATGGTAGTCAGCGCAATATGGTAGTCAGCGTAATACCAGCTTACGGCACAGCTGCACGATGGCCGCTTCGTCTCGCAGATGGAGGGTGTCGATGCCTTCGGCCAGCAGTGGTCCGGAAGCCTCAGCAAATTCTTGCATTTCGTAGACGTTCAAAATCGCAGTGACTGCGAAGCCTCGTTTTTTCAAGGCACCGAGCGTGACGGCGGTGCCCATCGTGACTTTGGGTAAGATGGCGACGATGGTCGCGTCTCGCGGCATGCGACTGGTGGTTTCAGCGACGAGTTGTCCCAGGTTCAGGCCGTCGGTCAACTCGAGGCGGGCCAGGGACTCCAGGATACGGTTCAGTTGTTCCGGGCCACGTTGTGCTGCGACGACGACCGGTTGTAAGCGATCACTTGTGTCGCGCATGGTGGATGTCGTGTGAGCGGACTTGCGCGAGCGGATTTCGGCATCGTGTCCCTCTTCGCGGATGCGGTCCGCAGCGTCTCGTCCGTTGGTGACCAGTCCGATCTGTTGATTCATTTCGTACATCGCATTAGCGATGGAGGCAGCGGCGGTGATGGCCAGTTCACTGCGGACCGGTTCGTGTGCTGCACTGTGGGCTTGACGATGGAATTCGACCAGCAAAGTGACGCCGGCGACGGTCGAGGGTTCGTAGACTTTGCTGTGCAGCATGCCGGTGCGAGCCGTGGCATTCCAATTGACACGATGCAGCGGATCTCCCGGTTGGTATTCGCGGACACCGGCGATGCGGGTCGGATCTTCGAAGAGTCGATAGGTCATTTGGACTTCGCCAATCGGACGCTTGGAGGCCAGGTCGAATCCTTCCATGGCGATGACCTTGGGGTAGACCAACAGGTATTGGGGTTTGGTTTCTACTCGCCATCGCCGGTGTAATCCGAACAGATCGCCTGTCTCCAGGACCAGCGGTCCGATCTGATAGTACCCACGGCGGTTGCAAGTCAACCGATAGTAGAGCAAGCGCGTCGCGCCGCCTCCCAGCATGGCCAGCCGTAACCGTTCACCGGAAACGGCCAGACCGGGTGGGTTTCCGAGTAACGCACGTTGGGGCAGTAAATCTTCAAGCAAGACCCAGGCGACGGGGAGTGCACCCTGGTTTTTGACTTGGAGTGAGACCGTGACCGTATCTCCGATTTCAGCATCACTTTGGTCACAATTGCGGGTCGCTTGCAGGTTCTGGATCCAGCTATGTGCCAACCACCGGCTGACGACCATCACGGCCAGCAGGGCATACATCGCGTAGGCCAGCAGTTCGAGTTGAAAGATCAGGGCGAATAGCAGGATCAAGCCTGCGCCGACGAACCACTTCATGGTGTGTCGGATTGCTGGTCCATCGTGGGAACAGCAATTTCGGCGAGGAGTTCATCGACGACGTGCTGCGCGGTGATTTTGCGAAGGCGTGCTTCGGGTTTCAAAATCAAACGGTGCGTCAGGACGGCGGGAGCGACGCGTTTGACATCGTCAGGTTGAACGAAATTCCGCCCGCGCATGGCGGCAATTGCCTGCGACGTCCGGAACAGGGCAAGCGATGCGCGAGGGCTTCCACCCAGACTCAACGCGTCCGCCTGCCGTGTCTCATGCACCAGTTGCATCAGATAGTTGCGAACCTTGGCGTCAACGTGGACTTGCCGCACTTCCTGTTGGCATGCGATCAATTCCTCGGCGGTGACGACGGGTTCCAAGCCGTCGAGCGGATGTTGGTGCTGCAGCATGTCGAGCATCTGCAATTCTTCCTCGAGGCTGGGGTAGCCCAGACTGAACTTCATCAAGAAGCGATCCAACTGCGCTTCAGGCAAGGGGAACGTGCCCTCATGGTCGACCGGATTCTGCGTTGCGATGACCAGAAAGGGTGGTTTGAGTTGACGGGTCACGCCATCGACGGTCACGCGGCTTTCGGCCATCGCTTCCAGCAGGGCCGCTTGAGTTCGCGGGGTGGTCCGATTGATCTCATCGGCCAAAACGATTTGCGCGAAGAGTGGGCCTTTGCGAAACTCGAACTCGGCCGTTTTTTGATTGAAGATGGACGCCCCGGTCACATCGGTTGGGAGCAAGTCGGGGGTGCATTGAATACGTTTGAACGAGCAGCCGACGCTTTTTGCCAATGCGCGGGCCAGCATGGTCTTGGCGACTCCGGGCACATCTTCCAGCAAGATGTGTCCTTCGCAGAACCAGGCGACGAGCGCCAGGATCAACTGCTGGCGTTTGCCGACGATCGCCTGCTCGACGTTGGCAATGATTTTTCGCGAAGTCGCGGTTACGTCCGTCATGGAGTTCCTTCTGACTCATCCGTTGAACGGGTGCCAGTGCTTGGCAGCGGAGTTCTTGTGGACCAGACGCCCGGAGCTTCGTCGCAAGACGTTATCGCTGGGGAACATCATCGCTTGATGTCGTAGCAATAGATCATGTCCTGGTCACGCAGGTACAGTTTACCATTGACCACGACCGGATGAGTCCAGATGCGTCCTCGATCAGAGCGGATTTCGGTTTGCGGTTCGAGAGTAAACCGGCCATGTTCGTTCCAGCCCTCGGGCGAGGCGTCAATCAACGCGACTTCGCCGGAATCTTTGGCCAGGCAGTAAAACATGCCATCGGCATAAGCCAACGAGCCTTTGCCGAGCTTGCGTTTGTCCGACCAGACTTCTTCTCCGGCACCAAAGTCCTGGCAGGTCCATCCGGGCCCGTCGGAGTAGCCATACAATTTGCCGTCGAGCAGCACCACACCGCCGTGATGATTCTTCATGACTTTGTTTTTATATTTCTGCTCGACGACATTGTCGGGGCCGATTTCCACCAGCATGCAGCCCACGCCGTAACCTGACGAGACGTAGACTTTGCGATCGTGATAGATGGGGGTCGGGATGACAGCCACCCGGCCGTCCCAATCAGCTTGCCACAGCAAATCCCCATTTTCGGCATTCACCGCGAAGACGTGCTGTTGGGTCAGTTGGATCAGTTGATGCTGTCCGTTGAGGTCGGCAGTGATGATCGAAGCGTATTGCGCCCCGTCGGTGATTTCCTTGGATTGCCACAGCGTCTCCCCGGTCTCTTTGTTCAAGGCCAACATGGTGCCTTGGTCGCCACCGGGAGTGCAGACCACTTTGTTTCCGTCGATGAGTACTGATTCACAGTATCCCCAATTCGGAGTCTTGCCACCAAAGTCGCTCATTGACTTCTTCCACACGACGCTGCCGTCACTGGTCTTGGCGCAGATCAAATCACCCCGTCCTCCCAGGGCATAGACATGGTCACCGTCAACGGTTGGCGTGCTGCGAGGACCATTTCCCCAGCCGTTTTCCAGTTCTTCGCCGACGTCCGCTTGCCACAATTCCGTGCCCTTGTTGGCGTCGATGGCGATCAGCTGTTCTTTTCCGTCACGCGAGCCCATGGTCAGGAGTTTGCCATCGCTGATGGCGAAACTCGAATAGCCTCGTCCGGCGTTCGTGAACATCCATGTGCGTTTGGGGCCACCCTCGGGCCAGGACTTCAAAAGGCCTGTTTCGGTGGAAATCGAATTGCGGTCGGGGCCGCGGAACTGGGGCCAGTTGCGATCTTCTGCAAAGCAGGGGCAAACGGTGAAGAAAATGAGGATTCCAGTCAGTCGATGCATGGCTTGCTCCTGAGACATCCAATACCGGGATGAGGCGGGGAGACGGTGGGAGGGGGGGTATCGCCCCATTGTAGCCCAGAGTCCGCGGATCAGCCACGAGGGACCCGTGGGAATCCCGTGGTCAGAAGGTCAGCAGCTTGTTTCCCTGGCGGCATTCAGCGATTACCATATCAGCTGTTACCGCGTTATGATTCCCACCCGTTCCACGCATCTCATCGGAGCCCGCCGTGTTAGCCCCTCGCGTCATGCTTGTGACTCTGTCTGCCGTTTTGGCTTTGAACTTAGTGAATATTGCCGTTGCGGAAGACCGCACCTCACCCGAAGGGTTCGTGCCCTTGTTCAACGGCAAAGACCTCGCCGGTTGGCATGGTATGAAGACATTCGATATCCGAAAAATCGCGGCGATGTCCGAAGAGGATCGGAAGGCATGGCGGCAAAAGAGTATCGAAGATATTCACAAACATTGGACCGTCGAGGGTGACGAGCTGGTCAATGACGGCCACGGTGATTACCTCACCACCGATAAATACTATGGCGACATCGAACTGTTGATCGACTACAAGACCGTACCTCGCGCCGACAGCGGTATCTATCTGCGCGGTGTGCCGCAGGTGCAGATCTGGGACTCGACTAAAGAAGCCAAATTCAAACTGGGTGCAAATAAAGGATCGGGGGGATTGTGGAACAACAGGACACCGGCTGGTAAAGACCCTCTGGTCTTGGCGGATAAGCCGTTTGGCGAGTGGAATCGTTTCCGCATCAAGCAGATTGGGGCGCGCACGTGGGTCTGGTTGAATGACAAGTTAGTTGTGGATGGAGCGACGATGGACAACTACTTCGCCCGTGGCGAACCGTTGTTTGCGAAAGGGCCGATCCAATTGCAGACTCACGGCGGAGAAATTCGCTGGCGCAACCTGTATGTGCGCGAGATTGGTGCCGGCGAGGCCAATGCGACGCTGGCAAAGCTCAGTGGTAAAGGCTTCGAGCAAGCGTTCAACGGCAAAAATTTCAGTGGCTGGAAAGGTCCCGTTGATAATTACGAAATCAACGATGGTGTGTTGAAGTGCAAGCCACATAAGGGCGGCACGATTTACACCGAAGCCGAGTACACCGACTTCGCCGCACGTTTTGAATTCAAGTTGCCTGCCGGTGGTAATAACGGACTTGCGATTCGTTATCCGGGCGCCGGTGATACGGCTTACGTCGGAATGTGTGAGTTGCAGATCCTTGACTCGGAGCATCCGAAGTATGCCAAGTTGGATAAACGTCAGTACCACGGTTCCGCTTATGGTATGGTCGCTGCCCATCGTGGATTCCTGCGACCGACCGGTGAGTGGAATATTCAGGAAGTGACCGTGGTTGGATCGACCATTAAAGTGGAATTGAACGGCTATGTGATCTTGAATGCAGACCTCAGTAAGGTGACGGAATACATGGGTAAACGTCCACATCCTGGTAAAGATCGAACCTCGGGACATTTCGGTTTCGCTGGTCACTCGGATCCGGTCGAGTTCCGTAACGTTTACATCAAGAGCCTTGCCAAAGAATGATTAGCTTGCAGGGACACGCGGCGCTGGTAACGGGATCGGCCAAAGGTGTGGGACGCGCCATTGCCTTGGCCTTTGCCCGGGCCGGTGCCGACGTCGTTGTTCATGGGCGCAGTCAAGAGACGGTAGACCAGGTGGCGGAAGCGTGTCGTCAACTGGGAGCCAACGCATGGGCGATCACCGGAGATCTCTCGGGCCCGACCGAGTCCTGTGTGCAGCATGTCTATGAAGCTGCTATCGCAGCCAACCCGCAGATCGATATCCTGGTCAATAATGCGGGAACGTACGACGATGTGCCCTATTTGGAGATGGAATTGGCCCGCTTCGAACGGACCATGCGGCTGAATGTTCAGGCGCCCTTCTTTCTCACACAGCGCTTTGCCAAACGTTGGGTCGCGACGGGAACGCCCGGTCGTGTCCTGATGATTGGCTCGATCAACGGCCGATTGGCTGAGCCCACGCACTCCGGGTACGACACCTCGAAAGGGGCGGTCGAAATGATGGTCAAGACCTTGTGTGTGGAACTGGGACCACATCAGATCCGGGTCAACGGCTTGGCTCCCGGTTTGGTCCGGACTCCGTTGACGGCCATCATCGATGAAGATGCTGACTTCGAGCGTTGGATGTGTTTGCACACGCCCAACGGTCAAGTGCCTGGGTCCGAGGTCTGCGGCGATGGTGCGGTCTATCTGGTCAGTGACGCGGCCCAGCACGTGCACGGTCACATGCTGCTGATCGACGGTGGGATGAGTGCCTGGCAGCAGCCTGACATGCCCGACGACAAGGGCGGGTGAAAACGACCATGCTGCACGACGCACGCGAAGTGGCGTCGAAGCCAGTCACCGCGTCGGACCGAGATGCGGCCGCTCGGCATTGATGAAGCACCGCTCGGCATTGATGAAGCACCGTTCGGTTTTGATGAAGCACCGTTCGGTTTTGATGAAGCACCGTTCGGTTAGGGCGCGTCCTGGAGGTTTTTCTGACGATCCCGAACGCGTTCGATTTGCTGGTCGAGCACATCGGTGATGCGTTTCAGTTGTTCCGCTTGCTGAGGGTCTGCGAAACGCTTCTTCATGAATTCCTTTTGAGCTTCCAGAGACTTGATCATGCGATCATACGCCTGGTTTTGCGCCTGCTTCAGGTTGTTGGGTCCGGGTGGGAGGTTTGGTTTGGGAGCGCCTCCCATGTTCTGGACGATTCGCAAACCGGCTCCCGCATTCTTACCGAGACTTTCGTAGACCTTGTGGGCCTCAGGGGATTTCTGTTTTAGCTCGTCGGCATTTTTGGCTTCGATTGTTTTGGCGACCTTTGCGCCATTCATCGTTTCGATAATGGTCGCCTTGATCTTGCCGTCAGCCGTTTCTTTGACTTTGATCTGTTTGTTGCCATAATCCACCTCAATCTCTTTCACGCCATTGGTGATTTGGACCTTGGTGCGCCGGGCAAATTGTTGGTTGCCGCCGGCGGGTGGAACGATTGGAAACCGTTGTTGAATCTGAGGTGGGAAGGCACGCTGCATGCGGGCAATTTGAGCGGGGTTGGGGCCTTGCTGTGGTTGTTCAATCCGCATCGCTTCTTTAGCAACTCGCCCAATCCGCGAGTTCGGGCCGGAGGCAAGCGATTCCAAAGCTTGCTTGGCAGCCGCTTTCGTCTCTTCGTCTTGACTCCGATAGTGCCGCCGCAAGATCTCAATTGATCGTTCGGTAACTTCCCGGCTCTCTCCAGACGCAGCGGAGGCGAGCTTGTCGATCGCTTCTTTGCCCATTGCGAAAAGCGAATCGGTGGCACGTCGGCGAGCGTCAAACTTGCTCGAGTCGAGCTGTTGGATGAGTTCGTCAACCGCAGGCGCACCTGGCGCTGGACTGGCAGCCCAACCGAGTTGACCCACTAGCATCACCAACATGGTGGTCACCACTAACACTCGCACAGCACACATGGGTAGTCTCGCCTCGATCCAGACAAACATTAATAGGTTTCTAGCATGAAAATGCTTGCATCACTTGCCATTGTGGTGGATTTCGCACCATAACGCAAATTGCTTGATAACGCACCTTACGTGCCAACGTACGAAACGATCAAGTGAGAACGGGCGGAATGCCGTTAAAATTTACCTGATCGGCGTTCTTTTGCCGGCAGGATCTCCAGGCAGGTGGTCCACCATCCATGTTCAATCGTTTCGGCAAACTCGCCCGGTAGCCCCTCTGCCCGCATTTCGGTTGCCAATCGCTGATGATCGTAAGTGACAGGAACGAATTCGACAGCGGTTTCACCGGCACGGCACTCGAGTATCGTGTACCACACATGGGTTTGGCCATCATTTTCGGGCCGGCCAAGTACGCCGGCGTTGACAAACAGGCGGTTTTGACTGAGCGCTCGTTGCCATTTGATGCCGGTGTGTGTGGCGACGACGACGTCTGCTGCATATTCATCGGCTAAGTGATTCAAAAAGTGTGTCGAAGTTGTCGACTCCCACAAGAACTCGTTAACTTTCCTGGGACTGCCGTGGCAGAGCAACACCTGCAGCCCTCCGACTTCGAGTCGAAATTCGGCAGGCAGATTGCGCATCCAGGTGCGATGTTGGGCGGAGGTGTTAGCCAGGGTGTAGTCATAGCTGATCTGCGCGAAATGATTATCTCGGGGATCGGTATAGCCGCACTGACAGTCATCCAGTTCATTGCCGATCGAATGATCGTAGTTGCCCTGCATGCAGAGGACCCCGGCGGCGTCGAGCAACGGGAAGACGCGATCTGGATGCGGTCCAAAAGCACCCAGATCGCCCAGGCAGTAAATGTCATCGACGCCACGACGTTGGGCGTCCGCAATAGCAGCTTCCAACGCCAGGTAGTTGTTGTAGACACCGCCAAAGAGTGCAATTCGTGAACGCATGCTGGACAGCCTCAGTTGCTACGGGTCGCGCTGCTGGATGCATTCGAGCAGATGGCACCGTATTGATAGCAGGTAAAGCAGGCGCCATGAGCCAGAGGGAAGGCTGCGGTTGCTTGCGACAGCGAATCACCGAGCCGTGCGTCGGGCATCTCAATTAAGATCGGACAGACGTGAACTCCTTGGTCGGTCACGATCCGGCTGTGGTCGCAAACGAGTTGCGAGTGGTCGAATTGTTCCAGCATGTCCTGGGTGACGCGTTCGCTTGCTCGGTAGCCCTCGGTACGCTCCTCTTCCGCGCCCAGTTTGAGTGTGGGAAGAATTTTGAGACGCGGCCGAGTGTAGCCTCGCTGCTGCAGGACCCGAAGAAACCGCTCGACAACTTCCGACTCTTGTTCATCTGGCCAGGTGCGGGCTGCGGTGATGATCGGAAGGAAGCCGAAGCGAACGAGTTGTTCGACGCCCCGCATGGCTCGGTCGAAGGTCCCCTCGCCGCGTATCGGATCGTTGGTTTCTGCTGAGAATCCATCGATCGATACCCGAAACTCGAGGCTGTAGCGACTGTTGGCTTCGGCAGCTTGTAAGCGTTCGAGCCAATCTTGTTTGAAGACGGTGCCATTGGTCAGCACGGTGGCCGGACCATAATTCAGCGTCGTGCAGAGGATTTCGACCATCTCCGGATTCAAGAACGGCTCACCACCGGTGAAGTAATATTCTTTGACACCCAGCGGAACCGATTCATCCAGTCGCTGTTGGACTGTCGCCAACGATAGGAAACCGAAGCGATCGTTTTTGGGGCTGCAGCTGATGAAGCAATGGTGGCAGGTCAGATTGCAAAGCGTGCCTGCGACTTGAAACCACAAATGGTCCAAGTGGGAAAGTGGCACGGTGGGTGGAGAGGATTCGATGGACATCAACCAAGGTGCTTCATGCCAGCGTAAAGATCAAGCCCTTCGCGATCGCCGATCACAGTGAACAGGTCTCGAACCTGCTGGAGACCGTGCGCGAACAGGAAGTTCGAATTGCGACCGTAACTCTTGGATCCCAGGAGGTAGAAGTTGGGTTCCGGATTCAGTAACGAGTCGGGGCCCGTCGCCGCTTGGTCAAGGCAGTCTGCAGAGTCTTGCGCCAGCAACGTTGCGGCCAGCTTCATCGGGCCCTCAGACGCGTAGCACTGGTGGACCTGCAATTCCTGGAACAGGCTCAAGTCGGGACGAAAGCCGACGTTGGCGATCACTTCGTCCACCACGAGCGTTTCGCCAGGATCTCCCGCGATCTCGACATGGTAGCGCCCCTCGCGTTGCTCGATGGACAGCACTCCCGTCTCGCCGAGATACCGGAAACGCTCGTCCGATCCATGGGCCAACGCGTTGGCTTGGGCCGTCAACGCAGCACGTTCTGGCAATCGGTCATCGGGAATCGAACGGATCGGGTCGGTACCTGCCGGTTTGCGTGTGAGCCAGATGACTTGGGTGTCGGTGGTTTCCGAAATTAGATTGTTGAGCGCAACCGCATTGGTTGCGGCAGTGTAACCGCTGCCGATCAGCAGCGTCGTGCGTTCCGCAAAACGATCGCGCTGATCGCCCAGAATCGCTGGCAGCCGATAGTGAATCTGATCGCGCAACTGCCGCTCGCCAACGGCCGGAATCCCACCCACACCGAGCCAATTCGCCTGGCTGTAGACTCCCGTGGTGTCGATCACGACGTCGCTGGTACCGATCCGTTCTGTTCCATCGGCGTCTTGGAGCAAAATGCGGAAATCGGCCGAGTGACGTGAGTCATCCGCTGGCAGATCCCGTTTTCGTAATTGCGATCGGCCGACGTGGACGACGGTCGTTTGCTGTTGAATATGGTCGTTCAATAAATCGGTTTGCGCTAGTGGCAGCAAGTAACGCGTGAGCCATTCGCCACCGGTCAGCAACGCATCTTTTGCGGGTGCCTGGTATTCGGGATCTTGAGCCTCGATGGCAGCCAGTCCCAGGCTGGAGCAGTTCATGTGGAAGGGGCTGAACATGCGGACGTCCGACCAATCGTGGACGCTTGCACCGATGCGCCCCTGTTCGATGATGTCCACTTCATAGCCCAGAAACCGCGCATAAAGTGCTGTTTCCAGACCGATCGGCCCGGCGCCCAGTATTGCGATCCTGGCAGGTGTATCAACAGCCAAAAGTGTTCACTCCTTCTGTCAGCTCATGGTGTGCTTCGAAGTTCTGTTTGCTGAGACACAACATACAAGACAGGCAACCGTCCGCCAATGCAAGTCAGTGGTGGAGGTCGGCTATCGGAGAAGGCAATTCGCAGGTGGAGTGACAAGGGACCGAACAAAAGGGGCCGAACAAAAAAACGCCCGGCGGCAAGCCGGGCGTGTTGTGATGTCAACGCCAGAATGCAGCACGCGTTCTCCTCGGTACGTGACCGGGGCGACGCGTAGGTCGACGTACTGCTTAGAAATCTCCCGCTGTAAGCACTTTGTTGGTGACAGGCATATGCGATTTCTGGTTACCTTGAGGGGTCATGAGCTGCTGGTAAACCGTGTAGTCCATCCCGGCGTTCAGGAACTGCGTATGGCCATCTGCGAAGGCAGCATTGGCACCGCCGATATGCATGGACGAGGGCCGAGCGGATTCAGCCGCCAACGGTACGTCCAGCAGCGGCCCGCCGTCGTCACCATTGATCTTCATGACGCTGACCACCGCTCCAGGAGCAGGACGGGGAATGCTGGTACCCGGCAACGGATCCGCGGAGGAAACCCCGGCTTCGTTCGCATACAGCCAGACCATGCCGTTGCTGATCTTGCTCAGTACGGCGGTATTGCGAAGCGTGGCTGCGTCGGTTGTATTGAGACCGACCATGTCCCAGTTCGAAGCCTGTACGTTTTCACTGAACAGTAGCGTGCTTGACTCACCATCGCGCATGTCGTCCAGGGCGACTTTGCGATTTGGCAGGCGGAAGCGGTCGTTGAAGACACCGTTTGCAGTCGTTTGCACAGGATCAAAGACATTGTTGAGGTTACTCAAATCATTCAGTGGCGCCGGATCGGTTCCCAGAATGATGAGCGGTAGGCTGACTCCGGAACGCGTGATTACCGACGGGACATTCGTTGCGGCTCGATTGAGAAACCCATTGTTCGAGACATACGAATTTTCGGGACCTTCCATTCGCAAGCTGCGACTAGGGCAAGCCAGCAGGTCAACGCTGGGAGATTGTTGCGACCCAGGAACGCTTGTCGCTGGTATCAGCCCTTTTTCCCACTGAGCTCGCACTGGCTCGTTGCCAGCTTGGGCGGCGATGGCCACAAACCAAGGTGCCGGATTGGGGCCGATCCGGTTCATGTAACCCGGGTAGGCACCTTTCGTCGTTGCGTAGTTGGTCGTGGCGGTGGCGAGTTGTTTCAGATTGTTCGAGCAGATAGCTCGCCGCGCAGCTTCGCGGGCTTGCTGTACCGCAGGCAGTAATAATGCAGCCAGGACTCCGATGATGGAGATCACCACCAGGAGTTCGACAAGTGTAAATGCAGATCTACGCTTTCTAGACATGGCACGCTTTCTAGACATGGCCTCTCTCCTCGATGCCTAAGAAATTGTCGAATGACAGAATGAAGGGTAAGTGCCATTCTCACCGATATGCGTCAGCAAGTCCAGCGGATTTGCTACCTGCATCGCGGGTGTGGAGGCTGGAAAACCGGGGGGATTTGCCTGTTCTACCGAGAGACACGCGTTTTCGTGCGTTGACGGGACTTGCCGGAGCCGCATAATCCAGAGAAACGTTCGCCGCCCACACAAGGATCGAGACATGGAAATTCAAGCCCCTGAACAATTGGTGACCAAGAAGTGCTTACCCTGCGAAGGGGGCGTTGAACCGTGTACGCTCGAAGAATCCGAGCAACAGCTGGAGAAACTGACCGGTTGGTATTTGACCCATGATGGGCAGCGTATTCGGAAAGATTGGACGGTGCAAAATTTTGTCGCGGGCATGGATTTTTTTGCCCGAGTCACCGAAGTCGCGGAAGCGGATGGGCACCACCCTGACCTGCATATTTACGGCTACCGCAATGTGTGGATTGAATTGTGGACGCATGCCATTGGCGGCTTGAGCGAAAATGACTACATCCTGGCTGCCAAAATTGACCAGCTGCCGATTGAACTCAAAGGCTGATTTTCTGGCGTGGCTTCCTGCTCAGGGTCATTGCTGGAGCGCGTACATGATGACGTTGATACCGATCCTGGCAGCGTCTTCGCGCACGTAACCTTTGCATTCCAGCGAGGCGTGGTTTTCCATCGCACAGCTGATGTCGTAGGGTGAGAAGACCACACAGACGCGGTCCCCCAACTGCAACGTTTCCAGCACTGGCGTGACCGCTTGTAATTTGGCGTCCAGCCGTGCCTGGTCCTGCACCTGTTTCGGGTCGCGGAGAGTCACTTTGCGAATGTCAAAACCACGGAACTCGGCCGTCAGCAGCGCGTGATTCGCAGGCAGACGCTGGAGCGGGTTCTCGGGGAAGATGGCCTTCATTTCCCGTCGCAAGGATTCGGCGAACGGGGTACTGGCACAG
>NZVR01000148.1 GCA_002701545.1 Blastopirellula sp. | reverse complement strand
CAGATAGAGTGGATTGTCGCCCTCAATATCGCGGCTGCTCATATCGTTGCCGATGGTATAACCCACTAACTCTTTTCTGGAGTTGATCACCAAAGTGATCTCGGGTTCTGGAACATTCCATGTGGCGTCGACCCGAATGCGCACGGGCTGCTGGGGACCGGAAACACGATTGGGGGTCGCCTTCAAAAACAGCTCAGGCCGGGGCGACTCGTAAACACGGTCGTAACAGGAGGCGGCTGCTTCGGATTCTTCCATCCGAGCCGTTTTGCTGCGTTTGTACGTCACACCAGCAGCCCAGACTTCCTGGTCATCGATCGGTGCCAACAGCGCGACGTCCTGCAAAGCGTGCGTTTGACTTGCATCCCGTAACGCATTCGCCTCTTGCGCGGGGTCGGCAGCGTCAAGCAACTCCGCCAGTGACTGATACGCGCTGCCTTCCATGTTGAGGGCAACGACTTGCCCATCTTCAACCACGCCCACGTGGGTTGTTCCATCCGCCGATCGGTACTTTGCCAATTGCATATGTCGCTTAGCTCCAAATCTCGTTCAGCTGTCGAATCCAGTTGCCGTGCATGATAGCGGTTACATCTTCCTCGCTGTACCCTCGGTTCCGCAGAATCTCGGTCAGCTTTTGCAGATCGCCAATCGTTTCGAGGTCGTAGGGACACTGTTCCGTGCCATAACCACCGTCTAAATCAGAGCCGATTCCAACATGTCTGGCGTTCCCTGCCAACTGACAAATGTGGTCGATATGCATCACAATCCGCTCGAGATTCACACCGGCTTCGCGAGGCAGCGTCTCACCACGCACCCATCCGGGGTGCATCATCCAGGCGTCAAAGGCCATACCAATCACACTGCCACGCTCGATCAAATGTTGAATCTGCTGATCGTCTATTTGCCGCTGGTCGGGCACCAGGGTGCGACAATTGTGATGACTGGCCCACACCGGGCCGTCGAACAATTCCATCGCTTCCCAAAATCCCTCGTCCGTCAAGTGCGTGGCATCCAAGACGATCCCCAACGACATCATCTCTTTGAGCAGTTCGCGGCCGAGTGCAGAGAGACCTCCGCGAGCACCGGTGCCGGGCGCATACCGTCCTTCGCCATAGTGCGCTGGCCCCAAGGCACGTAACCCATCAGCGTAAGCGCGCTCCAGATGAGCTGGCGAAAGGATCGAGTCTGCACCTTCGAGGCTCAAGATATAACCAATGGGTGCGTCGTCAGGACGTTCACCTTGCCACAACTCGACATGCTGGTTCAGTCCCTCGCGATCCACAATCTGGACCATCTGCCCAGCTTCCTCCATGGCGCGATACCAAGCCAATTGGGCTTGCGTGATGGCCCAGGCGATCTCCGGGCTGTGGTAGCCCGGCAACGGACTCCCTTCGCGCACGTAGCGGGCAATTTGGGTCGCAATGCACAACCCAATTTCACCGCGGCGCATCTCTTCGAAGGTACAGACACCATTGCCTCGATCCTTGAGGTCCGTCTTGCCTTCCTCTCGGCGACGCACCTCCGCCAAGGGCCGCGTGAGATCACGATTCCATTCGACGGCGTTCATCGAGAGATCAAGGTGTGCATCGAAAATCAGCATGGCAGGCCTCTTTCTTTTCACTCAGGGACACGCAGAAGGTGCATTGCTAGCATGAAACGCCCTTGCCGTCATCCCACCTTCGGTAGTACAGTCCCGAAACTCTCTCTAGCTGGCGTACTTTTCGGCCTACGTAACTGGCTCCGTTTTATGGAAAAACTCAGCACCTTCCTACTCGGCGCGATTGTCGGAGCAGCCCTCGTTTACGGTTCGCTGAAGTACCATTTGGTGCGTGCAAACGACGGCTTTCACATGGTTGCGAAGAGCGACGCTGAATTTGCCGGCGCCTATGTGGACATCCGGAACTTCAGCCTCGAGGATTGGGCCAAGCACCCGGATCTGGCGGCTGCTCTGTTGCAGGCAGACAAACGCCATCTGGTCAACGAAGCGGCCAGTGACGGTGTCCGTCAGACGATCGATAACGTCTTTGACGCTCTCAACTCCTATGAGGACGGTGGCGTGCCTTTTCGTGGCTCGTAAGCGTTCCCCCTGCTTCAACGATCCTCACAACCGCTACGTTTTCACGTTTCATTCGCTACGGGTGTTGAAGCTAGCCTGTTGCAACCAATAGGTGCGTCCCAAGTAACTGAAATTCCGTCAAGTCGATTCGAGCCGCCGTGCAGAGCAATCGATAGTAAGACATGGAAGTGTTTCCAGATTTCTGCGAATGGAAGATCTGTCCTTCGCTACGGAGACGAAACGGGAAGGAACGCGATGGCATTCAACCGCAGACATGTACTCATGCTCGGTGTCGTTGTATTCGCAATCGGGCTGCAATTTCGCATCTTTGAATCGGTGGTGCTCAATGAGTCCAGCAGCCGCTTTATTGCAGAAAAGTTGAAACGCCCGGAACCTGGCACGCAGACGGTCAACAATGTCCTCGCTACCTCCGTGCCCATTCCTGTTGACAAGCGCACGATCAAGCCGCCGACTTGGATTGGCTGGGCGATTATTTCGGTGGGCGCCGTGCTGGTCTTACATAGCTTGGCGATGAGCGGCCCCGATTAACCACCGTCTCCAGGCGTCCCCCTGGAGCGTGCCTCCCCAACTCCCCAACTCCCCAACTCCCCAACGCGCTACCCCGTGCCGGTCGCAAATAACTGCGCCAGCTGCCCCACAAACTGACCGCGCGAATGCACTTCATCACACCCACTCGCTTCCGCTGCCTGGAGCCGTTCGGTCCACACATGCGGTCCAAAAGCGACAATGCGCGGGGGGACAGCTGCCGACCGCAGTGCCGCGACGACTGCGGGCACGTCGATTCCTGGCGATTCGAGATCGAGGATTGCCAGGGCAAGTTCGCCTTCATTCGCTTGCTCCCGCACTTGCTCCAACCCACGCACGACCCGCAAATCACAACCCTTTGCCCGAGCTACGGAGGAAGTCTGCGAAGAGATCATCAAATCGTGTGTGTAGAAAATAGCTTGCACGATGCGTCTTCTCCAATGCGTTCATCACGATGCAACAAGCCCCCCGGACCGCGGAGGGTCGCGGTCGAGCGGATACGTGATACAGTAGAGGAATCATTGCCTTTCGCCAACCATCCGCACCGTTGATCGCCCCTGGTACGCCGAGCTTTCATGTCATCCGATCCGCAACCGCCTGACCCCGATTTGCCTTCGCAGGTTCCCACAGGGGAATCCCCCCCGGCAGCAGCACCGTCTCCCCGAAGATCGTCGACACACTGGCTGACCTCAATCATCTCCTGGTTGGCCATTGGGACGCTGGTGGTGGTGGTCATCCTGGCAAATCGCACCTCCAAAACCGCGCCCCGCAAAGATGACGAGGCAACCGCGAATGCCGCAGATGCCCTCTTCGAGCTACAAGCCAAGTCCTATGTCGGATTACAGTTTCTGCCTGACATGGAAGTCGATCTTTACAGCCAAGCGCGGTTGTTAAATACCGGTCCAATCGCACAACGTTTGCGGTTCATTGTCTTAGCCGGTGAGTTATCCGGTCCGCAGGATGCCGTGGCAGCGATCGAGCATTTGCGTGAGGAATTTGCTGGCTCGGAAGAGCCCTTGTCCGCTAGTGACAGCCAGACACTAGCATTACTGGAACGTCTCTACCGTGCGTACGAAGCGGGGACATGGTCGAATGTCCTGAGTCGCTCAGACGAAGAACAACTCAAATCGGATTTAGGCTGGTTCGGCGAACTCGCCCTCGTCCCCCAAACAACCATTGGCGCACGCAACCCAAGCCACGTGGTGGAGATCGAAGAGCGTCAGCGCGTGGTTGGCGATACCCTCTCCTTGGCAGTTGCCTTCGTTATTGCCAACCTGTGCGTCTTGGCAATCGGCGGTCTGGGCCTTTGTTTCGTTTTACTCTTTGGCTGCTTTTTTCTCACCGGTCGCATCCAGTCTCACTTGACCGCCGGTTCCCCCTACGCGCATGTTTACATCGAGACCTTTGCGTTATGGTTTCTCGCCTATTTCCTTTTGCAGCGAGCCGCGGTTTTGGTCGCGGATCAGTGGCACCCGCTGCAAACGGCACTCGCCGCGTTCAGCCTCAGCCTGCTGACCCTGCTTTGGCCACGTATCCGCCGAGTCCCGCTGGCGACCTTTACAGAAGAAGTCGGTTTATCCCGGGGCAAACATCCGCTGCTTGAAATGGTCCTGGGAGCGTGTTGCTATTGTGCGATGATGCCGGCAGTGTTCATTATCACACTCGTCACGCTACAACTTGTCAATACGATCCAACAAGGTCTCAACGGCGAGAATACGCCGCCGATCGCTCCTGAACAATTCGCTCACCCGATCGTCCGGTGGGTTGCCGAAGGGGACCAGCGGACGGTGGCGTTGGTCTTCATCCTGGCTGTGGTGGCTGCGCCCCTGATCGAGGAAATCATGTTTCGCGGTCTGCTCTATCGCCACCTGCGGGACCTTACCGCCCGCTGGCGCATGGCGATCAGTGTCGTCTTCAGTTGCCTGGCCAACGCCTTCATCTTTGCCATCATCCACCCGCAAGGTTGGCTGGCTTTGGCCCCTTTAGCCACCTTGGCCACCGGCTGCTGCATCTTGCGTGAATGGCGTGGTTCTCTGATTGCACCGATCACATTGCATTTCATCAACAATCTGGTCTCGATCGGAATCTGCATCTTGATCCTGTAGTCAGCCAGACGCTAAACCGAGTCCATGCCCACGGTGTTGGTGCGTCGCCCACGGCGAAACAACGACCTTATCGAACACCACTCGACGCGATATGATGAGACCATGAACGGAGCCAGTTACCAGTACGATGTTGTTGTCGTCGGCGCAGGGCATGCCGGCACGGAGGCCGCTTTGGCCGCAGCCCGGATGGGGGCCAAAACCGCCCTGCTGACCACCAATCTCGACACCGTGGCACAGATGAGCTGTAACCCGGCGATCGGCGGGGTCGGCAAAGGTCAGATCGTGCGTGAAATCGACGCGCTCGGCGGTGCGATGGGACAAGCGATCGATAAAACGGGGATCCAATTTCGGGTGCTCAATCGACGCAAGGGACCGGCAATGCAAAGTCCGCGCGCGCAAGCGGACAAAAAGGCTTATCAACTGGAAGTCAAACGGCTCGTCGAAAACCAGGAAAACCTGGCACTGCGGCAGGAAATCGTCGAAGGCCTGCTCACCGAACAAAACAACGGACAGACACGCTGCGTTGGCGTACGCGTCCGTGGTGATATTGATTACCAGGCTGGCTGTGTCGTGCTCACCACGGGCACCTTCCTGCAGGCCATCATGCACACGGGCGAAGCCAAGACTCCCGGCGGAAGAGCCGGCGAAGGAACCACTCGAGGAATCAGTGGCTCGTTGACCCAACTCGGCTTTGCTATCGACCGCTTCAAAACAGGTACACCACCGCGAATCCTCGGTCGCAGCATCGATTACTCGCAAACCGAACGGCAGCCAGGCGACGACGACCCTCAGCCATTCTCGTTTCTCAATGATCGACTGGACGTCGAACAACTGCCCTGCTGGATCACCTACACCAACCAGGAAGTGCACGATCTGATCCGCGAGAATCTTGAGCGGGCTCCCATGTACAGCGGACAAATCAACTCGACTGGCCCCCGCTATTGCCCCTCGATTGAAGACAAGGTTGTGCGCTTCGCCGACAAGTCCGAGCATCAACTGTTTCTGGAACCCGAGGGATACCACACACAAGAAGTCTATGTGAATGGGATCTCCACGAGCTTGCCACGCGATGTGCAAGATGAAATGTTTCGCCGTATCCCGGCGCTGCGCAATGCACAGATCATGCGTTACGGTTACGCCGTTGAATACGACTATTGCCCGCCCGATCAGTTGCGACCGTCACTGGAAACCAAACACGTAAGCCACCTGTTCTTTGCTGGTCAAATCAATGGTACCACTGGCTACGAGGAAGCCGGAGCCCAAGGCCTGATCGCCGGAGCCAATGCCGCCCTGAAACTCCGGTCAACTGACCCGCTGATTCTTTGCCGTAATGAAGGATATATCGGTGTCCTCATTGATGATCTGGTGACCTGCGGCGTCGACGAACCTTACCGCATGTTTACCTCGCGGGCAGAACACCGCCTCTCCCTGCGACACGATAACGCCGACCGCCGACTCACTCACCAAGCACAAAAAGTGGGACTCGTCGATAACGCACGCTATGAACGGCTCGTGGCGAAAGAAAACGAAATCGCACGGATCACCAAACTGCTCGACAGCACTCGAGTGGATGAAATCTCACTCACCAAACGACTGCGCCGCCCCGAATCGGACTGGCAGGATATGGTCAGCCGGCTCCCCGAATTGAGCACGGTGACCGAGGATGTCAGTCGGCAAGTGGTGTATGACATCAA
Source organism: Blastopirellula sp. (assembly GCA_002701545.1). Classification (GTDB taxonomy): domain Bacteria; phylum Planctomycetota; class Planctomycetia; order Pirellulales; family Pirellulaceae. The sequence continues at coordinate 45,764 of NZVR01000148.1, read as the reverse complement.
GTATGCCGGTTACATCCTGCGACAAATGCAGCAAATCGAAAGGCAGGAGCGACTGGGGAAAAAGCGCATCCCAGACAACTTCGATTACTCAGCCCTCTCACATCTCCGCGCCGAGGCACGCCAGAAGCTGACGCATGTACGCCCGATCAACTTGGATCAAGCAAGTCGTATCAGTGGCATTACCCCCGCTGATATCGCCTTACTGATGGCACATCTGAGTGGCCCCAGCTCCCAGGGCAATGAACAGAAAGTCCGACCCTAACTGGCTTTAAGTCACTACGGACGGTCGCCTGTGAGGTGGAAATCCAGCGCACCTTTCTGCCAATCTTCCATTTGTGGTGGTGGAATCTGGGCACAATCTACAACAAGCAGCGTAAGTCTATGACTTATTGGAGCTTGAGGCAGTTTGATCAATCTTGACGGTTCAAGCGAGAAAGATATAATTCGGTCACTTGGAAAGAATGGAAAACTTTGAGGCGACGTGTAAAGCCTGTCCAAGTCGAACGGTGCAGCAGGTTGTGAAACCTGCGTACGCCACGAAGTCTGTCGAACGAAGCAAAGGACTTGCAATCGCGTGCTTTGGCACGGTACGAGTGAACAGTAACGGCGGTGGCGTGCCCCCGTCAGATGTCGCTTGGCTTGTGAGTCCAACCATCAATCAGGAAGGATGGTTGAATCTATGTCCACGAAAACCGTGTTTACAACGGGCGAAGCAGCCAAGATCTGCAAGGTTAGCCAGCAGACCATTATCCGCTGCTTTGACAACGGTACTTTGAAAGGATTCCGAGTCCCCGGCAGCCGTTTCCGGCGGATTCCGCGTGATCAGTTGTTCGCGTTCATGAAAGACAACGGCATCCCTACCGATGCCTTGGAGAGCGGCAAGCGGAAAGTCCTGGTAGTCGACGATGACGAGGAACTCGTAGAGTTGCTGGTGGACGTCTTCGACAAGGATGGCCGTTTTGATACACGCGTCGCAAACAACGGCTTTGACGCTGGCATGATGGTACGCGAGTTCCGCCCCGACCTGGTGGTCCTGGACGTCATGCTACCAGACATCAATGGCAAAGAAGTTTGCCAGCGTGTTCGTCAAGATGATTCGCTAGAGGCGGTCAAGATCATCTGTATCTCGGGCATGGTCGAGCAAGATAAAGTCAAAGACTTGATGGACTCGGGTGCGGATGACTTCATGAACAAACCTTTTGCGGTCGACCAGTTGATGGAAAAGGCTTGCGCTCTGTTGGAAATCGAGAGTGGCGTAAGCTAGTTTGCCGCATCTTTCAGTTTGTCCTGATACCCACGCGTGTCGATTGCGGCACGCGTTTTTTTTGGTGTGACGATGCCTTGGTTACCCCCGCTTGTTCATCATTCCAACGTCTATGTGCTCCCTCTGCGCGACGGCACCGAGAATCAACTCTGTCGAGTTGTCTTAGGGGGCGATTTGGATGGTGACGCCATGCAGCGCAGTGCGTTATTGGCCAATGCTCTGCGCGCCGACGCCGCATTCGCTTTGTGGTCGATCATTCAGATACAACGTCGACAAAGCGATGCACCTCACACGATTGAGCAACTTGCGGACGCGCTCGAGGGGGTGTTAGCCGAGCTGCTAGAACCCTGCGAGGTTCCTGACAAGCTTGCCGAGCCGGCGGAAGTGGTGAAGCTTTACCGCCACTCGCTGGCAGTCAGTCAGGAAGCGGCACGTTCCTGCACACTTCCTGCCGATCAGGCGGCAGCAGAGTTATTGGGACTACTGCATAACGGCGCGGATTGGCTGGCAATGGCCGCCCAATCTTCGGCACAGGCCTCAACCTCTACCGAGCACACGGCCGCACTTCTTCCGGCCTGGCTGGACGAACAATTGAGCGCCATCAGCAGCAATTCCGTCACCGCACCGATCCCCTTGGCAGTCCGCCTGGCAATCGACGCCTATCAAGGTGACCAATTGCCGGAACCACCTGCTGTGGAACCGGTGTCGCCTCGCGCCACCTTCCTGCCGCAGTTCATTGCAAGGATCGAAAAACTGCGCACCTTGGAAACGCGGTTCGACGAAGTGCTGGAAGCAGAAAAAATCGCCTCGCTCCAGCAGTTTGCTTATGGACTCAGTCATGAGATCAATAACCCGTTGGCCAACATCGCGACCCGCTCGCAGACCCTCTTGAGCGATGAGCCACACCCCGAACGCCGGCGCAAGTTGAACACGATCAATCGGCAAGCCTTTCGCGCGCACGAAATGATTGCCGACGCCATGCTGTTCGCCAAACCTCCTCCTCTGGAAAAACGCCCGGTAAATATCGCCGAGCTGATTGCAGGAGTCGTTAACGAACTCCACGAGGAAGCAGATGAGCAAGACACCGGCCTCGATTTCGACATTCCTGCCGAACTGACGCTGAACGCGGACCCCAATCATCTGTCGGTGGCGATCCGAGCGGTCTGCGTGAATTCACTGCAAGCGCTTTCCAGTGGCGGTTCCGTGACCCTTACCGCTCGAAGTATCGCCCGCTCATCCGCAGACGAATCGGAAAGCGACCTCGTCCAGATCGCCATTCAGGACACCGGTCCGGGGATCCCGGCTGAAGTGCGACGCCATCTGTTTGACCCCTACTATTCGGGACGCGAAGCGGGCCGAGGCCTGGGACTTGGTTTGTCCAAGTGCTGGCGGATTGTTGAGTTGCACGGTGGTCAGATGGAAGTCACCAGTAGCGAGGGGGTGGGTACGACGTTTACGATAAACCTACCTGCGATGCCTTGAGGCATACGTCGGTTCGCTGGCCCTGGCCTCTCATCACGTGAATGCTCATGGATCCCACTTGGAAAAGCTTGCTGCCGCCATTGATTACCGTGTTGCTGGCGATCGCAACGCGACGCATCATTGTTTCACTCCTTGTGGGTGTCGCAACTGGGGCGTTCTTACTGGCGCCTGACTACAACCCCATAGCAGCGGCTTATCTTTTCAGCGAAGGGTTGCTCTGGAAGAGCCTGGCCGACGAGGATCATTTACGGGTCTTTGTGTTCACGGCGCTGATGGGTGCCATGATTGGGGTGATTCGTCGGTCCGGTGGCATGGAAGGCATTGTGACTTCGCTGTCCCCGCTGGCCCAAACCCGTCGCAGTGGTCAATTGCTCACCTGGGCATTAGGGCTGATCATCTTCATCGATGACTATGCCAACACCTTGCTACTTGGCCACACCATGCAACCGTTAGCGGACCGCCTGAAGATTTCGCGAGAGAAACTTGCCTACCTCGTCGATTCGACAGCAGCACCCGTATCGGGGTTGGCCCTCATTTCGACGTGGATTGCCGGCGAGATCGGTTACATCAACGACGGTTTCGCCAAACTCGATCTGCCCGTCGAGCCCGACGGGTTCGAAGTGTTTGTGGCCTCCATTCCCTACCGGTTTTACGTGGTCTGGGCCCTGCTCTTTGTCCCCGTGGTCGCTTGGCTGGGAAGAGATTTTGGCCCGATGTTGCGAGCGGAACGCGAAGCAGTTCGCTCTCGCCCCCCGGAACCAACCACCACAGCATCGGAAGCGACCGTCCCCTATCGTTGGATCAATGCCGTCCTGCCGATTGCGGTCGCCGTCACCGTGACGATTGTGCTGCAATATCAAACTGGCTGGCTCAGCCTTTATGAAGCAGACAGCTCCGCGGCGGGAACCGCATCCGTCTGGTCCATCTTCTGTGCTGGAAGTTCCTACGTCGCGTTGGTCTACGGTTCGCTCTTGGGACTATGCTCAGCATTCCTGAATGCCTGGTCGCGCCGCTGCGGTACCTGGAGCGAACTTAGCCGAGCCGCCGGGGATGGCGCTGCCCTGGTCTTACCCGCTCTGGCGATCCTGGGACTGGCTTGGGCGTTGTCCGATGCCAGCGCCCAACTCAAGACAGGGGAATACCTGGGAGGCCTGGTGACCCAAGCTGTCTGGCTCCCGCTGCTGCCCACTGTCGTCTTTGTCATCTCCTCGGTCGTCGCTTTCTCAACCGGCACGAGTTGGGGGACCATGGGCATCATCATGCCCATCGCGATTCCCACCGCATTTGCAGCACTCACGGCAACGACTGGCGAAGCGGTCGATCTCAACTCCCCCATCATGCTGGCTTGTGTCGGCAGCGTGCTAGCCGGAGCCATCTTTGGAGATCACTGTTCACCCATCTCCGACACCACGGTGCTGTCTTCGCAAGCAAGCGGCTGTCATCACTTGGCACATGTCTGGACACAGATGCCATACGCTTTGCTGGTCGGCGGCATCGCAATTCTCTGCGGCACCCTGCCGATTGGCTTTGGGATCTCTGTCTGGTGGCTTCTACCAGCCGGTATGATTGTGCTGGTAGCAGCGTTGCTGGTCATTGGGCGACGCCCGGAGGCATGAGGCACAGCAGCCTTCGCCGCCCCGCCCCCAATTCACCCTCGGTGTTGTAGAAGTTACAGCTGCGGCGGTCGCATGCATCACCGACAAGTCGCGCGTGTTGTCATTTCGTGCGCATTTCCGGACGGGGTAAATCTTCCCAAATCGTGCGGAACCAAACGATTTTTCTCTCGCGAAATCACGCCCGCACCGCCGCCGCACCACCAAAGAATGCTGCCAGCGCACCACTTCGGCACGCGGCTTGCCAAAGCAGGATGTGAGTTGAAACGGATTTCGCTTCTTTTGAAAGGTCTTGGATATGACACGTACACTCGCGTTTGCACTGGCTCTTGGTTTGGGTCTCTCTTGGACCAGCACCGCCACCGCACAATCGGTTGGCTACGCACCGGTTCGCATGGTCGCTCACCCGACAGGCCTGCATCCTGCTCATGCCGCCACGATGCCCCACGCACCTCAGGTGTCAATCACATCACACCCATACCATGAGGCCATTTTTGTACGCCGGGTCGCTCCGACTTATGGCACGGCTGATGGACAACCGATGTTGCCATCCGCTTACGGATGCAATGGCCACTGCATGCCCCACGGCCTGCCAGCTCGTTCCACCGTCTTACAACCCGTTGCTGTGCCGAGTGTCAGCTATTACCAACCGTCTGCGATCCCAACTCCAGTAGCCGTTCCCGTACCAGCCTATCCTCCAACTCCTCAGGACTCGCCCACCGAGGGATACAACGTCGGACGGGGGCTCTTTGGTTCGCCCAAGTTTTATCGCACGGGCGAACCGATTCGCAACATGCTACGTTTTCTGACGCTCTGAACTGAGCCTGTGTGGGGCAGGGGCATCATCGGTCCCGAGAGATCCAACCGCATCACGGTCTTTGCCAGCAAAGCGAAACCTCTCGGTGCCCGATGCTCGCCTACGCGTTCTGGCCGCTATCTGAAAGACTAGCCACCAGACTGGGATTGCGTTACGCTCTAGCAAACATTCCCGTCTCTGAGGTTTGCTATGTCTCAAGCGATCCAAGTCGCTCATCCCCTGATCCAGCACCATTTAGCCACGCTGCGTGACTCGCACACTTCGCCGGCAGGCTTCCGCGAACAGATTCATCGTCTCGCTGCACTACTGGCCTACGAAGCCACTCAGGATCTGTCCACCACCGAAGTCGATGTCACCACTCCACTCACGGTGACCAAGTGCCAACAACTGACACAACGCATCGGCCTGATTCCCATCTTGCGTGCCGGCTTGGGAATGGTGGATCCGATCTTGAATTTCATCCCTTCGGCCGAAGTCTGGCATCTGGGGCTGTATCGCGATGAAGAGACAGCGCAACCCGTTTCGTACTACAGCAAACTGCCGAAAACAGAGCCCGTCGATCTGGCTTTGGTGATCGATCCGATGCTGGCCACGGGTGGCTCGGCCTGCTCTGCACTACAAGTGCTCGCTGAATGGGGCGTGCCGCGCACGAAGTTGCTTTCGGTGATTGCGGCACCTGAGGGAATTGCAACCGTTCAGAGCCAGTTCCCGGATACACCAATTCTGGTTTGCTCGATCGACGAATGCCTCAACGACGACAAATTCATTGTGCCCGGACTTGGTGACGCGGGCGATCGCATCTTCAACACACAACGCAATCAGTGAACGAGAGCCACCATGGAGCGAGTCATTAGTTGCGTGGGCTTGGCTGCGATGATCGGCATCGCTTGGCTGATGAGTTCCCACAAACGTCGCGTCAACTGGCGTCTGGTCGCCGCAGGCGTCCTTTTACAACTGGTCTTTGCGGGAGTGATCATCTCCACATCCGTCGGCCATCTAGTCAGCGACGGTGTGACTTTGGTATTCGAGGAATTGGAAGAGTACGTCGAAGCAGGCTCGAGTTTCATGTTCGGGGTTCACGGACGGCCAAACGATGAACCCATGCCTCCCGCAAACACCTTGATACGCACCTTCGCCTTCGGTGTCTTGCCCACCATTGTGTTCTTCTCGGCGCTGATGTCCGTGCTGTACTATTTCGGCGTGATGCAATTCATCGTGACGGTACTTGCCAAGGTCATGCAACGGTTACTGGGGGTTTCGGGCGCGGAAAGTCTTTCGGCTGCAGCCAATATCTTTGTCGGGCATACCGAAGCGCCCTTGGTCATCAAACCTTACCTGCAGGCCATGACACGCTCTGAACTCAACGCCGTGATGGTGGGTGGCTTTGCGACCATCTCTGGCGGGCTGCTGGCAGCATACGCCAGCATGGGAATTGATGCCGGGGATCTGCTGACGGCATCGTTCATCTCGGCACCTGCAGCCCTGATCATCGCCAAGGTGATGCAACCAGAGCTTGATACTCCGGAAACGATGGGCGAAGTAAAAGTCGAAATCAGTTATCGCGGTGTGAATGCCATCGAAGCGGCAGCGATCGGGGCAACCGACGGTATGAAATTGGCGCTCAACGTAGCGGCCATGCTGATTGCTTTCCTGGCGTTGATTGCCATGGCGGATGCCATGATCGGAGCCATCGGCATGCTGTTCCAACAGGTCGACTCCGACGGCGAACCGCTCTGGTCGTTATCCGGCGCATTGGGCTACTTGTTCGCTCCGATCGCCTGGCTTTTGGGAATCCCGGCACAAGACTGTCTCCATGCGGGCCAATTACTGGGGCTCAAGACTGTGGCCAACGAATTCGTTGCCTTCGAAACGATGGGGACCTGGCTCAGCGGAGATTCCGATGTCTCCCTGACACCGCGAACTCAGCGGATCATGACTTACGCCCTGTCGGGTTTCTCAAACTTTGGTGCCATCGGTATCCAGATCGGGGGCATCGGCGGTTTGGCTCCCGAGCGCCGTGCAGATCTGGCACGACTGGGACTCCGCGCAATGATCGGCGGCGCCTTGGCGTGCTTCATGACGGCCTGCATTGCCGGGATGCTCACCGCCACCTAGATCTGCACCATGGACCAGGGGAGCGGGAGAAGCACCGCTGACTTGTCCGGGTCATGCAGGTCCGGCAGCTAAGACTCCCTCACTCACGCCATCCGAGTAGGCTTCGAAGTTCTGCCGGAAGAGTTCCGCGAGCTTATTGGCTGTCGCATCATATGCCGCCGGATCCGCCCATGACTTGCGAGGGATGAGAATCTCGCTGGGTACGCCGGGGCAAGCGGTGACCACATCGAGCCCGAAAAACGGCTCGCGTTCCGTCGCGGCATCCGCCAGTGTGCCATCGTGAATCGCCGCCAAGATCGCCCGTGTATGGGGGAGGCTGATCCGCTTTCCGACACCATAGGCCCCGCCATTCCAGCCCGTGTTAATCAACCACACGCGGGCATCATGCTTGACAATCTTCTCGGACAATAACTGAGCGTACTTACCGGGATGCCAGACCAGAAACGGCCCACCGAAACAGGGCGAAAACGTGGCTTCCGGTTCGGTCACACCCACTTCGGTACCAGCCACCTTGGCCGTGTAGCCGCTGATGAAATGATACTCTGCCTGCTCAGGAGTCAAACGACTCACCGGAGGTAAAACTCCAAACGCATCACAGGTCAAAAAGATCACGTCGTGGGGATGCCCCGCCACGCAGGGGATCTGAGCATTGGAAATGTATTCGATCGGATAAGCACCCCGCGTATTCTCGGTGATGCTGCTATCGGCAAAGTCAACATGGTGGTCGGCGTTATCATAGACGACGTTCTCGAGAACCGCGCCGTATCGCAAAGCGTCAAAAATCTGCGGTTCCGCTTCGCGGGTGAGGTAAATCGCCTTGGCATAACACCCACCTTCGATGTTAAAGATCCCATCGTCTGTCCAGCAATGCTCATCGTCACCCACCAGACGCCGTTTCGGGTCAGCCGACAATGTCGTCTTCCCTGTCCCTGACAAACCGAACAAGACGGAGGACATCCCCGTTCCAGCATCGACCGTCGCGGAACAGTGCATCGGCAGTACTTCCCGCCGTGGCATCAGGTAATTCATCAAGGTGAAAACGGCCTTCTTCATTTCGCCTGCATACTGCGTCCCCAAAATCACGACTTCACGGCGTTCCAGACTCAAGTCAACACTCGTCTTGGAAGTCATGCCCGTGGTGTAGCGATTCGCAGGAAACGCCCCGGCGTTGATAATCACACAGTCCGGTTCGCCAAAATCAGCCAATTGTTCTCGGGTCGGACGGATCAACATATTGTGCATGAACAGGGCATGATACGGTCGCGCACAAATGACGCGCACCTTGAGCTGACACGCAGGATCCCAACCGGCGTACGCGTCCAGACAGTACAGTCGTTCACGGGTGTTGAGATAGTCGATCGCGCGTTCACGGTTGACGCAAAACGCATTCTCGTGAAGTCCGATATTGATCGGCCCCCACCAAACGTCCTCGGCCGACTCGGGACTTTGCACAATGCGTTTGTCCTTGGGCGAACGTCCGGTTTTATCACCCGAATAAGCAATCAACGCGCCGGTGTCCGCCAGCGTGGCACCCTTCTCATAGCGCAACGCTTCCTGGTAAAGCCGTGCGGGAGAAGCATTCCGAAGAACCACTTCTGCATCGATGTCGTATTGGCTCAGGTCAAAAAAATCCATGGTCTTCTTCCTCTCACCGTCGTCCGTGAACGCCTGGCGTAACGGATCCTCACGTTGCTGGGTTCCACCGCCGAGGGACAAGCCGCCACGCAATACACGTAACGAAACGCTCCCCGCTGCTTTCATCTTAGGAATCACCACGGCAATTGGCTACATGTCCGCGCAGAATCGGTCCCAAACGAAAACGCACTCCCAGCGGAGCACCTGTCAGAACAGCGTTCGCGCCGGTGGACCTCTACCCCAACTGCTCTTGAACGCAAGCGATCATGAAGAACATCTCGATCGCAATTTGTCGACACCGCTGATCATAGACCGCCTCTTCCTGCGGTGTTTCATCGGCAAGTTTGGGATCCTCGTAGTACAACGCACAGCGTTCGGTAGCTCCCGTCACCACAGGACATTTCTCATCCGCGTCCGAGCAGCACATCAGTGCGATATAGTCTGAGGTGGGATTTCCATCCTGGTGATAGACTTTGGAGAAGACCAGCAGCGGATCTTCCTGTTCGGCATATTGCACGAGGTACCGCGGATTCCCACCATTCGGCTCGGCCTCCACAATCGACAAACCAGCACGACGCAATGCCCGCACCGTGCGGATGTTGCAGGCAGTGACCTCCGTGCCGCCAGAAAACGTCCTCAATCGCCCCGCCGGCAACTCGTAGACGGTGGCAGCCGTTTGAGCCCAGACCTGCCCCAAGTGGCTACGACGCGAGTTATGGGTGCAGATGAAAGTCAAATCTGCGTGCGGATCTGCCTCAAGATGTCGCCGGATCGTCACGGCGACTTCGCGCAATACTTCCTGACGTGCCGGCGAAATCTCATCGTGCGAGGTGGCAATTTCACGAGCATAGCTCTGCAGCGGCTCCAACAATGACCCAAATTCCACGTCCACACCCTCGCTTACGTTGTCCCCGAAACTTCCGCAACCGCTGAAACACTATCCAGCAACAGTGAGGCCTCGCTCCTGATCGGTTCTGGCCGCGACCATCTTACAACGCGCCGATTTGCTATGCTACACACCCCACCGTACTCGAATGGCGCTGACCACAGAAAAGAAAACTCCATGCTCCACTCCAAACTGGTATGCCGCGTTTTACTAGTTACTGTTTTGTCGACGACAGGCCTGATTGCCGACGAACAGGAACGCCACAACACCATTACATTTCACGGATACCCAAATTGCATCTTGCTCGAAAACGCGACCACCCGCGTGGTACTCTGCCCACACTCAGGTGGCCGGGTTCTGGAGTATGCATATCGCGGAAAAAATGCGCTCTACCTGGAGGAGCAGCATACCGGTCAGGCGTACCAACCGGGCAAACCGGCCTCGATGTCCGCTGGACGCTTTGACATCGGCCCCGAAAATAAAATCCCGAAACGTCCGTTACTGTGGTCGGGGCAGTGGACAGGCAAACGGGTTGGCGAGCGAACCGCCAGACTGACAAGCCCTCGCGACCAATCCACCGGAACCCAACTGATCCGAGAGTTTCGCCTGGCGGCTGAGGGCACCCATTTGGAATGCAAACAAACGATTGTGAACATTTCTGACCAGGTCACCGAATGGTGTCACTGGAGCCGCACATTTGCTCGTGGTAACGGGATCTGCATCATTCCACTGCAAGGCATCAGCAAATTCCCGCACCATTACGTGATGTATGAAAACGGCAACTTGATCAATACCAAGCCGACGGATCCGCAGATCCGCGTCCGCGAGGGCTGCCTGGAAATTACCGGCGTTCCGGCCAACCCCAAGCTGGGTATGGATTCGCAAGCAGGCTGGTTCGCCTACCTGATGAAGAACGATCTATTATTTGTCAAAAAGTTCGCGGTTTATCCGGAGCGTGTCTACAACGAGGTTGCTGGCCTAACCATCTCCATCTGGTACCCGGCAGATCGCCGGGTCGAACTCGAACCGATCGGTCCTCGCGAGCGTCTTCGCCCGGGCGAATCAGCGGCGTTCACCGAACATTGGTATTTGCAACCCATGGCATTTCCCACGGAGGGTCAAAACGTCGATCTGCAGCAGGTCAAAGCCCTCGCAAAACAAGCTCATTGAATCCCCGCCCGCCCCGCATTGGCTTGCCACCACTTGACTTTAGCAGCAACAGACGGATATTCGTGTGCATTCAAACGTCCGCTCTGGCGAGTTGGGCGCACCGGACCATTTACCAGCTGAGGAGAATTGACCCATGAAACGCGCTAAAATCACAGTCGTCGGTGCGGGCAACGTTGGAGCAACAACAGCTCATTGGTGTGCCGCTGCCGAACTCGGTGACATTGTCTTGGTAGACATCCCCCAGACAGAAGACATGCCCAAGGGCAAAGCCTTGGATTTGATGCAATCGTCTCCCATTATGGGATTCGACTCGCAAATCGTCGGCACAACCGGTTATGAAGAAACCGCCGGCAGCGACGTGGTGGTCATCACCGCCGGCATTCCTCGCAAACCGGGGATGAGCCGGGATGACCTGTTGTCCACGAACGCCAAGATTGTCGCATCCGTCACCGAGCAAATTGCCAAGACGAGCCCCGATGCGTGTCTGATCGTCGTCAGCAACCCGCTCGATGCCATGGTGCAACAAGCTTACAAGACGAGCGGATTTCCGCAGAACCGCGTGATGGGGCAAGCGGGTGTGCTGGATACCGCACGTTACCGCACCTTCATTGCCATGGAACTTGGCGTCAGCGTCGAAGACGTTTCGGCCCTCTTGATGGGCGGTCATGGCGATACCATGGTGCCCATGCCCACCTGCACTTCCGTTGGCGGCATTCCCGTTCGCCGTCTGATGAGCGAGGAGAGGCTCAATGAAATCGTCGACCGCGCCCGCAAAGGCGGTGCGGAAATCGTCGGCTTGCTGAAAACCGGAAGCGCGTATTACGCTCCTGCCGCGGCCTGTGCTCAGATGGTAGAAGCCATCGTCAAAGACAAGAAACGACTCATCCCCTGTGCTGCCTACTGCGACAACGAGTACGGGGTCGGTGGCTACTATGTGGGCGTCCCCGTCGTCCTGGGTGCTGGCGGTGTCGAGAAAGTCGTCGAACTCGACCTGGATGAACAAGAACAACGCGACTTCCAAACCAGCGTCGACGCCGTCAAAGAGTTGGTTGCCGAAATGGACAAGCTGATGAGTGCTTGAGCTGCCGACGCCACACTCGACACAACGCATACTTCCATCAGTTGGCCAGAGCACCGAGGTGCTTTGGCCAGCTGTTTTTTTTGCGGAGATCTCCCGCTTGCTTCCCTGCAACGGAGCGCAGCCCTCGCTCACGAACAAATCAGCATGAACCTGCATCCGGGATGCGAACGACGAATCCTGCCAGGTGAACTGCAGATTCCACACCACCCCCGAGTCGCAACGTTTCCCAGTCGCTATCGTTTCCCAGTCGCTATCGTTTGCGACCCACAAAGACGTAGTAGGGGGTCTTCATCCACAGCATATACGGCACCTTGGCCTTGCACTCTTCAAAGTGCACTGGTTCCAGGTGTCGATGCAGGAAGGGGACGTGGTCGGACGATGGAAAGACGTTATCCATCGCGAACCAGGAGGGCCAGAATGTCCGCGTAAACCAGCTGTGACGTCGCATCTGGCCAGCGGCATGTTTGCGGGACACGTAAAAATCGACGACGCCCAGCAACCCTCCTGGCTTCAACATCGCCAAGGCATTTTCGATGGCAGCAAACCAATCGGGGATCATGGTCAACGAGTAAGAGAATGTCACCACATCGACGGGCGCTTCGGGTGGCTGCCAGGCGGTCGCGTCCGCTTCCACCGCTTCAGCGTTGTCCCAGCCTCGCGCCGCCATGCGTTCGGTCGCCATGTTCAACAAGGAAGATGACAAATCGACAACGTACACCTTCTTTAGCTTCGAGATACGATCACCGAAATACTCTAAATTGGCCCCGGTGCCTCCGCCCATATCGACCCATACCGCATCCTCAGGTTCTTTGATCGACTGCCATAATAGCTCGCGACCTTGCAGCAGACGTTTGCGAAAATCATCGTAGGCCTCTGCCTGACCCGAGTAAAAACTCTCCATCCGGGCAGCATGATCTTTACCACGTACAGGCTTTAACGTGAGGTGATAAAGAACTCGGAGATCAGCAAGCATACTCAAGATAGTTTTCCCAAAGTCACCAGCAGCAGCAGTCACAATACAATCGACAGGCTTCAGGCAGCCAACTCGGCAATGTAAAAGCTACCGTAGGTATGCACACGGTCTTTCTCGTGCAGTTCCTCGGCCAATTCCTCGTTGTACGTCAACAGATCACGGGCACGTGTCGCTTGCCCATTGACGTTCACTTCGATGCGGTCGATGAAATCAGTCTTCAATCCGCCACTTCTCCAAATCACTCGGGAACGCGGCGCCGCCCGATCGACAATCGCTTGCCATTCCGACTCCAACAAGGGGAAAAAGCGGTCGGACAGCCAATCCATATGGTCCAACAAGATGTACTTGGAAATATTGCCGTCGTGTTTCTCCAGGAATCCCTGCACCGAGTCGGTATGCGTGGACACACGATCCACCAATCCATCTTTGAGCAATTGGAAATTATCGGGGCGAAGATACTCCGGACAGCATTCTGCCGAATACTCGCCGGTCAGATAGACGCGCCAAAAGTAGTTATCCCCCAGCGGCAGACGTGTGAACACCGTCTCGACACAATCTTCAACGAATTTACCGATGCCACCTTCGTACTGATTCTCGACTTGTCGACGTTGTGCCTTCGGAACGCCAACCATGGATAGCGTCGTGTCACGCTGCATGGCAAACCGCAAGCTCTTGGACCAGAACCGATCTTTGACTTCGCTGTCCCAGATTTCGCGTTGCTCGTCGACAGAACCGGCCTGTAGCATCGCGTCGACCTGCGGTCGCATTTTGACAATTCGGTTGATGTAGACGTTGATCAGCTTGGCGAAAGTCCCAGAGGTTCCTCGAAAATAGAACGTCCGCCGAGGGCTGTCGAAGAAACGAATATTACGGTCCCAATAGCGTTGCGACGCAGGCGACAAATCGCCACGCAGCTTATCGCCGTAAATGGCCTTGGCGCCCGGCAAGCGACCACGACCAAACATGGCGAAGAAATCCTCAAACTCCAGGTTGCGGATCGCTGCTTGCTTCATGTCCAACAAAGCGTTTTGCCGGTGGTTCATATCCACGGCATAGACATGGTTAGGCCCGGTGAGGGCATAGTCGAGTGCGTTACAGCCGGCCGAGGTAATGACCAGAACATTGTCGTCCGGAGCAAATTCCAGCGCCACCCGATCGAGACGCGGATCTTCCCAACACGTGTTGTAGACCAGATTGTTTCCGTGCACGAACTTGAAAACACGACCGCTGATCCAATCCAACATGACAGTGGTTCTCTCACTGGAGGAGTCTTGCGGGATTTTCATGGCCCACAGAAAGCACAATTCGGAACCCCTGATTGTATCGCGTGTTGGCCGGACGGCAAGGCGTCAAAACAACCCCCAAAGACCGGAGATCTCCCCACACAAGAGCGATTCTTCTGCACAGAGACCAGGACACGAATCGGGCAGAGCAGCACGACGGCAGCGACCAGCTAACCAGAACGTTCACAACACGAAACAGACCGCCCGCTACCTCGCCACAGGTCGCGATCAGCCGCTTTCGCATGCTCCTGCCATGAGCGTCCGCCGACCGCTACACCTTTAACTTCTTGTAACGGAAACGGTGAGGCTCGTCGGCGGCAATCCCCAATCGCTCTCGGCGTTGCTCTTCGTAAGTTTGAAAATTGCCTTCGCACCAGTGCACGTAGCTCTCTCCTTCGAACGCCAAAATGTGCGTGGCAATCCGGTCCAGGAACCAGCGATCGTGCGAAATCACAACGACGCAACCTGCATAATTGAGGATCGCTTCCTCCAATGCCCGGAGCGTATCAACATCCAGATCGTTCGTCGGCTCGTCCAACAACAGCACATTGGAACCACGACGTAAAAGTTTGGCGAGATGAACGCGATTTCGTTCTCCGCCGGACAGCGTGCCGACTTTCTTTTCTTGGTCACTGCCGCGGAAGTTAAATCGACTGACGTAGGCTCGCGCATTGATTTTACGGCCTCCCATCTCGAACGTTTCGACGCCCCCGGAGATTTCTTCGAAGATGCTATTTTCCGGCGTCAGCGCATCGCGGTTTTGATCGACATAACCAAACTCCACCGTTTCGCCAATTTTGATGTCTCCGGAATCCGGCTGTTCTTGCCCCGTCATCATTTTGAAGAGCGTCGTTTTACCTGCGCCATTCGGACCAATGATTCCGACGATCCCGCCAGGTGGCAGTCGAAAATTGAGATCCTCCACCAGCAGCTGATCGCCAAACCCTTTCGAGAGCTGGGTCGCATCCACCACCAAATCTCCCAGTTCGCGCCCCGGCGGAATTTGAATTTCAAACTCTTCGAGCCGTTCTTCAAACCGCTCGGAAGCCATTTGTTCGTAAGCCTTGATACGGGCTTTGTTCTTGGCTTGCCGAGCACGAGGTGCCATGCGCACCCACTCCAATTCACGAGCGAGGGCTTTTTGCCGCGCGGCCGATGAACGCTCTTCTCGTTTCAGTCGTTCTTGTTTCTGCTCCAGCCACGACGTGTAATTGCCCTCCCAAGGAATGCCGCTGCCTCGATCAAGTTCCAGAATCCACTTGGCGACGTTGTCGAGGAAGTAGCGATCGTGCGTGATCGCCACAACCGTACCCGGGTAATCGCCGAGATGGCGTTCGAGCCAATGGACCGATTCCGCGTCCAGGTGGTTCGTCGGCTCGTCCAAGAGCAGCAGGTCCGGTCGTTCCAACAGCAGTTTGCACAATGCAACACGGCGGCGTTCTCCGCCAGACAAATGCGTCACATCAGCGTCACGAGGAGGCAGATTCATGACGTCAAATGCAATCTCAATCTCGCGATCCAACTCCCAGGTGTTGGAAGCTTCGATTTGGTCTTGCAGATCAGCCATCTCATCGCACAGCTTCTGCATTTCGTCGTCTTCCAGCGGTTCCCCCAACTGGGCACTGATTTCGTTGTAACGATCCAGCATTGCGCGGCGTGGGGCCACGGCTTCTTCCACATTGCCCCACACGTCCTTGTCCGGATTCAAGACCGGCTCTTGTGGCAGGTACCCGCACGTGAACCCCTGCGTCAACCGCGCTTCACCGTCAAAATCAGTGTCTTGCCCGGCCATGATCCGCAGCAAGGTACTCTTACCCGCGCCGTTCCGCCCCAGGACGCCAATCTTGGCCCCCGGGTAAAAAGACAGCCAGATCTCTTTTAACACCTCGCGTTGACCGTGCTTTTTGGTCAAGTTCTCCATCTGGAAGATGTACTGTTTTCCCATTGNTTTCTCTGCTCAACGTAGTGTGCTAGCTGCTGTAAAAATCATCGGCTCGCCCGCACCCTAGCGACCGCTGGCCACGGGGCAACGGGAGGTCGGTGTGCGGGGGCATTGTTAAGGTCTGACGAATGTAACGGCCGTACGGATTCTGCCGCTCATAAGCCGGCGGAGGAAAATCGTAGGTTTTCAGGTTGTTCATGGTCGATGGAATTTGCGTGGNGCCAATNATGGCACTACAATCCTCAACATCCTTCCGTCCTTGATTCATTGATCACGAGCACGACTTCCCTCCAGCTCGCCCTGCGGATCAGTGGAACTAGGGCACCTGATTGCACCTCGAAAAGTCCCGGCCTCTTCTTCCGGCCGGGCTTTCGTGTTTCTTGAGCAGTCGTCTCGGCTCAGTCAGAATTGTGGGGAGTCAACGCCCATTCGACAAGGGGCTGCGACAAGCACTTGCCGGGGACCGGGTGCAGCTCAATCCAACTGCTGGGATGACCGGATCGTAGCGACGACACCCTGCATGGTGTATTCACTCGCTTCGGCGGCTGGTGCATACCCCAATTCACGCAAGGTGGCAGACGTGATCGGACTGATGCTCACCAAGCGAGTCTGCTTCAGAGCGTCCCCGAACAAGGCGACCAGTGAACGGGCAATGGCCGAACTGGTCACACAAACCCAATCGATCTGGCCCGCCTGCAACCGCTCACGAATCGCCGGGTCCGGTGTCTCGACATCGTCGCTCTGATAGACCACAACCTGCTCGACGCGACCGCCCGCCTCGGTCAACCCTTCGCTCAAGACCTCGCGCCCGCGACTGGCGCGGGCTAACAAAAACCGCGCTCCCGTTCCCGCCGGTTCTCGCAACGACTCGACAAGTGCTTCGGCGCGGTACTCAGCAGGCTGCAGATCGACGGCCAAATGGTATTTCGCCAATTCCTGACTGGTTGCGGGGCCGATCGAGGCTAATTTGAGCTGCCCCAGGGCACGGAGATCCAAGCCCACCGCTGGCAGCCGATCCAACAGATACCGAACCCCGTTGGCACTGGAAAAGACCAGCCAGTCAAAATCGTCAAGTCTCCGCAAAACGGCATCGACCGCGCTGCCATCGGACGGAGCAGCAATTTGAATCGCGGGTTGGATCAGGACTTCCGCGCCGAGTTCGACGAGTGGGTCCGCCAAGCCAGCTGCCTGATGATCTGGTCGAGCCACCACCNCCGACTGCCCGGACAAGGGACGCTGATCGAACCAGGAAAGCGTTGCGGAGAGTTCCGTCACGGGCCCCAAAATGACAATGCAGGGAGGCCGCAGTTCACTACCCGGATGCAACAGTTCGGGAACCTCTGCCAACGTCGTGCTGATCGTCCGCTGATCAACATAGCTACAGCGTCGAATGACAGCGGCAGGGGTCTGTGGATCTTTTCCTGCCTCGATGAGTTCCCGAACCCAAAACGGAGCGGTCGTGACCCCCATGTAAAACACCAAGGTCCCGGGAAACCTCGCCAACGATCGATAGTCCAACGCCGACGTGTCTTTGTCGGGGTTCTCCTGTCCGGTGACCAGCGCCACGGCGGATGCTTTGTCGCGATGGGTGATCGGGATCCCGGCATAACTGCCGGCGGCCAGGGCGGCAGTGATTCCCGGCACCAACTCAAATGCGATGTCGGCGGCAGCCAGCACTTCAGCCTCCTCGGCACCGCGGGCGAAAACGGCAGGATCCCCCCCCTTAAGCCTGGCCACCGTCACTCCGGATTGTGCTAACTCGACCAACTTCGAATTGATCTCGGATTGCGGCCAAATGCGAGTCCGACCATGCTTGCCAACATTCACCAACTCCGCGTCGGGAGACGCATGTTGCAAAATCTGAGGATTGACCAGCGAGTCATACAACACCACATCGGCACGTGACAAGCATTCGGCCCCGCGCAGCGTCAGCAATCCCGGATCACCCGGCCCCGCACCGATCAAGTAGACTTTGCCTTCGTTACCGCTCACAACTATCCATCCGCACGCTCACTGATTCCGGCAATATCCGTCGCCCCCATCCGTTGCGTCCTCTCCCCCCATCCTATCAGAAACTGACCAACACGAACCTCCCCACGAGAAAGACGGTACAGCATCTCCGCGCCGGCCCGCTGCCAAGCTATGATATTTGCCCGCATCCATTCCCTCTGTCCCTCATTCGTATCTAAACCAAAAGGTAATTCAGCATGGCATTTCAACTCGCTGGACACGTCGCCGTCGTCACCGGAAACTCCACTGGCCTGGGCAAAGAGATCGGCAAGGCATTAGGTGCGGCGGGCGCCAAGGTCGCCATCAATTACTACAACAACGAAGCCCGCGCGAATGCAGCCTTGGCTGAATATCAGCAAGCCGGCATCGAAACCATGTTAGTCAGGTCTGACGTCACTTCCGAAGCAGGTGTTGACGAGTTGATCACGCAAGTCGAACAGCAACTCGGTCCGGTCGACATCATCGTTCCCAATGCAACCTGCGAGCAACCGCTCAAGCCAATCGAAGAATACGACTGGGATTTCTATCAACGGATGATCGACTTCTTCATCAAGAGCCCGTTCTTGCTCACCCAACGTTGCCTCCCCGCGATGAAAGAGAAACAGTGGGGAAGAATCATCAACATCGTCAGCGAAGTGTATCATCGCAGTGTCTCCCCCTTCAGCGCTTACGTGGCCGCCAAAGGTGGACAAATCGGTTGGACCAGAAGTATGTCCAGCGAGCTCGCTCCCTTTGGCATCACCGTCAACATGATCGCTCCCGGCTGGATTCCCGTAGAGCGTCATGAAAACGACCCGCAAGAAGAAAAAGACGCTTATCGCGCAATCATTCCGGTCAATCGCTGGGGCGTCCCCCGGGATGTCGCCGACGCAACGCTCTACTTTGCCAGCGAAGAAGCTTCCTTCGTCACAGGTCAGACGCTGTGCGTCAACGGTGGCATCACTCCCTGGTAAACACAATCGGCGTATCCCGATAGGAAACACAATCGGCGTATCCCGATAGGGGCGAAGGCGACACCGGGCGTTCTCCGGGGAGAACCTTGGAGTCACTCCCTTCAGGCAAACGCTTTGCGGACCCACTGCCCGCGGTCGGTAAGCGGCACAGGGCGTTCGCCATCGTACAGCTCTTCTGCCGGGTTGATACCCAGCGCGGCGTGTATCGTCGCATGCAAATCGGGGAGCGAGACGGGGTCCTGAAGGATTTTTTTGCCCAAGTCATCTGTCACGCCGATCGCCTGGCCGGTCTTCAACCCTCCCCCCGCCAGCACACAACTGAACGCTTGACTGTAATGCCCGCGTCCTCCGCCGCCATCGAACTCAGGAGGGCGACCGAATTCGGTCGCCACGACAATCAAGGTTCGGTCAAGTCGCTGCCGCTGCTCTAGATCCACGATCAGAGCCGTGAGTGCTTGATCCAGCTGATCAATCAGCACGTGTTGATTCAGTTGCCCTTGATTGTGAGTATCCCAACCGGTGCCGTTAATGAAGTTCAGATTGAAGGCCACTTCGACAAAGCGAACCCCACTTTCGGTCAAACGGCGAGCCAACAGGCAGCGCTGCCCAAACTCGCTTCCGTAGGATTCGCGCAGCTGGTCTGATTCTGTTTTGAGATCGAACACTTGCATGAATTGAGGTCCGGCTAACCGCAGCGCAGCGTCACTGGTTGCCGCGTATTCAGCGACGCGCTGATCGCCTTGATTCCGGTCCACGTAGCGTTGTCGCAACGGTGCCAACAGCGCCTCCCGACGCGCTTGGCGTGCTGCGGTAATCCCGGGCGCCCGGCGAAAAGCCACCGGACCGGATTCCGTATCCGTGAGGTAGACGTAGCCATGTTTAGCGCCCAAAAAACCGGGGCCTCGACTGGCGCTCGGATACCCCATCACGACGTACGGCGGAACACCTTCGCCCCGCGCCCCGAGCTGATGGGAAACAATACTGCCGATCGAGGGGTAGACGGTCGTCCCCGTCGGTGGCCGTCCGGTGTGTAAACGGTTCACTGCCGCAGCATGCTCGTCGATCACATCATGGTTCACACCGCGCAACAGAATACAGCGATCCAGCAATTTGGCTAACCGGCCCAAATGCTCGCAGACCTGCACACCTTCCACGACCGTATCGATAGCGTCGTAGTAGCCGCCGGGCTTTTTCGCTTTCGCGTCCCCTTTCCGTTTCGGATCAAAGGTATCCACATGGCAAGCACCACCACCCAGCCAGATAAAGATGCAGCTGTCTGCTTTCGCGTTTGGCAAAGCCAACTCGGGCTCTGCGGCGGCTAACCGCTGGACCACCGCTGACGAACCCAACGTCGCCGACGCGACGCTTGCCGCACCCAGATGTTGCAGGAACTGTCGACGGTCGGGGCGTGGCATCAGAGTGTCCTTAAACAAGGCAGAAAAGAAGTCCATTCTTTCTACATCATAATCTGTCTCACCACCTCTCGCTTGCCCCCTCGCAAGTGGACTCTGCGAACCAGCACACTGCGGTCCGCCAGCGTCACCGCCAAAACTTGCAACCACTTCAGGCAGAACCTATCATCAGTCCCGTAACCTGTTGTCTAGCCATACCTTTCGCCTGCACAAAGCCATCTCCAGGCAACCGGTCCGTTGCGAAAACAATCCACCCTTACCGCACCGCACGGCCTCTCCCACTCTGGAGTTGGTGTGAGACGCACTTGCGGCGCAACGCGTCTCACCACTTGATCCTGTCGCCCCACCTCGCTGCCCTTGAGTCGACACATGAAATACGCTTTGCATTCCTTGCTGCTCCTGGCCTACCTGAGCTGCCCTCCGTTTCTACTGGCAGTCGAACCCAATTTCCATCATCTCGACGACTACAGTAATCCGTACTATCCCCATACGCATTTCCCCAAGCTCACCACCCCACAATGGATTGGTGAAGAAGGTGTTGATGCCGTGATCACACTCGGCATCGACGACATGCGTGACCCTCGACATTACGAAGCGTATCTCCGCCCGCTACTCGATCGACTCAAACAGATTGACGGCCGCGCCCCGGTCAGCATCATGACCTGCAGCGTCGACCCCAAGGACCCTCAACTGCAAGCCTGGCTCAAAGAGGGCCTATCGATTGAGATCCACACCATCGCGCATCCCTGTCCGTTGCTGCAAGGCGGAAACTTTGCCACGGCTAAGAAAACCTACGACGACTGCGTCGACCTGATGAATCGGATTCCCAACAATCGTCCGGTCGTCTTTCGATTTCCATGTTGCGATTCGCTCAATACGCCGAGTCCACGCGCGTTTGCCGAAATCTTGAACCGCCGCTCGCCCCAGGGGAATTTCCTCCAAGCCAGTTCGTCTGTCGTCTGCCTGTTCACTCCCCAAGACCCGGAACTGCCGAAACGACTGACGTTAAACGACGACGGGAGCGAACGTTTCCGTCGGTACATTCCGTTTCCATCATTCGTCAATCTCGTTGAAAACTATCCTTATCCCTATCTGATTGGCGGCAAATGCTGGGAATTCCCGATCACAGTGCCCGACGACTGGCAGGGACAGAATATTCAACGCCCGAACAATCCGCGCACGGTTGATGATTTGATCGCTGCCGTCGATGCAACGGTCCTTAAGAAGGGTGTCGCCAACATCGTCTTTCATCCGCATGGCTGGATTCGTGCCGACCAAATGGTGCAGGTCGTCGATCACGTGCAAAAACAATATGGCAAACGCGTCAAGTTCCTCACGTTCAAGGAATGTATGCAACGCATCAACCAGCACCTGCTGCTCGAACAACCGGTCCGCGCAGCCGACGGCAGCGACAACGGAGTCCGCCTGCTCGATCTCAATCAAGACGGCTATCTGGATGTTCTGATCGGCAATCGCCATCAGCAAGTCATCCGCCTGTGGGACCCGGAAAACCATCGCTGGCGCGATACGCCCAACCAGTTTCCGCTGGGTGACGCCAAGGTGTCGATNACTCCAGGAGCCAGTTGGCACATCGGCATGAGCCGGCAGGGGCCGGTCGCTTTGGCAAACGATGACCAGATACAAGCCTGGTGTCACTTTGGCTTGCCCCGCGTTGGCCAAAGCAATCAGCAACAAGCCGCGCAACACAAACTCGACTTGAAATCGCAACCATTCCCCGCTGAGCTGAAATCGATCAAGACGGCCCAACAGGGTATCGACCTGGGCGTGCGGTTTCGTGACCTGGATGGCGACGGCATCTCGGAACTGATCGTAGCCAACCCACAACAACGTGACGTCTTCCAGCAAACCGACCGCGAATGGCAAAGGTCCTCGAACAACAACAACACCAAGCCATTCCCGGCAGCCATTGTTGATGAACAAGGTCGAGACAACGGAGTCCGTTTCTTCGACATCGACCAGGACGGATTCGACGATCTGATCGTGGCCAATGATCGCGAATCTGCGCTCCATTTGTACGCGCAAAAACTCAAAGCCTTTCAACCACCTGTCACCGGAGCGGAAAAAATACCGAATATTGTCGCCGGCGGCATGAACCAAGGAGCCTGGTTTGCACGGGGACACCTGTGGATCCAAAACGAGCATACCCATCGCTTACCCGATGGCGTCGACCGACGCACCTTCCAGCAACTCCTGGGGAACTCGGAACCTCAACCACGCTCCCCCAAACAATCCTTGCGTTCTCTGCGACCGCGCCCCGGTTTTCAGGTCGAACTCGTCGCGGCAGAACCTCTGGTGATGGACCCCATCGCGTTGGACTGGGGTGCAGATGGAAAACTGTGGGTCGTGGAAATGGCGGACTACCCGCTGGGCATCGATGATCGCGGAAAGCCCGGCGGACGCGTCCGTTACCTGGAAGACACGGACAACGACGGGCAATACGACAAGTCGACCGTCTTTCTCGACAAGATTCCTTATCCGACGGGAGTCATGGCTTGGAAAAACGGCGTCATGGTCAGTGCCGCCCCGGCGGTGTTTTATGCCGAAGACACCAACGGCGATGGCAAAGCGGATTTGCGCCAAGACCTGTACCGGGGTTTCGGTAAGGGCAATCAACAACATCGCGTGAACGGCTTCGAGTGGGGACTCGACAACTGGATCTATCTGGCGAATGGTGACAGCAACGGCGTCATTGAGTCGGTCAAGACCGGGGAAAAGGTGAACATCGGTGGTCGCGACCTCCGCATTCGACCTAGCACCGGCGCTTTGGATGCGCAAACCGGACAAACGCAGTTTGGACGGCACCGCGACGACTTCGGCAATTGGTTCGGCTGCAGTAACCCCGTACCCGTTCGACATTACGTACTGGCCGATCACTATTTACGTCGCAATCCATTTGTGACCACGCCTTCTTTAAGACGGGATGTTGCACGAGCGGACAACACGGAACTGTTTCCCATTTCACGGGTACTCAGTCATTGGTCAGGCTATCGCCCACCAACGATCGGCCAGTCCCACCGCTTCACGTCTGCTTGCAGTACGACGGTCTACCGCGATCGTTTGTTTGGAACTGCGTTTGCGCACAGCACATTCACCTGTGCCCCGGTTCACAACGCAATTCACCATCGCCTGCTACGACCGGAGGGAATCCACTTCGCGAGTGAACGACCCGCAGATGAACAGGGGATCGAGTTCCTGGCCTCCTCAGACAGTTGGTTCCGCCCGACGACGGTGACGACAGGCCCGGACGGTGCCCTGTGGGTTACCGACATGTATCGCCTGGTCATCGAACACCCCGAGTGGATCGACGACCGCCGCGAAAAAGAACTCTTCCTGCGCGCCGGGCATGATCGAGGACGCATCTATCGCATCATCAAAACAGGCACTTCTCCGCATCGCGTGGAGCGTTTTACCGAACTCACACCCGCTCAACTGGTCGAGAAACTGAAGTCCCCCAACGGTCGCCAGCGCGATCTCGCCCAACGCTTGCTCATTCAACAAAACGCGCAGGATACGATCCCGCAATTGAGGGACCTGGTACGCCACGCCGCATCGCCACTAGCCCGACTCCATGCCCTCTGTACACTCGACGGCCTTCACGCGTCACAAGCATCCCTACTGGAAGCTTTGCAGGATCAAACACCGGCAGTCCGGCGGCATGCCGTGCGTCTCGCCGAACGCAGCTTGCAACAAGACGACGAACTGGCGAAACAACTCTTGGCTGCTTTAGGCAAGTTCGTCGACGACCCTGACGCCCAAGTCCGCCTCCAAGTCGCTTACAGTCTCGGCTACGCACACGACGCAGCTGCGGCCGACATCCTGGCTCAACTTGCCAACCAGCATCGCGACGACGCAGCGTTTCTCGCTGCGATCTTGAGCTCTTTGCATGAGCACAACCTGCCAACGTTTTACGTCGCCATGACCCGGCATCCGCAATTAACAACTCAATTGCGCAAACCGCTGTTGGCCATGGCCAGCCGCATGCAGAACGCCACACTCGTTTCTCGGATGCTCACAGCGTCGTTGGATGACCTGGAATCGCAAAAGTTCACCTCCAGCCAACTCACGAATCTCGCAGATACGTTACAACAAATCCGCCAGACCAAACTTTCGTTGGCAGCTCCCCAAAGGAAAACATTGGCAACACTAGCCGACAAGTTGTTGCAGCTTGTCGTTGATTCCGCTGCCGCCACCGAACAACGTGTGGCCGCGATCCAGGTCATGACCGCATTACCTTCGCTCACTTCGGATCAGCAAGCAAAACTGATTGCCTTGGTTGATTCTCGTCAGCCGACACCGGTCCAACTCGCCGTCGTCACTGCGGCCAATCGTCTCTTGCCCAAACCCTCCGTCACCATCCTGCTGCAAGCATTCGATCAACTGAGTCCGACCGTACGGGTCGCCATCCTGGATGCGTTGCTGGAACATCCTGAAAGGACGCAACAAGTCGTCGATCAATTGGCCAAGAAAACCTTTTCGCCCCGCAATCTGAGTGCCCACCATCGACAGCAATTGCGAAACCATCCCGATCCCCGCCTGCGCGAAAAAGTAATCGCCCTGCTAAAACCATCGGCAGCCGCCGGCGAAATGGCCGCGCGCATCCAAGCCTACGCGAGTAAGCTGTCCGCCGGTGATCGCCTTCAAGGCAGTCAACTTTTCACCAAACACTGTTCGTCCTGTCACCGCGTGGCCGGTGTAGGCAAGGTGGTCGGACCGGACCTGACAACCCTGAAGAATCGATCTTCTCAGGCCATGCTGAATGCCATCCTGGATCCCAACCAGGCGGTCGAAGATAAATATCGCTCGTACAGCTTACTCACCACCGATGGCCGCACCCTGGCAGGATTAATCAAGGAAGAAAACAGTAATAGCGTGACGTTGCAACTGGCCAATGACAAACAACACGTGATTCTCCGCAGCGAAATCGAACTCCTGCGCAGCTCTGGCAAGTCGTTGATGCCGGAGGATTTACACCGGGAACTTTCGCCTGCTGCCCTGAGCCACTTAATCGCATATCTCGCCGACATTGGGCCACCCCCGAAACAGTTCCCCGGTAACCGTCCGAGTATCGTCAAGCAGCAAGACAATGGCATGGTGGAACTGACTGCCATCACGGGCCGCATCTACGGACCCAATGTCGTCTTCGAAGGTAAATACAACAACTTGGGGTTCTGGTCGCACGCCGACGATCGGGTTGCGTGGACGGTGGAACTCGCGCAAACGGGAACCTATGAAGTGCATCTCGACTATGCGTGCGAAACCTCGACCGCCGGGAATCCATTCGTCCTGACTTTGGGAACGCAGTCGCTACGCGGCAAAGTGAAAGGCACCGGAACCTGGGATGACTATGCAACCGTCAAGGTCGGCACGGTCAAACTGCAAACGACTCCGCTGGAAATCACCTTCGCTGCCGAGGCCGCCCCGCAAGGCTTCCTGATGGATCTGCGGCGGATCCTCCTGAAACCGGTACCTCAGTAACTGCGGGCTCCACCAAGGCGGAGCGCGTTCCCGTCTCAGCCTGGCAAATTCAGCTTGGCAACTCGCCCCGGTCAGAGAATGGTCCGAGGTGCGAATGTCATGCGTGTGAAATCGTCCTTGTATTCGCTCGGTCCGATCCTTTCAATCCTCCCTTTACCGAGCTTGAACCGGTAGCGATTGGTGATCGGATCGGGAACACGATGGACAACGCTGTTGGCGGGTGCACCGGGCATCAGAGCATTCGTCCAGACCACGCCGGGGGCGACACTCTCGGCAACGATCGCCACTGCGCGAAATTCACCTTGCCCGATACGAATGTGCCCCGCTTCGGCCAACCGTGTGAAGCTGTGATCGTCGTCATTCACCGCTTGGAATCCACCGGTTTGAACGAGCACGTCGTCACTGTAGACGCGGACCATATCACCACTTTCGATCTCCAGCTTCTGAGCATCGTCGGGGTGTATTTCCAACACCTGGTCAGGCCAACGCGAACGAATAAACGGCTTGCGACTGTCATCGAAATACGATTGCCAGATTTCATTGATGCGGCCACAGGTCACCCAAAATTCACCCTCGCGTGGGGAAACGCGGTCGTAGAAATCCTCAAACAACTCCCAAGGTGTCTTATGCAACAACGCTTTGCCGGTATGGGAATTGAAAGCACTCATCCATTTCATATGCACGGTCGGCCCCTCAGGATTACCAAAGTCCATCTCAGGATCATGCAATCGCTTGGTGCCGATAATCGCCCCGGGGATTTCGGGGGCGTCGTAGTATCCTGCGTAGTCTCGATAGTCCGCTGGCTCGGTCAGTTCCGATCGAAAACGGACGGGCGTTTGAATTCCCCGTTCTCCCAAGCGCCGCAACAGTTCATGCCCGGAAATCCCCATCTGCTGTGCATAAACGACCAACGGATGGTAGTTCAGAATATTTTTGCGCCCAGAGCGTGCTGCCTGTTCAAAAACATCGTTGGAGTCTTTCCAGTCGTAATCCTGAAATCCCATCCGTTGAGCGAACCGCGAAATGATCCACCAATCTGGCTTGGCCTCTCCCGGAGGATCACAGAACTTGCCGTACAGTCGCAAGCGGCGTTCACCATTGCAACGCGTGAAATCCTCTTCCCCCCAGGTTGCAGCCGGCAAGACCAGATCCGCAAATTCGGCCCCGATGGGTTGCCTCAGGTAGATATCCTGGTTGACGATGACCATGCCGCCGGAGTCAGCGCGTTGTTTCCATTGCTGGACAACATGTTCCCGTTCGGCTACTTGAACTTGATGTTCACTCTCCACGGTTTGCCGCCGAAAGCTCGCCTCCAATTCTTGCGAGGCGGCCATGGCCTGGCTCCAGGTTGTACCGATGACCCACGCAAACCGCAGGTTTCCGGACTCCACCCAGCGGTCTAGATCAATCTCTTTTTTCCGTCGACCTGGCCCACGTTCCGGTGAATAAATACGTGGATAGGGTGCCGCCCCATACCAACCACGTTGATGCCCTCCCAAGCGGGACACGACGCGACCGGGTCGGTTACCGGCACCGCACAAGACGGACAACGTGGCAAACGAAGCGGTATTGAGATAGTTGTTACTCCAATAATTCCCTTTCTCGACCGCAAAGGAAGTTTTGGGACGCCGCCCGTTCTCAGGCGCTGCGATCATGCGGGCGGCAGCGCGAATTTTCTCTGCCGGGATGCCGGTCATCTTGGCTGCCGTCTCAAGTTCCGCGCGTGGGTTATTCAAAATCCATTCACGGTACTCCTCAAATGCTGCCCCAAAGCGTCCCCAGGTTGTCCGCCACTGCCACGGCGTGTTGCGCGTTCCCCGCCCGAAACCCGAATCGATCTCCCAACGGTTCGCCACCCACTTCTGAATGAACTCGGCGTCTTCCCAACCTTCCTCCAGGATCAAGCGGATCAGTGCCAGGTGTAGAATCGTGTCGGTACCGGGCCGAATCTGCAAAAACAGACCGCCATGCTGCTCCGCATACGCCGCCCCCATTGTCTTCCGCGGCAGCACCATGATCAGCTTCTGGTGCGCTCCCATCATCCAATCCGTGAACAGCACCGTCTTGGTCTCATACGGATCGCAACCTGAAATAAAGATGACATCGGCTTGACTCCAGTCGTCATAGGACGCGCTGAAAGTAACAATTCCGGCGTCGTCGATCCCGGCGGTATCATTCCCAGGGCCCGGCTTGTCGTGCGGTGCATACGCCGGTGTCTGAATGGACTCGAACGCCAACTTGGAAATCGCGTAGGTATTCTCGAAATACTGATACGAGAAAGTCTTCATTCCCCAAGCCGCCTGGCCGTGTACGTCCAGGACATGACGACTGACATCGGCCATCACATCGAATGCCAGATCCCAGCTAATCTCCACCAGTTTGCCATTCACGCGCAGCAAAGGCTGGCTCAATCGGTCACGAGTCTCACCGTCAGGATTGTAGACCTTCTGCGCAATGCAGCCTCCGCGAATCGAATGGTTGCCGCCTCGATTCACAACCTGTGCATCCGGATTCGGACGAACCACGACGTGGTGTTTCTGCCCGTCCACGACACACTGGCTATACATATTCGGGCTCACCCAGTTGCCCGCCAGTTCCTCCGTCGGAAAATCAACACCGTAGCCGTTTTCATTCGCCCCAGGGCCGCCATCGCTACCCTCAGGCCAAGTATATGCGGTGTAGCTGCACCCCACGATACAATAATCGCATACGGTGCTCACAGCACGCGCATCCTGGGGAGGTAAAGGGACTACGGGAAGCGTCTGTGCCAACTGGCGATCGGTTCGCTTCATGTTCTACACCTCTGTCGTGGGGCTCGTGGGTGCAGCATGGTGTCCGAATAACAAACCGATGATGCCCGTAGCATAGATCTCGTCGCCTTCAATCTGCAAAACCAGTTGAGGCAGTGATTGCGTCGCATGTCCGCTCACCACCATGCCATGCCGCGTTAGGTCGAACGTCGTCAGATGTTCGCGACAGGGCCCTGCGACTTTGTATTGAGCGTGATACTCATTGGCCAAATCTCCGCCCATGTGCGTGCAACGCGTGCTGAAGGCCACGATATCCTGACCTTCCCCCACACCGCCGCCGGCAGGCACTCCCAGCCGAACCAACATCGCCGCATTGTGGGCCACCTGCTCGGGGTAGGCGATCACCACAGGCACATCGGGCTCCAAGGCGCTCACGCGTCCCACCGGTTGCCGAGGGTAGTTCGCTAACGTGACTTCGCTCGCTTCATCCTGAGCCAGCACGCGTCCCGGGAACAGGTCCCCCAAGGCGACGGTGGACAAAGCAATACCCGTCGTAGCCAAAAACGACCGACGACTGGGCATCCACTGGTCATGAGTGCAAGTCTGGCATGCAGTCCTGTCAGGGCGAGAATTCACAACTTACTCCTCGGTCACAACGACTTCGTATGGCAATGACTCGGGTGGAGTCATGCGGATTACCGAGCCGCTCAACGATTCCAGAAACGCTACGAGAGCAAACTTCTCGTCCTCGGTCAAACCGAGCGGTTGCAGGAGTGGGCTCTTGTTCTCATCTTCGCCGCCTCCCTGATTGTAGAAGTCCACCACTTCCTCCAGAGAAGCGAACACGCCGTTATGCATGTAGGGCGCCGTGTAGGCCAGGTAACGCAACGGCGGTGTCCGAAACTTGCCCATGTCCTTGTCACGTTTGGTCGTGTAATACAGTCCCAGGTCCCGATCGGCCGAGCGATAAACGGACTCGGGAACACCCCGGATGTAATGCTGGTAACGCAACGAAATCTGCCGCAGCGGATCTTGCTCGAACAAAGGATGACGGGGGATCCCCAGGTTGTGAAAATCCTGATCCGTCAACAAAGGTCCATTGTGGCAAGTGATGCACTTCGCTTTGCCCACAAACAACCGCATCCCCAGCAGGGCATCCTCATCCAACGCCTCATGATCACCATTCATGTACGCGTCAAAATCGCTGTCCAAGGAGATCATTTCGGACCGTTCAAACGCGGCAATCGCATTCAACGCGTGGGCATACGTTGGCTGTGGCACGCCAAACGCTTGCTCAAACAAACGGACGTATTCCGGGATCTGCACCAGTCTTTCTTCGATCATCGCCGGCTCGCCATTCCCCGCCAGATTCCCGGTGATCGCACTGTGTGCCTGGGCCTCCAGACTGGGAGACTCTCCGGCCCAAAACAGCTTGGCTAAGTAAGCACTATTGACGGTCGTCTGCGAATTCCGCCAATGTTGCGTGCCAGCGTAGCCGCGCGACAAGGCATTACCATCACCAAACCCCAAACGTGGGTCGTGACACGATGCGCAACTCGTGCCGACATCACCCGAGAGGCGGTCATCGAAAAACAAATACCTCCCCAATTCAACTTTGGCAGGAGTCGTTGGATTGTCGGCCGGAGTCGGAGGCACTGCAGGCAAAGCCGCCAGGGGAGCAAAGCCATGGTCGATCGACTCGGGCGGCACGGCATCGCTGGCTGCGTCAACCTCCTGGGGAGCTGTTTCTGCATCCGGGCGATTCGGCGATGGGACCTCCGTCGAGCGGGGTTTGCAGGCCGACGTGACGAGCAACGCCAGCAAGAACACACCCAGTGAGATACGCCGCATCCTAGTTCGCTCCCAGTTTTCGCAATTCGTACTTCGGTAACGAAGGTGGCTCGATCACCTTGAGGGGCCCCGACAATGTTTGCAGGAATTGCACCAGGGACGCCTGTTCTGCAGGGCTGAGCTGCAACGGTTGCAATCGCGGATCTTTGTCCTCTGCGGAACCGCCGCCGTCGTTGTAGAACGAGACCACGTCTGCCAGTGTTGCGAGCGACCCATCGTGCATGTAAGGCGCCGTCCGACTCACCTCACGCAATGACGGAGTCAAAAAACGGGAGTTGTCTGCTGCCTGTTTTGTAATGGCATAGCGCCCGATATCCCGCTTCAACTGACGGTAGTCGGAGACTCCCAGAGTGCGGAAAAAACGTCGCAAAGTAATGTGTCTTTGCGGAGCGGATACTAATGCTGGATTGGGTGGCAGTCCCAAGTTATGAAAACCATCATCCGTCAGGCGCTCACCATAATGGCACTCGATACATCGCCCTTTACCACGAAAGATCTCCAACCCGGCCAGAGCTTCTTCTGACAACGTTCCTTCCCCCGCCAGATACTTATCCAACGGGGAGGTCGGCGATCTCAGCGATCGCATAAATTCTGCCACCGCACTCAAGATCCGCCCGTAAGTCGGCTCTCCACCAAACGCCTCTTGGAAGGAGGCTTCATATTGCGGCACCTGACGCAGCCGCTCAATCACCAGGCGGCCATCGGCCTGCATGAAATGCGCTTCGGAAATATGATCTCGCACAACGGTTGCGAGGTCCGCCGCAGGCAACCGCCCATCCCGAAAAACGTATTTCGCCGCAGCGACATTCCATAACGTCGGTGTATTACGAAAGTAGAGCGAGCCCGGGTAGCCCCGCGAAAACGCTTGACCGTCCGTCCACGCCTTCTCCGGTTGGTGACAGGTGGCGCAACTCAAAGTCGCGTCACCCGACAGTCGCCCGTCAAAGAACAGCATCTTGCCGAGTGCGACTTTCTTGGCATCCAGCGCGCGTTCCGATGCACTCAACACTTGCAATGCCGGCCGCGGAGCGGGCTCCGTTGCCGCTGCATCGTCCGCGCATGCGGTTTGGTACGCGGCAGTTGCACCCGCCACAACCAGTCCCCCAGCGACGAAGACGAGGGCGGTGCGTTTCCATGAAAACCAGATCATGGTTCAATCGCGATCGTTTCAGTCACTACCGCCCCCGGATCAAATTGCATGCGAAGTCGAGGCGGTTTGATGCCCGCGGGATGCCACACATTCACACGGTATTTGCCGGGCGGTATGTCTGAGATTTCGAACTTTCCATCCGCGTCAGTCACGGCGTAATAAGGCGAATCGACCGTAAAGAGCCAAGCCTGCATCCAGCTATGAACATTGCATTGCACGCGGATAGGAGCCCGCGAGTCAATCGTCTTGACGACCGGTTCGCCCCCGCCCGCCTGCAATTCATTGAAGGAGGGTGTATTGACGTTGTGGCCCACCGGGTCGTCATTGTAAATCTTCAGCTCCGCTCCATTGGGTAGCACGGTCAGGAACGGCTGGAATTGGCAGCCTTTTTGGCGCAGGACGTAGCCGTCCTCGGGAGCATCCCAGTTCCAGCCACCGTCGGGCTCGGCGACGCCGACAATCTCGACGACTGCGTTTTGCAGACCCTGATCCGCTCCTAATTGAATATCGCGCTGTTCCACACCGGCGACACCGCACACTTCCACGTCTTTCGTCACCGAGATTTTGTAAGGCGGAGGGACCTCACCTAGAAACGTTACCTGCCCCGTAAACGTCGCGGGACCTTCCCCACTCACAGCGGCTTCCTGAGTCGCGGAGTCAATCGGTGCCTGTGGCGTGTCCGATACCTCAGAGGAGGTGCATCCGAGCAACCCCACACCGACCCAACAGCAACCGACACAGAGCAGGACCCATCCGACGGGTACTCGATTTTGGGGCGATGTCGACATACGCAAACTCACCAGCTGGGCCTTGAACAACAAATTCGCCTGAGCGCCATAATCTATCCCAGGCAGCGACAATAAACCAGTCAGGCAAAATTGCGTCACCTGACGCTGCTACTTGAACAATTGTGCTCGATGCGCCAGAATCACCAACGCGTTTCCCAGGCCATACTCGTTGCCGTTACAGAACTCAGCTGCTCGCACGATGCCAGCTCCGCCAGAAGAAAAACGACATGCCAGCCGCGTTGTCCGCGCGTTAAAAAAAGGGTATCCGGAGGCCGAATGCGCGCTGCATTACGACACTCCGTTTCAGCTTCTGATCGCGACGATCCTCTCGGCCCAATGCACCGACGAACGGGTCAACTTGGTGACGGAAAAGTTGTTTGCTCGCTATCCCACCGCTGCTGACCTCGCCCCGGTACCGGTCGCCAAGATAGAAAAAATCATCCAAAGCACTGGTTTTTTTCGCAGCAAAGCCAAAAACATCAAAGCTTGTTGCGAAGCCCTGATGGCCGATCATCAGGGAGAAGTCCCCACCGACCTCGAATCCCTGGTCGCCCTGGCGGGAGTCGGTCGCAAAACGGCCAACGTCGTCTTAGGGACCGCCTTCGGCATTCCCAGTGGCGTCGTGGTGGATACCCACGTGGGCAGAATCAGTCGCCGCCTCGGTTTGACAGATCAGACAGATGCCGTAAAAGTAGAGAAAGATTTGACCTTGTTGCTCGCGAAGAAGGAATGGATTGACTATTCTCATCGCATGATTCACCACGGTCGTCAAATCTGCAAAGCACGTAAACCGCTCTGCGACGACTGTCTGATGCAAAAGTTTTGCCCTCGTATCGATGTCTAATCGTTGATGTGAAATAAACCTGCCCGCTCGGTGAAAGTTAAGCCATCATGATTCTCTCTGGCGACGAGATTCGAAATCGCATTGGTGGCGACATCGTGATCGAACCGTTCAACGATGCCCAACTCAATCCCAACAGTTACAACCTGACGCTGCATAACGAAGTCATGACCTACGAAGAGGTCGTGCTGGATATGCGTCAACCGAATCGTATTCGCCGAATTGCGATTCCGGACGAGGGGATGGTCTTAAGCCCCAATCAGCTGTATCTGGCCCGCACCGCAGAACGCACGGAAACCCACAATCTGGTGCCGATGATCGAAGGACGCTCGTCCATCGGGCGACTCGGCCTGTTTGTCCATGTCACCGCAGGCTTTGGTGACGTCGGGTTCTGTGGCCACTGGACACTCGAAATGTTCGCCATTCAGCCGGTCAGAATTTATCCCGGCATCCCCATTTGCCAAATCTTCTATCACGAGATCACAGGCAACATCCAAGAGTACTGTAGCGACAAATATCAAAACGCCACAGACATTCAACCGAGTTTGCTCTATCGCGAACTTAATCCCAATGTCGAACAACTCGACCCTCAACTGCTTTTGAAGTTCGGCCTGCGTGACTCGGAACCACCATCCTCTGAGTGAGTATCCCTGACCACCACGGGACGCAGCACAGGAAGAATGACTGGCAGCATCACGAGCGCGGTTTCACTGCCAGAGTCGATTCGTTTGTGCTATGAGGGACTGACAGCCAGGTCGGTTTGCTTTACATCACCGCAAAGTAATTGCTGACAGCAAAGTCGAAATATTCCGCCGTCAACTCGATCTTGAGCCCTTGATAGAGGCAGTTATTCTTCACNTGCAGTAACAGGTCACGTGGCTGGCACATGCGAAACGGCCGCTGCACAGGCAGATAGTGCGTATCGATCAGGTAATCAATCGCCGCTTTGGACTGTGCGTTGTATTCGAAGCCCATTGCGTGGCACATGACCTCGAACAACTGCCGGAATTCCGTTTCGCTCGGATCAGCAACTTCGATCTTGTAAGGAATCCGCCGCAGAAAGGCGTCGTCGCACAGTTCTTTCGGCTCCATGTTGGTCGAAAACACAATCAGCTGGTCGAACGGCATCTTGATTTTCTTGCCACCAGGCATGTTGAGAAAATCGTAGCGTTTCTCCAGCGGGATGATCCAACGATTGAGTAATTCGTCAACCGCCATTTTCTGCCGACCAAAATCGTCGATCACCAGGGTCCCGCAATTGCTTTTGAGTTGCAGAGGTGCCTCACTGATACCCGATTCACGATTCGTGGCCACTTCGAGATTGGCCATGGTCAATTCGCCACCCGCGATGATCGTAGGCCGCTCAATGCGCACCCACCGTTTATCGATTTTGGAATTATCTAACAAACCACCTTGTGCATTCAGGGGTGCCTCGATGTGATTCATCGGATCAAACATCCGCATGATTTCGCCATCAATGACAATCGAACGCGGGATCCAAATGTATTTCCCAAACGCGCTGGTAACTCTCTCGGCAATACTGGTCTTGCCATTCCCGGGAAATCCGTACAAGAACATACCGCGACCTGAATTGACCGCCGGCCCAAGCCGAGCAAACAGCTGTGGATTGATCAGCAGATCATCCAAAGCACGTGCTAAATCTTCTCGGGTGCACCGCTGGGCGTCCATCGACTGGGCAGCCACGCTCTCGATGTAGTCAGCCAATGCGACNGGGGCGGCGCCAAAATAGGTGCAATCGCGACTATATCGCCGAGCTCGTTCGCGCCCCATATCCGTCAGCTGATAGAGATAGTCATTAATCTGCGAACTGTCCCGATAATAGACCAACTGCTCAGACTTCAGGTAACGCAGGATTTCGTCGACAATGATGAATGGTAATTTCACCTGTTCGGAAACTTCGCGGCCGGTCGCATCCCCCCGAGCGAACAGGTATTTGACGATGAGCGCTTCGACCAGGCTCTCGTTCAACTTGGCTTCGTAAAGCGATTCTGGCTCATCCGGAATGAATTCCTGGAGATCGTTGGCCGAGGTATCCTCGAGCACCTTCTCAACCACCTCGTCCTGCTGCACGATTTGCTCGACCTGTTCCGCCGACGAAGCCGTGGCGGTGATGCTGTTGATGCGATCCAACAATCCCGAAAGNTTATCCTCGGCANCGCCAGTCGCGTCTGAGACCGGCATGCCCTGAGCTTGCGATCGCCCCTTGGCTACGGCATCCGGGTGACTCGCATTCGCCATCCACGGGTCCTGCGCCGGTTGTTCCTCAGCTGGTGATTTTGCGAGTCGTGCCAGAATCTCTTGTGGTGTCAATTGTGCCATGACAACAGCTTCTTTCAGGAGACATGAGCGAAATAGATAAGCTGAAAAAGCCTACGTTTTCCCCGCTAGATGTCAAAATACCGATCACCAAACCGTCCCCAGGGTGCCACCGATTCAGTACGACGCATCCGGGATTTCGTCTCCTTGAAGTTTCCCTCGGCGAACGACAAAATACGTCTTTCCAGAAACCGTACGATCGTCCGCAGCATTCGCTTTTCGATCGCAGTCAACCAAGCCAACCGTTCAAGGAGCACAACATGGCGCGTCCCGTTACACTTTTCACAGGCCAATGGGCAGATCTCCCGGTCACCGATATGGCTCGNATGACGAGCGAGTTTGGTTACGACGGAATTGAACTCGCCTGTTGGGGAGACCATTTTGAA
Source organism: Blastopirellula sp. (assembly GCA_002701545.1). GTDB lineage: Bacteria > Planctomycetota > Planctomycetia > Pirellulales > Pirellulaceae. Next base: position 9,529 of record NZVR01000148.1, on the reverse strand, counting down.
GTGGACAAAGCCTTGTCAGATGATGGCTACTGCCAGGCAAAATGGGACTTACTGAACAAGCACAACCTCCAATGTCATGCGATCAGTGCCCACTTGGTCGGCCAAGCGGTATGCGACAACATCGACCAACGTCACAAAGCCATTGTGCCTGATTATGTCTGGGGTGACGGCGATCCAGCCGGCGTCAATGAGCGCGCGATCGAAGAGATGAAGAACACCGCCCGAGCAGCTCAAAAGTTTGGTGTCGGCGTTGTGAACGGCTTCACCGGCTCCAGCATCTGGCATCTGATTTACGACTTTCCACCGATCGGTCCTGGCATGATCGACGACGGTTTCAAACAGTTCGCTGATCGCTGGAACCCGATCCTCGATGTTTTCGCCGAATGCGGAGTCAAATTCGCTCTGGAAGTGCATCCGACTGAAATCGCATTCGACATTTACACCGCCCAACGCGCTCTGGAAGCGATCGACCATCGCGAAGAGTTCGGATTTAACTTTGACCCCAGCCACTTGCATTGGCAGGGTGTCGACTCGGTCGAGTTCATTCGTGCATTCCCAGACCGCATTTACCATTGCCACATCAAAGACGCCATCGTGACCCTGGATGGCCGCAGTGGCATCAACGCCAGTCACTTGAAATTCGGTGACGCGCGCCGAGGCTGGGATTTCCGCAGCCCCGGTCGCGGCGGTGTGAACTTTGAAGAAATCATCCGGGCACTGAACGATGCCGATTACCAAGGTCCTCTGTCGATCGAATGGGAAGACTCCGGCATGGAACGCACGTTCGGCGCGAAAGAAGCTTGCGAGTTCACCAAACGACTCGACTTCGCACCGAGCACACGAGCCTTTGACGCGGCATTTGAAGAGGGCTAAACCCCAACATGCTGCTCCTCCAGAGCCTTTCACCTTCACAGCTCGCCGCGCAACATGTGGGCGAGCTTTTTTTATGGACATCGTGGCGGTGGCCAGACGGTATATTAAAGTTATGAACGTAACCGCTCTGCACGCGTGCTATCCCGCTGGTCGCTTGATCTTGGCGGCACTTGTCATATCGACCTGCATCGGGTCGGTCGCCAGAAGTGACGAAACGAGTTTTTCAGCAAGCCTGGAGCAACTGGCAGACAAATGCGATGAATTGCAGCTGCCTGCCCAAGCCAAACTTACGCGGGCTTGGCATCTCGATCGTGACCCACAGCGACACTATCTGTTTCTTCCACAACCCAGCGACCCGTTAGAACCAGCCAAAACAGCACCTCAGCTTGAGCGGTTTTGGTATGCCAAATTCCGCGCTCTGCGCGACCAGCNGGCCGAGGANCTCTTTGCCCAGGCCCAGCAGCATCTCGAACGCACAGAAACTGCCNCGGCTTACCGCGTGTTGCACGCCGTGCTAAGGCAAAACCCGGATCACGCCGAAACGCGGCGGATCCTCGGCTACCACGGCGGTCCCGGCAAATGGATGAAACGGTTTCAGAAACCAAGAGCACGTCGCGGCCGAGCCACACATCGTACTTTCGGTTGGTCGCGAAACGCGCATTGGATCGTCGAAAGCGAGCACTTCCTGATCACCACCAATAGCTCTGCCGCGGCGGGCATCGACTTGGCCAATGAGCTTGAGGAAGTCTATACCATCTGGCAGCAATTGTTTTTCGGATTCTGGAATGTGAACAGCGCCCTGAAGTCCCGCTGGAATGGTGGGGCCATGCCGTTCGGCGCGAAACGCCAATTCCAAGTAGTCTTGTTTCGCGGCCGACAAGACTACATCGATCAACTCTCTCCTCTCGAGCCCCAGATTGCTCAAACGGTGGGCTACTACTTTCCCAATCGCAAAACATCGTTCTTCTACGCTGGCGACCAGGCCCGAGCTTCCACGCGTTGGCACGAAGTCACCCATCAATTCTTTCAAGAGTCACGCAATGCGGCCACTCACATCGGGGCCAACCGCGACTTCTGGATCGTCGAAGGAGCGGCGTTGTACATGGAGTCCATCGTCAAATACCAAGGCTATTGTACGGTCGGAGGTTTCGATGCCAGTCGGCTTCAATATGCCCGATATCGCAAACTGAGCGAACGCTTCTATTTGCCCATGGATGACCTGACCGCATTGGGCAAAGAGGCTCTACAACAGCATCCCGCAATCAGCAACCTTTATAGTCAAGCAGCCGGCGTGACCCACTTGCTGATGGATACCGACCGCTTCGGAGGCCCCGACTCCGTCGTTCGGTATTTGCGCAGCGTCTATCAAATCGGCAGCCAACGCGTTTCACTCGCCGAAGCCATTGGCCAACCGCTCGCCACGATCGACAACGGCTACGATGCGTTCTTGAAGGTCACTGACGCGCAAATGCCATTTCTCAGACCACCGGCCACTTTAAACAATCTCTGCCTGGCAAAGTGCCCCGTCACTCCTCGCGGGCTGGCCAAATTAAACGGCTACGAACAGTTGCAATGGCTCGATCTTGGTTACACCGCAGCCAGCGATGCAACAGTCGCTGCCTTGGGGGGCCAGACTCTGAAACAACTCAATCTCGAAGGGACGCCTATCACCGATGCCGCCTTGAAACAGATTGGGCAATTCCCCCTGCTCGAAGAGCTCGACCTGTCCAATACTTCCATTTCCGATGCTGGCGTCGCCCAACTGGTCGCCCAACTGAAATCGTTGCCCAAGCTGAACGTATTGTGGCTCACCAATACACGGATCACCGACGCCAGCCTGAAACACTTATCCAATCTCAAAAACCTGACCTTCCTGAACACGACCGGCACGCAGGTCAGCGCGGCTGGATTCGCGAAGCTCAAAGACCAATTACCGCAGCTGAATCGGGACTGATCCGCAGCATTCCAACGGCGCCGTAGATCGCGTCCCTCCGTGGCTCAACAGCAGGCCGTTTTGGCGTACAATGAGAGGCGTGACATCGTCGCGATGAGCCACGACCGTTCCCACGCAGATCGACAACTCTCCGCTCCAAGGAAATGACCCACATGACCCTCCGACAACTCTCCTTGCTTGCTCTCATCACCCTCGTCGGCTCCTCGGCACAGTGCGCTGACTGGCCGCAATTCCTGGGGCCTCAACGCAACGGCCAGTCGGCGGAAACCGGGTTATTGAAAGCCTGGCCGCAGGGCGGCGTGAAGGAAGTCTGGCGAGTCCCAGGTGGAGTGGGCATGTCGGCCATTTCCATCTCGCAGGGAAAAGCCTACACGCTGTTCCAAGATGCCGCTCAGCAATACCTGCTGGCACTTGATGCCAAAACCGGTGCCACGCTGTGGAAAACACCGCTGGCCAAAGCCTATAAAAACCAACAGGGAGACGGACCACGCGCTTCTCCCACCATTGTGGATCAAGTGGCCTACGCCTACACGGGAGAAGGCGTGCTGGCTGCCGTGCAAGCAGACAGTGGCAAACTGCTCTGGTCCGTCAACGCCCCTCGGCAACTGGGAGGTAAACCGGCCGACTACGGCATGGCATCTTCCCCCTTGGCCGTCGGCAAGTGCGTGGTTGTGCACGTCGGAGCGCCACGGGCGACAGTCGCTGCTTTCGCCAAATCGGATGGAAGCCTCGTATGGCAGGCCGGGAGTGGCGCCGCCGGTTACGCTTCGCCAACCCTGCTGACCTTCAATCAAGTCGCACAGGTCGTCAGTTTCACGGGTACCGCAGCCTACGGGATCCAACCCAACTCGGGAAAAGTTTTATGGCAATACCCCTACGTCACGGAATTCAACTGCAATACCGCCTCGCCCATCAACGTCGATGGCCAATTGTTTCTCTCCGCAGGTGAAAATCACGGCAGTGTGATGCTGCAAGTCGGCGCAGGTAAAGTCAGCCCCGTCTGGGAGACACTCGGACGACGCAGTGTGATGCGAAGTGAATGGCAAACCGCGATTCACCTCAACGGATATCTCTACGGCTTTGACAACGTCGGTAGTGCCGGGCCGGTCTCCCATCTGACCTGCATCGATGCCAAGACGGGAGAACAACAGTGGCAAGAGCCCCGATTTGGCAAAGGAAATCTCATCTCTGCTGAAGGGAAATTGATCCTCGTTACGACCAAAGGCGAATTGGCAATCGCGCAAGCGAGCCCACAAAAATACGAGGAACTCGGCCGCCAAACCGTCTGCGACTTCACGCGTCAGGCTCCCTCGCTAGCAGCCGGCTTGCTCTATCTGCGCGATGACAAAGAGATCATTTGCCTCGACCTGCGCGCTCGTTAACCACCCTGGAAGTGAACTCAAGGCGAGTTCACGACCCGCTCACTGGAATCGCAAACGCTCGCCCCACGTCCCTCGCCATCCGCAGCTTGCCCAGACATCCATATGGGGCCGATGGGTTTGACCGGTGGTACCCAGAGGAAGCTGCGGCGCAACCCCATGCTATCGTCGCTATCACTGCAGGATGCGGAGAGCGTGCCAGACCGCCGCGCGACAACTGAGATTGACATGGTCGACCTAAATTAAGACCATTTCGAACTTGATGTATTCGCCCGAAACTCTCGGGGGTGCGAACAATCGCCCCGCCTGCAGCCGGAGAGTGCATCAAATGCGTCTCCCGCACTCGCATTTGACATGATGTCCGATGCACCCTGGATGATGAGACACGGATGACAAGAGTTCACCAGGCCCAGTTGGCTGATGATGCCAAACGCCGCAATTGCGGAGTTTTTACGCGTGGATAATCTCGCACGGAAGCGTACGTTCCCCGATGCCGCAACACTGCAAGTCTTTGCGCCGCCTCAAGGCGACTATCAGCTGAACCCTCAGTTGGCGAGAAAGCTCCTCAAGGTCATGCTGACCAGTCGGCAAGCTGACTCACGAGAGTACAGTTTGATGCGGCAAGGCAAAGGCTGGTTCCACATTCCCGCCATGGGCCATGAGGCCTTTGCGGCATTAGCGCTGCACATGCAGCAACACGACTATTGCTTTCCGATGTACCGCGACCGATCGCTGGTGCTGGCGCGCGGCATGACCAACCTTGATTTGGCTCGCGAGTTTTTCGCAACCCGCAATTCACAGAACGGCGGCCGCCAACTCCCCGGCCACTATAACCATCGTGCGCTGAACATCTGGAGTCACCCCTCACCCTCCGGTTCACATTTACTTCCCGCCTGTGGTGTCGCCTGGGGTCTCCAACGCGATGGTTCGGACGGCATTGTCGTCGTCACCATTGGAGATGCGGCCACCCGACAGGGTGACTTCTACGAGGCACTCTGTATTGCTAAAGAGCATCAACTGCCCATCATGTTCGTCGTCGAAGATAACGGCTTCGGCATCAGCACACGAACGCGCGAAACCAACGCCTTAGCAATGCGCGTGCTGGAGTCCGCCAGCTGGGTGAACGTCGACGCGCGTGACCCGAACATCCTGTACCAAGTCAGTGGCGAGATGGTCGCCTCGATACGCCAGGGGAATGGCCCTGGTTTCCTCTGGTGCGAAGTCGATCGCTTGGGTGGGCACACCAGCAACGACGACCACCGTCAGTATCGTAGTGAGGAAGAACTCAATCAGCTTGACGATTCTGATCCGCTGGCGCGTTTCAAGCGTCGCCTACTGGCAGAACAAATTGTCAGTTCGTCGGAGATCGAGCAACTTGAGCGTGATGTGCGGCGCGACGTACGCGCTGACTACGAACAAGCGGCTTCGGAAGCGGCGCCGCAAGCCAGTGAAACGCTGCTTCACGTCGTGGGTGATTCCGCCATCCCGAACGATTGCCCCGTGGAGCTGTCTTCCGAAGCGACCATCGCCGACGCGGTCAAAGCGACTTTTCGGGCTGCTCTGGCGGAAGACGATCGATTCGTCTTCTTCGGTGAAGACATTGAAGACCCCAAAGGCGGCGTGTTCAAAATCACAGAGGGCCTCTCGACGGAATTCCCCGGTCGGGTCGTCAATTCACCGTTGGCCGAATCCACCATTGCCGGTATGGCGTGTGGCTTGGCATCGTATGGCAAGCGGCCTGTCTTTGAGCTGCAATTCATCGACTTTGCAGCCAGCGGCTGGAACCAGATCGTCAACAATCTGGCCACACTTCGCTGGAGAAGCAACGGCAAGTGGTCCTGCCCAAGCGTCATTTATGCTCCTTACGGCGGCTATCTGCCCGGCGGAGCGATCTGGCATAGCCAAGCCAACGAATCGGCATTGGCACACTTCCCAGGCCTCACCGTCGCCATTCCCAGTACACCAGAAGACACGGCCGGGATGTTTTGGACGGCGATGCATGGCGAGGATCCGGTCATCATCCTGTTGCCCAAGCATCTCCTCCGCAAACCCCAAGTCACCAACAACATCACTCCGGTCGAATTAGGAAAAGCACGCGTCGTCCGGCAGGGTTCGGATGTGACGATCGTCGCCTGGGGAAATGCCGTCGAACTGGCTGTTCAGGCGGCTGAGCAACTCGACCCGGAAATCAGCGCTGACGTGATCGACTTGCGCAGTATCGTGCCGTGGGATCGCGAAGCCGTCTGCGAATCCATTGAAAAGACAGGACGCCTGGTGGTTGTCCAGGAAGACACCGAGAACTGCAGCGTTGGCCAGATGGTCATCACCGACGTGCTCAAAGATCACGCCGTCTGGTCCAAGTTGCTTGCCCCACCGCAACTCGTCAGCAAGCCAAATGTATTGATTGGCTTCCACCCCAACTTCGAGTACGCCGCCTTGCCGGGTACCGAACAGCTGGTCGAAGCGGTCAAGAAGACCATTGGAGCTTCTCCACGCAGGGAAATCGCAGCAGCTCCGCTGCCATCCTCGACAGCACCTGTGGCCGAAGCGCCTCCGGCACCAGCACCAGCCCCAGCACCTCCCACAACGACACACACCACCACGCAGCCGACCGCCGCCCCGGAAACGGATCACGTTCAGGTGGTCGTGCCACATCTTGGTGAAGGCATCTACAACTGCGATGTGGTCCAACTGCTGAAACAAGCGGGCGACACGGTCGAATCCGACGAACCACTTTGCGAAATCGAAACCGACAAAGCCACGTTGGCCATCGAAGCGTCGCACGCCGGAATCCTGGAACGTTGGGAGACCGTCGAAGGCGAGAACCTCGAGGTCGGCCAGTCCATCGCAACCATCCGGCTGCACGGGGCACCCACCAAACGCTGTGAGATGCAACCCACGTCCACGAACAGCATCGCACTCACGCGGGCAGTCCAAGTGCCCACCGCCTCGGCGACGGCGAAAATCCGCTGGGATGTCGTCAAGGCAGCTTGCGCACAACGCGAATCGAAGGGCGGTCGTGTCTCCCCCACAGCGGTCACCGCGTTTCATCTGGCAGAAGCGTTCAACACGGAAGCAGGTCAGCGATTCTTGCACCGAGCCATGCCCTCGTACGAAACAGAACGTTATTTCGACCTGGGGATCGCGGTCGCCTTGCCCGGAGACGAATTGACTACCGCCGTTGTCGAGAACCCCCTGGGGCTGAGTTGGCCGGATTTCCTCAGTCAGTACGATGCGGCGATCGAATCCGCTCGCCGAGGTGACCGCCATGATCGCCGACGCGTCGCCCTACAGCTGTCGACCCTCGGTCGCCTCGGAATCGAAGACGCCCATCCCCTGGTAGTCCCCCCCTCAGCAGGTACGCTCTTCGTCGGAGCCGCCCATTGGGAATTGATCGACATCGACGGCCAGCCCCAACCCCATCGGGTGGCGTCACTCGTCATCTCGTTCGACCACCGCCTGATTAACGGCGTGGGTGCAGCATCCCTGTTGAATGAGCTGAAAGCGGCGATCGAAGCAGCGGCCTAAGCGAAACCGTGCAGCTCGGCAGCCTCCACCCGGGCGCCGCGTCGCTGAATTCCCGTAATTTTGCTGAAAACACCGTTTGAAACCCGGTAATGCCGTGGCGAAAACCACCCCCACGGTATCGACGAATTGCCGTCGGCTGTGATACATTACTCGGTTCTGAAAAATCTCTCGTTCGGCACAGCCAACATCTACCATGATCATCATCTTGAAACCGGGTGTCACCCCAGAACAGGTGGACACAGTGATTCAACGTGTGGAATCACTTGGCCTACAGGCCCACCTTAGCCAGGGGACTCACCGCACCATTATTGGTGTCATCGGGGACGAATCGAAACTGGCCGCCGAGCCGATGACGGCGATCCCCGGCGTTGCCGAGGTCGTTCCCGTCCTCCCCCCCTACAAGCTCGCCAGCCGAGACGCTCATCCGAACAACAGCGTTGTCGACGTCGCAGGGGTCAAGATTGGCGGCGGCCACCTGGCCATGATCGCCGGACCGTGTGCCGTCGAAGACGCCCAACGCATGGATGAAATCGCGGGGGCCGTCAAATCCGCCGGTGCAAATATCTACCGAGGTGGTGCCTTCAAACCACGCACCAGCCCTTACTCGTTCCAAGGCAAAGGCGAAGATGGCCTGAAAATCCTCAGAGATGTCGGTGATCGCCACGGGATGCCGATTGTGACCGAAGTCATGGATCCAGGCCGCGTCGAATTGGTTGCCCAATATGCCGATATGCTGCAAATCGGTGCCCGCAATATGCAAAACTTCGTACTGCTCACCGAAGTTGGCAAAAGCAACAAGCCAGTTCTGCTGAAACGCGGCATGAGCGCTACGGTGCAAGATCTGTTGATGAGTGCCGAGTACATCTTGTCTCAAGGAAACGCCAACGTCGTCCTTTGCGAACGTGGTGTGAAAGGCTTCGACCCCTCGACTCGCAATCTATACGATGTGGCCGCCGTGGCAGTCGTGCAACAGCTATCCCATCTGCCAATCATCGTGGACCCCAGTCATGCCACCGGCCGCCCCGATTTAATCCCAGCCTGTGCCCTTGCGGGAGTTGCCGTCGGTGCCGACGGGGTGCACATCGAAGTCCACAACTGCCCCTCCGAAGCAAAATCGGACGGGCCACAAGCCCTGCTGCCAGAACAATACGCGGAAGTGTCGGAACAGATCCGACAACTCGCCCAACTCCTGAATAAACAAATCTCCCCTCTCCCTGGAGCGTGATGTGCGTCGTTATTTTATCGCCGGCAATTGGAAAATGAACCTCACCCGCAGTGACTCAATCGCACTGGTGGAAGGGCTCAAAAGTGGAGTTGCATCCAGCGACGCCGTCGACATTGCTGTCTGCCCACCCCATGTCTACCTAGATGCGGTCAGTTCCCTCACCGCAGACTCGCCCATCGGCCTCGGTGCGCAAAACATGTATCACGAGCCAAGCGGTGCGTTTACTGGCGAAACCAGCGCTGCGATGCTGACCGATATCGGCTGCCAGTATGTCATTCTCGGGCACAGCGAAAGACGTCACGTCCTGGGCGAAACCGACGCCGAAATCAACAAAAAAGTCGTTGCTGCCTTGGCCGGTGGCTTGACGCCGATCCTCTGCGTCGGCGAACAACTCTCCGAACGCGAGGCGGGACAAACCGCAGATGTCGTTAAATCCCAATTTGAAGGCTCTTTAGCCGGTATTTCCGCAGAAGACGCCAGTCAGATCGTCATCGCTTACGAGCCCGTCTGGGCCATCGGCACAGGCAAGGTCGCCACACCAGATCAAGCAGAAGAAGTCCATGCTGACCT
>NZVR01000147.1 GCA_002701545.1 Blastopirellula sp. | reverse complement strand
TGAATACCCGGAAAGTGCCGTTCCTGGGCGACGTGCCGCTGCTGGGAAACCTGTTCCGATATGACCAAGAAGGAGAACGTCGCGCCGAACTGTTGATCTTCCTGACACCTTACGTCATCAACGACGACGCCGACGTGGATATGGTCAAATTCGTGGAGTCGGAACGGATGAGTTGGTGTCTGGCGGATATTCTGGAGATCCACGGAGATGCGGGGTTGTCGGGCGGTCATGGCTTGTGGGGCCGCGACACGGGCCCGGTCGTTTATCCGGCGATTGATCCGACGGGAGCCGCTAAGGTGCCCGCCGGAGGTGAGCATCTGCCGTCACAACCGTACAACGCGCCGCAACTGCCGCCGACGCCGATGGTGCCAGCAGGCGGTTCCGAACTGGATCGTCAATCGTGGAATACGACCCGTCCGATGCTGAATTCCCGTGTGCAACAGGAACGTCTACAGCACCTGCAGCAGACGCAATGGAATGGCCAGTCCGGGGCGGTCGAGCAGCCGAACCGTCCGGCGAACACGCGACCCGCCGGGCATACCGGGGGGACGTCGACCGCGAGTCGCATTCCTGTCTATGGGCCTGTGCGACAGGCTGCGGTCTATCCAATACAAGAGTCACCTGCGCTGCCTCAGCAATCGGGTCCCACCCGCTTGCCAGCCACGCAATGAAGGATGCCCCCGATCAAACGTTGAGGAAGATGCGTTATGAGGTTATTTAGCTGCTTGGCCGTCGTCTCGTGCCTGGTCATGTTCGGAGGCTGTGCCTCGATGAAATGGGACACGATGCCAAAGGCACCGTGGCAGAAGTCGCGGGAGATCACCACGGACTATCGCCAAGCCCAACGCATGATTGTGTTGTGGACACCGGACGTGCTTTCCGTGCCCGGAAAGAAGCCGACGCGCGGGTTTGGCGGGCGGGTCTATTTCTATAGCCAGGATGCCAAAGTGGTTCCGGTGGACGGACAACTGGTGATCTATGGCTACGACGACACCAATCGGGCCGAGCCAAAGAAGAGCCCCGATTGCCGCTTTGTGTTTACCCCCGATCAGTTCACACAGTATTTTAGCGAAACCGAACTCGGTGCTTCGTACAGTATTTGGATCCCGTGGGATGAGATGGGCGCACCGATGAAGTCAATTTCGCTGTTGCCTGTCTTTACCTCGGTGGCAGGTTACAAGGTGGTTGGCGAGCAGACGACGAATATTTTGCCGGGGAAACGGATGGAATTGACACCGCACAACCAAGTCAGACGCAGTGTGGTGCACGGTGGTGTTGAAGTGGCGAGCCACGATCAGCCGCTGCGGAATGAATTTAAGCAAGTGCAGGCAACGCAGGCCGTGGCGCGGCGGCAGCCGACAACGATTCAAGTCACACCCAGTATGTCGCGTCGCTTGCAAATGGCTGCGACGGCCAGTGGTGAGAATGGTTCGCACAGGCTGAATGATCAATTACAGAAGATTGCCTTGGCAAACGCAGCGGTCAGGGCGGCGCAGCCCCAAGTGAACCGCTATCAAGAGATTGCCAACGGGCGTACGAATCAGGGTGAATCTCAACGTCTGCCGCAGTACGGCAGCCGATTCAACGAGACGTCGCGATGGCGGGCGCCTGCTCAGAGCCAGCCTTACTCGCCGCTTCCGAGACAAGGCGGAGTTCGTTCTTCACAAACGAAATCCCCGGCTCTAGTTCCGCCATCCGCCCCATCAGCCGCCGCTCTCGCTCCGTGGCAACCGTTCCCTGCAGGATCAGGGTTCGCCCCTCCATCCCAATAACAACGTCGCGGTTACGAGCAAAGACAGGAATCCGGCCGACACGGCNTTGGAAGCCAACCGACGCCGGTGTATGAGGCGCGGGATACGGCTTATCGGGTATTGCCTCGGCGTAACGCAATTGGTACCGAATCGGGGCTTGGTTTGTTTGTGCATTGAACTGGTTGCCCGCACCCTGTTGATTCCCTCCGAGCCCATTGTTTAGTCCGAACTGGCTGTTGAGGTTGCGGCCTCCGAATGCGCCGCCACCGAGGAGGTTGGATTGGCGTCCCGTGCCCGTAATCCCGCCCCCGGTAATCGCCGATGATTGGGTGAAACCTGCATTCACACTGTTGGTGGAGAACTCCGCCACACTACGAGGGTGGTCGGCGCTGCCTCGGCCAATGAAGGCACCTTCTTCTCGCTCAATCCCAGCGTCACTGGTGACTTGCCCCGACTGCGTCAGCCCGGCGTCACGATCGGGAGTTGCACCCGTTTGGGGCCCACCAGCCGCACCGCCGGTCTGNCCTGCAGCGCCCTGAGCGAAAACCATGCCAGGCAGGGTTCCAAGGAGGAACAGGGAGGCAGCGACGAGTTGAAAGCGTTTCATAGTGATCTCACCTGATGGGTGGAGCGGTAAATGGTCGTTTAGCCTATTTTAACATGTAAGTCAGGGATGCTGAGACATCGAACTCATTGAATTGCCATCTGTTTCCGCTAGGATTGAGGAACGTGTCAGTAAATGCGTAACGTGCCGGTTAGGAAAGTTATCCGGCTCGTGCAATTTCGAAACCAACGGAACGAACTTCAGGGTATTAACTGCCTGAGAACGTCGTCGGTTTCGCGAATTCTACCAAAGGAGTCCTGGGTGTCACCTCGATTTTCTACCCGCTTATTTGCTGTAACTCTCGTCAGTGCATTGGTTTGGTTCGCGGTCGCCGCCCCGATCCGAGCGGAACGACCTGGAGCCCCGCAGTTGCTGCCCAGTGACACGGTGGCGTATGTCCGCATTAACAATGTGCAGGAGATGGTGGAGAAGTTCCAAGAGACATCCATCGGGCGGCTGGCGAATGATGACCAGATCGCGCCCCTTTTGGGGGATTTGTACGGTTCCGCCGTCGATGCCTTTGCCCGCGTCGAGGATCAGGTTGGCAGCTCATTGGATGACTTGCTAGCCATTCCCCAAGGTGAAATGAGCATGGCGATGGTGGCCCCCGACGATCGGGATATCGGCGTCGTGATCATCATGGACGTGGATGGAGAAGACGGCAAAGCGCGCGAGCTGATGGAGACATTGGAACGTGAGTTTCTCGGTGAGGGCCGACGCACCACGGAAGAGGTGGGAGAGGTCACGATCACGATCTTCAGCGGTTTGGGCGACGACAACGGCACCGCCGCGTATTTTTTCCGTGAAGATTCCATGTTGATGTCGTCCGATGTGCAGATCTTGCGCGACATTCTGAGTGTGTGGGATGGCAACGCGGGCGATGTGAGGACGTTAGCAGACAATCGCAAATTTACGACCATCATCAAGAAATCCGCTGGGACGAAAGGTGAACGACCTCAGTTGACGTGGTACGTGGATCCGGTGGACATTTTCCGCAAGAGCAATCGTGACAATGTCAGCAGTCAGGTTGCTCTGGCGTTGTTGGAACCGTTCGGGGTCACCGGTTTCAAGGCGATCGGTGGCAGCATGATTTTTGCACCCGAGGAGTTTGACACGATTCAACATATGCACGTCATGATGAGTTCCCCGCGACGGGGAGTGCTCGATATGGTTGCCATCGAAGCTGGGGATACAACACCCGAACCGTGGGTCCCCAATGACGTGGCGACTTATATGACGATGAACTGGGATTTCAAGCGCACGATGAAAGCGTTGACGAACCTCTACGATCGTTCTCGTGGAGAAGGCGCGATGGAAACGGATGCCGGGAACTTTTTTGAAGATCAACTGGGGATCGACTTTCAAGAAGATGTGGTGGACCAACTTGCCGGCCGAGTCACCTACATGGCCAAGGTGGAAAAGCCGGGCACGGTGAATAGCCAAAGCCAGTTGTTAGCGGTCAAGCTGAACGATGCAGAGGCATTCGAGGATGTGTTAGCGCAGGTCGCGGATCGCTTCCCCGAGCGGATGACGGCCGACAAAATGAATCGCTCGACCTATTACCGGTTGCAATTTGGCCGCGGGGGTGAGCCACGGGAAATCAACGAGGATNTGGTCCGTCGAGCGGCGCCTTGCACGATGATTTTGGGAGATTATNTGGTGCTGAGTGACAGTGTCGATTTGTTGACCGATATTGTGCGCACCAAGCGTGCTGGGCAAAACAGCTTAGCGGGTGACCTCGAGTTCAAGTTGGTCCGCAGCAAATTGGGAATGCAGCCTGGTGGGGATAAACCAGGGATGATCATGTTCCAGCGTCCGGAAGAAAGTTTTCGTGCTCTTTACGAAATGGCGACCGCCGATGGAATACGTGATGGCCTGTCCGAGGGCGCGGAAGGCAACGATTTCCTGCGGGCGATCAACGACGCCTTGTCCGATAACCCGCTGCCACCGTTTTCTGAGATTGCCAAATACCTCGCGCCCAGTGGTGGTCTGTTCACGATGGACGAAACCGGATTGCATTACACCGGCTTTTCGCTGCGTCGAGACTAAACGCACGTATTGGTCCGAGTCGCCCCACAACGCGGAAAGATTTCACCAGCGTCGGATAGTTCACTGGCAGCTCCATGGCAATGCAACCTGTGATATCGGCCGTTTGCCAGTTGCGGCAGATGCTGTTGGTGGCGATCATTTTGGCCGCGGGAGTCGCGTGGGCCGATGACGCGGCGGAACGTGGCAAGTTGCCGCGACGCGCACCTGAGCAGCTGCAGATGGACTCGCAGCGATTGGGAATGATTGCGCGAGTCGTCGAAGAGGGATTACAGCGCGGTGCGATGCCGGGCTGTGTCGTGGCCATCGGACGGAGTGATGGTCTGGCGTATTGCGAAGCGTTTGGGCAGCGTGCGGTACGTCCGGAAGCTCGGCCCATGACCACCGATACCGTGTTTGATCTCGCTTCGCTAACCAAGCCGATCGTGACCGCGACCTGTATCATGAAACTGGTCGAAGAGGGACGCGTGGACTTGGACGCCACCGCCGCAACGTATCTGCCGACGTTTGTTGGGCATGGCAAAGAGAAGATTACGATTCGTCAGCTGTTGACCCATCAAGGCGGGCTCATTCCCGACAACGCGTTGCGGGATTACGAGCAAGGCCCCGTGGTGGCTTTTCAGAGGATTGACGCTTTGAAGTTGTCGGCAGTCCCGGGCAGCAGATTCATCTACTCAGATGTGGGATTCATTGTGCTTGCCCGCGTGGTTGTTGCGGTGACGGGTAAGGACTTGCAGGCGGAGGCTCGGCGGATCATTTTCGATCCTTTGGGGATACGGGAAACGGACTTTAATCCCCCGCCTGGCTTGCGCCGCAGGGCGGCTCCGACGGAGCTTCGCGACGAGCGCTGGATGCAAGGTGAAGTGCACGACCCTCGAGCGTTTCGATTGGGCGGTGTTGCTGGCCACGCGGGGTTGTTTTCAACCGCCGAAGATCTGGCGGTCTATGCACGGGCGCTGCTCGGGCGGCGTGGGCCGCAAATCCTGTCCGCTGCCACCCAACGCGATATGACCGCTGCAGTGCGCGTATCGGCGGGTGAGCGGGCGCTCGGTTGGGACAAGCGTTCCAGTTACTCGTCGAACCGAGGTGACCTGTTCTCCGATCGCGCGTTTGGGCACGGTGGGTTCACCGGAACCGCGATTTGGATCGACCCGGAATTGGATCTGTTCGTCGTGTTTCTCAGTAACCGGGTCCATCCGGACGGGAAAGGTTCGGTGAACCGGTTGATTGGACGCATCGGGACGATTGCTGCTGCCGCGCTGTACGTAACGCCGGCGGAAAAGCGTTAGCCAGAGATGGCCACAAGGCGTTGGTCCTTCGTGGTCGAAGATCGATCGATAGAAACAGACGCGCCACTGCGGAGAGGCGGGGCGTGACACCGACGGAACAGTCTGTGGCGAGAGTGGAAATCACCCCAGGGTGTTACCGGCAGTCGTCGGTGACCAACGTGGCGTCGATCAATCGACGGTTTCCAATTCGTGTTGGAAATGCTCGATCGCCTGCAGCGGATTCAAATTGAAAATGGCGCGACCGTCGGTCGTCCAATCGTTGCCGTCGAAGCGGAAGACGGCCGTGGCGGCACGCAGGTTGCCAACGTTGGGGTTATCTTCCATCCCTCCCCCTTCGATCGCTTCGAAGCTGATGGTGACCGCGACCAGGGCGCGTAAATCGCCCGACTCGCGGTCGCGTGCAAAGGAGACTCCGTTGTCAAATTCACACTCGACCCAAGCTAACCCGCGAGGTTTGCCGGATTCGGAGGCGAGTGTCATGAATTTGGCTTCGGCCCATTCACGCCGGCGGTAGAAAATGTTCCGTACCCGCTCGAGTTCGCGCATGGCCCAGTAGTCGCGAACACGCGGCCAAAGGACGACGAGCGCGAGCAGCACGAAGGCGATTCCGACTCCGATGACGACGGGAAGGCTATCCATTTGTGACACTCCGTGTCTGGGGTGGTCTCTGCACGACGCAGAAACAATACGCCCTTATTTTGTGGAGATCTGTGGTTTTTGGCAAGCAGGTTTTCGACGTTTGCTGGCAAGCTGTGGGGGCTATGTTGAGGTGGGGGGCGCCGCGATATGGGGGTGCTAGGCGTGAAGTGCGTGTTGCCAATCAGGTTGGAATGATTGCTGGCCCGCGGTCAATGCACTAAACTCCGGAAATCGATGGCCGCGTGTTGTGGGAGCCCGCCGCGAATGGCGAGGCACAGATGGCAGATAAGATACAGTGTCCGAAGTGCCAGGCGTCGCTGGACGTCATGGGGGGGGAGGAGCCCCGACCGGTCCGCTGCAATGCATGCGGTGAGGTGGTTTCGGCCGCCGCGATCGGAGCGCTGTTCCGCGATACCGACCGAAATGAGGGGGGCGCGTGGCGGATGAAGACGCCAGAGGGGCGGGTCTATGGTCCCATCCCACGCGCCGAGCTGGATGCCTGGGTCGCCGACGGACGGGTGACATCAGGGTGTCAGTTGTCCCAGGGCTCAGGAGACTGGATCTCCGCGACCCAGCGGTATCCCCAATTGGCTGAGGTAGTTCAGGCAAGTCCGGATTCCGGCGCGGCAGACGCAGGGTCGATCTTGGGAGTGCGTCCCCATCGTGGACTGTTAATCATTGTCCTGGCGGTCACCGGATGGGTTACGTGTTGTCCAGCGTTTTCGATTGCCGCTTGGGTTTTGGGGACTCGCGATCTCCATGCCATGCGTGCCGGGCAACTCGACAAAAGCGGTTTAGGAAACACGTATGCGGGGCAAGTCTTGGGGATGGTTCACGGAGTGATTACTATCACCTTAATCGTGCTGGTCATTTTCGGCCTGGTCGTTCAGCTGGTCATGGCGCTCTAGCGAGACCGCACGGTCTCCTCAACTTACTTCCTTAAAAAATAACTGGTTTATCCGATGGCAATTGAGACGATTTGTAGTGGCTGTTCGAAAATGTTGCGGGTGGCCGATAAACACGCGGGCAAGAAAGCACGCTGTCCACACTGCGGGCACGTTTACGACGTGCCGACCTCGAGCGGGGCACAGGGAACGTTGGGGGCAGACGCTGAGGCGAAATCCGACCAGCAGGGTGAGTGGTTTTTGCGGACGAGTGATGGCAAAACGTATGGTCCGGTGGATTACAACGAACTGCTGTCTTGGCGTGAGGAAGGTCGTTTGGTTGGGGATTGTGAGTTACGCGAAGGGGACCAGCAGGATTGGTTTCCCGCCACGCGTCAGTTTCCTGACCTGCCATCTGCCCAGGGTGGCGGAGGCCCTTCATCAGCGTTTGGGTCGTCCGGTCCGAATCCCTTTATGGATGCACCGGACAACCCGTACTCCAGTCCCTCGTCAGGGGGCATGGCGGCTGCGGGTGGTACCGCTTCGCATCTCCAGGCGCACCGCGGGGGAATGGTGCTCGCCTTCGGGATTTTGAGTTGGGTGTTGAGTTGCACGCTGGGACTGCTCTGTGGTCCACTCGGGCTGGTGGGGCTGGTGTTGGGAGCGCTTGCCTGGGTCTTCGGTGTCCAGGACCTGCGCGCGATGCGGGAGGGGCGGATGGATCCTGCCGGGCAGTCGAGCACGCAAATCGGGATGGTGCTGGGAATCGTCTACTGTGTTGTTTCGATCCTGCTGACGGTTGTTGGGGTAATCTTTTTCATTGCGGCTCTTGCAATGGAAGGCTTATGATCCGGTGGGGGCCGTCGGGGCAAACCCCTGGAGGCCACATTGGCGCAAGTGTCCAGGAGGGGCGGACCGGTTGCGTTGGATGCGACCACCGCCTGAGGCCGGTGCGGAAGGGGCTGATTTCCCATGCACAGGCGGCCGTGTGGGAGTGTTTGGGGCAAGCCGCGCGGCGTCGACCGATTACTGGTTGATCCTCCCGCGGCATAGGACNATCGTGTAGCTAGATGTCGGTTTTACATNCGGATTAAGGAGCGGTCTCCGATGCGGACAGCAGTAGTAGGCATGGTGATTTTGATGTCGGCGTGGGCATCCATTGGGTTTGCGCAATGGCGCGGTGGCTGGGGACCTGGATGGGGAGGCGGTTATCACGCCTCGACGGCTGGAGAAGGTTACATGCGCGGCATGGGCGACCTGGTTCGATCGGCCGGTGCAGCGAATCTGATGAATTCGGAGGCCGCCATCAATTACGAGGATGCCCGGTCCAAGAATCTGGATAATCGCCTGAAGGGGACGCAGACCTACTTTGAAATGAAGCGGATCAACCGCGAGGCGCGTCAAGGCACGGATTTTCGTGCAGCGCCGACCGCAGAAGAAATGTTCCGCATGAATTCGGCCTTGAAACCGAAAGCGTTGTCCACCAACGATCTGGATCCGGTCGTGGGCACCATCAGTTGGCCCAGTGTGTTGCAAGACGACCTGTACAAAGCGGATCGGGCTGCACTAGAAGCGGTCTTTGCGAACCGTGCTGAGCATAACGGACATATGAGCCGTGAAGATTCCCTGGCGTTGCAGCAAGCGGGTGACAGTATTCGTGCGAAGTTGAAGTCTCAGGTACGCAAGGTATCTGCGAATGACTACATCGCTGCGAATCGCTTTCTGAGAAGCTTGTTGCACGAAGCACGCTCGTAACTTCGCCCGGCTCTCCGAGTCTTGGAGCGCTGTACTGCGGAACTCTCTGTTCTCTTTGAACTTTCGACTCTCCAGTTTGGAGCTTTTAAAATGCGGTTTCTTTCTGTTGTTCTCACGACGTTCGTTCTCTGCGGTTTCTCGCAGTTTAGCGCGGCGCAAGATGTTTCGAAATTGGTGCAAACACTGAAGACGGGTGATGCCTCGGCGAAAGTGGCCGCCGCACGCACATTGTCCAGCTTGGGCGAGGGTGCGAAGGCTGCGGTACCGGCACTGACCGCTGCCTTGGCGGATAAGGACGCGAGTGTGCGAGCCTACTCAGCGCACGCACTGGGACAGATTGGCCCGGCGGCACAATCGGCTGCGGCTGCGTTGGTCAAGCATGCGGTCGACAAAGACGTGCGTGTGCGACGCGAAGTGCGCGATGCGATTGTCGCCATCAAAGCACCACGTGAGTTGACGATCCCCTTGATGGTCAAGACTCTGCAGGAAGCGGAGCCGGCAGTGGTCATTCCGGCGATCAAGACGTTGGCGGAATTGGGCGAAAACGCCGTGCCCCTGCTGGAAGGTGCTTTGAAGGATCACCACGCCTGCTATTGGGCATGTCTGGTGTTGGCTGATGTGGGACCGGAAGCGAAATCCGCGACACCTCTGATCGCCAAGGTTTTGGAACATGGTGAGCCTGAGTGTCGACTGCAAGCGTTGGTGACCTTGGGTGAGATTGGTACGGCTGCCAAAAGTGCCTTGCCCGCAGTGCAGGCTGCCTTGGAGAAAGATCAATTTGGTGGTGTGAAATACGCCGCCGCATTCGCGCTTGGCAAAATGGGCCCCAACCCCAAATCGAAAGCTGCGTTGGTGGAGAGCTTGGGTAGCAAAGACGAGCATCTGCGCGTGATCAGTAGTTGGAGCTTGGAGCAACTGTACCCCGATGACGATTCGCTTCGGGAACGTTGCCTGAAAGTCGTCTTGCCGGCGTTGAAATCGGAGACCCCGGCCGTTCGCGAGGTGGCAATTCAAACGTTGGCGGACAGCAAGCCACGTGCAGGCGGTCCCAGTAAACAGGTGTTGGATGCGTTTGTCTCTGCGATGCAAGATGCCAGCCCCAGCGTGGTCGCTCATGTGATCGACGCTCTGGCAGCCAAAGGTGCAGCCGCGGTTCCCGGCGTGCTGCGTGGCCTCGAGGACCCAGAGGCGCGGCCCTTTGCCGTGCGACTGGCGTTGCGATTGGGACCGCAGGCGAAAGCCGCCAGTCCGGCGCTGGCAGCCGCCCTGAAGGCGTCAGCAGATGACAACGAATTGCGAACCGAGATTCAGTTTGCACTGGCCGCAGTCGGCGTCATTCCCAAGGCAGCCGTGCCCTCCTTGATTGAATCCCTGGGGATGGAGGACGAAGATGTCCGCTATAGTGCCTGCTATGCCCTCGGTAAGATGGGCCCAGCTGCCAAAGCGGCCAATGATGCACTGGCGCGACTCGTCAAAAGCGACGATGAGTTCCTGCGTTTCTCGAGCGTCTGGGCGTTGGTGAAAATCAATCCTACCTCGACCAACGTGGTGAACTTTGCTCTCCCTGTGCTCACCAAAGCACTCGCCGACGAACGCGAACACGTGCGACTCGAGATCGCTGACGCACTCGGTGAAATCGGTGCCCCAGCCAAAGCGGCTTTGCCGGGCCTCCGCAAGCTGGAGAGTGATGCGAGCCCTCGCGTTGCGGCGGCGGCGAAGGCGGCCGTGGCGAAGATTAATGGCGGGAAGTAGGAGACGGAAGGTTAGGCGAGAAGGTCATGAATGACGTTGCCGTGAACGTCGGTTAAGCGAAATCGACGACCTTGGAAACGGTACGTAAAGCGTTCATGGTCGATCCCCAGTAAATGCAGGATCGTCGCCTGGAAATCATGCACGTGGACGGGACGATCCGCCACGTTCATGCCAAAGTCGTCCGACGCACCGTACGTCATGCCTGGTTTGATGCCGCCACCCGCCATCCAGATTGTGAAGGCATAAGGATGATGGTCTCGCCCCCAACGCGGGCGATTGTTGATGTCGCCTTGGATGAACGGGGTGCGCCCAAACTCACCACCCCAGATGACCAGCGTGTCGTCCAGCATGCCACGTTGTTTGAGATCCGCAACCAACGCGGCCGAGGGCTGATCCGTGTCTTTGCATTGAGTGTACAACTCGGTGGTGATGCTGTTGTGCTGATCCCATCCGGCATGCATCACCTGAGAAAAACTGACGCCCCGTTCGGCAAGGCGTCGGGCCATCAGGCAGTTGTAGGCAAACGTTCCCCGCTCGGTGACTTGGGGGCCATACATGTCCAAGATGTGCTGCGGCTCGTCCGAAATGTCGGTGAGTTCAGGGACACTGGCTTGCATTTTGTAAGCCATCTCATATTGGGCAATCCGTGTCTGGATTTCCGGGTCGCCGACGCTCTGGTATCGGAAGCGATTGAGTTCACCCAAGTCGTCGATCATTTCGCGCCGGACCTGACGGCTCATGCCAGCAGGGTTGGATAAGTACAGCACGGGGTCGCCGCCCTGGCGAAACTTAACTCCCTGAAACCGCGATGGCAAAAATCCATTGCCCCAATAATAGTCGTAAAAGATTTGACCGCAGGTGGTGCCTTTGCTGACCGATGTCATGACGACGTAAGCCGGTAACTCGTCCGTGGCACTACCGAGTCCATAGGTTTGCCAAGCGCCGATGGAGGGACGCCCAGCCATTTCGGACCCGGTCAACAGGAAGGTGATGGCCGGAGCATGATTGACCGCTTCGGTATGCATGCTCTTGATAAAGCACAGATCGTCAGCCATGGCGGACATATGCGGTACCAGGTCGCTGCCCCAAGCCCCCGATTCACCATGTTGCCGGAAAGGCTCGACGGGCGCCAGCAGAAGTTTGCCGGTCGGGTTCCCTGTCATCGTGCTGAAACGTTTGCCGGCAAATAACTCGGGAGGGACCGGTTTGCCATGCTGTTTGGCCAACTCGGGTTTGTAGTCCCAGATGTCGCAGTGCGTGGGTGCACCGTTCATGAACAGATAGATCACTCGACGGGCACGGGGCGGAAAATGGGGGAGTGTCGGTTGGCCAGGNTGGCCGGACACGGGAGCAGCGGTTGACTCCGACGCGTCGAGTAAGCTGGCTAAGGCGGCAGTGCCCAGACCGACGGCACCTGTACCAAAAAACTGGCGGCGGGTTTGTTGCAGCAAAGCGTCCATTGGCGATGTGGTCATGGCGTGCAAAGCGGGAAAGGAGGCGATACCGTTTAGTGTAGCTCAACAAGGCTACGGATGAAATCAATGGTGTTTTTGTGGTCAGAACAGGGGTGGGCCGGTGGCGATATGACTCCGGACGCGCGACGGCAAACGTTCACGCTCCCTCGCCCGCGAGCGACTTGCATGCTACCGTGGTGATCAGGGCGAGTCGCTGTGTTTTCATCGAGCCGAGGCACCATGCAAATTCGTTTGATGACCTACAACATCCACAAGGGCATTGGGGGTGTCGATCGACGCTATGCCCCGGACCGGATTGTCGAGGCGATTGGCCATTGCCAACCCGATGTGGTCTTTCTGCAGGAAGTGGACGAGGGCGTGCCGCGGTCGCGCCGCCACCGTCAGGTGGACCTATTGGGAGATGCGTTGGGTTTTGAGCATCGCGCATACCAGCGCAACGTGACGTTGANCGAAGGGCATTACGGCAACGCGATCCTCAGCCGCTATCCGCTTGCCGACACAACGGATGTGAATCTGACCATTCCCCTGAAGAAAAAGCGTCAAGCGCTCGTGACACATTGTCGGATACCGACGTCGGGTCAAGAGCGGACGTTATTATTGGCGAATGTCCATTTAGGCTTGGCTGGGTTTGAGCGGCGGATGCAAATCCGGAAGTTGTTGGAGTGTGATCTGTTGCGGCGTTCGGACGAAGCGACCGGGGTGCTTCTGGGAGGCGACTTCAACGATGTCTGGGCGAATCTGGGTAGTGCGTTATTGGAGCCCGTCGGGTTCCGCTGTGCGTGTCCCCCCTTCAAAACCTTTCCGGCGCTGCTGCCGCTACGTCCGTTGGACCGAATTTATGTTCGAGGTGGTGTGGTGGTGGATCATGGTTTTGCCTCGCGAACGCAAGTTGCGCAGCAAGCGTCCGATCATCTGCCATTGGTGGCGGATTTGTTGCTCGATTGAAGCAGTGCGTTGAGCGGGGGAACTGAGCGAACCTCAGGAGGAGGCCCCTGTGCCGGACAGTTTGACGATTTTCCCTGTGACACGCGGCCCGTCGACCTGGAAGATCAAGTAATGGTGGAACCCCCATTTGCCGGTGTTTAATGGCGCACCGGCTCCTCCGGAAACCAGGTGCAGGGTCGGAGTTCCAGGTTGCCAAGAGGGAACCGTCGTGACGTTGTCGGGTTCCCGGGGGTTGTAGTAGAGATGACCGTGAGCGGCGTAGACGTAGGCGATGTTGTCATAATCTTGGAGGATGTCCTGTAAGGCTTTGCGGCTGGCGGGTGCCAGACGATCGTCCCAGTCGCTGGCCGGAGGCCCTTCATCTTTGGCGTGAATCGGGTAGTGCATGGCGATGAAGATGTGGGTCGTGTCGCGATGCGCGTCGAGGTCCGCGCGCAGCTTGGCGAGTTGTTGGTTGCTGAGGTAACTGAACTCGACGCCTGCTGGTGGTGCGGGCGCGTCGGGGGGAGGGACGTCTTCTGTGTTGAGCANAAGGAAGCGAGANTTGCCGTAATCAAACGCGCCATAGGTTGGGCCGACCAATTCTCGATAGAGGCGGTGCATCCGTGCGGTCGGGATGTCCTCACTATCGTCCATTTCGTGATTTCCCGGAGCGTTAAAGATGGGCGTCTCCGCGGCGCTTGCGAGGCCCAAAAATGTTTCGAATTGTTCCCGCATCCGTTGGGTCGTTGCGGGTTTGCGATCCGCCGGTTTTCCCTCAATGATGTCGCCTAGAGAAAGAGCAAAGGCCGGTTGTAGCTGGTGGATCTCTCGAAAAATCTCCTTGATGGTTTCCGGTTGAGGTTCACCCACTGCCGGGCGATTGTCCCCGAAGACGACAAAGGTGAACGAAGTTGGCGTCGGGTTGGAAGGAAGCGCGGGTGTGCCTGCGATCGGTCGTGCCAAAGGCAGCCCGGTGGCGGATTTGGCGTTGGTCGCCACGGGCTCGTCGCTGGTCGGTGGCATGGGGGATTGCGGTGGCGGTTCGCTCTGCGGCGAACGGCCACAGCCGACGAGTGCCAGGCCAGTGAAGACTAACAACCATGGGACGCACTGAGCGGAACGCACCTTGTCTAGGAGAGGCATGACTCCCTACCGTGAGTGGAAGTGACGATGAGCCGCTGGCGTGAGCCAGTGGTGGGGACCACGCGGGCTAGTTACTTTCAGCTCGGTGGTCGCCGGCGATGAACGTGTAAAACAGGACGGCCAGTTGAGCGCCGAGGATCGGGGCGCACCAGTAAACCCAGTGGAACTGCAGGTTGCCACTTACCAGAGCAGGTCCCAGAGACCTTGCTGGATTCATGCTGGCGCCGGTGATGGGGCCCATAAACGTGGCTTCGAGCGCCACGGTCAGGCCGACCGCCAAGCCGGCAAAACCCGCCGGAGCGCGGCTGTCCACAGCGGCCCCCAGGACGACCAGCATCAGAATGAACGTCAGGATGACTTCGATGACAAAGGCTTGCAGCCAATTGTCGTTCAGCGGCAAGGTGGCGCCGAGCGTGTCGTGCGGGTCGAATACCAGCAGCAAGGTCAGGCAGGCGAAGATCGCGCCAAGGCACTGGCTGCCGATATATGGCGGTACGTCCCGTCCGGGGAAGCGGCCAGTCCGCCAGAGTCCCAGCGTGACCGCCGGATTGATGTGGGCGCCGCTGATGTGGNCGGTGGCATAGATAATGGCCGACACCACGGCGCCAAAGACAAAACTGATTCCCCAGTGTCCAAAGGCACCGTCACTGATTTCGTTCGTGACGACGGCTCCACATCCAGTAAACACCAGGATGTAAGTTCCCATCGCCTCGGTGACGCTGCGTTTGATTAACGACGGCTGCGATTCGCTCATAATTCCCAAGCGTGCTCAGTGTGAAGTAAAGTCGGCGGAACGCCTTCGGCGCCAGAACGGGTAGCGCCAGAACGGCTAGTATAGTGCTTGAACACCGTGTCCGGCGATCCCAGAAGTGATTTCCTGCCGTCGTGCGAGGGAAACTGCTCGCGATGGAGCAGTCAACTCGGTACGACGGCAGAGGCTCTCACAGTTTTCGTAAGATGGCGGCCGCTTTCTTCTCATAGATCGCTTGCCACTGCGGTGCCAGAATACAGTCGCTGTCCTCTTGGGCGTTGCCAACGTTTTTCAGCTGTTCGGTGGTGGGGGCATAGTAGATGTAGCCGTTGGTGTAGCCGGCCACGAAGGTGAATTCGTGAGGCGATTGTTTCTTGATGTTCATGCCGATCTTGACCGTCAGCTCACCGGGGAAGGTGGTCAATACAAAATCGCCGACTCGTAAACCGACTAATTCCACTTGCAGCATCCGTTGGGTGGCTGCCAGGTTATCGGCTTGATGTTTGCGCAGGAGTCGCAGATTGGTATTGATGCGCGTGATCTGTTCCATGGTGTGGATGTTGCGGACGTATCGCTTCATGCCCGAGCGGTTCTCGGCATCCATTTTGGCGAGACCTTCGCGCCCTAATGCTTGTTCGTGGAGATAGCGATGGGAATAGTACAACGGCGAGTCGGGCGAGACGTTGTATTTGAGGACAAGTGGAATGAAGGTTTTCAAGTTCAGGCTGGTGCCGGTGAGTGAATCGACCAGCCGAGTGCGTTCGGCTTCGAGTTCCGTGATGCGTCCTGCCACATCGGCCCGCGGTAATTCCAGGATCTCGTTGACGACCGTCAGTCGCGGATCGGCTTTGGGGCGAATGCTGCGGACGGCTCGCAAGGTGCTGAGTCCCAGCATGTTTCCCAGCGGTTCGGCGTCACGAGGGTGAGCGACGTCTTTATAGAACGCTGGATTGATGTCGCCGGCACAGCCTTGCACAAAGAGCGCCACCGTATCTTTGCCGAGGTTTTCCTCGATGACTTTGGACGAAAAGCCGGTCATGTCGGCGGTATTGCCACGGTTCAGGACGCCCTGGATCGGATGGCAGGCAAAGTTGTAGACGACGGCCAGCGTACTGCCGTCTTGGCGATCGAGGCGGAGGACTCCGATTTCGGGGTCGATCGGGCCGACGGCGGCAACTTCGTCGTCCGGTGGGAGCGAGTAGGCGTGACGGACATCGATGACGCGTCCATCTTTCATTACCAGTCGGCGGTTCTCTTGGACTCGATCTTCGTGGCCACGTCCGACTCCGATATGGACCGGTTCTAATCGCTTGGCGGCGGCGACGACGGCTTGCACCGTTCGCGGGCCGACATCTTTACAGACGACGCCGTGGCAATGGCTGGCGTTGATGACCACGTTGGTGGGTGCGATTCCCAAGGTTTCTTGCAACTTGGCCCGCACGTTGGGTAAGTAGTCGTTTTTGATATAGCCAATCTCGCCGATGGCGACGGCATCGACCGCGACGATGACTGCGGTTGTTTCACCTTGCTTCAGCACCAGGGCCCGGGCGTAGAGACGATCGTTGACCGGCCCCGCTTCCAGATTCGTAATGTCCACTTTGGCGGCCCCGGCCATCAGTGGGGCGTCCGCCGAGCGACCTGGAGTAGAGGCTGCCAGCAGGCAGAGCAGGAAGAACGCAAGGCGAAGCCATACAGGCAGGATGCAACGCATGGTGGACAGGAGTAAACGCGACATGGTGCGAAACCTCATCAGCAGGGAAAGGGAAATGCGGGTGGGATTGTCACCATGGTACAAGGCACGGCGCCGAGGTGTTAGCTACAATGTGAGCGAACTTCCCGATGTTTCGTCTCTTTCTGGAGTCCGTCCGTGAACCATTTAAATCGCCGTAGCTTCTGTGCTGCCACCGCCGCTCTGACGGCTGCCGCCTCGACGTCACTTGCCGCACGTCCGAAGTCCCAGATGCGTTTGGGACTGGTGACCTATAACTGGGGGAAATCCTGGGATATTCCCACCTTGATCCAACATTGTGAAGCGACTGGATTTGAGGGGGTCGAGTTGCGGAGTACGCATCAGCATCAGGTGGAGATTGGTTTGACAGCGGAGCAGCGGAAATCGGTCGCCAAGCAATTCGCGGACTCCAAAACCAAATTGGTGGGATTGGGGAGTGCCTGTGAATATCACGCGGCGGACCCGGCAGTGGTGAAAAAGAACATTGAAGAGACCAAAGCGTTTGTTCGCTTATGTCGGGATGTTGGGGGGCACGGGGTGAAGGTGCGGCCGAATGGTCTGCCGCAAGGCGTGCCGGAGGAAAAGACGTTGGTGCAAATCGGCAAATCGTTGAATGAAGTCGCCCGCTTTGGTGCCGATTACGGCGTTAAAATTCGCTTGGAAGTTCATGGCCGCGGGACTTCAGAGATTCCTCGGATTCGAAAAATCATGGAAGTGGCCGATCATCCGAATGCCGTGGTCTGCTGGAATTGCAATCCCACGGATCTCATCGGAGAAGGTCTGGAACGTCACTACCAACAGCTGCAAAAAAAGATCGAAGTCATTCACATTCACGATCTGAGAAACGACAAGTATCCCTGGAAGCAGTTCTTTGGATTATTGAAGGCTGGGCAGTTCAGCGGTTGGACTTTGCTGGAGGAGGGACGCGTGCCCCAGGACATTGTGGCGGCGATGCACGAAAATCGCAAAGTCTGGGAACAACTGACGCAATGATCCGTCGTTCCGGCTGCGGTGTCATAACAGACGCAGACTGAGGGCTAGTAGAAGCAACGCAATGGCGACCATGTCGCGCGTGCCAATGCGGTCGCTGCGGGCGTGCAGTCGCAGGAATTGTAATAACGCGCCGGTGGGGCAGCCAAAACGACAATATGCCATGGGCATGAAAAACGCCGCCACGAATCCGGTGATTGCAATGGCAATGGAGGCCCAGCCTGCCACACGAAAAATAAACGCGTCAAACGGTTCCAGGGCGGCAAGATTGATGGCCAGATGGCCCATCGCAGTGGCCACAACACACCCTAATAAGATGGCCGGTACCCCGCCAAGTACGCGTGTTACCCAGGGAGCGAGTCGAAGACGCGGGACGGGCGCTTTGCGAACCAACTGCTGGCTGGCCCCAAATGGGCACAGATGACTGCAGTAGATATTGCGTTTGGTGAAGAGCGGGATGAGTAGCGCCGAAACAGTTAACAAGGCGAGCCCAGGAGCTGTTTCCCAGGGAACGCCGCTGCGAGACCAGCCCACCAGGAGTGTCTGGGAAACGAGATCGCCGTTGAAAAAACCAAGGTAGCCAATCAGCAACACAAGGAAAGCCACGCGGGCATACCGCAGGCGGCGCAGACGTGTAAAGCAGAGCAGGCACGCGGTGATCACAACGAGGGTCGTCCCGGTGTCGCGAAGTTTCCATTGAAGTATCGAGGCAGGTTCGGCAGGTGGTGTCAACGCGCTGCGTGCTGCTAAGGGTAACGTGCCCGCGATCGAGACGCTGGTCATGGTGGCTCCAGAAACCCCTTCCACTTCCGCTTCTTCAAGATCAAATGCGGCCAATTCCGCTAATGTCTGGCCGATAAAGAGGGTGGGGAAGTAACCGTCATCCCGTACGTAAGTCACGTACGGTTCGTTGTCAAAACTGTTCCGAATGACCAACGCTATGATGCGGTCATTGGGGTCCAGGATGACCAGGGTATCTGTGGGCCCCTGGTAGCCGTGTACCGCATCGGCAGACGGTGTCGTGCGGAGGAAAGCGCCAATGCGACTGCCTTGGTCGTCCAGGACATCGGTGATTTGTGGGTAGTCGCGACGTGGTTCGAGGGTCGCTGCCGTGGGTAGCGTGGTTGCCAGATCTGGGAGCCCCGCGGCCGCGGGGAAGCGGAGTGACGGGCGCGTGCCACCCAGCCGCCGGCGAATCCCTTCGGCAATGGCCATACTGGTCAATGTCGCGCCTGTGACGCCGTCTGGGTCTGGCATCTGAGCGACTTCCGTCCATGTTTTCCCCGTGAAGGTGGCNAGAAATTGCTCGTCTCGCAAAACATCGGCGACGTGTTCGCGGGTATCACCACTGCTCAACACGGTCACACCCGTTACCTGGTCTTCCGTGTTGAAGGCAATCAAGGTGTTGGTGGGGCCGGAGTAGCCAAGAATATCGTCGGTGGTTGGCGCGGTTTGGACGAAGTAGCCCAGTTGTTGGTCTTGAGCATCGGTCACGATGCGGCCGCCGCGGCGCGCGCTCCACTCGCCNATGTTGGCTGCAGTTGGGAAGTAAGGCAAGATGGTATCGAGCGCGACCGCTGCGGCGTCGCGCCCCGCCTGCTCTGCTTGATCTGTGCGGTGTTGATCGTGGATCAACCAGATGATGCTCAGCAGGAGCAGCGCCCGAAATGTTTGAACGAGTAACGCGCGTCGGGGGGATCGCGGAGCAGAGGCGATCGGCAGACCCGTTTCCAGCCGGCGCGGTAAACCGTCTGGCGGAATGGCCTCGGGTGACGGTGAAGGTGCGCTGTCGGTCACGTATCAAGATCTTTATGGTTGAATGGGGTAGAAGGGAAACGGTCGCGNTTGATGGCAGGCAATGGCCGCGAGCGGAGGTGCGTGAACGAGAAAAGTGGCGGAATCCAAACGTTGGTTGTAGCGAAATCGCAAGAGATGNGAATGCCGCTGGAAGTGTCACCCACGGGCTCTCGCCCGCCGTGGCACTTGCGAATCAACCAGGGAGCAGCCAAAGGGATGCGAGCAGGCGGTTGAGTGGCTTGGCGATCGCCCGGGAGTTGTGTGTCACGCATCCGGGTTGAGTGAGATCATGCGGCCGCGCGAAGTCTCCGAGATGTTGATTTTGTCTTCGCGTGCCAACCAGCCGACTGCTTGCATGGTCAGGTCACGAGGGGTTTCTACATGCTTAGTTAACTTGGTGAAGGACAGCGGACCATGGTCATGAAGTGTGTGCCAAACGACACCGGCCACCTCACCAATCTGTTGCACGCAGGTAGGTTCCGTAACCGTTGCCATCGCTTCGCTCCTTCACTAACGGGGTTGGTCAACGAGCCACCAGTATACCGAAACACCCCTTTTCTACTCAACCAAAACGGTCGGTAAGGTGGCTCTGGTGCGCACAGACAGTTGCTGTGCAAGGCGCAGAACAAAGGCCCGATTGGCTTGCGGGAATCCAATCGGGCCTTCGAACCGTGAAAAACTGGATCTGTTGTCAACGTCACGTTGAGAGTAGCTCGCCCCAACCGAGGCGAAGTTCACTAAGATTCACGGCTCGTCCGTGTCGCTCGCATTAATCGCCGCAGCCCCTTGGGGCCGCTGGGTCGCTCCTTGATATGGATGGGACTATGCACGCGGCGTGCCGGTTCGGCATAAGCAGAGATAAACTTGAGGGAAATCGAGATCAATGCAGGAATCTGGCGGGAAAGTCGAGAAAGTGGTGGTTTGGCGAGGTGTCGACGGACCTGGCTCAGGGAGGTTTTTGTAGTTTTTGCAATGGTAATTGTTTCAAAGGGGGAGTTGGCAGGTTAGAGGCCGTCGATGAATCGCAAGTAATGGGCTTCGAGCAACGTCAGGTTGTCACCAAAGCAGGCCGTGAAATCGCGCAGGCGCTCTTGCTGGGAATAGGCACGAAATGGTTTGCGCTGCGAGGTGCGCAGCAGGTATTCGGTGTATTGACGAGGGCGTGTTTCTGCCAAAAAGAAGGTCAGCGCCCAAGCTTCGGAATAGGCCTGAAGCACGTTCTGGTGGAACACGCGATCGGAGGTGACCAGTGACGCCAACTGGCCCTTGGGCCGAGTGGAACGGTACTCTTCGAACACCTCCATGCGTTGCCGGTTGATTCGGTCAGTGAGTCTTGGGTGCTTCCGCGCGTCCCAGACGCCTGGGGCTTCGAACATCATCGCCAAGCCTTCGCTGACCCATCGCGGNGGTGCTGCAGAACGTGAATGCAGCCCCGTGTTGAAGGCGACTTGATGCACCGTTTCGTGAATGATGGTGGAAGCGTTCTCGTGCCAAGGCGCGCTGGGCCTGCCCGCAGTGACGTCATACAGAATGATGCGATTGGATTGGTGTGAGTAATATCCCCGCGTGGATCGCGATGTCGACACTCCCTGGCGTTGCGCGTAACGCAGAAAATCGGAACGTGTGGGAAACACGATGGCGATGAGGGGGAATCGCAAAGGTTTCAATTGGACGCCGCGCGCACCAAAATAGACTTGGAAAGAGCGGTAGAGTTTCTCAAATCGCGGTGCCCATTGATCGCGTTTTCCACGGGGGTGCACCACCAGGTAATTCCCTGTCCCGGAGACATCAAAGTTGCGGCCGAATTCACGTAGCAAGCGGCCGCGAATTTCGGATTGGGAGTAGCTGCGAAACGTCCCAGGTAACCGTCGCAAGTTCTCGGCTTCGTTCAGTTGGACTTGTTGATAGCTGCCGTCGCGCGCAAGGAGTAGCAACTGGGAGGTGGATTGCTGGAGCGGGGTGCCCTGCAGGGTTCTCCCGTCGATCGTGACTTGATAGTTGGGCTGCGCGGCGTCTGCGGTGAGAGCGGCTGAGAGCAGGCTGAGGAGGAAGAATCGACGCGCAGTCATCGTTTTCCTGCAGGCGAAGCGGCGGTGTGGACATTACAAACATAGGTTACAGACCGCTGGAGAGTCCGTTGGATCCGGAGTTTGCCAGAGGCTGGCGGTGATTTGAAAAGCGGGTTTGAGTGACTGAGGGTGCTGCCGGCCTATTTTGTGGGCGGCGACTCAGGTGTCGCTATGCCGAATGCCGCCTGGGAGGGGGAAAACGGAACCTTTGTGGCGGTTTCGCCACGGAATTCGTACAATGATTTGGTGGGTGCCCGTGGTTGAATTACGGCAACATGACGCGTGCGTGACGGTGTGCCCGCGATTTTCTTGAGGAGATCATGATGGGGTCGGTATTGGTCATTACCTGTGTCTTGGTTGCACAAGCGGAAGAAGCGAAGCAACCAGAACTCAGTAGTCAGGTGCGCAAGCTGGTCCGCCAGTTGGATGCAGATGCTCAAGCCGATCGAGATGCGGCAGAAAAAGCACTGGTAGAACTGGGCCCCAAAGCGTTGGATTACCTGCCCCGCATTACGTCGCGCACGCCAGCGGAAGTCAAAGTGAGATTGGGGCGTGTCACGCGAGAGCTGGAAGATGCGTTGGTGAAATCGACGACGAAGCCNACCCGAGTGACCTTGAAGGGCAAGATGCCGTTGCAAGCGGCGCTGGCGGCTTTAGAGGAGCAGTCGGGGAACCGCGTGGTCAACGTTGGCGATCGCGATGTCGAGGTGGAGGTCGATTTTGAAGACGTGACCTACTGGGAGGCGGTGGACCAGGTTTTGGACCAAGCGGGAATCACCTTGAATCCGTTTGGCGGCGCGGAACGCGCTTTAACGGCGATGGCCCGCCCCGAGGGGCAATTGGACCGCCATGGCACCGCCGCCTATAGCGAACTGTTTCGCTTTGAAGTGACCAACATTCAGGCAGTCCGCGATTTGCGGAATCCCGCAGCCGATGTCGTGCGGATTCGCACTGAAATCAGTTGGGAACCGCGACTCACGCCAATTTCGATTGCGCTGCCATTCAGCAGCGTGGAAGCCACTGGGGATGATGGTAAAGCGTTGACAGTGACGAATCCGGAAGGCCGTGTCCAGCGTCGAGGACAGCCGGATGCCTACTCGGTCGAAATGGATGTGCCATTTGCACTCCCCGCACGCTCCGTTGCAAGCATCGCGAACCTGAAAGGCGAGATCGTGGCAATCGTGCCTGGACGTGTGGAGACCTTTGAATTCGCCGACCTGCCTGATGCCGACAACGATGAAGTGAAGAAAGCCGGAGTATCGGTGACGGTCGAGAACATGCGAAAAAACCAACAAGCTCACGAAATCCGTGTGCGAGTGCGTTTCGATGAGGCGAATAACGCCTTGGAGTCGCACCGGAACTGGATATCCAGCAACGAGGCGTTCGTGATCACGTCCAAGGACGTCAAGGAGGATAACCTGGGTTTTGAGATTGTCGGCGTGGCCGACAACGAAGTGGTGTTGGTGTACCGGTTTATTTTTGATGACGACCCCAGTACCTACAAATTTGTCTATCGTACCCCGGCTCTGATGGTCAGAATGCCGGTGCAATACGAACTGAAAAACATCGCGCTCCCTTAGCCCCAGCGGGCTGTCGACGTGTCAGCTTGGCGTGGTTTGCCAGGTGCTTACAGAGGATGAGGACCAACCATGAATCGACTTTTTCTGACGTGCGTGTTTTGTCTCGTTGGGTTCGCTGCGACGGTGGCTAACGCACAACCACCGGCGTCCACGATCAAACCGATCCCTCGCAAGCCAACGACCAAAAAGCCGGCAGAAGAATCCCAGCCTTCGATCTTGTCGGAGGAGGATCTGTTCAATTTATTCAAAAAGTTCACCCGCGAACTGGAGCGGAAAACGCAGGAGAAGTCGCAGGCGCAAAAGCCAAAAAACAAAGGGGTAACCGACCCGCAATTGATCTCGTTGCATCGTGATTTCTTGATCAAACTGGAAAAAGCCGCGATCGAGTTTGAGGAAAATGAACAGTTGCAGAAGGCGGTCGAGGCGTATCAGGCAATCTTGCGGATCTTGCCCGAGCATCCGGGCGCCAATAAAGGCATGCAGCGGATCTTCAATCAGGTAGCCACCGCCGATAAAGAGGTGGTCAAGGTGCACGCGGATAAAGCGTGGCAGAGTACCGGAGTGGTGCTGCAAAAAGGGACCCCCGCGCGGATCGTCGCCAAAGGGACGTGGGGCTTCACCTTGGAAATGGAATTGACGCCCGAGGGAATTACCATTCCGAAGGAGCTGAAAGATTACAAAATGGGGTCACTGATCGGGATTATCCTGGCGCCTGGTGACAAGAAGATAGAAGCAGATGACAGCTTTCACGTTGGCAACGCGAAAGAGTTTATTGTCAAGAAATCAGGAATCCTCTACCTGCGGATGTATGACATTGACCCCCGGGACAACGAAGGTGAACTGGATGTCATGATTCAGAGTACCTTCATCAATCGTTAAGTTGGCTAAGTCGACGCAGGGCACGACGCAGTGCCGCTTGCTGTCGCTACGGCGCACTGGCTGCGATGTACCGGGCAAGTATGACTAAGTTGCGACAGAAGGTCCTGGATTCGATGACGTCTGTCGTGTCGTCACTGTCGCCTTGATGCCGCATTCTACCTGCTTCCACCCATGCTCCGCGTTCGTCGAGTGCTTGAATGCAGGCGGCGGCTTGGAGGGTCAGCGACTTGGACGGTGAGACATCGGGGGCTGCGGGCGGTTGACGTTTAGGGACGATGTCAGATTGGCTGGACTGTTTTTTGCCGGCAGCCAGCTTGTCATAGTCGGCCTGAATGCGAGCCAGGTTCGAGCCTACTTGAAAGCTGTAGTGGGTTGGCATGTCCGCGTCCGAATAGGTGAGTTGATAATCTTTGGTGAAGTACAGAGGTTTGTTGGTGCCAAGTTCGTAGAATCGGGCCAGCTTTCCAGACGGTAATTGGCTGCTGCGATAATAAGCCAGGGCACTGGGGATGGGAGTCAGGAATTTGGACTTGCCAGTCCGTTGGTAAAGCAAGAGCAGCGTTCGCAACACNCCNTGCGACTCACCTCCGGTCACCGCCGGCGGTTCGAACTTGCGGGCCCAGGCTGGCTGCATCTGATCGTTGTATTGCTGAGCCCATCCCGGTTGGGGAGCGGGTAGTTGGGCGAGCAAAAAGAAGTCTCCGCCGTGGCAGGCTGCGTCGAAATAGCGTGGCTTACCGTAGATGTCCCAGGCCAACAGCATGGTGGTGATGACATCGCTGATGGAATTGTCGTTGAGCGTGTAATCGCCTTTGTAATCACGTTTGGGATAGGTCCGCGACCAGTTTTTGGGAATCGAAGCCTGCCGTGGTTGGTGCGCTTGGGGGTCGGGGAAATCGGTATACCGTTGGGGCCACGCGCCGTTGGCATATTGGGCTTTGACAAAGGCGTCGACTGCATACGTTGCAGCCTCATGAACTGCCGGCTGTTGGAAATTCAAGGTGTGATCCAAATGCATTAAAAATCTGGCCGCCGATTGTGACTTGTCGTCATCGAACGTGGTCTGGTTGACTTGGCGGCGATTGTCACTGGGGACATCATCGACGCGATAGGCGAATCTTGCCCGATCCTCGGGGGCAAAGTCGATGCGGTGATACCAGCCTCCCGATTGCAGTTGTCCTTGAATCAAGGCCTGTGCTGTCGCGAGTGCTGCCTCCTTAACTTCCTGGTCCTGCGTCAGCTGAAAGGCGGTTGTGTAGGCCATGCCGACGGACGGTGTTCCAGGCGGTTGGAGCCAGGCGGTGGTGTTCCCCACTTTGCCTTCGCCTTCGCGTTTCTTCAGGTCGGCACTGAGGCGAAAGATATAGCCACCTCCAGCAGAGCAGTGTGTGCGAAAGAATCGCACCGCCCGGTGCATGGCGGCGATTGCCTCTTCCCGAGTCGGTGATTGCGCGTTCGCCTGCGAAGGGACAAGAGTGGCGATGGTCACGAGCAGGGCGACGGCTGCCGGGAGACGTGTTGGCATGATGATTCTCGGGATAAGGCCAGGGGGCATGACGCGCCGAGTCAGCGCAGAAATCCATCGCCGTAGTGTAAGCGATGGCGCGCCCTGTGACGACTTTGTCAGGGACAGAATGAAGCGGCTGCGGCGTCTGTTTGCCGTGGCCGTCGTGAATTCACGCTCCCATTGGCCCGGCTCGAAGGTGCGTGAGCGCTCGGAACACCTGCCTGGATCAAATGAGCCGAGGACGGAAGGCAAACTGCTGTTACCCGGGTGATGTGATGCTCCCCCCCGCAGTTCGTTGCCTTGGATGCTTGCGCGAAGTCGCTCGCTAAGGACGGCTTCCCCAGTGCGGTCGCGACTGCCTGGCACTCGGTTGGGCGTGCCGTTCTCAAGTGGACGTCGCTTGGCTCAGAATACGTCCGCTGGTTCGGTGCCCTGACGGGCTAAACCCTTTCTGGTTAGCCCGTCGGTCGAGGAACGCAGAAGTGCTTTCACTGGCGATCGTGATGGTCACAGGGCCGCAAGGCGTCTGCAACGGGTTAGAGACTCGGCGACAGAGCCGGCACGCTCTGTTTGACAGCTTGTGCCCCCAATGGGCCCAACGCGTCTCCGATGATGTCATCGATCGCTCCGGTTTTGTCTTCGACGACTTGGATGACGTCGCCGGGATGCAGGGCATAATCGGAACCTGGAGCGATGCGTTGGCGTTTCTGGTTGTAATTGACGTGCATGCGAAGCGGACGAATGTCGCGTGGAGTCTTCCGCATGATGTTGATCGTTTCCCGGCGAAACCTCTTGGTGGCGTTGGTTTGCTTGATCACGTCGCTGACCAGCATGCCTTCCTGGACCGGGACACGTGCTTTCCGCGTTCTCCCGTTCGACGGGATCAGCATGACAGTCACATGGGGTACGTTGGGGTCCAACGGTGCCACGGTTTCTGCTTCCGGTTCGAGATCCAGTAGCAGGAATTTGTTGAGTGCTGGTGTCGAGGCGCAGCCGACTGACGAGGCGAGGACAGCGAGGGCAACGAAGTGGCAGAGGTGCAGAGAAGAGAGGCGATTTGCCATGATCGGGGGTTCCTGTTGAGGACTGGGCCTGCAGTTGCTGTTTCAGTTCCCCCCTGAAGCAGTGATGTCGCTATGTTCGGTTGTTTTTCGCGTCAGCTTGAGAGAAACTTCGGAAAATATGGCCGCGAGCTGCTAGCGTTGGTGTTGCTGCTGGTCGGAGTTTCGTGAAACCCGTTGGTATCTAGGTGGAATGCTCGCTGGCAACGGTATCCCGGTGGGCAAAGAACGGTTTATAATTTGGGCATGGCCTGGCGCGTTGGCTGTTTCTGGTGACAGCTGCTGTCGTGCTGTCGTGTGAGGGTCGGTGAGAGAGAAGCAAGTATCGGGCAAGGCAAGATGAGCGATTCGGCGAACATCTCATGTACTTGTCCCCGCTGTCAGGCGGAATTGACTCTGCCCCGGGAGCAAGCTGGGCAGCGGATCCCCTGCCCGGCCTGTGATGGCATGCTCAAAGTGCCAGTGGCGATACCATCTCCTGACGTTACGGGGAGTGCCTCGGCCGGGCAAGTGGCCGTGGAGGGCGCTGGCAGTGACGTGCAGTTTGCGTTGATTTGCCCGCAGTGCCAGGCGACGTTGCGTGCGACAAGCGCTCAGATCGGTGAAGAGATTGTTTGCAGTGATTGTCTGGAAGGCGTGCGCGTGGAGGCGCCGGTAACGGCAGGAGGTGAGTCTCCAGAGACCATCCCGGAGGCTCCCTTGTCGCCAAGCGAGGAGTCGGTGCCGGAGTTTTCCTTGGAACCACTGTCGGAGTCGATCGTGGACAGTCAGGACCTGCCGTTGGCACCGTTGTCTTCCGGCGATCTGTTTGCGGAGCCCGATGTTTCTGAATCGTGGACGACCCCGCCAGAAGAAATTCGTATTCCGCCCCCGATTGATGGAGGGGAGGCGGGAATGGCGGACGATGAATTGGTGCTGGCGCCGCCTGAGGACTTGGGGCCGAAAGTGCCCGATATTATGGATTCGATTAAGGCGGCCGAGGCCCGCTCGGATGCCAAGTTTGGTGGCCAGGGCATGAGCGGCGTCGGCGGAACCTCAAAAGACGATTCGGAGGATGTCGAGTTTGGCTTCAATTGCTCTGTATGCGATACGCGATTGCATGCGCGTCGCGGCCAAACCGGTCAGACGCTGAGGTGTCCCGACTGCTTCACCGAGCATGTGGTTCCGACCGCACCTCCGGCACCGGCCAAGCCGCAGCCAGCGAAACGAGAGACAGCAAGCGACGAGTTTCTGTTAGAGGAACCGGTGGCTCCCTCGTTCCCCGGTGCAGCGGGTGGGGAGCTCAACGAGGGGACGGCTCAGAAAAATGCGAGAAAGCTACTGGCCGATGCGGAGGCCGAGTTGGAGGCGGAGTACGCTGAGGAGGCCGAACTTGACTCCGAGCCACCGCTGCTGCAGTTGCTGTCGTTTCTAGTTGACCCGACGGTCTTGTTGACCGTGATGGGTTGCGGTGTTTCCTTCGGCTTTTGGCTATGTTGTCTGGCCCGGGTGTTTAGTCCCGATACGATGACGCGTCTGCTGGCTATCGTCGGGACCTTGGCGACTTCCGTGGTCAGTTTGCTGGCACTCGCCTTTTTGCTGGCCGCTTGTCTCAAGATCGTCACGGAAACCTCGGCCGGGAATCAGAGGATTTCCGAGTGGCCGGGGTTCGATGTGGGTGAATGGCTGTGGAACTTGTTGACGTTATTCAACCCGTTGTGGATGAGTGGCTTGCCTGGGTTGGCCGTGGGGTTATTGATTTCCTTTGGCCTGGGGACCGGAGGTGGATTTGTATTGATCTTCGCGTCGTGGCTGGTGTTCTTTCCCTTGGTGATGCATGGCATGAACGAGACTCAATCCAGCTTGCTGCCGTTCTCGATGGCGACGATGCAATCGATCCAGGAGCACTCGCGGCAATGGGGCATGTTTTACATTACTTCTGCCGCGTTGTTGCTTTTCTGTTCGGCGATCTTTTGCGGTCTGATTTCCAGCAGTGCTTGGGCCGGTGCGTGGATCACAAATCCAATTGGTTGTGGGCTGCTCACCACGCTGATGATGATCTATTTTCGCCTCTTCGGCTGGCACGTATGGCGTCTGAACGAACTGGATCATGGTGGCTATCAGCGGCACGTAGCGGGCCGTGACTAAACCGTTCGCCCGTGCCGGTTGCGAGGTACCTTTGGGACGCATCTTCAGCGCACAGGTAACGCATCTTCAGCGCACATGTAGCGCACATGTAGCGCACAGGTAGCGCACAGAGAGAACGAGTTGTCGCAGGCCCTGAAGCAGCGGAGAGGGCCTTACTCCAGGATCATGTCGTCCACGGTGTGGCCCGATGGGATCATCGGCAGCACGTGCTCTTGGTAAGGCACTTCCACATCGAGAACGTATGGCCCAGGATAGGCGATCATTTCTTCCAGGGCACCGGTCAGATCGGCCTTCTTGCTGATCGTGGTGG
This sequence comes from Blastopirellula sp., assembly GCA_002701545.1. Classification (GTDB taxonomy): domain Bacteria; phylum Planctomycetota; class Planctomycetia; order Pirellulales; family Pirellulaceae. The sequence continues at coordinate 9,660 of NZVR01000147.1, read as the reverse complement.
CGCCGCAGCCGTAACCTTTGGCAATTTGCACGAAGTCCGGATAGCGGTCTTCTGCAAAGCGACTGGCACCTTTGCCGGTCGCTTCGGCGTGATGGACTGGGCCGAGGTAGGTGTGAGCGCGATTGCCAGCCATGAACCGGTCTTCCCACTGGACGACCATCCCCAGGTGCTGGTTGTTCAACAGTAACACTTTCACCGGCAATTCTTCACAGAAGCAGGTGGCTAACTCTTGCACGTTCATCTGGAAACTGCCGTCACCGTCGATGTCGACGACCAGTGAATCTGGATTAGCCGCTTGAGCGCCCATGGCCGCTGGCAGGCCAAAGCCCATCGTGCCCAATCCCGAGCTGGACATCCACGTGCGGGGCCGTTCGAACTGATAGAACTGCGCGGCCCACATCTGATGTTGGCCGACGCCGACGCTGACGATGGTGTCGCGTTCTGCCGTCAGACGCGAGAGTTCGGCGATGGCGTGCTGTTGCAAGATACCATCGAACGATTGGTCGAATTTGTAAGGATGTTGTTCTTTCAGGTTTTGGCAGTGTGTGACCCAGGCCGAGATGTCGGTCGGAGGTTCGACGACCTTCAGCAACTCCTGCAGGAAGTATTTGACGTCACTGACGACGGGGATGTGTGCCGCCTTGTTCTTATTCAGTTCGGATGGATCGATGTCCACGTGAATGATCTTGGCATCTTTGGCGAACGCCTCCAGCTTGCCGGTCACGCGATCGTCAAAGCGAACCCCCAGAGAGATCAGCAAATCGCAATCGCGTACGGCGTAGTTGGCGTAGGCCGCACCGTGCATGCCCAGCATGTCGAGACATTGTGGGTTGGAGTGCGGGAACGCGCCCAATCCCATCACGGTCATGGTAACGGGGATACCTGTTTTGGCGGCGAACTGACGTAATTCCTCACTTGCCTCCGCCGCAACGACTCCGCCACCGGCGTAAATCATGGGGCGTTTGGCCAGTTTGATGGCGGCCGCTGCCTGCTTGATCTGCTCGGGTTGTGCCGTGGCTTCGTCGACCAGGTAGCCAGGCAGATTCAGCGGTTCGTCCCAACTGGGCGCGATCTGGGCTTCCTGGACGTCTTTCGGCAAGTCAATCAGGACCGGTCCGGGACGACCTGTGGTTGCGATATGGAAAGCTTCGCGGACAACGCGGGCCAAATCATGGACATCGGTCACCAGATAATGGTGTTTCGTGATACTGCGGCAGACCTCAACGATTGGCGTTTCTTGGAACGCGTCGGAGCCGATCACGGGCGTCTTGACCTGCCCGGTGATGGCGATCATGGGAATGCTATCGAGCTTGGCATCGGCAATGCCGGTGACCAGGTTGGTGGCTCCCGGACCACTCGTCGCCATGCAGACACCGACCTTGCCCGTGGTTCGCGAATAGCCTTGGGCAGCGAACGTTCCCCCTTGCTCGTGACGGGGCAGGATGGTGCGCACCTGATCTTTGAATCGGGTGAGTGCTTGATGCAGGGGCATGCTAGCGCCACCAGGATAGGCGAAGATGACATCGACGCCGTGGTTTACCAGCGACTTTACGAGAATATCCGCCCCGTTCATGACCTGGGTACCCGTTGCTTCACTGGTGGACATAGTTTCTCTCCCGTCTTCATATTGAGGCACGTGTTGCCTCCGTCTTTTGTCGGTCAGATCGTGCGACAGATTTGGTGGAAGGTGTGGCGAATGGGAAGAATGCCGAAGTCCCGGTTATAACGCCGTAAGGATCACATGCCGCAACGATCGAACGCCGCAAACCTACGATGCCACGTTCGAACGATCGCCCCGGACCTCAGCACTTCGCAGACAGCATCCAACTGTCCAACTGTCACCTACTCACTCTAGGCGAACCTGCCCGATCTTGCAACTCGAACGAGATGTCGCAACGGCTTAGCTCGTGGTGGTTTCGAGCACGTGGGGAGCGAGCGTTTGGGGCGGTTGGGGGCTTGCTGAGGACGTGAGGGTCGCCGCATTGTCCATTGCGGGTTTGGGGTGTCTGGCGGCGTCGTTTTGGACAGGGCAGGCTCTGCGGATCCCGTGGATAGGCCAGAGACAGATCGTCGCCTGGCGGGGCAATTCTCCCGGTGCTGGTACCTGTGGGTGCTAGTGGTAAGCTCCCGGACCTTGGGAAAGCTTTGCGGTGGCTCTGGCGTTACAACCTGTCCGCTGCGACTACTGCGAGCTGGCTTGAGCCTGCGGCTGCTGACGGCGTACCTGCAGGATCGTTTCGACCGTTTCCAGGAGTTGATCGAGCCGGAACGGCTTGTAAAGGACCGCTTTGGGATGCAAACCGGCTTGCCGCGCCTTGACGATGGAGTGGCCTGGGTCATAGCCAAAGCCGGTCATCAGGACCATCGGCACCGGGTCGAGAAACTGTTGAAGTTTTACCATCAGGCGATAGCCACTTTCGTCTGGCAAGCGGATATCGGAGATGATCACATCGTAGCGATCATCGCTGGCAGCGTTGCGGACCATCGACACGGCTTCGGCCGAATCGTGTGCGGTCTCAATGACGCAACCGTAACGCTCGAGCAACGCGTGCGCATCATTTCGGACTGCTTCGTCTGCGTCGACGACGAGTACCCGTTTGCCCATGAGATCGCGATGGGTATCGGCGGCGTTGCCGGTGGGGATGGCTTGAGACGGAGCCATACGTTGACCAACTTTTTGGATCACCCGTTTGATATCCCGTGCATTGCGCAGGATGCGTCGGAGTCGGTCGACGACCTCGGGGTCGTGCCCAATGTAGCGTTCCATGACGTTGACGGCATCGTTCAAGATCTCGTCAACGGGCAGCGCCACGGCACTATGGATTGCCTCGACGCTTTCCAGGGCAGCGTTGGCTTGTTGCGCTACGAGCAATTCGAGGGTATTCAACGAGTTGGCGACGTCTCGCGCAAAGATCTCGAGGAATTGCAGGTCACCTTCGTTGAAGGCTCGGGGCTCAGGGCTTTCGACGTTGAAGGTGCCGATCACCTGGTCGTGCCACAGCAGGGGCACCGTCATCGAGCTTTTGGCGCCGATAAACCCTTCGATATAGAGCGGGTCTTCGGTGGTGTCTTCGCAGAGATAACTTTTGGCTGTGGCGGCGACGAAGCCGGTCACTCCGTTGCCTTGCGGGTGAGCGTAGAGGGCGCGGCCCGAAGCATCATCTGCCATGCCGACGGCTACCAGGGGGCGCAATTCGCCGGACGCCTGGTCCAACATGCGGACTTCGATCACGTCCAGCTTGAGCAAATCTTGCGTGTAGTGCAGGATGTTGGATTTGACCAGCTCGATCCGGTCCTGGACCGCCATCTGGCCGATTTCCTCCGGTGACAGGTCGGCGATTTCAATGCCTGCCCGGTGGAGCGCTTCCAGCTTTTGCTTCTGCAACATCTCATCCGACACATCACTGATGGTCACCACCAGATGTTGGGCAAAGGCGTCGCTGCTGCGAATCGGAGCTGCGTGGACTTGGAAATACCGATGATCGGAGATTCTCAAGGTCGAGCAACTGGATTTGCCGATCGCCAGAGCGGTGTGGAAAGGGCAGAAGTCAGGCCCCAGGATTTCTGGATCTCCCAATGCTTCGTAGAAGTTCAAGCCGACGATGGGTCGGTCGTCGCACCAGCGGATCAGTTGCTGATTGGCCCAGGTGATCGCGTTGTTGGAGTCGAGCAACGCCACACCGTCCGCCATGCCTTCCAGGACGCATTCATTGCGGAGGACACGCATTTGTTCGGCCGCACCGGAGAGGCATTGTGGGCCCAGGTAGAGGGCGTCGAAGGATTCGCTTTCCAGACGCGTGATGGCGGCTTCGAGACTGTCCACTTCTACTACGGTGCAGGTGGAACGGAGCTCCTCAGGAAGGGAAATCTCCTCCCTGTTGCGGTTTCGGACGCGGAGAATTTTGGGCTTCTCACTCAGCGGAAACTCCTAGAGGCTTGAGCCCCGGTGTGTATCCGGATTATAGCGTCGTGCGTCGGGTGAACAAGCGTTCAAACTGCGCAACCGACAGTACTTTCGTCATCGGTTACCTAAGCAGTACCAGTTGAAAGTGAACGGCAGAAACGGCAGGTTTATCACATTCTAAGACGCCGCAATCTTGCCAAGTCTTGCGGTGTGCAAAACAGGAACAACCGGTGAGGTTTAAAGCGCGGCGCGGGAATGGTGGGAAATGTGTCCCAAAGGACAGATTGGGGTAGGCAAAGTAACGCCATGCAGCGTGAACGTCCTGCAGGATGGGTTAACCACCAATGGGAGTGCGTGGCTGGAGTCCGTACCGTTTGATTTTGCGGTCCAGTGTCGATCGTTCGATGCCGAGCAATTGGGCGGCTCGACTTTTGTTCCAGTTGGTCGTTGCCAGCATGGCGGCGATATGGCGCTTCTCCATTTCGGCCAGTGAGATGGTTTCGAAGCTGGTGCGGTTCGCCGGGATTTCGCCCGATTCGGAGGCGGGTGCCAGGTTCGACATACTCAAGTCCTCGGGGTCGATATATTCACCGCGTGCCAGCACGACAGCGCGTTCGACGACGTTCTTGAGTTCCCGCACATTGCCGGGCCAGCGATAATGTTGCAACACCTCGAAGGCGGCGGGAGAAAAGCCGCGGATCTTCTTGCCGGTTTCGGTGCTGTAGCGTTCGAGAAAATGGCTGGCCAGTTCAATGACATCTTCGGGCCGTTTGCGCAGTGGGGGGACGTAGATTTCGACCACATGGAGTCGGAAGTAGAGGTCCCGACGAAAACTGCCTTCGACGACCGCCTTTTCCAGGTCACGGTTGGTCGCTGCGATGACCCGCACGTCGACTTTAATCGCCTTGCTACCTCCGACGCGTTCGAACGGGTGCCCTTCCAGCACGCGGAGGAATTTGGCTTGAATCGAGGGGCTCATTTCACCGATCTCGTCCAACATCAGCGTGCCGTTGTCGGCAGCTTCGAATTTGCCAACTTTGCGCTCGGTCGCTCCGGTAAACGCGCCTTTCTCGTGGCCAAACAGCTCGCTTTCCAGCAAGGTTTCGGACAGGGCGGCACAGTTGAGGCAGACAAAGGGGCCTTTTTTGCGTGGGCTGGAGAAATGGACCGCGCGGGCCACCAGTTCTTTGCCAACGCCACTTTCGCCGCGAATCAACACGGTAGCGCGACTGGGGGCGGCCTGAGCGATCTGCTCCTGAACTTTCATCAACACCAGACTGGAGCCGACCAATTCGCTCTCCACTCCGAGTTGTTTGCGTAACTCGTCCAGTTCATCGCGTGATTGCGAGAGATCGGCTGCCAGCTCTTGTTGTTTGACCAGATTGCGCAGTGCGAGTGCGACGTTGTCCGCGACGGCTAAAGTGAACTCCAGGTCATCCGGATCGGGCATCCGGGTTTCGTTGGTGGAATACAGGTGAATCAAGCCGATGAAATGGTGCTCGTGACGAATCGGTGCGCAGAGGACACTGGTGGATTGAATTTCTCCCTTGCTGTCCTTGCTGCCCAATTGGGTGTCGTCCATGACATTGCGGGCGAGCACGGCTTCGCCTTCGCGGAGGACGGTTTTGGCGAGGAACGAGGTAATGCGATGGTAGGAGGGTTTGTCGTCAGTCCGCGACGCGACGACGTCGAGATCTTCGGCGGCCAAATCTTTGCCCCAGCCTTTGTGGCTCAACAGCACGGCACCTCCGTCGACATTGGTGCTGGCGAACAGACCATCCAAAGCGGTGTTGGCGACAGCTTTGATGTCTTGTTCGTTGGCCAGTTCAAAGGCCAGTCGACAGAGACTGGTGGCAGCTTTCCCGACTTTCGGGATCGGTGCGTCGTCTTCGGTCGGGCTGAGGAATTTGGTTTTGACTCGGCGGTGGGTGATGGTGGCCAGTTCTTCCGCGCCGACAACTGCCGAGTCACTTAACGAGACGTACCGCGCGGCCACGGTGTCTTCGCCACCCCGCTCAAGCTTGGGCAGTTCGTGCTCGGCAAAGGCTTTGTCGAGGTCATGGACGAACGCCATTTGGCAGTGGGCAATGCGGACAATGTCGCCGGGGGTTAATTCGTAATCCCCGCGCACGGTTTCGGCGCCGACGATGGTCCCGTTGCGACTTTCCAGATCGCGTAATGTCCAGCTGCCCTGGGTCAGGAAGACTTCGGCGTGATTGCGACTGCAACGCTCATCTTTGATCACAATCTGGTTCGTGGCGGCGCGGCCGATCGTTACCGTGCGCCCGGGGACCAGACGAAAGACGTCTGTCCATTTCGAACCTTCACGGATGACTAGATACGCCAATTCCTGCATGAGACTCGCCACGTATGCCCTGTGCTGTGAACAAGCAGGGGAGAGAAGATAGTAAAATAACCCTTTCGTTATTATCTTTGTATGCCGCTCGCCTGCAACAACCAATCGTCAAGCTTCAGAAGAAGAGGTACACTTGGGCGGGTCACGCAAGTTGTAGTGGCGGTAAATTGGTAAAAGACGAGTAGGAGCGGCATGGCCGAGTCGGTATTCGCACGATTGTGTCAGGTATTGGATGACGCGGAGGTGCGTTACGAGGTGACGCGACATGAAGCGGTCTACACCAGCGAAGAGGCGGCAGCGGTACGTGGCGCTCAGTTAGCGAGCGGTGCCAAGGCGCTGGTGTGCAAAGCCAACGGCGAGTTCTTGATGTTTGTCGTCCCCGCGGATTGTCGGTTGGATAGCAAGCGGCTTCGCAAGCAGCATGGGATGCGTGGGTTGCGGTTTGCGAATCGCGAGGAAGTGTTTGAGTTGACGGGGCTTCAACCGGGCGCGATTCCTCCCTTCGGTTGCCTGTTTGCGTTGCCTACCTGGTGCGACGTGCGGCTGGCGGATAACTCCCGTATCAATTTCAACGCTGGGGATCATTGCCTGTCTGTCCAGCTGGCGTTTGAGGATTATCGGCGATTGGAAAAGCCGCAGATGGCCGAATTCACCGAGTAATGCGGACCAAATGGGGTTGGAATGGGCGTCCTAGTTCCCCCAGGTGGGTGACCAGGGTACAATGCCCTCCGGCGGTGCGGAGCATCGGAGCGTGCCGCGCTGGCCGGTTTGCGAGCTGGCCGGAGTTTGAGGTAGCTGGGAATTCAGCGATCGCTTCGTGGGTGGACCATGTACATACGCGACAACCCCGTGATGCAGCGCGAGCTGTTGGTGAATTTACGGACGCCACGGGCTTTTGTGTTGCTCTTCCTGTACCAGGGGCTGCTCGCTCTGTTGGTCTTCTTTGCTTGGCCCAAAGTGACGCGGATGGACGTGTCTGGCGGAGGAGGTGCGGCGGAAGGCTTGGTGAATCTGTTCTTTCTCGGCCAGTATGTGCTGACCGCGCTGATGGCGCCCAGCTTTGCCGCCGGCGCGATCACCGGCGAAAAGGAACGGAAAACCTACGAAATGCTGCTGGCCAGTCCGCTGCGGCCGAGTGCCATTGTGCTGGGCAAAATGGTCGCTTCGTTGACGCATCTGGGAGTGCTGGTATTTGCTTCCCTGCCGATCATCATGCTCTGCCTGCCATTGGGTGGGAAAAGCTTTTATGACGTGCTCGGTTTGTATGTCGGGTTGATGGCCTCCGTAATCACCTTTGGAGCCATTGGAGTCGCCTGTAGCAGCTATTTCAAACGGACCTCTGCGTCGCTCGTCGTCTCCTATCTCTTGATTCTGCCTCTGGCGCTGTGTGGGATTCTGTTTTGGAATTCGATCAGCGATGGCCTGTTGCGTTTGCTGCTTGCCGTCTTCCTGGTTCCCGGAGTGTCGATGGCGATCACGTTGGTTTTGTTCTTCAACACCAGTTCGCGATTATTACATCCACCGGATGTTGGCAGTGAAGGCAAGGAAGTGGTCGATCTGGATCAGGAGGCTCAGCAGGCAGTGGGGCTGGTGATTCAACGCGACCAGTTTCCCGATAAACTGTTTGCGCCTGCCAAACGAGAGACCTTGCTGCCGGATGGGGCGAATCCGGTTTACGACAAAGAGATCCGCAGTGAGATCTTTAGCCAAGGCACGTTGATGCTGCGGCTGGTGATCCAAGTCAGCATGCTGCTGGCGATCCCGCTGATGGCGGCATGCCTCTATATCTGGCCGGAGCACGCGCCGTGGTATATCGGCTACGTGGTGATCTTCAACATGTTATGTGGGCCCGTCTTTTCAGCAGGTAGCGTGACCAGCGAACGGGAACGTGAGACGTTGGACTTGCTGTTGACCACGACGATTACCCCCTGGCGAATCTTGTGGGGCAAGCTGATTGCCGGATTACGGGTCTCAAGTGTCCTGACGATGTTCCTGCTCTGGCCGGTGCTGCTGGCCTGTGTGATGGTCAACCAATACTGGAGCAATCTTCCAGGGGTGATTGCCTACGTGAGTATCGTGCTGATCACCTGTTTGACGACGGCGATGGTCGCCCTGTTCTGTTCGGTGGTGTTTCGCCGGACCTCGGTCAGCTTGATGGCGACTTACCTGCTCATCATGTTGCTGTTTGGTGTTCCGCTGGCGGTGATCTTTTTTGCTCAGCAATTTTTCAGCGGCTATGAGATGACGGACCACCTCGTGTCTGCTGGTTTCACCAGTCCGTTTTGGGCGGCTTACATGATCCCGATGGAATTCGACCATTTGGGCAACGACGTTGCAACGATTGAAAAGTCGTGGACGGTCTTTGGTTGCTATGTCGCATTTTCGCTCGGACTGAATGGCTTGCTGCTGGGGGTCATGATCTGGCTGTTCAACACCCGCTGGCGCGTGTCGGGCTAGTGATCACCGCAGCGACCTGAGTGCATGGTTGGTTGTAGTGCCTCTCGGATCCGGGACGTGCGGTGGCATGCGTGGGTGCCGCACAATCGCGTGGTCAGACCGACGACCCGCGTTGCAGCCACGAGCGGATTTCGTCCCAGCTGCGGGTGTTGGCCACGTCCTGCGGCCCCAGCCCTCCGCGTCGCGCTTGCAGCACCCCGTAACGCATCACGTCGAGCCCCGGTTCACTGTGGGCGTCGGTGTTGATCACCAGAGGGATTTCGTGTTGGCGAGCGGCTGCACAGTAAACATCGTTCAGGTCAAGCCGCACGGGGTTCGCGTTCAACTCCAGTAGTTTGCGGTGCTGCTTCGCGGCTTGGAACATGGCGTCCATGTCGACGTCATACGCTTCGCGTCGATTGATCAGGCGGCCGGTAGGGTGGGCGATGGCCGAGACATGCGGATGTTCCAACGCACCGAGGATGCGGTCGGTAATCTGTGCACGCGGTTGGTTTTGGCCGTAATGGATGCTGGCAAGCACCCAGTCGGCTTCGGCCAACACATCGTCTGGCAGGTCCATGCCGCCTTTCTCCAGAATGTCGCACTCGATGCCCTTCAGGACCGTAAAGGTGTCGCCCAGGGACGTATTGAGTTCGTCAATCTGTTGCCACTGCTGACGGAGACGTTTGGGGTCCAAGCCATTGGCCATGGAGACACGTTGCGAGTGATCGGTGATGGCGATGTATTGCAAGCCCCGTTGTTGGGCTGCGGCGACCATTTCCTCCAAGCTGGCTTTGCCGTCGGTTTCGGTCGTGTGCATATGCAGATCGCCCACGATATCTGACTCTTGAATCAGATTATCTAACGGAACTAATTTAATCATTGGATAACTTTCTACATTTGGTTCATTAACAATGACTTTTAGTTTATTTTTTTGAAGATTTTGCACAATTTCTAGGGCTGG
>NZVR01000146.1 GCA_002701545.1 Blastopirellula sp. | reverse complement strand
GAACCGGCTGACGAAAAGCCTGCTGCTGACGAAAAGCCTGCGGATGAAAAACCCGCAGACGATAAGCCGGCAGACGACAAACCAGCTGACGACGGTTTCGAAGATCTCTTCGGCGGTGCCGACGACAAACCCGCACCTGCCAAAGAACCGGCTGACGAAAAGCCTGCTGCTGACGAAAAGCCTGCAGATGAAAAACCCGCAGACGATAAGCCGGCAGACGACAAACCAGCTGACGACGGTTTCGAAGATCTCTTCGGCGGTGCCGACGACAAACCGGCTCAGGAACCCGAAGAAGAAGCGCCTGAAACTGAAGAAGAACCCGCAACCGAAGAAGCGGGCGATGAAAAACCAGCTGACGGCGGTTTCGAAGATCTCTTCGGTGGTAGCGACGACAAACCGGCTGAGGAAACCGAAGAAGCGCAGGAAACTGAAGAAGAACCTGCAACCGAAGAAGCGGGCGATGACAAGCCTGCCAAAGACGGTTTGGAAGACTTGTTCGGCCAGAACGGCACGGCGCCCACCTGGGTCCTGACGAAGTCCCAATCCAAGACGCGTTTATGGGTCGACAACACCGGCCTGTTCCGCGTCCGTGGACGGCTTGAATTGGTGAGTCGCGACATGATTCGCATTCAAAAAGAGAACGGCAACACGTGCACGGTCCCCATGCGTCGGCTGAGTCAAGCGGATGCGGAATATGTGCAAACGTGGATCAAGCGTCTCGAATTGAAGTTCGCGCAGACAACGCCTGTGCACTAAATGCCAGCCGCATCCAGCGGAGTGTCACCACACGCTGGCAGGGCGGCAACCGCAGTAAAACATCTGCCCCGTGACAGGTCATGCATCGGTCACGGGGCATTTGCATTCTGAGTCGAGAATCCCTGCGGTGCGCGTGCACTCAAATTTTTCTTAAAAAAACATCGTAAGTACTTGATCTCTTCGTTGTGACCTCATACTATGTACGAATCGCAGGTGCTGCCCGCCTGCGATTCTCATGGTCTCGAGATTGTCCACCCCCAACTCGAGACTTGCCTTAGGTTGTTGCCCCCAACCTAAGGATTGTTGCAGGCTCCCCCCTGCAGCAAGAGCTTTGAGCCCCGAGTTGCTGCCCCGACTCGGGGCTATTTTTTTGCGCTACCATTCCTGGCTTGCCTCCTCGCTCATGCCGTCGTGTACCAAGTGGCCTGCTCATTCCGCCAATCAGCAGAACTTTCGCGACTCGACGTGTGACTCTGGTCCACATCTGGCCAGCCACTCGCTCTTGCCACGCCCTCCAACATAGACGCAAGAACTTGCGCTGGTGCACGAATCATCTGACGTAGGTTTCCGACATCGGCTACCTGCACTCGGCCGACGGTCACTTTTCCCCGGTCTTCCGGCGGCTTAAACTTGTAGCAGGCTCCGCTGGGGTGGAATATCAATCTCTTGTCTGCGGGAAAACAAATCGTGATCAACGAGAATGGCTCGAGCTCTTGGGTTGCATGCCCCTGGCGACTGGTTCTTCTTCTCGTCCTGTTGTGCGGCGTCACCGTAACCACCGCCGGCTGTAGTGGCTGCCGCCAGGAAACTCTCGCGGAGAAGCGGGCGAGAAAACAGAAAGAGGAAGCGGAACGTAAGGAGAAGGAGAAGAAGGAAAAAAAGAAGCCCAAGAAGGACTTCGAATACACCCGGATGGAATTGCAACCGGGCGACACCAGCAAGCGTTTCAACCAGATCAAGCCAGGGCATTACATCACCTGCACGCAGAACATCGTGGCCAACAACTTTGACTTCCAGGCGCGGGTCGATAGTAGCGCGTTGGACAGTTCGCTGCACCCGGTTCCGGCTCCCAAGACACCGTATTCGATGGTGTACACCCGGAACATTGGCCTGCCGAAAGGTCAGGGCAAGGTGGTGGAAACACTGTATTACATCCCTCAAAAGTCGACCACCAACAGCAACTTGATCACCTTACAAAGCGCCATGCGCTCGCGTCGAGGAGGCTCAAGTTTTCCGGCTGTCCAAGAAGCGACGACGCGGATGAAAGCGCATGAGTATTTTTTCATGGTGTTGTCTGGTTCTCCCGATTCGTACACCTACCTCAAACGCATCGACTCCGTCCTGCCCCCGATGAACGAGTATTCCACAGAGGAAAAACTGCAGTACTACTACGTCATCAACCCGACGATCGACCGTCGCGTCCCGGTCCCGGCGCATCCTTTTTCGTGGACCACCATTGCGTTTGTCTTGTGGGATGACTTGGATCCTGATTTGCTGTCGCCCACTCAGCAGGACTCCATGCTGGACTGGCTGCATTGGGGTGGTCAGTTAATCATTAGCGGACCCGAATCACTGGACACCTTGCGCGGCAGCTTCCTGGATGCGTATCTGCCCGTCACTTCCTCGGAAGCCACAGAACTAAGACAGCCAGACTTTGCCTCACTGAACGACTACTGGTCACTCTCCTACATCAAAGACAAGAAGCGAGAAGAGCTCGATCTGAACGTCTCGGATGAAAAGCCGATGTTAGGCTTGAAATTCGAACTCCACCCGCAAGCTCGTTTGATGCGGGACACCGGCGGTCTGGTAGCCGAACGACAGATCGGGCAGGGCCGAGTCGTCATCACTGCGTTCCCGCTTTCCGAAAAGCGGGTTTTGAACTGGAAGAGTTACGACAACTTGCTCAACAACGCACTGATGCGACGTCCCGCCAGGACCTTTGAAGCCGATCGGCAAATGGGCGATTTTATCTCGCCGAAATTCACATTCGCCAAATATGGCATGAGCTTCCACCGCGACCCTCGCCTCTCGACCACGCTACGATACTTTTCTCGCGACGTCGGATCCGGCGGCAACGCCAGCCTTCGCGTTCCCAAGCGTTCAGGCGAGCGAGCAGAAAAATCTCGCAGCGACAGTGAGGCTTGGCAAACCAGCGGGTATGTCGGGTCTGGTAACGGTGGGATTGCTGCCTGGAATGACGACAGTGGTGCTGCCAACGCCTCGCGCGAACTGCTGGTCGACGCAGCGGGAATCAAGATCCCGGATGCGAGTTTTGTCCTGAAGGTCCTGCTGTCCTACCTGGCGATTCTGGTCCCGGTGAACTGGTGTCTTTTCCGGTTGATTCGCCGAGTCGAATGGGCTTGGATCGCCGCACCGCTGATTGCCATTGTCGGCGCGGGCGCCGTGATCAAACTCGCACAACTCGATATTGGCTTCGCGCGCAGTCGCAGTGAAGTCGGCACACTGGAACTTCAGGCAGGTTATGCCCGCGCTCATCTCACCCGATTCACTGCCCTCTACACGTCGCTGGCCACCAGCTACAGCGTTGTTTATGACGACCCGAATACGGCAGTCCAACCGTTTTGGACGCGAGATCAATCCGTGCCTTCCAGTCGTGCCGCGGTGGTTCGCTGCCATCGTGAACGCGAGGCCACACTGAGCGGTTTTCAAATCAAAGGTAACGACACCCAGAACCTGCACACGGAACAGATGATCGATGTGGGAGGCGCCTTCACGTTAACCGGTGACGCAGACCAAGGGTACCAACTGCGCAACGAGACGAACCTGAAATTGCAGGACGCTGGAGTCTTGTATCGCCACCCCCAAGATGGCAGCGTGCAACTCAGCTGGCTCGGCGAAGTCCAACCGCAAACAAGCCTGCCGCTGAAATTTGACGCGGCTCAGAACAACACCTCCTGGTTTCCGCAATGGGACGAGAACAACATTACCTTCAGCCACGACAAGGAAGTCGCACTGCTGTTGAAGACCAATGACAAAAATAATGATCAACATCTGGCAATGGCCGAACTCCCAGCAGATCACCCCTTGCTCGAGGCGTTTGTCACGTTCGACGGCGGCCTCGACAGCAAAGAGCAAGAGAAAAACGGGCTATTGAGCCGCGCGGAACTTACCGAATGGTGTCGGCAACAACGATCGGGAGCGGTCAGCCTGGGCAAGTTGTTTGATGTCGCCACTGCGCAACTCCGACTGTTGCCAGGTGAAATGCGACTCCTGGGCTGGACCGAACAAGACCCGGGAGGCATGACAGTACGTCCCGAAGCGCCTCAAAAAGATCTGCGTTTGCTGGTTCTGGTGCACCTGAAACGCCCGGCTTTCAAACAGGTTGTCAGCGACACCAACTCGAAATATCAATTCGTCGACACGGAACTCGAAGAAGGGATCGCAACGTTCGGTGCCTACGTTGATGACATCAACCCGGAACTGGTACAGATCTACAACCTGAAGGTTAAGGAAGGTATCGTGATTACGGAGATTCGCGATGGCGGTGGAGCTCAGTTCGGTCGCCTGCGCGTCGGAGACGTTCTCTTGACCATCCAGGAACAACCTGTCAAAAACGCACTCGATTTCCGCAAGTTGCTGCGTAAACTCCCCACGAATCGACCGATCGAAGTGGTGTACAATCGCAACGGGAAAAAAGAGGTTACCGACATTACCTTGCAACCCTTTAATTCACTGCAGCCTTGATGCATCGCCCATGGGAACGCATTCCCGTTTTTCCTGTCCCTCTTCTCCACCTTTCGACAGCAACATTTTCCCAGCAGAAATAACAGCATGATCGAGCTGATTGACTTTGGTAAAGACTATGGCGAGTTCACCGCCGTCGAGCGTTTGAACTTGAAAATCGAAGCGGGAGAAATGTTCGGGTTCATCGGCCCAAACGGAGCGGGCAAAAGTACAACCATCCGCTTTCTCGCGACCTTGCTGAAGGCCAGTCGAGGCGAAGGGATCGTCAATGGGCATCGCGTCACCCAAGATCCCATGGCCGTTCGCCAGAGCGTCGGATACATGCCGGATAATTTCGGTGTGTACGATGGCATGAAGGTCTGGGAATTCCTCGACTTCTTCGCCGTCGCCTACCGGATTGGCAAATCGCAACGAAAACAAGTCATCAAGGACGTGCTCGAACTACTCGACCTGGCACACAAACGTGATGACTTCGTTAACGGGCTCTCGCGAGGCATGAAGCAACGTCTCTGCCTCGCCAAAACACTGGTCCACGATCCCCCGGTGCTGATCCTGGACGAACCGGCCAGTGGACTCGACCCACGCGCCCGCGTGGAGGTCAAGGCGCTGCTGAAAGAACTGCGCCGAATGGGCAAGACCATCCTGATCTCAAGTCACATCCTCACCGAATTGGCTGACTGCTGTACCTCCATTGGGATTATCGAGCGTGGCCAACTGCTGATGCATGGACCGATCGAAGATGTCTATCGCCGGATCCGCGGCAATCGCGTCATCGAGGTCAAATTCACCAACAACATGGATGTCGGGCTCTCCGTCATTCGCAGCTCTCCGTTCTTACGGGATTGCCAGGTGGATGACCACCAAGCCATCATTGAACTCGAAACCGATGACAACGGCGTGGCAGCGCTGCTCAATGAACTCATTCATCAACAGGTGGGAATCCGTAGTTTCGGCGAGAAAGAACCGACATTGGAAGACGTGTTCATGCTGGTCACCAAGGGTCTCGTGACCTGACGCCCGAGTTCGATCATGGGCCGCGCTGGCCGTCCAGTCTGCAGTTGCCGGTCACCTTCCGCCCTGACGCATGCCTGCATTGAGGATGCCAGCACCACGATGCTGGCACGCCCTGTCTGCCGACGCTGCTCTCCACCAGACGGGCACTGTCAAAATCTGGCTTGACCCGCCTCATCCACATTTCTATGCTCTCGCGCGAATGTGTTCGAACATCCCCGTTCGAGTCACCGTGGCACAACTTTCTTGCCGATGTTGTCTACTGATCCAATCCACCGACGTGATTCCGCTCCACAGAGGAAATAATATGGGCAGTGCCCCCGAATCTCCCACCTCCACTGACGCCCCCATTCCTCTCCTCGATATCCACCGTGGCAACCGGCCCATCCGCGACGAGATGCTGAACGCGATCGCCGCCGTGCTGGATTCCGGTGCATTCCTGCACGGCCCAGACGTCAAGCAACTGGAGGCCCGTGTTGCGGAGTTATGCGGAACAGAACATGCCGTTTCCTGTGCTTCTGGCAGCGATGCCGTACTGCTGGCATTGATGGCCTACGATATTGGGCCTGGCGATGAAGTCATCGTGCCGAGTTTCACGTTCTTTGCCACGGCCAGTGCTGTCTGGCGTCTCGGCGCGAAACCTGTCTTTGTCGACATCGAACCGCACTCATTCAACATTGACCCGAGCGCCATCGAAGCTGCCATCACACCGGCTACCAAAGCGATCATCCCGGTCCATCTGTTTGGACAGGTCGCCGCGATGGAGAAGATCAACGAACTCGCCGAACAACACGGTTTGCACGTCATCGAAGACGCAGCTCAAGCCATCGGTGCCAGTCGAGCCGACCGCGCCGCCGGAGCTTGGGGCGATGTCGCTTGCTTTAGTTTCTATCCCACGAAAAATCTGGGGGCTTGCGGTGACGCCGGAATCATGACCGTCCAGAACGCAGAGCTGGCAGATCGCCTGCGACTGCTCGCCGGCCATGGCATGCGTCCGCGATACGTTCACAAAGTGGTCGGGATCAACAGTCGCTTGGATTCCATGCAGGCCGCCATTCTCAACGTCAAACTCGAGAGACTTCACGCTTACAGTGAAGCCAGACGGCGCAACGCCAACTTGTATGATGAGTTATTCAAAGCGGCTGGCTTGGATCAACAGCTCACCTTGCCTACCGTCGACTCCGATTGCTACCACGTGTGGAATCAATACACCATTCGCGTCCCCGGTGGCGAACGCGACGCGTTGCGAGCGCATTTAGGGGAGGCTCAAATCGGTACGGAAATCTACTATCCGATTCCACTCCACTTGCAAGAGTGTTTTGCTCCGCTCGGATACCAAACAGGTTGCTTGCCTCATACCGAGCAAGCTGCGAATGAAGTGCTCGCCTTACCGATTTTTCCCGAGTTGACTGCCGACGAACAACGGCGCCTGGTCAACCGCATCGGCCAGTTCGTTCATCGCCAACAAGCCAACGCGGCCTGATAGCGGTGCCACGATCGGCTGGCCCTCAAGCGTCGGCTCTGACCGTGCTTATTTTTCGCTCTGCTCGGGCTTGAGCACGGAGTTTAGAAACTGAATCGCTTTTTCTGTCGTCTCGCGATTGAGAAACGCGCCCAAGTGGCCGGTCTTTGGTAACAAGACCAGTTCTGTTTGAATCCCCACGGCCCGCGCTTTCTCGTAGATTTGGGTAGCGCTCAATTTGGGCACCAGCAAATCGGATTCCCCGTGATAAAACAGCATCGGAGGGTCATCGGCCGTCACATGGCGCAGAGGAGATGCCAGCTGGTAGACCTTCGGCTTCTCTTTCCGAGTGCCACCGAGAAAGTAAGCCAGTGCCCCGTTGTTCTCGGGGAGGCTGACAAAATCGGACGGGGTCCCACCAGCCACGACCGCCTGCAAACGCCAACGTTGAATTTGATCCTCACCCGCGTCAGCGGGCAGACCGTATTCCGGTAACGTGCCCAGCATCGCGACCAAATGCGCCCCGGCGGAGTAGCCAAAACCAGCAATCCGCTGGGGGTCGATCTGATATTGCTTGGATTGGGAATGCATCCAAGCGAGCGCGGTACGACAGTCCTCGACTTGCGCCGGAAACTTGTACTTCGGTGCTAATCGATAATCAATCGTCACCGCCGTATAGCCACTCTCGGCCAAGCGTTTCGCGGAATAGGACATCGTCCGCTTGGAACCCGACATCCAGGCGCCACCATGGACCAGTAAGACCCCCGGGCGCAACGCCTTTCCCTGCGGCAAGTACACATCGGCCAGTAACTTCACATCGCCGACACGACCGTACACGACATCTCGCTGGACCGCATAGCCACGACGCTCGACTGGAGGCGGGTCTGGTGGTGTTTGTGGCGGTGTTTCGTCGGCGTCCGCGCTGATGCACGTTGCCCCCAGCAGCATGATCCCCACCCCGAGAATCCACTTCCGACAGGGGGACTCGCCTCCCGCACGACGTCGAGTTCTAGAGCGTCGTGAGTTACACTGGTGTCGAGCTGACATTGAATTCCCTCCCTGAGGAGACACTTGTGAAACGTTTCGTCTGTATTTTGCTCACCCTGGTCTGTACCGGCAATCTGGCCAGTGCCACGTCGCCCGTTGACCGCACTTCCCCTTTGGCAACGGTCCGCACGGATTTCGCGTTGGCCGACGGCCCTTCCTGGGACGGCTTTTCGCTGTACGTCCCGGACGTCAAAGGCGAACGGTTATTCCGTTACTTTCCGACCAAGGAACAATGGCAAACCGTGCTCGGCGATGCAGGTCGTATTAGCGCATCATTTTATAATCATGGCAAGCTCTTCTTGTCGGACAACGGTGCGGCACACATTGCATTTTTGGCAGGCAAGCAAAAAACTCGGATCGCCGGGCAAGACCCTAACGCCACCCCACCGGCACGGCCCAATGATTTGGTCGTCGACTCGCGCGGTGGTATCTACTACACCCTGACTCGACAGAATCAAGTCATTTACATCGATCCCGACGGTCAACAAACAGTCGCTTTGGACAACGTCACCACGCCGAACGGTATCACGTTGTCTCCTGACGAACGGACTCTGTACGTCGCGGCCTATGCCCCCAAAGAGATCTGGGCATATCCGATCCCTACTGCCGGCCGCCCGGCCGCCGGCAAACGGTTTGCCGTCATGGACGACGGTCCCGCAAAAGGCGCTGACGGCATGACCATCGACCGGGCTGGCAACGTCTATTGCGCCGGGGCCACCGACGTCTGGATCTGGAATCCCAGCGGCAAACTGCTGGACAAGATCGCCTGCCCCACACGTCCCATCAATTGCACTTTTGGTGACCGCGATATGCGATCGCTTTACATCACCGGCTTTGGTGGACTCTACCGACAACGGATGATCGTATCCGGTCGTTCCCCGCATCCGCCGAGTGCCCCGGGGGAACCGGTCAAGAACAAGAACCAGCCGTCGACTGCAATCCCGAACGACATCACTGCCAAGCTTGACATTCCTTACGCGCGTTACGGAGATCGCCAAGTCTTGCTCGACCTGTTCACCCAACGTCAGCGTTCGGGTCCGCAACCCGCCCTGGTGATTGTCCACGGTGGGGGCTGGAAGAACGGCGACAAGACCAAGTTTCGCGCGTTGGCGGTTGCCTTGGCTCAACGCGGGTATGTGACAGCCGCGATCGAGTACCGTTTGGCTGACGAAGCAGCTTTCCCAGCAGGAATTCATGACTGCAACGCAGCCGTTCGTTACTTGCGGGCCAATGCCGCAACGTACCAGATCGACCCGGATCGCATCGGTGCAGTGGGCGGCTCCGCCGGGGGACATCTCGTCGGCTTGATGGCCAGTGGGTGGCAAACGCCGGAACTTCAGGGAACAGGCGGTCACGCAGACCAGTCGTCTCAACTGCAAGCGGCTGTGGTCATGGCAGGGCCGTTGCAAATGACTCAGGGCTCGGTCGCCGAGCGTTCACGCGACCCAAAGGCCGACTCCAACGCAAATCGTTGGCTTCGCAAAACGATCGACCAAGCCCCTGAACTGTACCGTCTCGCAGATGCCCATCTGAAAATCTCCGCCAAAACACCGCCCATCTTGTTCCTTTGCGGGGAGTTGGATGATCCGCCCCGCAATCAAGCCTCGCGCGACAAGCTGAAACATCTGGGAATCGACACGGGGATTAAGATCTACCCCGACGCCAAACACGGTTGCTGGAATCAACTTCCCTGGTTCCGGCTTGTCGTCGATGACGCCGTATCGTTTTTCCAAACGCAGTTCGAAACCAACTAGTCATCTCGCCGGCGGCCGGCTAACGATGTTTTCCAACTCGTCCGAACGCAGACTCACTCACAACAGGTGTACCATGCCCCAGAAAGACCAAGCTGCATCCAGCCAATCCACGCCATTCGGCCGCCGTGATCTGCTGACCTACGCCGCCTTCGGCACGGCGTTCTGGGCTGCCAACTCGGGCACCAACCAAAGCACCGAAGCAGCGGAAAAAGACGTCGCTCCCCAGAAGCGTTACGCCATGAAAAAGTCGATCAATCTGTGGGCCTTCCCCTACCCGGACAAGATGACGTTGCGGGAATGTCTACAACTAGCCAAAGACGCCGGTTTTGATGGCATCGAACTCAACTACGATCTGGAAAGCGATCTGTCACCCAAAGCAACCACCAAAGACTTTCATAACATCCGCCGCATGGCAGAAGAGATCGGGATCGCCATCAGCGGTGTCTGCTCCTTTCTCTTCTGGCCCTATCCACTCACCAGCAATGATCCCGCAGAACGTCAGCGGGGCATGGAACTGGCCGGTAAGATGACCCAAGCGGCGCATGATCTGGGTACTGAAAATCTGCTGGTCGTTCCCGGCGCCGTGCACATGCCGTGGCGTCCGGAACACGATCCAACACCCAATGATGTGTGCGATCGACGCGCTCGGGAATCGGTCGGCAAACTCCTTCCGCAGGCGGAAAAACTCAAAGTCCACCTCAATATGGAAAACATCTTCTTCAATGGGTTTTTGATGACACCCGGCGAAATGAACGATTTCGTGGATAGCTTCGACAGTGAATATCTGCGAGTGCATTTCGACACCGGCAATATCATGGAATATCAATTCCCCGAACACTGGATTCCGCTACTGGGGAAACGCATTCAGAATGTGCACCTCAAGGAATACACCAAAAAGGGCTCGGATCACTCACTCGAAGCATTTCGGCCGTTACTGGATGGCACGACCAACTGGCCAGCGGTGCTCGCTGCGTTCGATGACATCGGCTACGATGGCTACCTGACCTTCGAATATTTCCATCCCTACCTGCATTATCCCGAGGCATTGATTTACCAGACAGCGGACTCGCTCGATCGCATGTTGGGCATAAAAGCGTAACGGACGATACGACTTCTCGCTGGCCGGCAAAACGCCCCGGACCCTGCCGTCTCGCCTCTACGGCTCAACTGATCCCTGGGAGTGAATCGATGAAACGACGAACGTTCCTTGCATCTACTGCGGCCACCGCGGCCGCCCTCAGTTCTCCCCTGTACGCAGCGGCAAAACCGCATCGCGTGGCGATCATCGGTCACACAGGGCGCGGCAATTACGGACACGGTATCGATACCGTCTGGCTGGAATTCGAGCAGACCAAGATTTGCGGGGTTGCGGATCCGAACCCTACTGGCCTAACTCAGGCGCAAACACGTTTGAAAACCTCGGCAGGTTTTCAGGATTACCGCAAGATGCTCGCCCAGGTCCAACCTGACATCGTCGCCATCTGCCCGCGACACGTGGACCAACATCACGCAATGTGTCTCGCTGCCATCGACAGTGGGGCGCGCGGCATCTATCTGGAAAAACCGTTTTGTCGCACACCGCGGGAAGCGGACGAAATCAAAGCCGCTTGTAAGTCCAAGAACGTGAAACTCGCAGTAGCACATCGCAATCGCTACCATCCGGCATTGAAGGCAATCGACACCATGATCGCCAGCGATCAACTGGGAAAGATTCTTGAGATCCGCGGTCGAGGCAAAGGTGATCGTCGTGGCGGCGCCGAGGACTTATGGGTGCTGGGAACGCACGTGCTCGACCTGGTTCACTACTTTGGAGGCAAACCGCTCAGCTGCTCGGCCGTCCTGCAACAAGACGGAAAACGCGTCACCCCAGCCGATGTCATCACTGGCAATGAAGGACTTGGCCCTTTGGCAGGCAACGCGCTCCACGCACGCTACCAGATGGAAAAAGGGTTCCCCGCCTATTTCGACTCGATTGCCAACGATGGTACCCAAAACGCAGGCTTCGGCCTGCAGTTGATCGGTAGTCGCGGCATCATCAGCATCCGCAACGATCGCTTTCCGTTGGCACACTTTGTACCTGGCAATCCGTTTCTGGCCACCGACACTCCCCGCCCCTGGATTCCGATCACCAGCGCCGGCCCTGGCAAACCAGAGCCCCTGGAAAACCTCAACCATCTGGTCGGGCACCACATTTATCTGGTACAGGATCTGCTGACGTCGATCGAACAAGACCGCCAGCCGATTTGTGGCGTCCAGGAAGCTGCCATGACCGTTGAGATGGTCAATGCCGTCTTCGCCTCGCACGTCGCAGGCAGCCGCGCCGTGCCGATACCGCTTGAAGAACGAGACAATGCTCTTGCCAGCTGGTAGTACCGCTCATCTGTACTGCTCACCCCGCGAGTGCCATCACCGGACGATCGGATATCAGGCCTGCCCGGCGACCGCCTCATCGCGCGGCTGATCCGCCGGAGACGCATCCGTCATTTCTGGAAAATATTTCACGACGTTGGCCAGCGAATGCAAGGCACACTGGAAAGCGACCAGCAGATCCAACAACGTGACGATGCCGACTAACCGTCCCCTGCTGGTGACAGGGATGCAATGGACTCGCTGGCGAATCAACGTCGTCAAGGCAGGCGACAGATCGAGATCCGCATCCAGGCTGAATGGTTCGCGCGTCATCACGTCGTGGATGACTTGCTCTTGAGTTCCGGCAAGCATTTCGTCACTGACGGTCCCAATCAAGGCATCTTGGTTATCCGTGATCATCACATGCTGGATCTTTTTTAACTGCATCACCTCACGGACACTTTCCACGGACGCATCGGGTTTAGCACAGGTCAATTGCCGCGACATGATCTGACGGACCTTCAAGCGGCCATCCAATAAACTCGCCATGTTGTTCTCGAAAACTCGTTTCAATTGCTGGCGTTTGGCAAAAGCATGCTTCTCCGCCGCAGTCTCCGAGGCTTCCGTTGGCGGCTGGACGGGGCCGGGGGTTACCTGCGTGTCCTGAGCCGAACGTGTCCCAAAAGACAATGTGGACAGGATGTAAACGACCGGCGTTCCACCAGCAACGGCCAACAATGTGGTGGTCACCAACACGCCCCACATCGGCAATCCAGCAACGGTTCCGGCGAGGGCAGGGGCTCCAGCAACTTGTCCTTCCCCCGCAACAGTCGCAGCTACCTGCGATTCCTGTATCCAGTCGACATTCGACATTGCCGACGAAGTGGTGAACAGACTGGTACGACACAGATGCCCCAAACAACAAACGCCAACCACCAGGCACGTCACAATCACGCTTAACAGGATGGTTGTTTCAGGCAACGCGGCGCCGTCCGAATCAGAAAACAGTGCCCGCCACCTGGCTGCTCTCTTCGATGCTTCTTGATGGTCCGACATGGTCACTCCGAAAATGTTATCACGTTTCACTTGCTGCCCCTTCCACGTTCCCACATCCCCAGCCAGACATCCCCTACGACGTACCCGCCACATCATCGACGAGCCACATTCCCTCGACGGCCAGACGTGTTCCTTCTTCCCAGGAGATGGACAACGGCTGAAGAAACTTGGCGAACGCCGAATCATCTTCAATTTCAAACCCTTCGGCGGTCCCGTAGTGCATCAAACGATTGGCGGCTTCGTCGGCAGCTGCAACCAGTCGCACCAACGGCGCATGCTCTCTCGCTTCCTCGGGTGTATGGTGATACCGAATCACTTCGACAAGTGCCGCAGGCAGTTTATCTGCAACCCCCACAATTGCGCCCATCTCACAATGATCCGTGCCAATCAACGCGCGTTCTGTCTGCAAAATCCGCCTGGATTCGTGAAAGGTCATGCGGTCGACCACTTCGAACACATCGGGAGCCGCTGCCGCCAGCAATAACCTCCCAATGTCGTGCACAATCGCCCCGGAGAACTCTTCACCCTCGAATCCCAAATCCAACTGCTGATTGAAGTACCGTGCCAACGTGGCGGTCTGCAAACTGTGCCGCCAGATGACATTCCGCGCCCACTCGACCGACGACGGCATTTTGGTCAGCAACGACTGGATACTGCACGACACGATCAAGTTCTGGCACTGGGAAAGTCCCACCAACATCACAGCATGCTGGACACTCTTGACCTCCCTCCGTGTTTGATAAGCCACGCTATTGCTCAACGTGAGAATGCCGGTTACCAACCGCGGGTCCTTCTCAATCACTTCCACCAATTCGGGGACGGAACAATTGGGAGCGCCTGCCATCTCAATCGCTTCCAGCGCCACCGTGGTCAACATCGTCAGATCAGCGTACGAGTCGATGCGGCGCATCAATTCGTCCGGTTCGATCAACAGTTCAGAATGATCGCTGCCGCCTTTACCCGACATGAGACATCGTCCTCGAACTCGCAAGACGCCAGAGTCACCCAGGTGAGACCCCGCGTGCATGCCTGAGAGATACCAAGTGCTTACAGAAACTTAGATGCATCGCCCTGGCGAGCCAACAACTTTGAGGCGGAGCAGCTGCACTTCTCCCAGACCACACCAAGACCTGACGGTTTATGACGATCATCCGGATAGGAAGGAATCTGTGCCGTCATCAACCTGCGTACCTCAACCGTTGCAACCATGCACCGACGTGTCGTTTCGGCAACCTAAGTCAGCGGCAACGGACGGCGACTCTCCCCAAATTGCTCGACCGGCACCCCCAGTCGTTGCAGCAACGCGAGATGCAAGTCCGACATCGAGGTAGCGCGCTCGCCTCCGCGATGCCGTCCCTGGACGATATTCGCAGCACGCCCTCCGGCCAATAACATCGGCAAATCGCGTTCTGAGTGCTCGTGGCCGTCAGCCAAACTCGAGCCATAAACGATCATGCTGCGGTCTAGCAAACTGTTCCCTTGCTCTTCAATCCGACTCAGTCGGTCCAACAGATACGCCACCTGTTGGGTGTGCCACTTGGTCACCAGATTATACATGCCCCGTTTTTGTTCACGCGACGACCAAGAGGTCTTGCCGTCGTCATCTTCGGTCTTACCACTGATGTCTTTCCAGTGGGACAGCGCATGCCAGGTTCCGGTAACACCGTCAATGAAGTTGAAGTAGCGATTACTTTGCCCGTGATCCATCATGCATGTGCAGACCCGAGTTGCATCCGCCCAGAACGCCATCACGATCATATCCATCAGCGTGCGCAGGTACGCCCCGTGATCCTGGGGAACACCCGCCTCAGGACGTCTGAGCGAGCGTTGCAGCAGGGCATTTTGATCGGCTCGCGACTTATTGCGTTCCGCAAATTCAATCCGTCGCTCGATCGCCCGTACGGAATCCAGGTATTCGTCGACTTTTTTCTGGTCTCGATCGCTGACCCGCCGCTTCAAACGACGTGTGTCCTCCAGCACCAGATCCAACACGGAGCGACTGCCGAGTCCCGAATTGCCGGCGCGAAACATGCGATCAAATACGGCGCGTGGCTCAACATCACGTGGAGCGGGTGTTTTCGAATCGACCCACGAAACCGCATTGCGAGGCAAACTGCTGCTGAACATGCCCTCGCCACGCACGGACAACTCGAGTGACGGCAACAACGTTTGCGAACGCAGATGACGGGCCGCAATCTGATCCACAGAAGCCCCACCCGCATCTAACTTTTCGTGATCGAAACCGCCGCCGGTCAGCCAGGTTGCCGTGCCGGCAGCATGGCCATTACCGCGAGGCGTCCATAGATTACGAAAGACGGTCAGCTGATCGCGGAAAGGATTCAATGGCTCCATCCAACGATTCAGCTGCTGCAACTTGCCGTCAGAACCAACCTCCTCGGGTTGCCAGGCACCCGCCGCCACGCCATTGGGTATGTACAGATAAGCCAAACGGGGCCGCGGAGTCGTGACCGCCGCGCGCAAACCTGGTTGGTCCATCACTTCCAACAGCGGCAGCGCGATCGCTGTCCCCAAACCTTGCAACATCGTGCGCCGAGAGAGGTGCCATTTATTACCCATAGCAGCAGTCACTTTCTATTGTATGTTTTCTCGCCACTTCCTGTGCTCGCATCGTCACCCACACACGAACACTTGTCCAGTGCCAATTCTCGATGCCCCACTCCCTGACGCATGGCTCGGACCGAAACGTGTCTGAAGTTATCGATTCGCTTCCTGGTCACCCGCTGGTCGTTGTTGTTTTTGGAACGTGTCGCTGCCCACGATGGTGTGAATCAAGGTGCGCAAACGCCGCTCATCGCCCTGCCATTCGCGGACGATCTGCTGCACGCTCGCCTCATCGTAGTACTCCAACTGTCGCCCCAACGCGTAAGCCAGCATTTTACGTGTTGCCTGCACGGCGACATCGTCCATCCGGTCGGCAACCAAGGTTTGCGAGAGTTCCGCAAGGCCGTGGAATTGGCTACCGTTGGGCAGCTTGCCCGTCGCATCAATCCGCTCACCCCGACGTCTGGGACGATACCTTCCAAACCATTCGAATTCTTCTAACGCAAACCCCAATGGATCGATCTGGCTGTGACACGCATAGCAATTCGGATTGCTCCGGTGCAACTCCAGTTTCTGCCGCTGGGATAACCCTTCGTTTTCGGCAATGCGATCGGAAAACTCACTGACGTTGGGAGGCGGTGGGGGCGGGGGCGTACCTAACAGATGCCGGAGGATCCAGTCCCCCCGCACCACCGGGCTCGTCCGGCCTGGAAACGAGGTGACTGCCAGGATACTCGCGTGGCCCAGGATGCCTCGGCGCGGTGTCGCTTGCAAGGAAACTTGACGCATCTTTTCGCCCCGCACCCCACGTAGGCTGTAATGCTTGGCCAGCTCTTCGTTGACAAATGTAAAGTCCGCATCCAGCAGACGATCGATCGGCTCGTTTTTCGCAACTAACGCATTGAACAACATTGCCGACTCTTGCTGCATGGCAGCAACCAGCGAGTCAGTCGCCCAGGGGTTGTCGATTTGATCCCGCTGCACGCGATCCAAGTCAGCAAATCGCAACCACTGTGCGGCAAACAGTTCTCCGAGCGTTCGCGATTTGGGGTCATCCAACATTCGCTCGACTTGCCCGTACAGGACCTGCGGTTCATGCAACTTGCCGCCAGCCGCCAGCCGCAACAAGTCGTCATCCGGCATCGATGCCCAGAGGAAATACGACAAGCGACTTGCGAGCTCCCAGTCCGTCACGCGTTGCGGGACGCCAGGCTTGGTCGGCTGCGTTTCGACACGCAATAAGAAACTGGGGGATACAAGCACCACTTGCAACACCTGCCGGAGTGCTTCGTCAGAAGCAACCCCTGCGCGTCGCAGTCGTTGATAGTGTCCCATCAGAGCCTGCAATTCGGCAGCCTCGATTGGTCGGCGATAGGCACGTGTTGTGAACCGACGCAGAATCCGATCAACGGCCCCGGCGGCCTCAAGATCATCCGCGTTTCCGAACAACCGTCGTTGAGCGGCCAGTTCCGCCGTCGTTGCAGGCTTGACCGGCCACGCGGTATTCACAATCAACTCGGCAGCGTGAATGTACCGCTCGAGCATCACAGGCTGGATGAACAGGCTGTTCGCACTGTTTTCAAAGCCACTCGACGCAGTCAGATCGATCGGAAATCGATCCGCCGGCCGCACATCCATCCCCACCAGGTCACGTACCGTATGGTTATATTCTTCGTGACTCAAACGTCGCACCGGTTCATACCCGGGTTGTTGCACGGTCGTGTAATCAAAGTTGTGAATCGCTTCGGTCAACCAAGCCAACAACTTTCGGCGTTCCTCATCGGCGGGCTGATCGGCGTCTGCGGGCGGCATGGATCGCACGCGAATCTGTTGCATGACATTCAACCAATGTGAGCGATTGATGGCCAACGGTCTGACCTGGACAAGCTGCTGCAAGTCCAGTTCGCCGCTCACGGTATCGTTCGCGTGACATTCGAAACAGACACGTTTCATGANCGGCAGAACGTCCGCGTCAAANTCCATTTTCGCCACCGCTGCCATGTCGGTTTCCGTCAGTTCAATGGGAGCCGGAAGCTGCCCCATCTCACGAGGATCGGGTGGAGCTGTCAGCAGACGGGATTCCCGCTGCAGCGATTCCAACTCTTCTTCGAGTTCACCTACTTCTTCGAGCTCTCCCTCGCGCCGAGCCCGCTGGATCTCGACGCGCAGCATCAACACCTCACGTCGACGTCCCAGAGCCCGCTCGGCTTCCTCTAGCTGCTCGAACAGAGATTCCACTTCCTCCGGTTCCTCGTCGTCATAAGCGCGCAGCAATTTGCCGGCAACTTGCTCACCCTGGCCCAACATCTTGAACAAGGACTCCAATTCTTCTTTCAAGGCTGGTGGACTGTCCTGAAGTTCACCAGTTATTTCTACGAGCTCGACCCGCTGATCACAGATCTCCAACTTGATTCCCGCGACTTCCATCACGAATTCGTGCCGTTCGATCTGGGTTTCCAACCGCTCTAACTGACGTTCGTCTTCTGCTTCTTCGGCGGCTTCGACCTGTTCCTCAAGTTTCACCAACTCCGCTTGCGAGTTGCGGATGGTGCGCAGATGCTCGAGCCGCTGATTGGTGAAATCGTGCAGGCGTCGGAGGTGGCGTTGCCGACGCACTGCCTCCTGAATCTCTTCATCAAGTTCTCGCAGCCGACGGGCAGCCTCTTGCGCAGGGGCAGGCCGCAGGGCGAGCCCGCAAACCATCAGCAAGACCATCAGGCTCCACCCACGGTAACTGCCAGCAATCGTTATCATCTCGCTGCCATCCCTCTGTCTTGTTCGAGTTGTGATCGTGCATGCTACCTGCGGATAGAGCAAGCAATCCGCAGCGAGATCGATTCAACATCGCCTCGTCTTTCCAGTTTCGGCGAAAGCAGGCATGCTTGCCAGTGGTCACGCAACCTGCCCCCTGTGTTCGGGCAACCTGCCCCCTGTGTTCGGGCAACCTGCCCCCACCGGGCAGATAGCCAAAATCCGCCGGTTTTGCAGCGATGCTTTCCATAAAAGGTTGGAATACCGCCAGCTCACACAGATACTGGTGGCACATTGGCGTCTCCCTCACAGGCTTATTACCAACCACCACAGACGAGTTCCCACCATGAAGCTTTCCCTCCCCTCTCCCGCCATCGTGTTCCTTCTGGCGATGGCACTCCTCACCGTGAACACACAAGCTGCGGAACCCGTTCGCATGGGTGCCGGTGCCATGACCTTTGACACCGTCCCTGGATGGGGCTTGCGCCCTGACGGAAAATCAGCCTTGGGTCCGACCCACGGTGCAGTTGTGATCGACAAAGATGGCAACATCTATACCAGTGCCAACAAGGGTGTGGTCGTGTTCTCGCCGGATGGCAAGGTCATTCAATCTTACCTGGGTGAGGATTACTCGAATCTCCATGACATGGAAATTCGCGAAGAAGCGGATGGCGAGTTCATTTATGGGGCGCGCAACACCAACGCCGAAGGAATCAAATTCAACGCCCGCAGCGGCAAAGTCGTCTTGCGACTGCCCTTCCCCAAAGAATCAGGCCTGGGACTCAAACGTTTCAGCCCCACCGCCATTACCGTGGCACCCAACGGGGACATCATCCTGTCAGACGGTTACGCCAGCAACCACATTTTCAAATTCGACAAAAACGGTAAATACTTGATGCACTTTGGCGTGAAAGGGAACGCACTGAAGCAGTTCAACACTGCGCATGGCATGACGCTGGACACGCGTTACGATCCTCCGCGCCTGCTGATCTGCGATCGCAATCACGCACCCAAGGGCAGATTGCTCCACTACGATCTGGATGGAAACTTTATCGAAGAAGTCATCACCGGTCTGGGCATGCCAACGTCCGTATCCATTCAAGGTGATTACGTCTCGGTCCCCGATCTTCATGGCCGCGTCGTCATTCTCGACAAGAGCAACACCATCATGGCCGTCCTCGGTCACAATCCGGACCCGAAAACCCGCCGCAACTTCAATGTGCCGCAAAATCAATGGATTGAAGGCATCTTTAATGGAACGCACGGCTCTTATTGGGACAAAGATGGCAATTTGTATGTCCAAGACTGGAATGTTTCTGGGCGACTCATGAAATTGGTCCGCGTGAAGTAGCCGCGCGTTAAGCGTTAAGTGACTGCACCCGCCAACAAGCACTCCGCCCTCGCCTGACGTGCTACTTCCACTTCAGGTGGGGCGCACTGCGCGCCTCTGCGCGTGGCTGGTCCCTGAATCGCGTCGAGCAGATTCTCTCCACGGCCATCAGTTTGCGTCGGCGCGTGCGCCGATCTGTCCGGTCACGTGATATCGATTCCGCGCACCGCCTGACACCTGCTTGTCATCGCGGTTTG
This sequence comes from Blastopirellula sp., assembly GCA_002701545.1. Taxonomy (GTDB): domain Bacteria; phylum Planctomycetota; class Planctomycetia; order Pirellulales; family Pirellulaceae. Next base: position 40,813 of record NZVR01000146.1, on the reverse strand, counting down.
CAGACAGGCTGGATTCACCAACCACAGCCCCAATGCTGTCCGTGCCCCCTAAAGCAACTAACGCCCCCCACTGAAATACTGCGGCCACAAACCAAATTGGTGGTACAGCGAGGTCGTTGTCCATCCCTCTGAAAATTTCGCTGGGCAAATCCCCAGGAAAGCTCGCACAGAGAGGCACAGGCCTGTGCGCAAAGATCAGAGATGCCACGGGCCAAGACGATCAACCACCCCCAGGTCTACCATGCGCAATGAAGCCCCAACACGACCTGCCCACCTGACACCTGCACCCGAGGTAGCATCCATGTTTGGCCCAAATTTTTCCCTGGCAGACTCACGGCTAAGTCTCTTGTTACTGTCCTGGCACGTCACGTGCGGTACCGCGTTCTGTCTGGCGGAAGACAAAGACTCCAACACGGCAGCACCCCCCGACGATGTGCTGATCTGGTGTCGCTACATCGAGGTCGAACAAGGCAGTGCCCAAGAGTACCGCGAGGCGGTTGCCACCAAGACACGTTTGTTCAATGCGTCGCCTGACGCAAGCCAATGGTTTACCTTTCGCATCCTCACCGGTCCGCGTGCCAACCAATTCGTTCGTGGCTTTGAAACAACCAATGCCGGCCTCACTCAACCTCGTCATCCGATCCAAGGCTTGAATCCGGACTGGGATGATCCTGAGTGGGCTTACTGGCGAGAAAACATCACTCCTCTGGAAGTCAGCAGTGGTAATGTTCAGGTCTGGCAACCGATTTCCAAACTGCGTTATCAAGGGTTGGCAGGAAGTCTTCCCAAATACATTCGGCATCGCCGCTGGAAAATGAAACCGGGCATGTACCAACGCCTGGAAGCTCATTACCAACAGCTGCTGCAGACGTTGGAATCCACCGGTGCCAGAATCAACTTCACCATCGGTCGTCTGGTCGATGGCGGCGACTTCATGACCTATAGCGAATCCACCGCGTTTCAGGAATCTGCGGACGACCCCACGGTCGGCCATGTTCGCGAAGCCTTTATCAAATGTCATGGTGAAGGGAGCTGGGAAAAGTGGCTCGAAGAACATCATGCCGTCATGCAAGAAAATGCGGTTGTGGAAACCGAACTCTGGGCGCTCGAGGAATCGATGACCAGCAGTACCTTGGCCAGCAGATCAGACCCCAAGGCAATGCAGTTGATCGAAAGCGAGATTGATGTTTTCAAAAAGATCTGGAAAACCAAGAGTGCCGCGCAACTCGCCGCAGAATTCACTAAAAACGGAGTCCGTGCCATCAGCAACACCGAGCTGCCAGTCAAAGGTCAGCAAGCGATTCAAGAGTCGTTCGCCAGTGCCTTTGCACCGGACGGCCGTGCCGCGGGCACGACGCTCGACGCCGACGTCCGCCACGCGCGGTTTCTCACAGACCGACACATCCTGGCTTGCGGTACGTGGCGTGTCGTCGAAACTGACGGGACGCTGAGACGCTCTGGCAAATGGGGTAACATCTGGGTCTTCGATGCCGATCACCGCGATTGCAAAATGATGCTCGAGTCCGCGTATATGAACTTGGGATTGCATGATGTCGCCGAACGGGACCTGACAGCGCACAGCACGAAGTTGCCGGCGGCTCCTCAGATCCGAGACGTGCAGCTGGTCAAGATGATCGAACGCAGTATTGAACGCTATGCCAGCGGCATGCTACAGGGCGACCCGGAGAAAGTTGCCAATGAATTCCGCGAAGACGGCATCCGCATCGTTTCCGAAATGCCCGATCTGTACTTCGGCCGGAAATCGATCCTCTCGTCCCTGCAAGTGGCGATTGGCGATGGTAGCCCCTATTCAGAAACACAACTCCGCGCTGTCGTCTTGGGCGCCCAAAAAATCAGCCCCGACATCGTGATCGCCAACGGAGTCTGGCAAGCCTTGGATGCAAACAATCAGCTGATTGATTTTGGCCAATGGGGCAATGTGCTCCAGATCGAGGATGGCGAAGCCAAATTACTGATGGAATCCGCAGGTAGCTTTCAAGAATAACCCTGCACCCTCCGTCGCAATGCCAAATCACGTTGCTTGTCATACACTTTTCATAATCAAATCCCAGGGATTCTCTCGTGAAACATCTCCTTACAATCACCTTACTACTTTTGACCTCCACCATTGCCGCAGCAGACAAAACCTCAACTGTTGAAGAATTCCAGGAGTTTGCTGACGCCATGACGGGTCGATTTCGATCTGATATCCGATTGATCCACGACTGGCCCTTCCATGAAAAGAAAAAAGGCGACCTCATCAAGGGGTTGCGAACGGGGCAATCGATTGCGGAAGGCATGGGCTTCTTCTGCACCGATACTGCCGGAGCCGGCAATCTCAGCGAGATGTATTTTTTCAACGCATCCACCCAACAGATCCAATGCAACGGCGTGGCCAACGGCGGCACCTCATGGCATGTCGACCTCTGGAAAGCAAAAGACAATCATTGGGGATGGAAACTCACTGGGTCGTTGCCTGATGGGACCTCCATGAAAGGCACCGGCACCTGGATCATCCTGGATGGCGGGAAACAAATCGACCTGATCAGCGAGGGCTTTACGATTGGAGACGAAAAAACCGACCCCCTGCATGATCGCTATTACCGCATCTCCGCCAGCTCAGGGCAGTCATCCCAACGATCTCTGGAAGAACTCCATCAAGCGATGCAGGGAAAATGGATCCGCGAGTGGAAGAACAACAAGGGCGAATCGATACGACGCGAGAAAGTCATTCAAGGGTATACGGAAACGATCACGGACTACGACCAAGAGAACAACAAGGTTCGGGGTTGGACCGTGCCCTTTCAGCTCGAACGCGTGGCTGGCAAATACAATGTCTTCCGTAACCAGGCGGTCTACTACATTTTTGATGTCGACGAAAACTACTGGTACGAAATTCACGACTTGAAAAAATCCAAGAGCATGCTGCCCGCATTCCGTCGTGAAAAACAAGCGACGCTACAAAATGCAAATACCTTGAAAGGACTCGAAAAATGGGTTGGTAAATGGCGTGGCGAATTCACTCCCCAGCCACTCAAAGGTTACACCGATCAAGCTCATGGCACGCTCCAAGTGGACTTTCATGTCGCCAAAAACAAGTTGGGGACAACAGCAACCTTCGCGTGGATCGAATCGCGAAAAGACACCGGTGAAGTCGTCGAGACCGTCAACGGCTACGTCGCCTGGAGCCCAGCTCAAAAAACGCACGTGATTCACTTCATCAATTCGAGTGGCGTGAATGTCTCGGGCACGATCTCACTACGGCCAAACGTCCATCTGATGGAACGCGGTGGAGACGGTCCAGAGGGCAAGTTCTCCGAAACCTGCATCTTGCAGTTCCCGGATGCCGACACGATGGTTCACAAGATTACCAATCGCGTTCACAACGGCACTGCGAGCGACGATGCGACCCCAGTGACTTTGCGACGCGTCCAATAGCCAGACGCGTATCCGCCGTCAACGAAAGCTTCATGAACGCAACATCTTGCACTCGCCGCCTGGGAACACCGGAAAGCGAGTGATGGTGTTGCGTTTACTCTTGGTGCAAAACCTCTTGGTGCAAAACCAAAGGCGCGAACTCCACCGACCACACGCCTCTGCGGCTTGCCTGCGCAAGTAGCTCAGGTGGGATTCGAACCCACAGCATCCCTGGTTCTAAGCCAAGGTGGTCTACCGATTGCCTACCGAGCCGTCATGATCCATTGGTCACCGCCTCCACGTCCTGGCGCGCCGCAACTCGACAGGACCGGCACGGTGTTGAGTACCTAGAGCAGGATTCGAACCTGCAATCATCCGGGTTTAAACCGGACCGCTCTTCCCGTTGGCGTATCTAGGCACAAAATCAGTCGTCCTGGACCAAAGCGAACCATCATCGCCTATGTGAAAACCAAGCATGACTTCAGAGGGACGGGCGGGACTCGAACCCGCGCGCGAGTACTTAACAGGTACTGGCTCTGCCGCTGAGCTACCGACCCAGATCCGATTTTTGTTTGCCTAGGCTTGTTTGCGTGTACTGCGGGTCACCAACCCGGCTTGCTCGTGGAAACGCTCAAGCGGTAACCGATGTTTGCCGGTTCAGCCACGAACCCATCAACAAGCGGAAGGAGAGGGAGTCGAACCCATCAAGACGCTGCACGCGTTCAACCGCCTTCCAAGCGGTCGCCATCACCCATTGGCTTGTCCTTCCAACCATTCGCATCCTGCACCGTTCAGGATCTCGATTGGCATCAGTGGTAGCCCTGAGGATCGAACTCAGCGCAACCCGCGTATCAGACGGACTTGGGCGACCAGCCCTCGACTACCTTAAGTTCATTCGAAAAAAGTGACGTGCGCGGACACGCCGCGAAACCAAATGTCAGTTCTCGACAATGCTCCTGTTCAGTACCCCGTAGGGGAGTCGAACCCCTATCTGCGGATTGAAAAACCGCGATCCTGAGCCATTAGACGAACGGGGCGAATGAGATTTGTGAGTGACAACGCTGGCTTCTGTCACGCACAGCGGGACGCGACGTATGGCACATCCCGACGAGCAACCTGTCACAAGGTGCGGACATAAAACAAGCCGCTGCCGCATGACCTGCGACACCGGGTATCGAATTCCCGATTGCGCGCGCCCTGGATCAGGTGCGTCGAGGCCATAAACATCCGCGTTCCGACATTTGCCAGACGAATGTATTGCCTGAAATACAACGTTCCCTACCGCCAGCCATTCGTGTCATCGCGTCGATTCCCATCAGAAATCTCTTGGCAAACAAGGCAACCGACGGCATCTCTACCGGTTACCTGACGTCTCACCGAAGCGTTTTTGCTTCACGTTCTGAAAGATAGACGAGTTGGCCACGCAAAGGTTCGTCTGTTTTTCTGTCGCCTGAGGCGACCATGCAACCGTCCCACGGATCGCGATACGCGCGTGTTCCTGTGTTCGCCATGAACGTCCGCATCCTTTGCTTTTCCGAGGATTTCGACGCTTTCGGAAACAGCTGCCGCTCGGAGGACTCAGACTCAACATGAGGCCAGATGGCCGGAGCATCGCTGCAACCGTCAGAGGCGGCCCCGCCCCGGCACGCCCCGTATTCGGCGTCGCTTTGTGAATCGTTCACCCGCTGGCGTGGCAAACGCATCCACTCAACGCTCCCCAAAAGGGGGAACTGCCAGTCAAGCTTGACCATTTGGCTCGCTTCGGAGATGAGAAACGACTATAATCGGCCGATAGTGTCTTTAGGAGAACAGCATGCCCGGTACTTCAGCTCTACGCAGTGCAACCTCAGCCTTGGCGCTGATCGTCTGCTTGTTCTGTACCGCTTGCAACTTCCAAGAGCTTAGCGCCACGCTATTCCAAGCAGATCTTCGCTCGGAGTCCTCAATCGAGGCGGCATCTGCCTCGCCCTCGGGTACGCATGTTACCACCGTTGTGGTACACGACACCGGGGAACGACCTGCCGAAACACCATCGCGTGTTCCTGAAGGCCACCACGATAGCGAAGCCGTCGACTACATGTCGGCGGAACGTCATGGAGGTCCTGGTGAAGACGATAGCAATGAGTGGTACGGAGGCAGCTACGAGGGGCACCACGACAGTGACAAAGAAGAATACATGATGGATGCCTCGGAACGTAACCCTCATGGCGAGGTGGACGGAGAAGGCGAAGGCTATCACGATCCGGACGAGGCCGAATACATGTCAGTGAACCATCGGGGCGGCCCGGATGGTGGTTCCATGGGTAGCGACGAAGACGGTGAAGGCTATCACAATCCTGCAGAAGTCGCCTACATGGCGGGACAATATCGTGGTGGTCCCTCCCAAGGCAACATGATGGGAAGTGGCAACGGCAGCGGACAGGTTCGCGAAGGCTACCACGATCCAGCACAAGCCGCCTACATGTCCGGCTCCGGACGCGGCGGCCCTGACGGAGCGATGCGCGGTGGCGGAGCGGGCTACCAGCCGCCACCTGCGAATGCACAACGACCGCAACCAAACAATCAACCGACAGCTCCCCGGGGAAATGCGCTCGTCCGACTGCAACGCGGAATCGCCATGGCGCAGACCACCACGGCGGGCACACTGATGGCATTCAACATCGAGTACGAAGCCTCCGGTATCAGCAGTGACCCGAACACCCGTTACCTGCTACTCGTCCAACCTCCCCGCGGCCGGGCACGCACGATGATCGTACAATTGAAGCCCGAAGGCTTTATCTTTGCGACCCATCGGGATTGGAAAGACATGCGAGGCGAATTTCAAGCTCAAGTGCTTGAGGAGCGTCGCGGGCAAGGCGTGCGTGCAATTTCCAAAGTGCTCAAGCTTCCGGCTGGATAGTCGTTAGTCGTCCTCCGGTGCATCTCCCACGACACGCATCGCAACCGCACCAATCCCTGCTGCAGGCTCGTTCGTTCGCTGATTCCGCAGGGCGTTCTAGCGCCAGGCAAGACTCACACGATGAGTTTCGACTGGTGGAAAATGCGAGCGTCACTCGCGGGACACCCACCCCACCGACATAAAAAAACCCGGCCATCTCTGACCGGGAATAAGGTGCCCCCCGTAGGGCTCGAACCTACGACCCGCTGATTAAGAGTCAGCTGCTCTGCCAACTGAGCTAGAGGGGCAGGGACCTGTCCAGGCACACTGCCTGATACCGAAGACAAAATCGCTTGACTTGGCGGCAGCAGAATCACAACTGCCCTCAGAGCACGCACTGGCAAGCACGTCTTGGGATCCGACTGACCAGCCAATTGCACGTTCGGTTCGCCACCGATCGCCTTCGATGTTTGCAGTTTACCGCCTGTCAGGCATACCGACAAGGCACGCAGAGGACACCTTCTGGAATTGCCTGAAACGGTCAGGCACGCTTGCAGTATTCGCGGCCTGCCGTCATAACGTCTCATCTCCCCACCGTCAGGAACCGAGCGGTAATTATGGACGAGGCTCCCACGAACCAACCCCCTTCCGCGACATCAGCCACTGGAGTAGCCGAACGCGCTATGCTTCCCCAGTCGGCGGGCGAGTGGCTGATGCTGTGCCTGGTCGGGCTGGTCGGTCTGGTCCTCCGACTTTCCGTGCTCGACGCGCCACTGTGGATCGACGAATTACACACGTCCTGGGTCGTCGCTGACGACTTGGGATCGGTCGCGGCCCGCGCCTCCGCTGGCAATCAACCCCCTGCCTTTTTCTGGCTTGTTTGGGGAATCACGCAGGTCACCAGCCACAATGCGTTCTCCTTGAGACTGGTTTCGATGCTGGCCGGCATGGGCTCGATCGCAGTCGTCTATGGTCTGACGCGCCAGTGGACTGCGAGTCATCTGGCGGGGATCGCCACCGCCTTACTGGTCGCTACGGATCGCAACATGATTTTTTATGCCAGCGAAGGGCGCAGCTATGCGGTTGTCCAACTGGTCGGACTACTGCAGCTAGGCAGCGTGTGGGCGGCGATACACCAGCAAAGTCGCCGGCGCATCCCGCTTCACTTGCTGATTGTCACGACATCTGTCCTGCTGGTTTACCTGCACTTCACGACCGCCTTGCTGCTGGCCGTTGAAGGGGTTCTGCTGCTGGCACTTGGCGTGCTGCGCCGACTACCGCGTGAGGCAGCTCTGTGGCTGCTGGCCGATGCGTGCCTTGTGTTGGTATCGCTGATNCCACTCCACGAAAGTTTCCTGGACGTCGTCCAGCGAAAAGAAAACTGGCGACCGTACGTTTCGCAGAGTCACTGGATCACAAATTATATCTGGGCACTCCGTCTCCCCTGCTACCTCATCATTCCGCTCGCGGTCGCCATCCTCAGTCGGCTGCGGCGGCAAGCCATGCGTACGTTGCCAACAACCAATTGGGGTTTGGTTGGGTTCGTCTGTCTCTGGTCGCTCTTGCCACTGGTTTTGATGGGAATTTCCGGCATGGCGTTGCAGCCCGTATTGATCAAACGGTTTGCTACCATCAGTCTGTTCGGACCGATCGTGCTTTGCGGACTCAGCATCGCACATCTCCGCGCACCGCGTTGGCAGCTTGTCGCCATGACCCTAGCGGTCGGTGTGTCCCTCTGGCAAAGCGGGATGGTGGCACAACTGCGTTCGTCAGGCAAACTGATTGTGGACAAACGCGAATACTGGGGTGATGCCATGGAACACATTCAACGTGACCACCTCCGCGGCGATGGGGCGTTGGTGCATGCCGGGCTAATTGAAGCGTCTCAGTATGCCAACGGCACAGCGATCGAACGCGCCTACTGCCTGTTACCCGTATCGGGGATTTACTCACTGCCACCGGCACTGGCAGCTCAAGCAACNCCNTTAACGGGCATCGGTTCAGCCGCATCGCTGAACACGATTCGAGCTGCGGCGGGGCAACATGAACGCGTATGGCTCTTGCTGCGCATCCGCAGCGACCAGGCGGACCGGTTTTCCGACCAACTCCGCAGCGGCGGCCTGGACGTCATCCAACACGTCCCGTTTGATGGCGTTCAAACCTTTCTGGTGCAACAGGCGGGGACCTCGAATCATGGCTAAGCACCGCCCAGACTGGCAGCTTCCGGACGGCGTCACCCGCGGTTTGTGGGAATATGCCCACGCTGAGCACATCGCGGCAGACTACGACGATTACTTTGCCGAAAACCGGATGTTCACCTTTGACGCGCAAGTCTTGGCCCGTGTCTTCCCNCCGCTACCAGCGGGCCGGAGCGAGGTGGTTGCCGACCTGGGCTGCGGTACGGCGCGGGCACTGGTGCCGCTCGTCCGACGTGGCTACCGGGGATTAGCGGTCGATCTTTCGGAACAGATGTTGGATATCGTGGCGGATAAAGCAACCGAGCAGGAACTTCCCATACAACCTGTCTGTGCGAATCTTGTCGATCTGGATTGTCTGGCCGAGGCTTCCGTCGACCACGCCATCTCGATGTTCAGCACCTACGGAATGATTCGCGGCAGCCACCACCGGCAGCGCGCCTTCGCACACGTGCATCGCATTCTCAAACCGGGCGGCCGCTTCGTCTTACACGCCCACAATTTCTGGTTCAACTTGTACGACCCCGGCGGCCCCTGGTGGCTGCTCGGAAATCTCCTCCAGTCGGCGTACTCCCGCGATGTCGAGCTGGGTGACAAGTTCTTTCACTATCGCGGGGTTCCGCAGATGTTTCTGCATGTCTTCCGCTTGGGCGAACTCAAGCGAGCAGTCGCGCGCGCGGGCTTCGTAGTTGACGACGTGGTCTCGCTCGATGTCCGCCGCATCAAACCTTTACCGTGGCCCTGGCTTTTGAATCCACTACGAGCGAATGGATGGATCGTTGTCTGCCGTAAACCGGACTCAGGGCCGAGCGCCCCAGTCGACACGCCGCCGGATTACCAAGGTGATTCCATTTCACCCACAACTTGATTCGCGATGCGTTCCAAGCCCAGAAACCTTGCGGTCGCCACGGACTGCCCTGCTTCAGGAACAAACGAAGCCGCTTGCGTCACGCTGAGGAAGTCATCCGCAACGGGGACGGTATAAGGCCGCATCAGCGAGTTCCCTGCGGCGTCAGTCCAATGGAAACGGAATCCCAGCACAAACTCGATATCCCGCGGATTGTCGTTGATATCTTCCGACAACACGTTCTTGTGTTCGCTGACGACCGTGCCTCGCAGCACACTATCCGCCCCAGGGGTATGCACCACTTTGTAGGGTGTTTTCAGCTCGATTTCTTTGACAATCGCCTCGGTCAGCTGTTCACCCAAATGACGTCGGTACGTGGTGTTTTCAATCATCGGCACGTATACCGTTCGCACATCCGGTCGATACAGCGAGGCATTGCCGAAGCGATACGTCGCACAGCCGGTCGACGCCAGCAGGGCCGCGGCGCAAATCAACGAGCGAATCAACGTGCCTAGCCGAGGGCGTTGTTCAGGATGCTTGTCGTACCAGTGCTGCATGCTAACGATTCAGTGTGGATGCCGGGTTATTCATGATCAACGGTGGAGCGCCATCCGAGTCGGGTAACCATTCTTCCACCCATCCCCACCGATCCACCGGCGCGTCCCGTTTTCCTTCGAGTGCCGCCAGCTGCTGGGTGGCATTTTCCACCATCACCGGCACATCCTGGAAGTCATCCAAGACACTTTGGTAATAGAATCGAGCCGATTTATTGCGTCCGCGTTGTGCAAAGAACCGCCCCATAAACATTTCACGTTCCGCTTGTCGGTAACGTACTTCGGCATAGGCACCTTGGAGATATTTCAGCTGTTCTTCGGATTGCTGTGGGAATTGCCGACGCATGGTCACAATCAGCTTTTCCGCCTCTTTCAACGCGTCACCGGCATAGTCCGGTCCCTGGTAGCTTTTCAACTTGGCTTCCACCGCAAACAGATGGGCGTGGAATTGATGTTCGCTTGACGGAAACGTCTCGCGCAAGTCGCCATACAGCTGATCTGCCCGTAAATACTCGCCCTTACGAAAATAAGCATTCGCCTGGGCCATCGTCGCATCGTCAGCCAGCTTGCCCGTGGGGTCATCGAACCGAATCCGGTCAAACGTTTTCACAGCGTGTCCAAAGCGATCGCGCCATGGCAAGGACCGATCGGTGAGATTCATCTGATAAAAAGACTCTGGTTTCTGATCTTCCACATCCAGCCAATACTTGGCGATCGAAAATCGCCGCGACTCAATGGTGTCGAGATGTTTCGAATTGGGGTATTTCTTCAGCAATTCGGCATACAGTTCCGAGGCTTTGGGATATTGATCGGAGAAGAAGAGGCTTTCTGCCGCCAGGAACAGAGCGTCTTCTTCCAATTGCGATTCGGGGAAACGCGCCGCAGCCTGCCTGAAGCCCTTGGCGGCATCTTCAAACAAAGCCGTTTTTTCACTGCTTTGTGACACAGCCGCCGACGCTTGCTGATATTTCGCCTCAGCCTCCACGTACAAGGTGCGTGCCACCTCAGGATTCGTGTCCTTACCAGCCGCTTTCTTCACGGCCGAGTTCAGATTATCGACATTAAAATCCTGTAGCCGAAATCCGTCCTTGTCGTCGTGATCCAGTGGCGGATGCGATACCGGATTCTGTACCGTTCGACTGGCGGGTAATTCGGTGAGGGAAGACGAGGTGAAGTCTGGTCGCGAGTTGTACAGGTTGCACCCACACACGGTGAGGGCGAACCATGACACACCTGCGATCCAGTAAACGTTCCTTCGGTCCATTCGGCACATCCTTGTCCGCAACTGGCTCATCCAAATCAGACAAGCCTCGTGGTTTGCCAACTTCTGTTCTATCGCTGCTTGTGATCTCTCGGTCGTGTCTCGTCAATGCCCAGATAACGGTGCATTTGCGGTCGCTGCCCCAACAGGTTACTGATGTAGGCGGCCATCAACCCGCGTACTTCTCCCGTCGCGGTCAGCGCCTCGGAAGTGACCGTCGGTGACGAAATAAGACTCTGCATCAGTTCAATTCCCTCGGCCGATACGCTCACGACCTGGCGTTTCCCTGGTCTGCAAAGCGCACACAAAACGCCACCTTCCAACTGTCCAAAAGCGACTCGCCTGCCATGCTCCAAAGCCTGGCCACATCCCGCACATTCCGCGAGCGCCGGCAAATGGCCCAACAAGCGCAAGACGGTCAGTTCGAAACGCAGCAAGGTCGTCACGATGCTTGAGTCGCCGTCCAACTGCAACAACGTAGCGTCCGCGCAGTCAAACACCTCGGGGTAAGGATCTCCTTCATCGGTGAGTTTGTTGAGTAATTCCGCCACGTAGTACCCTGCATAGAGACGAGACAAGTTGCGGGTACACGCACGAAAGCGACGTTCCAACTTGGCTTCCGTCAGCAAGTCGAGAGCGTCGGACGATTTGTGGAGGAACACTATGCGACAGACGGATAACAGGTCAATAGCAGAGTCGAAGCTACTTTTGGGGCGTCGCACACCCTTGGCCAATGCCGAGATTTTCCCCCAATCTCGCGTGAACAGCGTGACCACCGCACTGCTCTCGCTGAATTCGGTCACCCGCAACACAATCGCTGTCGACTTCTCGCTGGACATCGTGCCGTGACATGGCAGCCTGCAGGCAACGACTGCTCGGCTGGTGAAAGAGGATAGGGGACTTGAGTTAGGCGAGCGGCCCGCGGTCTCACCGGCGACTCGGGGGTCCATCCTAGCGGGCGAGCCGGGGTAGCGAAAGCTCGCCTCGCCGTCGCTAGCATCGCGGCAGAAATCGACATAGCAAAATTTACAAACTTTCGCTAATATTCTGCCCGTCATATGTCGACAGCCCGCGTCGATGGCTGATTCTGTTGGAGAGGAACTCCACTGCTGTCGCTGACCCGGCGACTCGTAAGCCATCGCTAGAAGCAGTCATGAAAGGAGTCATGCTGTGAAAATCTCGCATCTGAATTTGAATCAATTCGGTGTTTGGTCTGACCTGGATCTCAATGGCTTTTCCGGTGGACTCAACGTCCTTTACGGTCCACGCGGAGCGGGCAAAAAGACGCTTGTCGACTTCGTGCGTTCGATGTTCTATGGCTTCGATCCCCACACGCGCGAACAGTACATTGGCGCGGACGCACCTCGCTCCGGTGGTTCGCTGACGGTCGAGGGACGCTATGGTCGCCAAACTATCTGTCGTCATGACGATGGTTCGCGACGCGGCAATTTCGCCATCGAGAATGAATACGGCCTGCCCGTCGAATCGCATCGCGTGCAAGACATGCTGAGTGGCATCGACGAAGCCATCTTTGACCGCGTTTTCGCCTTCAGCTTCCGTGACCGACATCGCATCGATCGTTTGGTCGACGGCGCCATTGCCACCGGCTTTGGTCTTACCAGCAACCATCAAAACTACGGACAGCGCCGCGAACTGCTCGCAACGCTCAATGAGTCTCGACGCCGCTTGTCCGAGATCCCCCACCAGGACGTCTCGCTGGAAACGCTGCAGCAGCGACGCGCCCAAATCGAAGCGGATGTCGAAGCACACGCGGGCACGGGTCGCCGACATGGAGAAATCTGGACGCAGGACCAACCTCGTTGGACCGAAGAAGTCACCGCCGCCGAACGGCAACTGAGTGCCTTGCAGGATGAATTGCACCAAGTGAATCAAGCGATCTCGTCCTGTGAGGAACGACGTCGCTGGTCGCGGACGCAAACCGATCACATGCCCCCACAGCAAGCCTCCATCCCAGGAGACTGGTACGTCGCCTTGGACGACATGGAATACCAGTTACAGCGTTGGCGCGACACGCTACAAGATCTCGAAACCCAACGTAGCCGCGTGCAACAACAGCAGTTTCGCTCCGACCTGAGTGAGGTACCGCCAGCTGCGGAACTGCAGACGTCGCCGCAACATTATTTGGCCCGCATTGAAACCGAAATCCGCGAACTGCAAAACGCGGCCGCGCAACCAGTCCGCCTGGGTGAAGCGGACTATTTCCATCGACTGGGCCGGGTCAAGTGGGATGCAACGCTCCAGCAAATGCGCCACGATGTCCACCGTTTGTGTCTGGAGTTAAGCCGTTCGGCCAGCGATCGACCGCACCTATCCGGCAATGAACTGGAACGATTACGTCAGTGCGAAGTCGCCATGCAGACCGCCATTCGTCGTCTGATGGTGCGTCGTCGTGAATATCTCGACAAATTGCAAGTCGAGCATGCCGTCGACACGACCTCGCTGTATCGACACCACGCCTACCACTTCGAGTCTTTGCGGTCACCGACCGATTCGTTTGAATCCGCACAGCAGCGTGACTGGCTGGAAGTGGCAGACTCGGAAATCAAACGTTTGCTGCATCGACGTGACAGTCTCCAATGGCACCTGAATTCCATACACTCCGCGTTGAACGAACTGCGCGAGAAAAGTGATGAATTACCCTGGCGTCATGATGACCGCTACGATCGTCGTGTGGAAAGAAACGAACGCGAACTTGCCGACATTGAAAATCAACTCCGCAACGCAAGAGAACGGCGTGAGTTGACCGACCGCATCGCAACCATCGAAGAACAACTGCGGCGTGAGGGCAATGAGCGACGCTCGTCCACTCTCGAAGAAGCATCCGAAATCCTGGCACGGATCACGCGCAATGAATTGCGTCAGATTCACCTGACAGCACACCGTGCGCTGTGGATCGAAGATGCCCATGGCGAACGAGTCGACTACGACCGACTCGGAACCGGCCCTCGTGACCAGGTCTACCTCAGCCTGTGTCTCGCACTGGTCAATGCCTATGGACGCCAGAACATCAAACTACCTTTGGTGCTCAACGATATCTGTGTGAACCTGGATGCCGACTGGGCCGAAGCGACCATTGAGTTTCTACACGAGCTCGGTGAACAGGGCCAACAGATCATCGCGCTCACTGGCGAAGAACGCATCGTCCAATTGTTCCGTTGGCGCAACATGTGGGTCTGCGAATTACCCAGGACAGCGCGGCGACGTGTCGCGAATGGCAGCGGCATCGATTTCGAAACGGTCGAACGCTACTCCGCTGAACCTCACCAACCGGTCAGCACCCACGGGGCGTTCATCCACCATGATGCGGAGCCGTATCATTTTGAAGAACATCTGGAATCCTCCTCGCCGGGCCAACGCTCGACTCACGCACAGGCAGGTCGGCAACGACGTGGTCAACCACATGCCGACTCTCCCAATCGCCTGACCGCCACTCAGTACTATGACGGCACCTCGTCGAAATTCTACGTGACCGAGTTGAGTCCGATCGAAGACACCCCCTCACTCGACTCACGCTATGCCGCCCGCATGCGTGCGGCGGGAATCCAGCGCATCGGCGACCTGCTGCGGATTGTCCCGAGCGATCTCGCGGCACGCTTGTCCCACACCGAAATCACGGCCAACATGATCCGTGTCTGGCAAGCAGAAACCTTGCTCTGCTGTCGCGTCCCCAACCTGCGTCCCTACGACGCGCGGATTCTGGTCGCTTGTGGGATTACCGACCCCGACGAACTAAGCAAGATCCATCCCAGCGGCCTGCTCGATCGTGTCGAGGCTTTCGCCAACACAAAACATGGTCGCGATATCATCCATTCAGGTTCCGCTTACGAATTGTCGCGTCTAACAGACTGGATTCGATCCGCCCGCGGAGCACGCGGTAAATGGTCGCGCTGGAGCCGTGACTGGAATGGCGACGGCGTGGTCAACGATGACGATTATGGAAGTATTCTGTCCGGCCAACAGCACCGCTCGGACAACCACCCGAATCCATCGCGACGACGCAACCAATCCACCGCAGATCACGAGGCGCAGCAGGACGGCACCACCGAAACCTCGCAGCACCAGGATCCGCGACGCAACGTCCTCTCGATGGCTCACGGCAACGGCCTGAAACATTACTTGGAACTGGCCGACGATGTGGTGGATGCCCCGTCCATTGGCCCTCGCATGGCCGAAAGAATGGCCGCTGCGGGTATCCATTCGGTCGCTGACTTGTTGCGGACTGATGCAGCTACCATCGCCGACAGCATCGATCACGAACGCACCAATGCCGCCACCGTTCAACGCTGGCAACTGCAAACCGAAATGTGCGTTCGCATCCCGCAACTGCGGGGACATGATGCCCAGATCCTCGTCGCCTGCGGTGTCGAAACAACGGAGCAACTGGCTGCCAGTTCGGTCGAAACCTTGTGGGCCAAAGTGGAACCTTTTGTGGCCACCAACGCCGGCAAACGCATCCTGCGAAACGGCAAGCAACCCGATATCAGCGAAGTCCGCGACTGGGTCACCTGGGCCAATCACGCCCGCATGGTCAACGCCGCGTAGTTGCCCGACCAGGAACCAACCCATCCTGATCCGCCAGCGTCACCTCGCTGCGCGCTGACCGCGTCTCCAAACCACTCGCCTCATCTTTTCCGTGGTGGGGAGAGCGCACCGTTGCCAACCTGTGTGGCAGGGGCGCTGCGTGTGGTGTGTGCAGTTTGCACTCCAACCCCGGAGGCCAACCCGGAGGCGCGTGCGTTACTCGGTAGATACACCAGCCACCAGCCGTCAACAGCTAGCGACGGTCCACCAGGAAGCTGCCGTTATCGGCGACATCCAACAGCGGTCGCGAGTAATCAATACAGGGCCCGCCATAGGGTGTCCAGACGAGCGTCAAGGCCACGTTCCAAGCTTCGTTAGCTGGCCCCACGTACGAGTCACTCTCACGCGGTTTCTGGTACGTCAGCGAGTTACGTAACGTCAGACAAGGCGTCAGCGGCAGACGCAAGTCGCCACCGAGTATCGCATCGCTATTACTGGTCGCTCCGACGTAGAAACGGGCTTCCGCACCCGGTTGGCAAAGGCGCCGACGGTAGAAGAAGGCCAAAATGTCATTCGGCTGCCATTCCCCTTCGTTGAGCTGTAACTGCCCAACAATATCGGTGGCCACGCCTTCGTCACGCGTCGCTGCCGTGAACCAGAATCCCAATTCATGATCACAAGGAAACTTCCAACTCAGCTCGCCACGCAACTGAGTGAGAGACAAATCTTCGTAAAAGTCGTCGGTCAGGTGATCCAAGACGATACCGCCCTGCAAGCCCCAATCCGAACGGCGAAAAATGCCTCCCGTCAAGAAGGATTGATGCCGAATACTACTGCCAAAAGTCGATCCCGAGAGATTGCTCTGGGTCGCCCGAAAACCAATTTGCGCAGTCAACAGACCGTGGGTTAAGTGCCACAACGGGCGACTCCAATTCAAGCCTTCATGGAACCCGAAGCTTCCCGTTTCACCCCGATTGACCGGACCGGTGAAACCATGGGAGCCCACAAAGAACTCAAAACGCCCGAGCCATGAATGGCCGGGAGTACAGTGTTGACAACCGCCACATGAAACACAGTCACCGCCTGCGGGACCGATCGGAAATTCACCTTCCAGGTATTCCCCAGCGCCCTCAACGGTCTCGTCGTAAAGCACCTGACGAATCTCGCTCGAAATCGGCTCCAGCGTGGCCCCTCGCTCGTTCGCTCCCGCTTCAACACCCCGAGTCAACGTATCGGAAGCTTCTGCTTGCCAGGAAGTCCCCGGCCGGACTGCACCGGCTGATCGATCTTGCTCGTGACGCGGTACGAAACCGACGTTGGGAGCCGGCCGCCGCCGTTTGGGAATCACACCCGTGCTCACCAGATCTCGGTATTTGCCATTTGACGTGCTTGTCGTCGAGCGCACCACATCGGACGCCCTGAGACGTCGCGGTGGAGCGGTCTCTGCGACCGAGTCACGAGTTTGTGCAAATGTCGGCGCGGCCACTGTAGACAGGGCCAACAGCGCGAACGTAAGGGGGGCATAAGCATGCCGCAAGGGCTGTATTTTCATCGCGTCCTCTGGTGATTACCAGGTTCCCCCCCTGGAACAGAGTCGTTGGGACATGATCGACCGATTGCCGATGGAACTTGCGTTAAACTTTGCCCAATCGGAAAAATCTGCCAACGGCCCAGCAATCACGTGAATGCATGCAGAGGTAAATCGCGCAACGTGCGCGCTGAGTACGCGCTGAGTACGCGCTGAGTACGCGCTGCGCCACGTGCATGCAGTGCAAGCTGCTCGTCAGCTATCGCGTCCGCGCTGCGCTACTCACGATGTGGGTGCTGGCTCCGCAGCACTCAGACACTCCCGGGCCTCGGAGATCGGCACATCCCGACGTTGCCGTTCCAGAAAGAAACTGACCGATTCATAGCCACAACGCGACAACAGATCCAAGGCATCGAGATAGCGGTCACCGACACGTTCTGGGACATGGGCGTCCGCACCAATCACCACAGGAATCTGGCGGGCACGCATTTCACCGAGCATCTCCGGAAATGGATTCATCTCCGCAATCTTCTTATTCAACCCGGAGGTATTGAGTTCCATCGCCACACCCGTCCGGGCGATCCGATCGAGGGCGCGCTTGATATCACTCATGATCTTATCCGTACACCACGCATCTGCCGTCTGGTTCTTGATCAGATCAGGGTGCGCCAGGGTATCGAACAACCCTGTTTCCGCGGACTGCGCCAGTAGCTTGAAATAGGTCTGCTGGAACTCGAAAGCGTCATCATTCCAGTAACGTTCTTTGAATTCTGCAATCTGTGGGTGCACGGACCCCAGCACGTGATGAAAGTCCGAACTGCTCAACTGCTTTTCCAGCCACGGTTCATAGCCTTCGAAATAATCGGCTTCGAGCCCCATCCGCACGTCAACACGACCTGCCCACGTTTCTCGAGCGCGTGCGATCATGTCAACATATTCATCAAACTGCTCGGGAGCCATGCGCACGTGGGCCGAGAAACCATCGGGCATTGGATTGTGGCAGGTAATAATCAAACCGTGCAGCCCGCGTTGGGCGGCGACGGCGGCATACTCCTCTGGCTCACCAGTCGCATGTTTGCAAAGGGGTGTATGGGAATGTGACTCGTAGAAAACAGCTGCGGACATGGGCAACGTGGCTCCAGTTGATGCTTCCAACACGTGTTGGTTCTTCGCTCCATTGTAGAATACGGGACGCAGACATGTTTCGCCAATCCCGAACAAGCTGCAGACGGACGGCACTTGCATTATGATAAGACGCCAATGTCACCACACGTTCCACAGTCTGCACCTTAGGGGGTCATTATGAAGATCCGTCGCTTGCTTTGTCTGAGTTTCATCACCCTCGCGTTGCACGTTTGCGGCTTACAGGCCGAAGACAAGGCGGCAGCCATCAAGGCTGTGGAACCCGAAGTGCAAACGGCCAAATGGGCGGTGAAATGGTGGCAGCCGCGGCATGAGCAGAAGCTGGCTGACAAAAAGGAGCAGGGGCGAGTCGATTTGCTGATGATTGGCGATTCCATTACGCACGGCTGGGAAGGAGCCGGCAAACCGGTTTGGGAAAAATACTACGCCAAACGACATGCTTTTAACATCGGCTTCAGCGGCGACCGCACGGAACAAGTCTTGTGGCGCATCGACCACGGCGAAGTGGATGACATCACCCCGCGTCTGGCAGTGATCATGATTGGCACCAATAACACCGGTCACCGACAAGATGCCCCCGAACACACGGCGGCCGGCATCCAAGCCATCGTCGACCGACTGCACAAGAAGCTGCCCAAGACCAAAGTCCTCCTGCTGGGCATCTTTCCTCGCGGTGCAACTCCCAGCGACAAATTGCGCAAGATCAATGACGCCATCAACCAACGGATCAGCAAGCTGGCGGACGACAAGCAGGTCTTTTATCTCGACATCAACGAAACGTTTTTAGGAGATGACGGAAACTTGCCCAAGTCGATCATGCCGGACCTGCTACACCCAAATCGCAAAGGCTACGAGATGTGGGCTGAGGCCATGGAAGGAAAAATCGCTCAGTTGATGGGTGAGTAACAAGCCGTCGACGCCAACGATTTATCTTTTCCGGGTCGTCCCTCTGTCTCCACGACATTTACGCATGAGTTTGTCATGAAATTCCATCAGCTTCTCGCCCTGGTACTGCTGAGCAGCCTGGCCAATATCTGCCAGGCACAGCAGCGCACCGCGAACATTCCCTACGTGAAGAACGGCCACGAGCGCCAAGTGCTCGACGTTTACACGCCCGCAGCATCCGGTGCGGACAAGTTACCGGTGATGTTCTGGATCCACGGTGGCGGATGGCGGGCCGGTGACAAGGGCGAGGTTGCCTTAAAGCCTAAGGTTCTGACAGAGCGCGGCTTTGTGTTCGTATCGACAAACTATCGTCTCCTCCCCGACGTCACCATGGATGTGTTGACCCGCGATGTCGCTCAGGCGCTGGCTTGGGTGCACCAGAACATCGCCCGCTACGGAGGTGATCCGCAACGCATCTTTGTGGGCGGCCACTCTGCGGGCGCCCAACTGGCCGCCCTGCTCTGCACGGACGACCGTTATCTGAAAGAACACAAGATCTCCTTCGACGTCCTGCGAGGATGCGTGCCTGTCGATGGTGACACCTACGACATTCCCA
This sequence comes from Blastopirellula sp., assembly GCA_002701545.1. Classification (GTDB taxonomy): domain Bacteria; phylum Planctomycetota; class Planctomycetia; order Pirellulales; family Pirellulaceae. The sequence continues at coordinate 20,947 of NZVR01000146.1, read as the reverse complement.
AAATCATCATGACCGCTGAGCACCGGCAAATGCTCTACGGCGGCAAGATGTTCACCTTTGGGCATCGTCAAAAATTCGGGAATGACCCCGAAAAGCATGTCGATTTTTCCGCCGTCACTCATGTCGCCAAGGCAAAGGGGATTCCACCGTTTCTCCTNCTCTACTTTTCGGGCAACCCGGATACACGTGCGCAAGCGCGACGACTTGAGGAAGTCCTACGAGCGGCTGATGTGTCGGCCAAGGCATACGGCAAAGGGGACACGAACCATCGTCAACTCAACGATGACCTGGGACGACCGGACGATCCCGCGACCCAGGAGCTGTTCCGATTCCTCGACGCGTTGGTCAAGCAGCCATAGTCCAGCTTGGGCAACAGCGGCGCTTGGACAACAGCGGCGCTTGGGCAACAGCGGCGTTTGGGCAACAGCGGCGCTTGGGCAACAGCGGCGTTACCGCGGTGTGCAGGGTGACGCACCGTGTGGACTATTGGCCCCACTTTCGGCGGCGTGCGGTACGGGCGGTCGACGCCCGTTTTTTGGCCGCGGCGCGTTGCTGAGTGTGCCGTTCATGAGCAGCGCGGCTCTTGGGTTGCTGCGCGCCGTGTACGTTGTCGGCCTGGCCAATCAGTTCGAACAGAAAGCGACTCGGCTGAGATTCCCGTGGCTTGCCCCACTTCATGCGCGTCAACGCCATACTGAGTGTGAGATATTCCTGCGCTCGAGTGACGCCGACATAGCAGAGTCGACGCTCCTCATCGATCGCCTTGCCCTCTTCTGCCACGCTCCGATGATGCGGCAAGATCCCTTCTTCCATCCCCACCATGTAAACATGCGGGAACTCTAATCCTTTGGCGCTATGCAACGTCATGAGGACAATGGCGTTGCCTTTCATCTGTTTTTCTTTCGAGTCGCCAAACTCACGACCTTCCAGCAGAATCTCATCGACAAACTCACCCAGGCGGGGCTGCTTTGCTTTTTGCTCGTATGCAGCCAGGGCGTTGATGACCTCTTCCACAGCGGCCCAACGTGACTGCTGTTCGTTCGGATCCGGATACTGCCGCGCCAAATCCGCTTGGTATTTCACCTTGGCTAACAATTCCCGCAGCAAGCTGGTCAGGGATTTACTTTTTTGTTGCTGTTGAAAGTAACGAATCAGCGAAACAAATCCTTCGACCGCGCGTTGGGCATTCGGCGCCAGTGCGGTGGCTGGTGCCGAACGCGACATGATATTCCAGACAGGTTCACCCGCGGCCACTGCCTGCTGCCGAAGTTTCTCAATCGTGTTCTGACTGATACCACGCGGTGGTTTGTTGATAATCCGCAACAAACTCATCTCATCACGAGGCATGGCAATCGTTTTGATGTAGGCCAAGACGTCGCGCACTTCCTTGCGATCAAAAAACGACTTGCCACCGATCAAGACGTAGGGCAGATTGGCCTTGCGCAATTCCGTTTCAAAAGCCCGTGGCTGCTCGTTGGTACGAAACAGGATGGCGATGTCGCGCGGCTCCCAATCGGGCTGGGCAATCACCTGCTGAATATTGGCAATCACAGCAGCCGCTTCTTCCTCAGTGTTCTTGAATTGCTCAATCCGCGGCTTCTGACCGCCTTGGCGTGCCGCAATCAACTGCTTGGGATAGCGTTCTCGGTTGAAGGTAATCAACGTGTTGGCACGTTCGATGATTGCTTCGGTCGAGCGATAGTTGCGAACTAACCGCACGGTCTTGGCTTCCGGCCAGTGCTTGGTGAAGTTCAGAATGTGAGCCACTTCCGCTCCGCGCCAACCATAAATCGACTGATCATCGTCCCCTACTACGCAAAGATTGCGATGATCTTGGGCCAGCGATTTCACAATCCCGTACTGGCTACCGTTGGTATCCTGATATTCGTCGATCAACAGGTGATCGAATCGCGCCGCCTCTTCACGTCGCGCTTCTTCGAACTTGGCAAACAGACGCTCGGTATTTACCAGCAGATCATCGAAATCCATGATGCCACGGTTTTGCAACGCGTTCTGATAACGACGATAGCCGGCCGCAGCCACGTGCTCTTTGTCTGTCTGGCTCTCCGTGACCGCTTGCTGAGGATCACAGGAACGATTCTTCCACCGGCTGATGGCATACAGCAGATCACCGGGCCGCATCGTCTCGGACGGTACCCGAATCTCACGGAGTACATCGCGGGCAATCCCCTCCTGGTCGCCACGGTCACAGATCCCCCATTTCTCGGGATACCCCAATTTGGGCGCATGCCGACGAAGAATGCGGACGCAATGGGAATGGAACGTCGACACAACGGGACGTTCTTCGATGCGCGGCGGGAGCAACTCTCCCACACGTTCCTGCATCTCAGCAGCCGCCTTGTTGGTAAATGTCACGGCCAGAATGCGGTCCGGACGGATGCCTGTTTGGATCAATCGGGCAATCCGAAATGTCACCACCCGCGTTTTGCCAGTCCCCGCTCCGGCAAGGACCAGCAACGGACCTGCCAGGGTGCTGACCGCATCCTTCTGCTCTGGGTTCAATCCATCCAACATGTCCCTGATCCTATCGGGCATCGGCCCCATCGCCTAGGGTGTGATGTCAACCCGCCAAATCCGGCCCAACTGGCAGCTCCGAGACCACAGAGACTCAGCAGTGCGACGCCAAGAGCTTACCCAACAAGCAGTTACGCCGCTCTTGACGCTCTCGTGACAGCACCCATATACTTGCCCTGACGAAACACAAATGCACCCCATGCAGAATGTAGCACCATGAAGAGTGAACGCCGACACGAGCTTCAAAATAATGAACTGGCTGCGATCTACGACCAATACGCAGATCAGATCAAACTCGGTAGCAAGATCGGGGCAGTTGCCGTCGGGGTCCTGGTCATCGGTATCGCGGTCTGGGCCTACAGTTCCAACTCCGAACAAACCAAGCTGGCCCAAGGCTGGGAAGCGCTCGACGAAGCACTCTCCGGCACCACGGCAGATACCGAAGCGCTGACCGAAATGGCCGATGAGTACCAAGGGAGCCCCGCTGGCCACTGGGCACGCAAGACCGCAGCCGATCGCACACTGGCGACCGGTATTCAGGAACTGCGGATGAATCGTGAAGACGCCACGAAAAAAATCAACGATGCAATTGAAATCTACAAGGATGTTGAGAACCAAGGCGGCACGATGCTGCAACAGCAAGTGTTCCTGGGCCTCGGCAAGGCATACGAGTCGCTGAGTGACGTGGACCAGGCCAAAACGTACTATCAAAAAACAATTGCCAAAGACAGCGCCTCCGCCCTGGGAAAATATGCTGAAGAGCGCATGGCCTTTCTGAGTAACGAGAACAACGTCGCGTTCCTCGACTGGTTTGCCAAGCAAAAGCCGCGACCGCCCGCCATGCCATCGGTCCCCGGCATGACACCAGGCGGTGCCGGGAACGACCTGCCTGCCGCACCCGATATCTCACTGGACGGCGACGGCATTTCCTTTGAAGGCATCGGCTCATCGCTTGATAATAAAAATCCTCCGGCCGAGGCACCTGCTGAAGCGCCTCCGGCGGAAGCACCTGCTGAAGCGCCTCCNGCGGAAGCACCGGCCGAAACGCCAGCTGAAACGCCCCCAGCTGAAGGACCTGCGGAAGCGCCTGCCGAAAACCCTCCGGCTGAGAAGCCTGATGCCGAGGGTGCCGCTACGGATGAAAGTTCCACCTCGGAGTCATCCGAGCCTGCGCCGCCGTCCGATGATGCCGGCAGCGACGCCAACGCTGACGCAGCAACCGACGCGCCCGAATGACGGACTCGGACCCTGCGGACTTTGTGACCGACGAGACGTCCGTTGGGGCCCGACTGGATGCGTTTCTGGCTGCCCAGTTGCCTCAATTCAGCCGAGTCCAATTGCGCCGCGCGATTACCGCTGGTGAAGTGCTGGTCGACAACCGTCCCGCGAAACCGGCTTACCGCCTACAAGCTGGACAAGCGATCTCGGTCATCCTCCCTCGCCGCGAAGCGACCGGTCCAGAGCCGGAAGATATCCCACTGGACATCCTCTTCGAAGACGATCACCTGGTGGCGGTCAACAAGCCGCCGGCAATGGTCGTGCACCCCGCCAAAGGGCATTGGTCGGGAACCTTGGCCAGCGCCTTAGCGTTTCATTTCGAACATCTCAGCTCGGTCGGCGGTGCCACGCGGCCTGGCATCGTGCATCGACTCGACCGGGACACGAGTGGTGTCATCGTAGTCGCCAAGACCGACGAAGCCCATTTACGGCTGGCTGCTCAATTCGAAGCACGAACGACGGAAAAAGAATACTTTGCCATTGTGGCCGGGACGCCGGAGTTCGACCGAGGCGTGATCGAGAAACCCATCGGAATGCACCCCTATCAACGTGAAAAGATGGCCATCCGCGAAGGACACAGCACCAGTCGCGATGCCCGTTCGGTCTACGAAGTCGTCGAACGCTGGCGAGGATTTGCGATCGTCCGCGTGCTGCCCAAGACCGGGCGGACTCACCAAATTCGCGTCCACATGGCGCATCTCGGTTGTCCCGTCCTGTGCGATCGTCTCTATGGAGGGCGCAGCCAGATCACGCTGGGAGAGCTGCAAGGGGAAATGCCCGCCGGTGACGTGGTCCTGGCGCGCCATGCTCTCCACGCACAACGACTCAAACTGAAACATCCGATCAGCCAGGAGGAGGTGGAGTTCTGCGCTCCTCTACCAGCAGATCTGAGTCACACCTGCGAACAACTTCGGCAACTCCGTTAGACGCCCCGCTCTGGCGCCCTGATCTGGCGTNCTGATCTGCGCAACGTGACAGCTTGCTGCTGAAACGAACTTGCCCCCGAGATGCGCCACAGCGTTCCCATTTGCGACTAGAATCGAAAGCTGTCGGCGTCTGCCAGGCCACCGNCGCCCGGCACCAGTCACCTTTGCGGATCACGTTTTCACCACTTCGACGAGTACCGATCATGTTCTCTTTCCGGCGCGTCGCCCTCCTGATCCACGTTGTGCTCTGCCTGTCCGGCTTCTGCCGCGCAGCAGAGGAGCGACCGAACGTTGTCCTGCTGCTGGCCGATGATTTAGGCTGGACTGGCCTACGGTGTTTTGGCAGCGATTTCTACGAGACACCGCATCTCGATGCGCTTGCCAAACAATCATTGAAGTTCACCCAGGCGTACGCGGCGTGCACCGTCTGCTCGCCCACACGTGCGTCGATCATGACGGGCATGTATCCCGCGCGACTTCATCTCACCGACTTCATCGCGGGGCAAAATCGGCCGTTCGCCAAGCTACGAATTCCGGATTGGACCAAGCAACTCGAAGCACGGCATGTCACCATTGCCGAAGCACTCAAAGCAAACGGCTACACAACGGGGCACGTTGGCAAGTGGCATCTTGCGGGGCGCAATGCACCGGGCACAGAACCCACTGAGCAGGGATTTGATGTCTCATACCAGAAACCACCGGGGACGCGCGGCTATCTACTCAAGGGGACTCAATCGGCTGCCGGCACGAACTATTTGACGGACTACCTGACGGATCGCGCCTGCGAGTTCATCGAGGCCGCCAAAGCGCAACCGTTCTTTCTGTATTTTGCCTACCACGTGCCCCACACACCCATCCAGGGCCGTCGCGAGCTGGTGCAACATTTCACCGACAAAGTCAACGCTCAAGCAGTGCACAAGAATCCACAATACGCGGCCATGGTAGCCAGTCTGGATGAAAGCGTGGGACGTCTGCTCCAACAGCTGAAAGACAGTGGCGTGCACGACCGAACACTCGTGGTCTTCACCTCCGACAACGGCGGACTGACGCAACGTTACGGCAAACATGACGGCTTCACCGAAAACTTGCCGCTACGGCGTGGCAAAGGTTCTGCTTACGAAGGCGGGGTGCGCGTACCGACCATCATGCACTGGCCTGGCGTCACCGTCCCCGGCAGCGTTTCCGACGAACCGATCATGACAACGGACCTGTATCCCACCTTCCTGGAAGCGACCCGAACTGCAGGCGATGCACGTCACAGTCGGGCGGTGGATGGCCGGAGCCTNGTCGCGTTGATGCGTGATCCCAACACCCAATTCGAACGCGATCTATTCTGGCACTACCCGCATTACCATGCCGGAGGCGACAGCCCGTACAGCGCCATCCGATCGGGAGATTGGCGATTAATCGAGTTCCACGAGGACCAGAGCCTGGCGCTGTATGACCTGTCGCAAGACATCGGCGAGCAACACAATCTCGCCGAACAACATCCGCAGGCCGCGCAACAGCTGCTCGCTCGCCTGCGGGCCTGGCGACAAACCGTAGACGCTCAAATGCCAACGCCGAATCCGGATTACGACGCGGAACGCGCCCGGCAGGTCAAACGAAATCGTTGACGGCCACTGAGCAACCACGTTGGCTTAGCCACTGCGTTCGATCGACCCGCGATCGTCTTCTCCCGAAATATCCGCGGGTTGCTCGGGCTCGATGGACGTTCCGGGCACGACCAAGGGTCCCGGCGAGTTTTCTTCGACGATCTCCTTGAGCTCATCTGCGTCGATCGATTCGACTTCGATCAGACGCCGCGTCATCGCTTCGAGCGATTTATAACGGACCTCGAGAATCTGGCGGACCCGTGCGATCGCTTCGTCGATGATCCGTTTTACTTCCTCGTCAATTTCACGGGCCGTTTGCTCGCTGTGGTGGTGTACTCGCTGTTCTCCCGCAGCCGCCAGGAAGGGGGAACTGTTGCTGTCACGATAGTTCACCCGCCCTAACTGGCTCATTCCGTAGTCCATCACCATGCTTCGCGCAATCTCGGTGGCGCGTTCCAAGTCGTTTTGAGCTCCGGTGGAAATGTCCTTGTAGACGATCTCCTCGGTAATCGTTCCACCCAACAAGACCTCAATGCGACTTTCTAACTCGGACTTGGTCATCAAGAAACGATCCCCTTCGGGACGCTGCATCGTGTAACCGAGTGCCGCCATGCCACGAGGGATAATCGAAACCTTGTGGACCGGATCGGTGTTGGGCAAGCTGTAGGCGACAAGCGCATGACCGCTCTCATGATAGGCCACGCGTTCTTTTTCGTCGTCGCGCATGACGCGCTGTTTCTTCTCCAATCCTGCGGTGACACGTTCGACGCCTTCGTTGAACTCGTTCATCGTTACCGAATCCAGTTCACCGCGTGCCGCCAGCAAAGCGGCTTCGTTTACCAGGTTGGCAAGGTCCGCACCAGCGAAACCGGGAGTGATCGCCGCAACCTTTTTCAAGTCGACTGATTCGTCGAGCTTGACGTTCTTGACGTGCACTTTGAGGATCTCTTCACGACCACCGATGTCCGGTCGGTCGACTAAGACCTGACGATCAAAACGCCCTGGTCGCATGAGCGCCTGGTCCAGTGTCTCAGGGCGATTGGTCGCGCCCATCACAATGACCCCGGAGTTGGAATCAAATCCGTCCATCTCGACGAGCAGGGCGTTCAATGTCTGTTCGCGTTCGTCGTGACCGCCAACGATNCTGTTGCCGCGGCTTTTCCCCAACGCGTCCAACTCATCGATGAAAATAATACAAGGAGCTTTCGTTTCCGCTTGCTGGAACATGTCGCGAACGCGGGCCGCACCGACCCCCACAAACATTTCCACGAAATCACTGCCGGACAGACTGAAGAACGGAACACCTGCTTCGCCAGCAATCGCTTTCGCCAGCAGGGTCTTGCCGGTACCGGGAGGACCGACCAACAGCACACCCTTGGGAATCCGACCGCCTAATCGCTGGTATTTCTCTGGCATCCGCAGAAAATCGACCAGTTCGCGAACCTCTTCGACCGCTTCATCGATGCCCGCCACGTCATTGAACGTGATCCCCAGTTCCTCCATGGCGTACAGCTTGCCTTTGCTCCGCCCAAATTGCATCGGAGAACCGGCGCCACCCAGGCGACGCATCATGAAAATCAAGACCATCACCAACACGACCGTGAACAGGATGATCGGCCCGTAAGTCGCCCAAATGCTGGGTTCCAACATCCCGAATTTAAGGTGGTATTGGTCCAATCGGCCCCGTAGGTAGTCCGCATTGCCTTCGGTGTTCCCCAAGTTGGTGGAGAACGAGACGGTCGTCTTGTCTTGCGGATCCTCATTGGCGGCCCACCGCTCGACCTGACCCTCCACTTGCGTCGGGCCCAGATTGATTTCTTTCAGCGTACCGTAATGAAAAATCTCATCTTTCTTGCCATTTTTCTGTGCAATCGCCACGAATTTCTCGGGATGCACACGGCGATGGTCTTCCTTACTCACACGCTCGTTGGCAGCGATAATCAGATCCAGATCCGAGTAATCGATGTTTTGATTCAGCGTACTCAGGAACCAACCGACCAGCAGCATCATGGCGATTCCGACGCCAGCCACGTAAAAAATGAGGTTGGGATTGTTGGTCGAACCGTCGGGCGATCTTTTCGACGAGCCNTTGTCGGACATATGGATTTCCTACAGGTTTCGTGTCTTCCACGGGAGGGAACGGCACTGGTCGCTCACGAAGCTTTGAAAATGCCCCAGCATGATCAGCGAGCGACGTAGAGTGGAACGATATGTGAAGTATACATGGTGTTGGGAGGTTCCCAGCAACTGCCACGGCGCGAATCAGGGTTGTCGTGGGATGATAGCAAATCTAGAATGCTTCGGTTGTCTGAAGTCATTTTGTCGCTTTGGTTTACACGTTTCGGCGAGAATTGTTGCCGCTTGTCAGAGGAATCAAGCCAGCCGTCACAATCATCACCGTTGGCCCTCAATCGGTTTACGATGTGCGGGTATTCTTTCCTTTTCCAACCTCGATGACAAGCGTTTCTTAGCACGGTCTCCCTAGCAAAATCGTTTTTTCGTTCATGCCACAGTCCGCTCGCAACATCGTGATCTTGGGATCTACCGGCAGTGTGGGGACGAACACGCTGGAAGTGATCGCTGCCGCAGGTGATCGTTTTTCGGTGGCCGGCCTTTCCGCCCACCGCCGTTTAGCCGAGCTGACGTCGCAGGCAGCAGCATGGAATCCCCGCTGGATCATTGCTACCGATCGCCANCACGCCGAGCAATTTCGNTGGTCTGATCTGCCCTCGACGACTGAGGTACTGTACGGCGAAGAGGGCATTCAGCAAGCCGTCTCCCACAGCGACGTGGACACCGTTGTGGCAGCGATTGTGGGCAGCGCCGGCCTCCGGGGCACCTGGACAGCGGTCGAAGCGGGCAAGACGGTTGCCCTGGCCAACAAAGAGACCTTGGTGATGGCCGGTCCGCTGGTGATGGATCTGGCACGACGCTGCGGTGCAACCATTCTGCCCGTGGACAGCGAGCACAGCGCAGTCTTTCAAGCGATGCAGAGTGGCAAACAGGACGAGATTCGTCGCATCATTCTGACTGCCAGCGGTGGCCCCTTTCGACGGCATACCGCAGCCCAACTAGCGGAAGTGACGGTCGAGCAGGCGTTGGATCACCCCACCTGGAACATGGGGCCCAAGATCACCGTCGATTCAGCCACGATGATGAATAAAGCGTTGGAAATCATCGAAGCGCGTTGGTTATTTGGCATCGAGCCGGAAAAAATCGACGTGGTGATCCACCCGCAATCGATCGTTCACTCGCTGGTCGAATATGTTGACGGATCCGTGATGGCGCAGCTCAGCCCACCGGACATGAAACTACCGATCCAATACGCACTGACCTACCCGGAACGCACCTCAGGTCCGGCCGACAAACTCGACTTCGCCACGGGGTTTGGCCTTGAATTCGAGCCACCTGACGAGCATCGGTTTCCAGCCCTGACCTTAGGGCACGAGGTGGCCCGTGTCGGCGGCACCGCCGGTGCGGTACTGAACGCTGCGAACGAAGCTGCCGTACAGAGATTTCTCGATCACGAAATACGCTTTACTGAAATTGTCCCAGCCTGCCGTGCAGTCTTGGGAAATCATAATTTTGATTCCAATCCGAGCCTCGACCAGCTGATCCAACTGGACGCTTGGGCTCGACAGGAGGTTACCCGGTGGGTATGTGCTTGATTGCCGCATCATCTGAGATTCTCAGCACGTTAGAACCGTACTGGTATTACTTTCAAGTCGCAATTGGCTTGGGGTTCGTCATTTTCGTCCACGAACTTGGACACTTTGCCGTGGCCAAATTCTGTGGAGTGAAATGTGAAAAGTTCTACGTCGGCTTTGACGTCCCGATGCCCAAGATCGGTCCGTTCCAGATTCCCAGCTCGTTGCTCAAATTCCAGTGGGGCGAAACCGAGTACGGGATCGGGATCATCCCCCTGGGCGGCTACGTCAAAATGCTGGGGCAAGACGATAATCCGATGAATGCCGAACAAGAGGCAGAACGGATCCGCGCGCAAACCGATGCCACCGCAGACGGCGAACCGTCTGACGAGGGGGAAGCAACCACCTCGTCAGAGACCACGGAAGCCGCTCCGGTCGAACTGGATCCCCGCAGTTATCCGGCCAAGTCGGTACCTCAACGCATGGCCATCATCTCGGCCGGCGTCATCATGAATCTCATCTTCGGCATCATTTTCGCCATGGTGGCCTATCTGGCAGGGGTCCGCTACACGCCCTGTGAGATCGGTTCGACCTCGCCCGGTGATCCAGCTTGGCAAGCTGGTCTGACGGCCGGAGACACGATCATCCAACTGAAAAAATCCGGCGAACCACGCGAGCACCTGCGGTTCGAACACGATCTCAAATCTCGCGTCTTACATGCGGGCTTACATGATGTCCCCAAACCGATCGACTTGCTCATTCGCGCGCCTGGCGGCGAGACTCGCTGGGTGCAACTGACCCCCACGGCCAAACTGCGGGAACTCACGCAACTGACCACCATCGGAGTGTCACCTCGACGCAAAACGATTATCAGCAAAGTCAATCAGGCGTCCTCTGCAGAAAAAGCCACCCCAGAGCTCAAAGTCAACGACCGCATCATTGCAGTGGATGGCCAGGCCCTGCCAGTGGATCCGCAGAGCGGTGAAACCTACGTCAATGATTTGTATCGGCTCTTGGCCACCAAGCTGGGAGAGGACGTCGTCTTTACCTGCGAACGCACGAACGACACTCCTGATGCCGCCGGCGAGCCCAGCACCCAACAGTTTCAAACGACCGTCCGCCCCATGCCTCTACGGCTCACCGGACTACAAATGGAAATCGGACCGATTGTCTCTATCCGCCAAGGTTCCCCCGCCGAAACGGCTGGGTTCCAGGCCGGTGACGTCATTCGTTCGGTCAATGGAAAATCGATCGCAGACCCGATGCTCCTGCCCTATCAATTTGCTGACTTGATCGACCAGGAGGTCACGTTCGAAGTGAGTCGCCCCGCGCAGGCGACGCCCACCAGCGACAGCGGCGAAACCAGCCCGACCGATGACACGTCGACGAACGTCACCATCAAAGTCACCCCGACCGGCGACTTCCAGCTGAGCGAGGTCATGGGCCTGGGAGCCTTTGTCGGTATCGAAAATGTCGGCATTGCGTACTCGGTCAAACTCCGTGTCGCTGAGGTGGAAGCCAATACCCCAGCAGCTCAAGCCGGTTTGCAATCTGGCGATACGCTGACGCAACTACAAATCCTGACAGAAACGGATGCTGAACGCGAACGCGCTGAAAAACTGTTTGGCAAAGACTATGGAAAACCCCAACAACTCTCCGATTCCATTTACAACTGGCCTTTGGTCTTCGCTGGATTCCAGGGCACTCCAGGTGATGTCAAATGGCAAATCACGTACCAGCGTGGCGAGGAGCAAAAAACGGTTGTCCTGACCACGGAATCCTCGGACACCTACTTCGCACTCAACCGCGGACTCAGCTTCCAGTCAGTGAGCCGTATCCATACCGCTTCGTCAATTTCCGAAGCCGCCTATCTTGGCTGCCGCGAATCTGTCGAACGCGGCACAGAAATTCTCTCGGTCTTGCAGAAATTGTTCACCGGGAAACTGTCGATCCGCAATTTAGGTGGACCGCTGCGAATCTTTGAAGGGGCAAGTCGCGAGGCTTCCGCCGGCGTGCCGCGGCTGCTGATGTTCCTGACTTTCCTCAGTGTGAATCTAGCCATTCTCAACTTCCTGCCCATCCCGGCATTGGATGGCGGGCACATGGTGTTCTTGCTGTACGAAGGCGTGACGCGGAAACCACCCAACGAAAAAGTGCAGGGAATGCTCACACTGGTCGGTGTCGGATTATTGCTCTGCCTGATGATCTTTGTCTTTGCCAACGACATTTTGACCATGTTCTTCAACTGACGCGATGTTGACCGCCCCTGGCTCGATCCGTGTTGTCATGTTGGACGCGGTAGGTACGGTGATCTATCCGCGCCCTTCGGCCGCTGAGGTGTATGCCACGCACGGTCGGAAGTTCGGCTCCCGGTTGGATACAGAAACCATCGCCGACCGACTGCAAGAATCCCTGCAACAACTCGCCACAGACTGCGGGAATACGACCGATGAAGCGCGCGAGTACGGGCGTTGGAAAACCATCGTCACGCAAGTTTTTGACGACGTGCCCGACGCGGGAGGAACGCTCTTTCAAAACCTGTGGCATCACTTCGCGCAAGCGGAGCATTGGTGCGTCTATGACGACGTGCCGGCCGCCTGGGCAGACTTGGAAGCACTCGGCCTGCCCATCGGGATCGCCTCCAACTTCGACGCACGCCTGCCACCCATCTGCAACCAACTCGCACCGCTCGACCGGCATCAGCACCTGTTCTACTCCAGCCGCGTCGGTGTGGCGAAACCCCACCCAAACTTCTTTCATACAATCCAGCAAACACTCGACCTCCCCGCGCATGCCATCCTGCTGGTTGGCGATGACGTGCGCAATGACTTTTTGGGGGCTGCAGAAGCCGGTTGGCAGTCGGTGCTACTGGACCGAACGGGGACCAGTGAACTGCCGGCGATCCGATCCCTGCGCCAGCTATGCAAGCTGCTAGCGTGACGACTTGTCTTGTTCTCAAGATCATGGATCGGTTAGATTCCCTACATCATGACTGCCGCAGCTGATGTGGTCTTCAGGAAAGGAATCCTCGATGCGCATGACCTTGTCACAGATCGCCGAACTCGTAGAGGGCGAACTTACCGGTAACGGTGAACTAGAAATCCACGGTGCCACCATTCTCCGCGACGTCCAAGAGGGTGAAATCACCCTGGCGGATGACGAAAAACAAGCGGAGCGACTTACCGCATCACCAGCATCCGCGGTGATCGTTCCACCCGACTTCACACCCGAAGGGATCGCTTACATCACCGTGCCGCACGTGCATCGCGCGTTCACGGCGATCGCCACGCACTTTCAACCACCTCGCACGCAGGCGCGGACAGGCATCAGTCCGGCGGCGCATATCAATCCGTCCGCGACCATCGGCGCCAACGTCGACATTCACCCGTCCGCCAGTGTCGGCGAGGATGTGGTGCTTGGTGACGGCTGCACGATTCACTCAGGTGCTTGTTTGATGGCGGGTACCGTGTTGGGTCCCGAGGTCACGATTTTCCCCAACGCGGTGCTCTACGAAGATACGCAGGTCGGTGCTCGCAGCGTGATTCACGCCGGAGCTTCGATCGGAGCGTATGGCTTTGGTTACGATACGGTCGAGGGCGCACACCAGCGTGGCGCTCAATTAGGCCGCGTTGAAATCGGAGACGATGTCGAAATTGGTGCGAACACGACGATTGACCGCGGCACGTATGGGCCAACGACCATCGGCGACGGCACCAAAATCGACAACTTGGTCATGATCGGTCACAACTGTCGACTCGGCAAACACAACATTCTGTGTTCGCAAGTCGGCATGGCCGGCAGCTGTGAGACCGGCGACTATGTCGTGATGGGTGGTCAGGCGGGAATCAAAGACCATCTGAAGATCGGCAATTTCGCCAAAGTTGCCGCCACCTCGTCGTTGATGACCGATGTCCCGGACAACGCGACTTATGTGGGCACGCCCGCGATGGCCGAGCGCGAACTGTGGCCGATCATCGCGTCCCAAAAGAAGCTTCCAGAAATGCGAAAAATGCTCAAGCGACTCAGCCGCAAGGTAGACGAGCTGGCCGCCCAGGCAAGTTCCGCCCAAGCAAGTTCAGCTCAACCGGATCGTAGCGAAGCCGCCTAGCACGCCCTCACTCCCTGCAGCATCGACAAGGGCCAGCTCATGGAAGCGCCGCCAGATTCTCATTCATCGGAGTCCACCTCACCGCAGTCCATCGGCCTGCTGGCTGCCTGGGGTCGTTTTCCAGTACACGTCGCCCAGACCTTAAAGGAGAGTGGGCACCGTGTCATCTGTGTTGGCGTGACCGATCATGCCGACCCGGTGCTGGCTGAGATCTGCGATGAGTACACATCGCTAGGCGTAGGAAAGTTAGGCGGCCACATTCGTTTTTTCCGTCGTCACGGAGTCACCACCGCCACCATGGCGGGTAAGCTCTTCAAGCACAAATTGCTTTACAACGGACACTGGATTCGCCACGCTCCTGACTGGACATCCGTCAAAACGTATTTCCCTCACTTCATCACCAAGAAGCAGGACAAGACCGACGATTCGATGTTACTGGCTGCGGTCAAGGCATTTCAATCAGGTGGGATTGCCCTGGTACCGGCGACGGACTTCGCCCCTGAACTCCTGATCGGATCGGGCCAGATCGCTGGCAAGCAACTCTCGCATGCCCAACTCAAAGACGTGGAGTTCGGCTGGCGTTTAGCCAAAGAGATGGGGCGTCTCGATGTCGGACAAACCGTGGCCGTCAAAAGCCAGGCGGTTCTGGCTGTGGAAGCGATCGAAGGCACCGACCAATGCATCCGCCGAGCCGGCCAACTCTGCCGGCGTGGCGGGTTCACCGTGGTCAAAGTGGCCAAGCCTCAGCAAGACATGCGATTCGACGTTCCTACCATCGGGCGCGGAACGATTGAATCTCTGGTCGATGCTGGAGCAAGTGTCCTGGCAGTCGAAGCGGAAAAGACCATCATCATCGACCACGATGATGTCGTCGCGTTAGCTGAGATTCATCAACTGGATATCGTCGCAGTGGCCGACACCGATTTCGCGAAACTCCGCCAGGCCGCCTGATCGCCGTTTTCACCGCATCGCCCCCCGTCTTATGCATTGCCGGCGTGGCACAGTAGCGGACCAACGATGGCACTCGCTTACTCAGGCTGACCGTTGGCTGCTGGTGGTTGCGCGTCGATCAACAACTTCATTTGCCGCGCGTAGCGTCGACCGAGCAGTTCATAGCCCGCCTGCGTGTAATGCAGGTCGTCACGTTCAACACCATTTTTGGTCTTGTTATTGAGATCATCGCAATCGACCCAGGCACCATGGTCGTCCTCCTGTGCCACGCTGACTTGCATCTTACGGACGGTTTGCCAATGCTCATTATCCGGTTTCCCAAAGTCACTCAGGCGACCGATCACAAAATGCATTTTGGGTTGTTTCAAGTCACGCCGCAAATTGGCAATCAATTGACTCAAAGCTTCTCCGTACGCCGCGCTTAATTTTTCTTTGGCATCACGCTCGCCTTGCATCCAGCAGAAGGTCACCGATGCCGGCTCTGGGTGTTTCGCCAACAGCTTTTGATATTGGCTGAGAATCTGCTGGTAGTAATCTTGCTGAGGCTTGAGTTGTCCACGGCGTGTTTTCAGCTGATGCTTTTCGGCCAGGGCATCCCATTCGGAGAGCCAAAGTCGAATGGGTTGGCCACCGCGTGCAACTTTGAAGTAGACAACGTCCGCTGCGGGGAACAGTTTTTTCGCTTCGGGCTCGAACCCCAGTTTCGGATTCATGCCGGCCATATTCGATTGCCCCGACAGGATGACAAGATGCACGGGGCGCTCGGCGGCAGCCAATGTCATGTCGCTCAGAACGGCCAGGATCAGCAGGGTCAAAACAGGACGCAACATGGTGGACTCCCGGGAACTAGGTAAATTCAGATGCTCGCTACATTAGTATGGCGAAGGCCGATTGTCCATCGTTGCGCGATTAGATCTTGGCCCGCAGCCGTTCGTAGGCTGTTTCCCACAGGAACCATTCCCGCTTCTGCTCGACTGTCAACGCATCGCGGGGTGCGGCCAGCATCGTCCGCCGCGCTAATTCGTCTTCGATGCGGTGCGGCGCGTAGCTGTAATCGGCGGGAAACTTGGCGTGAATCTCGCTCCGCGGCTCACTCATCGACTGTACCACGCTGTCATCCAGTCGACCGTCGCCAGCAAGCGGGTAACCGGCGGCAACCATCTCGGGAAAGCATAACGCTTCGATATAACGCAAGGTGGCTTCAGGAAGCGCCTCGCGATAGCGTCCGATCGATCCGGTCGCGATCCCCGGCTGGTCCTGAAAAGACGAGTTACCCAACCACTGCGTTCCGTCTTGCCCGTAAATCGCACCCTCGGCAACCTGATCGGGAAACGGTTCCACCTCGAGGAACTCAGCCAACCGGTGCAATTCGCGTTCGGTATGCTGGACCAAATCCTCGTAGCGCAACCAGTGGAAATTGGCTGTGCCTTCGTGGGCCAGACAATAAGCAAGACTCTTGCGCCAAGCACGCAAACTATACAGTAACGGGCGATGCCCGCCGGTCAGATTATCGCGTTCTCGATAATCCAACGAAGTGATCATGTCGCGCGGATCGCGGACGCTGACGACTACCCGGGTCCCCTGTTGGATCAGGAAAGGAATGTACTCTTCGCAAAGAATCTCTTTATCGCCCCACACCCTAGCCTGTCGACCACCGAGCATTTCAGAGGTCAGTTGCAACAGACGCTGCAGGACCTCAGCAAACGCGCCAGGCTTTAATGCGTCACGCAACTGCAAGACCTGCGGGGTCCACAGACCGTCCGTGTATTGCTCCAAGCGATCAAACAACTGCTGCACGTCCTGCGACGTCATCTCGTAGTTTTCGAGAAAGGCGGTCCAGTCTGCGGGCGAGTATTCGGACTCACCAAACAAATGATCCAGTGGATAGCGCCGTTGGATCTGCCGCGACTCCAGAAAAGCCTCTTTGGCCATGAAGAACAAGACAGGAAACGCCTGGGACGCAATGCATGCCGAGGGATGCGCGTGCAGCAGCTTCTCCAGCAGCGTCGTCCCGGATCGGTAGCAACCGGTAACAAGGAGGTGGACGGTTGCCATATCGAAACCTGCTGTAGGCATGGGGCAAGTCGCAGTTCCGACAGCAACTTGCGGCGGTTGACTTATCCGGTGTACGTTTTGCGCAACACCGCATACGCTTGGACGACGCGAAATCCGTTGTATCCAATCTCCAGATTCAAAATGGCGTAGTTGCGTGCGGATTGGTGCGTATGCACGCGGCCGACCCCTTCGGCAAACAGGTCGTTCAAGACGTAATCGTTCAATAGCTTGCCCAAGCCCGTCGACTTGTAGCGCGGAACCACACCAGCCAACAACAGCATCGCTTCGCGCGGACTCTGACGACGATAGGTATTGAACCCCACAATCTCGCCGGAATCAGGATTCACCAGCTTGTGCACGCATTCGTCATCCGCCGTGAAACTGCGCTGTACATAGGCAGAATATCGCCGACCGGCGACCACCGCAGGGATGTCCGAGTCGATGGTGTAACGATCCGCTTCAAACGTCGTTTCCGCGATCGCCAACACCTGCTCCAGGTCAGCCTGATCCTGAACCAATTCATAACGGTATGGCCACTGCGACGTATCCACACAGTCGCGCAGCCGCAACATCGAACGAAATTGCGTTTCGATCATGCGAAACCCATGTGCTTCCAGCGTATGGATCGCCGACAAATCTTCCAATGGTACTTTGCAGGCCACGTAGCGGGGCTGGTGCTGCCGGATCAGCGCTTGCTCGAAGTCAGCAAAGGCCACCGTGTTGCTGAAATCGACGATATCCACCACGGTGGCCCCCATGGCTTCCGAGTCGAGTTGGTTGACCAAGGTGTCCAAGTTATTGCTCCTTGGTCCGTTCTTGTTTTGACTGCACCAGTTCCCACAACTGGCCCGCAGTCACCACATCTGCCAACTCTTCGGACAGCACAGTCACACCGTAATCTTCGCTGATCATGCTGACCACCGTCAGCGTCCCCAACGAATCCCAATCGTCCAAATCGCGCAAGGCGACTTGGCCGTCAATCGCACCCGGCTCGGTATCCAGCAGATCTTCCAACTTGCTATAGAACTCGCTCACACGATCCTTTCGTTATTCCACGAAGTCGATCATTTCACAGAACGCTAACGGCCCGACTTCGAGCAACATCGCAGCCCAGGTCAGTCCCACACCAAATCCGCAGAGGCACATTGTAAACGGTTCTGTCGTGAGACGTGAAGCAAGCGTGTCCACCATGGCCGTCGGCACGGTCGCACTGCTGTTGTTGCCATATCGTTCGACGACCTGGTTCGGCATCTTGTCGCGTGGCACACCCATCTGATCGGCCAATTTCTCTAACATAAAGCGATTCGGCTGATGGAACATGTACCAATCGACTGCTTCTTTGGTCGTCCCCGCCGACGCCAGTAACTCGTCGATTAACGGCGGAATACGCGTTTGCGCAAAGTTGAAGACGGCAATGCCATCCATGTGATAGTCGTCCAGCGAACGGACATTGTTGTCGTCAGTCTTCACCGGCTTGGCCGTATCAGCCGTTTTGGGAAGCCGAAAACCGCCTGCCGGAATCATGATCGCCTGGTGTTGCGTACCATCCATTTTCAGATGAGCATGAACGGGACCACGATCCGCACGCGTCACCAAGGCAATGGACGCCGCATCCCCCATTAATGGATAGGCATTGCGATCCTGCGGCGAACAGGTACGCGTCAACGTGTCGGCATTGATCAACACCACCTGCTCCACACCGTCTTGCTGCAGCATCATAAAGCACTGCATCAGCCCCACCACGAACCCCGCACAACCTTGGTTGATATCGATACACCAGGTATCTTCATCGAGCTGTAATTTCCCCTGCAACACGTTGCTCGTGGGCGGCATGAAATAGTCCGGGGTTTCACTGACGAAGACGAGTCCGTCAATTTCCTCAGGACGCAACTGACCGCGTTGGATCAACGTCTGCAAACCGTGGTAAGCGAGATCGGACGCACAGGTGTCCGACTTGACAACACGATGCCGATCGAACCCCATCACGCGTTGAAGCTTCTGCGAATTCTTGATCGGGAAATCGTAATTCTCCATCTCGTCTTCAAAACGAGACTCGTGCTCTGGCACGACGACCAGCAGTCCCTGTAACGCAACATCCTGGAATACGAACTTCACGATCCCACTCCGTATTTCCCTAACAAGGTGGCAATCGTTTCGGCATTCTGAAAGTGCTCTGGGAGAATGTCCGTCCCGGCGATTGAAATACCATACGTTTCATCCAAAGACGCGACCAGGGAGACGATATCAGTCGAGTCCAACAAGCCGTCTGCGACGAAGTCCGACGACGCACCATAATCCGCCTCCGGGCGAATCTCGGCTAAAATCTTCAGGATCGTCTGTTTTGCAGCCGTCATGGGCAATCTATTCTCTCGGACTCCGCATCCCCACACGCTTTATTCTAAACGGAATCCAGTTCGGCCATGAGCCGCTTGCGATTCACCTTGCCATGNGCACTCAAGGGGAACTCGTCCAAACGGTGAAACGCCTTGGGCAGCATATAAGCCGGNAACGATTCCGCTAAGGTTTTACGCCACTCTGCAGCATTCAGTTCAGAAGCAGCACTGTAGAACAGCACAATCTGTCGGCGTTGATGGTCGTAGACCACACAAGCTTGCTGTACGCCAGCGACGGCAGCGGCTGCGACTTCGATCTCTCCTAACTCAATCCGATATCCCTGGTGCTTGATCTGGGTATCCCGGCGACCAACAAACATNAACTCGCCAANCTCGTTGAAATNCCCCAAGTCACCGGTGCGATAGACGGTTTCCGGATAATGGGTTTGTCCGGGGTTACCGGTGAATGCGTTCCGGGTCGACTCGTCTGCATTCCAGTACCCCAAGGCCAAACTGCTTCCTCGAATACAGATTTCGCCGACCGCCCCCGNNCCCGCCAGTTGNTCATTTTCGTCGAGCAGGAAAATCGAAGTATTACGGTAGGGATGGCCAATCGGTATCGGCTGACCATCGTCGATCGGCCGCTGCCAAACGTAATAACTCGAGGCGACGGCTGCTTCGGTTGGACCATACGTGTTGACCAACGTCGCTTGTGGACAATGTTCGGCCCAGTATTTGAATGGCTTGGTAGGCATCACTTCCCCCAAGACGGTCACCCACCGCAAGTTGGTTTCGACGTCACGCAGCAGGTCGAGGTTACAGACATTCACCAGGACCGAAGGCACCCAGCAGAAGAACGTCACCCGCTGCTCTGTCAGCAACGTGATGAGATTGGCGGGAAAAACAAAATGCTGCTCGGGGACCAGCAGCAACGTGGCACCCGATTTCAAGGACAAGTAGATATCTTGCACCGAAACATCGAACGTGAAAGGCGCCTGATTGGCGATCACGTCATCCTGGTTCAGCTGGTACATGTCCTGGGCGCATTCAATGTAGTCCACCACGGCCCGATGCGGCAGCACGACTCCTTTCGGATCGCCAGTGGATCCGGAGGTATATTTGATATAGCAAGGGTCTGTATCGATCGTCGACCGGTAGCGTTCCGTCAGCGCTTGCTCGTCGTCCGGACCCACCGCACATGCCTCATCGATCAGTAACAACTGGCTGGGGTCGCAACCGGCTGCTGTGAGTCGCTCGACCAACGGCGCGGCAGTCACCACGCACATCGGTTGCAAGTCAGCGAAAATCTTTTCCAAGCGGCTCGCTGGTGACGAACCGTCCAGCGGAACATAGAAATGCCCGCTATAGAGCACTCCTAAAAACGCCACCAACGCATCGACTCCTTTGGGAAGCACAACCGCAATCGGGCGATTGGCCTGTGTGGGTGCCCGCTGCAGGATGCGCACCCCCAGCTGTCGGCTGGCCATTCTCCATTCGGAAAACGTCATTTGGCGATCGC
>NZVR01000145.1 GCA_002701545.1 Blastopirellula sp. | reverse complement strand
GTCCACCTCGAACATCTGACGAAACTCGGGATAATTTTCACGAATGGTTGCCGCAATCTCCGCTGCTTCCTGCCAACGTTTCGCATTGGCGTTCAATTGTGCTCGCCGCAACGGCACCATGGCGACCCATTCTTTCTCGGCGGTCGCAAGTTTGGGCTGCAGCGCGTCAAACCGTTCTAACGCCTGGGGATACTGTCGCAGCCGAAAATACGCTTCCGCCACCCAGTACTCCGCATTCATCGCCAACGCACTTGACCCGTGCGCATCTACGACGCGCTGCATCTGCAGCACGACTTTTGCCCAGTTTTGTTGCTCAGTCGCAATTTGCCCACTGAGGTACAACCCATGACACAGAACGCGTTCGTCATCGCCGTTCTTAATCAACTCCTGCAGCAACGACTGGGCCGCTTGTGGTTCCCCGCCGCGATTGGCTCCTTCCGCCAAGCGGTAGGTGGCGTCTGACCAATATTCACTGCCTCGAAATGTTTCGTAGATTTTCGCGAACGCCGCATCCGCGTCCCGTTCCCGTCCGGCATCTCGCAAGAGCCAGGCGCGCTGATACCAGGCCGCATCCAAATCAGTGTAGTTCGGGTGTGTTTGCGCCAATTGCTCCAGCAACGTGAGTGCCTGGTCGACGCGGCCTAACGTCTCGCAAGCCCGTGCGGCAGAAAACAAAGCCTGCGCGTGGTGACGCGAATCCGGATGGTGCTCAATCACTTTTTCATAAGCCGCCAGCGCAGCATCCCAATCGTCTTGCCGCTCACGTGCCTGAGCCACGACGAATTCGGCATCCCCCGACAAGTTGCTTTCGGGGAATTCCTGGCGAAACTGGTCAAAACTCTTAGCCGCGTCCGTTTCGCGTTCCTGCCGTAACTGGCTCCATCCCAACCCTGCCAGCCCTTGCTCACGGGCCATGGGCGACTGACCGTGGTCGGCCAGATATTGAAAGTACTTCTCGGCCACCCTGAAGTCATTACGTTGAAAGGCTGATTCCGCCAAGCTCAACGTGGTCGTGTCGATCAAATCAGACGCCGGATATTGTTTGATCAGCTTCTGGTGTTCGGCTGTCACCCGCTCGTGTCGTTGCAATTCAGCCAGAGCTAACACCATCTGCGATTGTGCGCGAGCGGCCTCAGTACCCTCCGGTTCCTCTTCGAGATATTGCTCAAACTGAGTCACGGCCTCTGCGTGTCTACCGAGCCCCATCATGGCGGACCCGCGTGCCGCGTAAACGCCTGACGTCAACGGCTGCTCACTGGAACTGATCGCCTCCAATTCGTCAAACACCGCGAGACAACGATCGTAATCCTGCCGTGCCAATTTACAGAGAGCCAGATAATACAGATTTGCCAGTTTGAGCCCGCTGTCGCTCCCTTCAGAAGCATGCACGTCATTGACCAGGTACGAAAACAGGGCATCGGCCTTCTCGAACCGCTCGTCGCGCAAAGCAGACCGCGCGCCCAAGTGCATGGCCATGGGCAGCAGCGGACTATCACCATGCTGCTTGGTGAATTCCGCCACCAGAGCCTCAATCAGCTGCCCATCCCGAACGTCAAATGCGATTTGAATCCGTGCCTGAAAAGCGTCGTCGGCATAGTCGGTCTGTCCCCAGCGTTGGATGATCCCGTCATACGCCTCGGCCGCTTGCGCCTCTCGCCCCAGCGTCCTCAGCGCTTCTCCCCGATAAAACAGGGCGGCCGGCTGTAGCGTGGCATCATCCGAGCCAGCTTCCGCCAGTGCAAACACGTCCACGGCGCGTTCATCTTGGTTCAACGCCACATAGCTCATGCCAATCCAATACAGCGCATGAGCTCGCAGCCCGCCTTCTGGGAAATCATCAACGACCCGTCGAAGGAACGTAATTGCCTTTTGCGGTTCCTCTGCCTCGTAGGTGAGTACTCCCATCCGCAGCAACGCGTCATCGGCCAGCGACTTATTTTTGAACTCACTCAGGAAGCTGTAGAATCGCAGGGCTTCCTCGGTTTCGCTTGCTGCCTCAAAGGCCCGTGCCAAACCAAACCGGCACTCGTCGTGCAATGGCCCTTCTGGAAATCGCTTCAGCGCGTCACGATAACTAGCTTTGGCCAACTCCAGATCACCTCGGCCGAGCGCAAGATCGCCGAGATAGGGCAGCGCGTACTGGCACATCGCGTCATCCGGATGATTGTTCGTAAACTGCTGCAGCGCCGGAAACGCTCGTTGTCCGTCCCCCATCAAGTAGGCCGTTTCGCCAATGCGAAACTCAATTTGCGACTGATAGGCACGCACCGCATCCTCGCTTTTCAATGCGCGGAAGACATCGTAGGCGGCCTGATACTGTCGCATTTGCACATAGCATTCGCCCAAGAAGAAGCGGACCGACGGCCCCCGCGCATCCTCAGAGAAACGCGTAAGAAAGCTTTGGAATTCCACTGCCGCAGCTTCCCAACGTCCCTGCTCGTAGTGCCGAGCTGACACGGAATACTGGTCTTCGCTCGGATTCCCGAATGCATGTGCGCAGCAAGCGAATAACACCAGCGCGCTAAGGGCGAGTCGCGTTCTCATATCAGTACATCCTTGTACACTACCATCCTGCAGTGCCAATTGCGGGTGGCACCCACGTCGTCCTCCCCGGCTGTGATCTTGCTTGTCCCTAAGAGACCGACTCTGCCGGCGGGTTGCGGTTTACTATCTGTATGGATAGCAACGATTTATTTCTCATCGGACAGCCCCGCTGGCCTCAACCAAGTTTTTTTCCGAATCCCCCCCGTGCTGCCAGGCTGACTCCACCACGCTGTCACTACATTTGCTTGCACAACCGGCAGACTTTCGGCGGCACTCACACGCCATTTGCTTTGGCTCCGAACGATTCCCTGCTTGGCTATTTCCGGCTGGACTTCACCGTCCGCGATTCAACCCCACACGCGAAGGTAGCTCGCCACTTGCACTTGCATCAATGCGGAAGGGAGCAGAAGTAGGGACGTCGGCGCCACGCGTCCCTCGATAACTGGCCAGAAGTTCGGCGTTGGAAAGGCACGGTCATTCAGCAGCGAACCATGCCACACCGAAGCGTTCTCTTGTTAAATGGTTTGCTCTCCAAAGAAACGTCGGAAAACCACATCCACCGAAGTGCCCCGCAACGCTGTCAATGCGCCGCTGGCCCTTCCGAACGACTCCCCTTTGCCATTAACCCCAAATCGAAGGTGGCAACCCAGGGTGCCTCAAATCAGACGCACGCCACCGTCATCGATCTCGTACGGCAGGATCTCTTCGGCGCACGCACTGCCACGATGTTTGGCAATGTATAAACCGCGCCCAATGCGATTCCCATCACGAATCTTGCCCATGTAGATCAGCGTGTTTGCGTTGGACAGCGCATCGCCTTCGTCCAGGCGCCGCGCAATCAGGTCATCCAACATCGTCTCGTGCGATGTATAAAGGAGACAGCACCCGATGTCTTGAGGGTCGTAAACATGAGCCGCCGCTTCGTCGGCATTTTGACGAAAGCTCTCACGAAATAAATCCCGCGCGACCCACTCCGGATCCTTCCTGAGCACTTGATGATAAACGTACTCGAACAGGTTCAGCTGAATCGACTCCTGGGGACGGTCCGTGGGCTCCACGCCATCCACCACAACGCGACGGCACCCGGCGATGAAATTGCCATACAGAAACGCGATCGCGGCGCGCAGTTTGGCATTCAATTCCGACTGCCAGCTCTGCCATTCTTCCCAGTCGAGATCTCGGCGCGTGACCCGTTGCCCGCGATAGTCGAACACATGCAGGTAGTCGCCTCGCTGCTGTTCCGCGGCAAAGAAACCACTGAGATCCGGGTGTTTCTCTGAAGGCACAACGGATAGATCCCAATCGAACATGCGTTTCGCATAATCACCGTGACTTTGCGAGTCGCCTCGTGCGCACACGTCGAAGATCACCCCCCGGCGCGAATCGCTTACCATCCCCGCCTCGGCGTATTGCACCCCCAACTGGGTCTTACCAATGCCGGTGGAGCCGGCAACGACGGTCAATGTCCCCGGCATCAGGCCTCCCCCCAGTTTCTCGTCCAAGCCCGGAATTCCCGTCGATTGTCGCGCGTTGTTGCTCATAATTCCTGCTTCAGCATGCTCAGCACACCCAACGAGCGTTACCCACGCCCGACGGGACTTGTCAGTGGAAGGCCATAGACTAACGTAATGGGGTACTGTTTGTCTCTAACCCCCACAAAGGAGTCCCACCTTGTCCAAACTATCCGCATGCTTTGCTTTGGGAGTCACCCTGGTGATGACCATGTCCCACCTACAAGCTGAATCCAAGAAAACCCCCGCTGCCCTGGACTTTACCGTCAAGAAACTTGATGGAAAGAAGGTCGATTTGGGGGCCTATCAGGGGAAAGTCTTGCTGGTCGTTAACGTGGCCAGCGAATGCGGGCTGACGCCCCAATATGAGCAGTTGCAAGCCATGCACGCCAAATACAAAGACCAAGGCCTGGCCGTACTCGGCTTCCCTTGCAACCAGTTCGGCGGACAGGAACCCGGCACGGCCAACGAGATCCAACAATTCTGCAAAGTGAACTACGGTGTCAAGTTCGACATGTTCGCCAAGGTCGATGTGAATGGCGAAAACGCATGTGACTTCTACAAGCACCTGACGGCGTTGCAAACCAAGCCCAAAGGGGCTGGCAAAGTCGGCTGGAATTTCGAAAAGTTTGTCATTGACCGACACGGCAAGGTAATCGCTCGATTTTCACCCCAAGTGCGTCCTGACGCGCCCGAGGTGCTGAAGGTCCTGACGGCGGCCATGGCAGCAAATTAGGCTTGCGACTCAGCGCCGTTCGTTCCATTCCATCCGGAACGGAAACAACGAGGCCACGCTCCGCCGAAACACGGTAGAGCGTGGCCTTCTGTTTGATCATCCCTTGCGAAACGCAACCGGCTGCTGGCCACGCGTTCTCACCGGACCGCACTGGGACTCCGTTTCTCCAATTTCCGCAGCCAGCACGAAGCCACCCGCTGTTTAGCGTTCTGGGAACACCAGATCTTTTCCCTTCGCTTGACTGCGAATGGCCGTAATCACGGCTTGATCGAGAGTCTGTGCAGTTCCGTCCTGCTGTTTTCGTTTCTCCCGTTCCTGGGCCACGTACTTCTTACGCGCCACATTCAGCTGATTAATCTCTTTTTGAATGGACGCACGTTTCTCCTGCATCTGCTTCACATAATCTCGACGTTGCTGCAAATTCATTGGCCGCATCACCTCGGGTAACTGTTCCGCCTTGATGGTTGCCAAATCGACTTTTCCCTCCCGGCACGCATCACACAGATCCCATCGCGCGTTCTTGTAGTAGGCGTTTGCCTTGGCCAACCCTCGTTGCACGGAACTGGAGAGGGACAACTTCTTGGCATTGGCGTCCTGAGCCTCCTGCCGCATTGCGGCTGCTTGCCCTTCCACACCGAAGGCCAGATACGTCTTATTCACAGCGATACCCAGCTCCGCAATCCGCTTGTCCTGCGGCGACTCGATATGCACAGCCACCTCGTTGTGGTCAATATTGATCGCTTTGCCATCAGCCAGTCGGGCCGCTTCCCGCCAATCGCTCGGGATACCATGACCACAGTGTATGGTATTGACGACAATGTCCCGCTCAATCGCATCGCGACACGCTGCGCGGTAATCCACCGGCCCCTGGAAGAACGGCTCATTCCCCGCAATGAAGATCAGCTTCAAGTCGCGATTGGAATCGCTCCAGGCAAGTTCACGCGTTGCCTTCTGAATCACTTGCCCACAGTATTCACTCCCACCAGAGACGGGGATACCGAACAACGCCTCCGACACACGATCTAGGTCATCCGTCAACGGCACCAATTGTGTCGCGGGTGGCCGACCGTAGTGATAGACCGCAACCTCAAGGTCCGGGTGCACACCACCTAGCTTGGCACCGACAAACTCATTCACCACTCGCCACAATTCACTACGTGCCTGGTCAATCAGGCCCCGCATGCTCCCGGAATTGTCCAGCAAAATCGCAATCTGCACCTTCCGTTTCACGGCATCCTGCCGCTCAGGTTTTGCTTTGCCGTCACCTCTGGCGGTCACCCCGGCAACACTGATGGCGAGAACGATACACAAAGTTCGACGGGTGATCAGATTCATTGGTCTGCCTTTCGCTCAGGAGTCAAACAGTAAAACATTCGGTGGGCTCAGAACAGCGTCGCCGATGGAATGAAGCTGCGCACTCCTCAGCCGTAGCTCACCGAACTCGGTACCGCCACGAACTTCAGAAACGCACCGCGTCGCCCGTCGAGCTCGCAACCGAACCAGCGAAATCCATCCGCCGACGGCTGCCTGCTGTGCATGCTTCCTTACGAATCCCCCGACCTGCCTGACTCGCTCCGCAGCAATCAAAAGCACCGCAGATCCGAGTGACAGCCCGGTGTCCTACTTGCCATTATCGCAATGTCCACGCCGCAGGAATGTAAAGGCTTCGTAAACAGACACCGCGTGGCAAAGACCGCTGGGAGACTCCCCGAGTCACCCTTGCATCGACAGCCCCCAATTCCCTGTCGTGCGCCTTGACGCTTGTTCCATCGCCGACCGCTCGTGCCGTGAGCGCACCTCCAGCGCCATCGTGCCAAGTGGTCCGGCAGGCACGACGCTGGCCGCCTGTGGATGCTCCCCTCCGAATTCAATTCGGCTTGCGAACACCAATGGACAAGAGCAGGTTCGCCCACAAAGCTTGGTCCGCGGTCTGGATTGTGAGAACCAGGTCACGCGATGCCACCGCCTCATAAAAATCCCACTTTTGAATCGGCTCGAGTGCGACATCGACATTCGCATCGCTCAACACTTGCCGATACTCCTCCCACACCGGTGGGTCTCCCCCCAAAGCATATGGGTCACCCTCTGGGATCCCCATGGTATTCGCGACTTCGATCGGAATCGCAGTGACCAGAGCCTGCAAGACCTGAGTGCAGGTCACGAGTCCCGGGGACAGGTTCAGGCTCACCAGCTCCGCATTCGGGCCGAGTGTCGACGAAGCCGGGTAGTTGCCATCTGCAATGAGGACTTTCGAGNGATGTCCAGCTCGCCCTAGCACTTCGTTGATTTTCGGGTGGATCAGTTGATGTTTCAGCATAATGTCCGTTTCCAAGAAGAATGCGTTGTGCGCCTCAGTACCCGCTGGAGTCGCGCCATCGCCACACCGCACCGAGCTAGCAACGAACATGCTAGCCAAATGTCGTGTCACCGCAAGACGTTGGTATATTTCTTGAACTGTATGCATTGCGCCGGAATCTCGACATTGACGTCGAGACGCAGTGTCCACGTCGATTTGATCAGGAAGGATTCGATGGCGACCACACGCATCCCCTTAAGCCGCGCTGAAGAAGAGTCACGCAGTCTCGCCGAAAGATTACAGTTGAGCACCGCCGAAATCGGCCTCACGGTCCGCACAACGAACTGCCTCGAAGAGAAGGGTGTGTTCACCGTAGAAGATTTGCTGAACTGCACGCGCGATGATTTGCTAAGCATCTCCAACTTCGGCGAAAAAACGCTCGAAGAAGTATTTGCTGCGCTTGAAAAGCATGGCTTCTATCGCAACAACCAACGTCCGAGCCCCAAATAAATCCGAGCTTCAAGCATTCCCGCTCTGATCGAAGGCTGCCGCACATGCGGCAGTCTTTTTTTTGCGATCGGACAATCGAATGCGCAAAGCTCTGCTCCGTCCAATCCTCTCGGTCAGCAGCTCTGCGTCCCCTGCCCCATCGGTATGTCCATTTACGGTCGGCAAACGCAGCAACCAACGGAGTCCAGGCAGGTTCTTCTCTGGAAAGGCTTCCCGACGTTACGCCGCACGGCGCGTCGGTCCGTTGGAGGTTCGCGCGAAACGTCGCGAGAACCAGTTTTCCCCCAAGACCACAGCCGCCACGCGATCCTCAAGATTCGGACGGAAAATCGTCATCAGCAACGGCGGTAGATACCAGGCCATAAACACGCCGCCACCATACCCATGCCAAAACTGCACCATGACCATGAGCCCCGCAGTACAGCTCAGCAACGTTCCCAGGTTCTTTTGCGGCGGCCAGAAGGCAAAACCAATACTGGCACAGACGAAGGCAGCTAAAAACGGCAAGCGATACCAAGCATCCCAACCCAGCCCCCAGATGCCTTCCATATTTTCCATCACCGGCAGCATCAGCCCGAACATCTTCCGGACGAGTAACCAATATTGCTCTCCGCTCTCGGAAATCAGCAATAACGACAACGCCATCAAGGCAATCGATCCCGCGACACCCGCCAGGAACCGAAGAATTCCCCGTTGCCAATAGAAACTGGCCCACAACGGTAACAGGAACAGCGGGTAATAGATCGTGCCAGCTGCCAATCCGATGAACACCCCCGAAAAAATCGGCCGACGGTAAAACAAAACAGCCCAAGCCAACAGGGCACCTGGCAGTGCATGGTCCACCCGACCAGTCATTTGCGCGGTGTAGGGCAACAGCAGGTACAGCGTCGCAGCCCCGACACCCATTTGGGTATTTCCAAAATGAATGTGTCCAATCAGCACCATCGCCAAGGCAATGCAGAAGTGTGCCAGAATCGCCATCACCTTGGCACTGCGTCGAGCCACAACGCTCTGCTCTGCACCCGCCACTTCCTCGTTCGTAATGAACATGGTCGGGATCGTCGGAAAGAGATGTAACAAAGCATTGCCAGGACCGTGTCGGCGCAACGCATCGTCCGTCTCATCCACAGCGGTGCGCGTCAGGAGTTGCTGAGCCCCCTCGGGACCGGCCAAGTCCTCCGTCGTTGGTACACTCGTAATGACGTTGGCCATCAGAAAGATAAACAAAGAACAACCAATGAACGTCAAACCGCCCGGTGTCAGATTCGGTTCCAGCATCGGTCGGCGGACCATCGTCGGGTCAATCAAAAGCCGCACAACCCAGATGCCACCCACCGCGAAAAGCCAGAAATAACCCAGGTACTCAACGGTACTCAGACTCGCCACCTCGTCCGAAACTACCTCGTCCGAAACCACCTCGTCCGAAACCACCTCGTCCGAAACCACCTCGTCCGAAACCACCTCGTCCGAAACCACCTCGTCC
>NZVR01000144.1 GCA_002701545.1 Blastopirellula sp. | reverse complement strand
AGGCCTTTAGGGACAGGCCTTTAGGGACAGGCCTTTAGGGACAGGCCTTTAGGGAACCAGGCCTTTAGGGAACCAGGCCTTTAGGGAACCAGGCCTTTAGGGAACCAGGCCTTTAGGGAACCAGGCCTTTAGGGACAGGCTTCACGTTTGGGGGAAGCGGTGCTGCAAAGCTGACGGTCGGTACCAGCCGCGCGCGGAATTCCGGGGTGACCTGGACTGACCGAGTGGTGGCGGCCGGAGAACCCGGTTGCTCGTGAATCACCAGATTGACTTTGTCGCCTGAGTGTTGATGTGGCGTAACGTCGACCTGTTCCCAGGGAAAAAATAAGGTGCCCTGAAAAACCACTCCGCTGGCGTAGAATTCTACGGTGCCGGGATAGACTCGCCACATGAAACGCGCAAAGGAGTGGCCGGCGAGAAAGCCGAGTTGGAGCTGGTATACCAGATAGGGCCAAAACCAGTGACGCGGCATCTCGTCGGGGCCCAGGATCAGCATGAACGCCAGCACGAATTGGAAACCGCCGACTGCCAGCATTCTGGCAATGCTGATCAGGTGTACCAGATGAGGATTGCGCAAGGCGTTGTGGTGGCCGATGCCGATCACGTCGCCAAGCGGTTTGACCGTCTGTTGGCGCTTGCGTGTGGCGAAGAGAAAGACCGCCAGCGAAAGGATCAGTTGTGTGGTCGTCAGCGCGAGAAACTTGCCCGTTTGCTCGGGGGACAGGTCCCGCAGATACGGTGCGACAATGGCGAACAAGATGGCGGCCAACGTCAAGAAGGCAAATAGGTCGATGAGCCGCAGTTTGCGAGGTTGAGGAAGCGTGGCGGAAGCGTTCTCGTCAGGATGCGGCATCTGGGGTTCGATCTCGTGCCTTCGCTCTGTCACCGGTCGGCCGGCGCTCCGATCTTTCTAACTTTAGGAAACCGGTTGGCTGCGTTCAAGTCAGACATGCGCGAACGCAGGCCAGGTCAGCCAGCGCGGGGGGTGTTCGCTCTTTTCTCTGTCGGAGGTTACAACTAGAGGGACGTTTTGTTTCATCGGTTGTTCCAGCAGGCAGAATCGCTCTATGTGTTCGCAGGTTACTTGTTGTCCATCGTCGCGTTGGTTCCCTTGGTATTTATCGTCTCCCCTGCTGTGGAGCTTGTTGTTCTGTGCGTTGCTTCCAGCCGCGTTCGGACGAGCAGCGGAGCGTCCCAACGTGATCGTCGTTTTCATTGACGACATGGGCTGGGGGGATTTCTCATGTTTCGGCAATCAGGATGCNCAGACGCCCCAGATTGACCGACTGGCGGCTGAGGGCGTCCGGTTCGAGCAGTTTTATGTGAATTCACCGATCTGCTCTCCTTCGCGCACTGCGATCTCGACGGGCCAGTACCCGCAACGCTGGCGGATCAATTCGTATCTCAGCAATCGCAAACACAATCGAGAGCGAGGCATAGCGCAGTGGCTGGACCCCAAGGCGCCGATGTTGGCCCGCTCGCTTCAGCAAGCGGGTTATGCCACGGGACATTTTGGTAAGTGGCATATGGGGGGACAGCGGGATGTGGATGACGCGCCACCGATTACCGCGTATGGGTTCGATCAGTCGTTGACGAATTTCGAAGGGATGGGGCCGAAACTGTTACCGCTGACACTGAAACCAGGGCAGGAGAAGCCGGGCAGGATCTGGGGTGCGGCCGAACGGTTGGGGGATGGTTACCGCTGGATGTTGCGGTCAGAAATCACGGGCGGGTTCGTCGACGCCGCGATCCCGTTCATGCAGCAAGCCGTTCGCGAGAACAAGCCGTTCTATATCAATCTCTGGCCTGACGATGTGCACAGTCCCTTTTGGCCACCAGTCGATCGGTGGGCGAACGGCAAGCGTGGGCTTTATCTGTCGGTTCTGGAGGCCATGGACGCTCAATTAGGCCGTTTGTTTGACTTGGTGAATGGCGACGCGACGTTGCGGAACAACACGTTGATCTTGGTCTGTTCGGACAACGGGCCGGAGAAAGGTGCCGGTTCGGCTGGCCCGTTTCGAGGATTCAAGACGCACCTGTACGAAGGTGGCGTGCGATCTTCCTTGATTGCCTGGGGACCCGGTTTGTTGAAAAAGAAAAATCATGTCGACAAGCATTCCGTCTTTTCGGCCATCGATCTGGTGCCGACCATCCTGGAACTGACCGGTACGGATCCTCCTGCGGGTGTGGCTTTCGACGGCGAGGCGTTGCCGAATACCCTGCTTGGCGAGGAGGGGTCACGCCGTGCACCGATCTTCTTTCGGCGGCCTCCCGATCGCGATGCGTTNTATGGCGTAGAAGATCTGCCGGATTTGGCCGTACGTGCCGGCAAGTGGAAATTGCTATGTGAATACGATGGCACGCAAGCCGANTTGTATGACATGCAGGCGGATGCAGGTGAAACCACGAATGTTGCGACGGCGCATGGCGAGGTGGTCGAGCGTTTGTCTGCGGCGTTGCTGCAATGGCATCAGTCGCTCCCGGCGGATCATGGTGCCACGTACCGTGAGCAACGCAAGCAGCCTCCGAAGCAAAAGAAGAAATAACGCTGAGAGCACGCGGCGCTGCGGGCGCGGGGCCGCCGAAGCATTCCGCTTGTGCTGGTCTGGATCGCGGCCCCTAGCCTTTCGAAGTCGGAGACCGTGGTTTGCTTTTAAGGTGGATTGCGTTAACCTGCGTTGGCTTGGCCTGCGTTGGCCTTGGTGAATCATGAATGAGATGCGATGAACGATTGGCAAGACAAAGTGGTGGTGGTAACTGGCGGTTCCGCGGGACTCGGACTGGCCATTGCCCGCGCGTTTGGCCAGGTGGGTTGTCGTGTGGTCGTCGCGGGCCGCGATACGCAAAAACTGGAGCTGGCGGCCGCGCAACTGCGCGCCAGTGATGTGGGGGACGTGTTACCAATCGCGTGCGATGTGACGGATGATGAAGCGGTCGCAGGACTGGTTGAGCAAACGATTGACGCCTACGGCCAGTTGGACGTCTTGGTAAATAATGCCGGCAGGTCGTCGCGGGGGGTGGCCTGGCAAACCCCGTTGGACGATTTTCAAGATTTATGGGAGCTCAACTGTCTGGCGGCCATACGTACGACGCAAGCGGCGGCCGAGCGATTGATCGAGACGCGTGGCCATCTGGTGAATATTGGGTCGTTGTCCGCCAAAACCGGCTCCCCGTTTCTCGGGGCGTATCCGGCCAGTAAGTTTGCTCTGGCGGGGGCGTCTCACCAGTTTCGTTTAGAGTTGGGCCCGCACGGCGTGCACGTGTTGCTGGTTTGCCCCGGACCGCTGCAGCGCGATGATGCCGGTCAGCGCTACAACCAGAATGCGGAAGGTTTGCCGGAGGCGGCACGGAAACCCGGTGGAGGTGTCAAATTAAAAGGAGTTGACCCTGACGTGCTGGCCCGCAAAATTGTGCGTGCTTGTGAACGACGGCAGGTCGAATTGGTGTTACCCGGCAAAGCCAGATGGTTGTTTGCGATCGCACAACTCTGGCCTCAACTGGGAGATTGGATCATTGAGCGTTCGACATCCAAAACGAAGAGTTAGCAGAGGAAACCGACGAGTCCATCATCATGTCGCTGCAGCACGCTTCCCAAGACGCAAAATCGAATGTCCGTCAGCGTCTCGGTTCAGTGACTGTCCGTGGAGCTTCCTCTGCGCGTTAAGAAAGACAATATGGTCGAACTGATTGCCCAAGGACCGGAACCGCACCAGCGCTGGCGACGCAGCTTGCCGCAAGATGCGTGTATCACTGCCGGTCGCAGTGCCGGAAAATGGTCGGTCGCCTGGGACGAACATATCTCCAGGCTGCACTTCGAACTGTGTTGGAATGGACAGCAGTTGACGCTGAGCAAGCGCCCGGAGGCAAGCAATCCTGTTTATGTTCGTGGCAAGGCCATCGATCAGGTGCAATTGGAGCCAGGAGACCACTTCGTTGTGGGGAAGACAACGTTCACGGTGGTGCAGGCGGAAGTCAATGTTTCGCGGAACGTCGTTCAGCCAGTGACGGAACGCTCGTTTAGTCCGGATTTTCTGCAGACACTGCCGTTCCGTAAGCCGGACCAGCGAATTGACGTGTTGAGTCGTTTGCCGGCGGTGGTTGCTAGCGATACGAATGAACATGACCTGTTTGTGAGTCTGGTCAACTTGTTGATGGAAGGTGTCGACCGCGCGTCGGCCGCTGCGTTGGTGTCGATGTCGCCGGTGAATGGGGAGATCTCGGTATTGCATTGGGATGCCAGTTCCGAAGCGATTGCGGAGTTTACGCCGAGTGCCAAGCTGATTCAGCGGGCTGTTGAGTCCGGCGAAAGCATTGTGCATGTGTGGGATGCGAACCGAGACAAAGGCGCGGCTTTCACTCAGGTATCCGAGGCGGATTGGGCGTTTTGCACGCCCGTGGCGGGCGCACAGTGTCGGGGTTGGGCGATTTATATTACTGGCAAGCGGACGGGGGGAGATTCTGAGCCTCGAACTTTGCGGGCCGAAGATTTTCAAGACGACCTGAAGTTCGCCGAGTTACTGGCGGCCACCCTGGGCGGCTTGCGCGATGTGCGGCGGGCAAATCGGATGAATCAGTTCTTTTCTCCGGTGGTGGTCGATGCCATTGCGGGACAAGATCCAGATGCCGTGCTGACTCCCCGTGAAGCCGAAGTGGCTGTGTTATTTTGTGATTTGCGAGGGTTTTCGCAGCGTAGCGAGCAACATGCGGACGACCTGATGGGGTTACTGCACCGCGTGAGCGATGCGATGGGGGTGATGACGCATGCCATTTTGGAGAACGGGGGTGTGGTGGGCGACTTCCACGGCGACGCGGCCATGGGCTTTTGGGGTTGGCCGGTCAACCAGGAAGATGCGGCTCAGCGGGCCTGTCTCGCGGCTTTGGATATCCGCCGCCAGTTTGCCAAGGCGTCTAGTCAGCCAGGGCATCCGTTGGCTGATTTTCGTGTCGGGGTGGGCATTGCCAAAGGGCGCGCGGTGGCTGGCAAAATTGGGACCACGGATCAGGTCAAGGTGACGGTGTTTGGGCCGGTTGTGAATCTGGCGTCACGGTTGGAAGGGATGACCAAGCAGATTCGAGCACCGATCTTGATCGATGAGCAAACGGCTGCGGAGGTCAGGCAGTCGATGGACGCGGATCAGGCACGCCTGCGGCGCGTGGCGGTGGTGCGCCCTCGCGGCTTGGCGAATTCACTGTCGATCTGTGAATTACTGCCTCCAGTCGAGGAGTTTCCCGAGTTGCAGCAGAAGGACATTCTGGCTTACGAATCCGCCCTTGATTCCTTGTTGGAGCGGGATTGGGTCCGCGCGTTTGAGTACTTGCACGAGGTGCCTCCGATTGACCGTGTCAAAGACTTCCTCACCGTCTTCATTGCGCAGCATCGCCGCACGCCTCCAGCGGATTGGGATGGCGTGATACCACTGGATGGCTAGCGGCTGGTGTTTTTCGGCGGGGCTGCGGGAACTGGGCTGGACGCGTCTACCCAACTTTGACACACTCCCGCCGCTCTTCGATGCTCGTGCGGGTTGCTGTCATGTCTGTTCCGCATGTGCTGATCACATCTAATCTCGCAAGATAAAGGAGGTGTCCTATGACCCGTGCGCACACGATTGCGATGATCGCGGCAGTCATTGGCCTGGGGTTAAGTTCGACGGTAGTTGCTGATGGTCCGTTTAGCATGCGGGACCTGAATCCGTTTGGTCAGAAAAAAGCCCCGGCGCGGTCGGTCGGCAGTGTCAGTGATGAAAGCAGTAGCAGCAGCATTCTGCCGAAGCTGAGTGTGCCGAAGGTCCAGATGCCCAAAATGGAGATGCCACAACTGAAGATCCCTGGATTTGGTACCGAAAAGAAATCAAACGAACCGGGGACGGTCCAGCGTATCAGCCAGACCACGCAAAGTATGTTCACCAAGACGCGCGACACGTTGATGCCGTGGGCCAAGCCAAAGGCCAAGGAGCCCGCCCCACGACGTCGCGGGATCACCATTAAGCCAAAGGCCAAGAAGAAGTCGTTCTTCGGCGGACTTTTCGGCGAAGCGGTTGATCCGAAGTTGCCTGAGACTCCGAACGAGTTCCTGAGTCAGCCTCAAATCAGGTAGGCGATGGGTGACTCCGCAGCTGCGGCCGAGTACGAACGCCTGCGTGAACAGTTGTCCGCCAAGTATGCGTTGGTGGACAAGGTGTTCACGTTTGGCGATACCGAGTTCACGATCCAAGCGGTTGCGGATCCGGACGCCGTATTGCAAGAGGTTGCCGAGCGGTCGGTGACTGCCGGCGATGACTGGGATGACCAGCAGCCTTACTGGGCTGAACTGTGGCAGTCCGCACACGCATTGTGTCACCGGTGTGTGTCGATGGAGTTAACCGGGCGGCGGATTCTCGATCTCGGCTGTGGGCTGGGGTTAACAACCGCGGTGCTGGCCAGTCGCCAGGC
Source organism: Blastopirellula sp. (assembly GCA_002701545.1). Lineage (GTDB taxonomy): Bacteria > Planctomycetota > Planctomycetia > Pirellulales > Pirellulaceae. The sequence goes on along the minus strand of NZVR01000144.1, from coordinate 36,331 downwards.
AAACGTGGTGGCGGTGGATTCGGTTGCTGAGGCGTTGGAGTTTTGTGTTTTGAATTGTTGGCCGTGGCGAACGCGTGTGCAGACAGCACAGGTCGATTGGCGCTATGACCGGTTAGAGAAATCGTTCGAACAGATCGTGGCAGCCGACATTCTGTACGATCGAGATCATTGGCCGTTCATCGAGGCGTTTTGGCAAGCCCATCTGGAGGACGAGGGCGTGATTGTGGTGGCCGAGCCAGGGCGTCACAGTGCGGATGGGTTCGCGGATTGGCTACGACAGCGTGGTTGGTTTGTTCGTGAGGAATTGCGGGTATCCCATGGTGTCGGTCAGAGTGCGCGGCATCGGCTGTTGGAGATCACGCGTCGCGAACAGGTCGCAACCTGGGTCTCTGAGGACTGAAGAGCGGTTCTCGACGAGATGGATGAGATGGAAATGGACGAGCACCTTTTTCACTTTGGCATTTTGCAGAGGAAGATTGATGGGTGGTTGTAATTCGAAACGGTTCGTGCGACTCTGTTGTGGCGCCGCACTGGCTATCGCATTGCTGACGTCGACAGGGTGTGCACCATGGCGCCCCTTTGAAGCAATGAATGGTGGTGAGGCGATGTCCTGGTTTCCCACGTTGCCTGACGGAGGCGGTGCCATGCGCGGCACCGGTTTGTTACCCAAGGCGCGTGAGATTGAACGCAACCTTGGTTTGTAACTGTCTGCACTCACTATGACTTCCGCTTTTGAACAACTGTGTGACCATGCGCGCGAAACTGCCAAACTGGAATCGATCAAGGAACTGATCGAGTGGGACGAGCGGACGAATATGCCGCCCGCGGCAGGCGAGTATCGCGCGGAACAGATTGCTTACCTCTCCCGACTGGTACACCAGCGCAAAACCGATACGCGAATCCGCGATTGGTTAGCAGAACTGGCCGACGACCCGATCGCTGCGGACGTTCACAGTGATGCGGGTACCACGATTCGCCAGCTGCGGCGGGAATTCGATCAACTGACCAAGTTGCCGACGTCTCTGGTGGAGGAGTTGACGCGTCTGGCGGTGTTAGGTCAACAGGCTTGGGTCGAGGCCCGCGAGCAGGACGACTTTGGGCGATTTCAGCCACTGCTGGAAAACATCGTGCAGCTGAAACAGCAGGAGGCGGAGGCGTTGGGTTACGAGGAGTCGCCCTATGACGCACTGCTCGACCAATACGAACCACATGCCAAGACCAGCGAAGTGGCGGCCACCCTCGAGGGCCTGCGAGAAGCTTTGGTGCCACTGATTGCAGCGATCCGAGAAAGTGGTCAGCAGGCGCCGGTGGATATCCTGCACCGGAACTATCCGATCGATCAGCAGGCGGCCTTTGGTCGCGCGGCGGCGGAGGCGATCGGATTCGACTTCACCGCGGGACGGTTGGATATCACCCACCACCCGTTCTGCACCGGAGTCGGCCCACGCGATAGTCGAATCACCACGCGCTACGATGAGAACTTTGTTGCCAGTGCTCTGTTTGGGACACTGCACGAAGCCGGGCACGGAATTTACGATCAAGGATTGCGAACGGAACAATATGGTCTGCCGCCGGGCAGTTATGTGTCGTTAGGCATTCACGAATCGCAATCGAGAATGTGGGAGAACTTTGTCGGACGCAGTCGTGCGTTCTGGCAGCATTTTTTCCCGACGGCGCAAGCCGCGTTTCCAGATGCCCTGTCCGGCGTGTCGCTGGATGAGTTCTTCTTTGCGGTGAACGGAGTGAGCCCGTCGCTGATTCGTGTGGAGGCCGACGAAGCAACTTACAACTTGCACATCATCATTCGCTTTGAACTCGAACAAGCGTTGGTGTCAGGAGATCTNCGCGTCGCCGATCTGCCGCAGGCCTGGAACGAGAAATATCAGACCTACCTGGGGATCGCACCGCCCAGCAATGCCGATGGCGTCTTGCAAGATATCCATTGGNGCGCCGCGNTGTTTGGATACTTTCCTACGTATTCGCTGGGGAATCTGTATGCGGCTCAGTTCTTTGACAAAGCGGATCAGGAACTGGGGGGNCTGCAGTCGCAGTTTGCCCAAGGCGAGTTCGCCCCGCTCAAGCAATGGCTGAACGAAAATATCCATCAGCCTGGGCAATGCTATACGGCAACGGAACTACTGGAAAAGACCGTCGGCGCACCGTTGCATCACGATGCGTTGATGCAGCATCTTCAAGCCAAGCTGGCGCCGCTCTACGGTCTCAGTTGATCGGCCGTGGGGCCGTCGTTACGCCTCTTGCGCTAACCGTCGGTGAAGACGGTACCACCGCGCGCCACTTCGGGCCGAGAGATAACAGAACATGCCGGTCATGCAGAACATGATGAAGCACCAGCCGGTTGCCTTGCGGTGATCGATGTGCCCTCCCAGGTCGAGGGCGTCGAGNACGATGCTTTGCTGTTGCGACATCCAGAGCAGAGTGAAGAAAGCGACATAGGTGGTGGCCAGGCAAAACGACAATGCGGAGGTGACCCAGACCGTACCCCAGTCGCGGAGTTGGAGCACATACCCGGCGTACGCCAGTTGCACAGCGGCTCCGCAGAACAAGAGCACCGCCCAGCGTGATAAGCCGGTGGAGTGCACACTCTGAAGATGCTGGGCCAAGTCAAAGCCGGCGGGTACCAGACTCGTCAACGCGATGACCGCCAGGCCGAGTCCGGCATATCCGGCGATACTGCGTCGCGCCTGATCCCACTCCACACCTCGTAACCGCCGGGTGGCAGTTTCCGTTGAGGGTGCGGACGCTGCGGCCGTTGGCGAGTCGCTGGCAACGGTTGCGCGGTTGGCTGATGGTGTCGGCGATGCGGTGGGTGACGATGCAGGCGAAGCCGCTGGGGCTGGGGATGGTGGACTGGAGCGGCCGTGCTTTTTCGGTAGCGGCGGTGGTGTCTGTTGAGCTGGCCGCCGAACCGGAGACAGTTCGGTCTCTTCGGTTGCAGAGGGTTGCCGCTGCGCGGGTGGTGGCGGTGGCGTCTGTGGAGCTGGCCGCCGAGCCGGAGACAGTTCGGTCTCTTCGGTTGCAGAAGGTTGCTGTTGTGCGGGCGGTGGCGGTGGCGTGCTGGCTGGTGCTTGGTGAGGGGCTTCTGGGGGCACGTCGGTCGCGGGGTTCGGCGCGGGCGAATCCGTTTGCTGCGTGGTTGTTGTGGTGCGCGCCGCGGACGACTTGCGTTTGCGGGCTTTTTTTTCACGCGTCGTTTTGTTGCGTTTCGGCTTTGGGGTCGAAGGTGGGGTGGCGTCTGTTGTTTCGCGTGACGGTTTGGCAACGCGCGACGCGGTGGCATCTTGGGGGGTGCCGCCGTCCGTGCGGTTGCGACGCGACTTGGAACGCAGACGCTTGGGTTGAGGCGTGGAAGTCGCTGACTTGGGGGGCGTGGGGGTATCGTCTGACGTTTCCGAACGGCGACGTTTTGCGGTTGGGGTGGCCGGCCGTTTGGATTGGGACGCGCGCTGGCGACGCGAGGTGACGTGCACCTCGGCTTCCTTCTGGACCACCAATTTGCTGCCGCAATCTGGACATTTCACCCTGGTGCCTTCGCGGCGCTCTGGCACGACGAGGATGCGTCCGCATTCGCAACGAATTTTGAAGGACATGAGGGGGCGATTTCGCAACAGGTGCCGAAGTAGAGATACTCTCTAGTGTGCAACGGGGCCAGGCGTCGGTCAACCGACCGGTTGCGGGTGAATTGGTCGAGTGACGCGGTGCTGCCACCCGTGGCAGGCTTGACGCTGGGTTTGACCTCGTCGTAAAAACAAGGGTTCAGCGAGAGTAGCAATCAACAGAGGTCCAAGATGATGATCCGGCAGTTTACGGTTTGCGGTGTTGTGCTGTTGCTGACCACGTNGATGCTGAACGCAGATGATGCCGCTCCCGTGAAAGAGGGTGCGTCGGTGGCGAAGGTGGCAGCCGAGCGATTCTTTCGTCAGCATGACCAAAACCAAGATGGCCGGTTATCGCCGGAGGAATTTCCGAAACGGTTGCAGGGTTTGTTTTCACAAATTGATGTGAACCGTGACCGCCAGATCACGCTCTCGGAAGACATTGCATATCGCGAGCGACGTCGGCAGCGTGGCAACCGCGCTCGGCCAGACCAGCGTCAGTTGCCGGAGAATGTGACGGCACTGCGCGATCTGGAATACGCCCGGGTGGGAGGCAAGTCACTGCGTTTGGATCTTTATTTGCCTCGAGACGCCAAGGGGAAACGGCCGCTGGTGGTGTGGGTGCATGGAGGCGCATGGAAGCAAGGCGACAAGGGCCGTTGTCCGGCGTTGCGGTTGGTGACGCGTGGCTATGCGGTTGCCAGCCTCAATTATCGGTTCAGCCAGGAGGCAATTTTTCCGGCACAGATCGAAGACTGCAAAGCGGCGATTCGNTGGCTGCGGTCGCGGGCCCAGCAACATCAACTCGATCCTGAACGGATTGGAGTTTGGGGNTCCTCTGCCGGCGGGCANCTGGTGGCTCTGTTGGGGACTTCGGGAGATGTTGCGGCGTTACAAGGCTCCGCCGGTGATTTGCAGCAATCGAGTCGTGTGCAGTGTGTGGTGGATTATTTTGGTCCGACCGATTTTCTCCAGATGGATGCGCACGCGTTGCCCAATGCACCTTTTAAGCACAACGCGGCCTCGTCGCCAGAATCCCAATTGGTGGGTGGCCCGATAACCGAAGTTCCAGAGAAAGTTGCGGCCGCGAATCCGATCACGTATGTCAGCAAAGATGATCCTCCCTTTCTGATTGTGCATGGAGACCGCGATCCGCTCGTCCCACATCACCAGAGCGAATTATTGGCAGACGCTTTGAAACAGGCCGGAGTGCAATTCAAGCTGCACACGGTGCAAGGTGGGGGACACGGNTTTGGGAACCGTCCTGAACTNGATCGACTCGTNGACCAGTTCTTGGATCGTCATCTCCGAGCGTCCGTTGGCGGAGCGGCGGAGGAGAAAGCAGCGAACAACTAGGCGACGATGCGGGGCCGTTCGCTGGGGACGTGTACTAGCTGTGGACGCGCGGTAGCTCGTAGCCGTCGGCAATGATCTGAGCTTCCCCTGCCGCCAGTTGTTCCAGTCGTTGTTCGACTTCGTCTTCCGTTCCGTAGGCTTTGGCCAAACGGACATAGGTGCTGTGGTGACGCGCCTCGGATTCGTACAGGCTGCCGTAGAACTCGGCCAACGACGGATCGGAAAGATGGTCACGCAGCAGCATGAAGCGTTCGCAACTACGTGCTTCGATCAGACCGGCGACCAACAGCCGGTCGNTCGCCTTGTNCGGTTCCTGCTTCCGCACCAGATCATTGAGCTTGCGACCATAGGTGCCCGGTTTGAGGCGGCAGAAGGTCGTGCCACGCTGTTTCAAGATCTCCAGCACAAGGTGAAAATGTTCCAGTTCTTCATTGACGATCTCCGTCATTTCACGACAGAGGTCCTCGTTGTCGACATACTGAAACAGCAAGTTCATGGCCGTGCCGGCGGCCTTCTTTTCACAATGNGCGTGGTCAANCAGCAGCACGTCGAGTTGGTTTTCGACCTGCCGGAGCCAGCGTTCGGGAGAGACGGAGTGCAAATGGAGCATNCCAGCATCTTATGAGATTGCGNCCCNGACGCAACCGCGGCNGGCGTGCGGGATGGGCANCGGGGACGNTGGAGCGATGGGGCTGCCGGAATGCGANCTGAATGGCATGAACCAAATCGGGTGGTGTGNTCCATGTCGGGTGGNCTGCGGCGCAAACGANCGGCGGATGACCCTGTGCGAGAAGCAGNCGGAGNACGAGCTNGCTGCCTTCCAACAGCGGGGTGAGTTGTCATAGCGGTGATTCGTCGTAACGGCTAAACTGCAACGCTCGTTTTCTAGCTCCTTTTCGATGTTGGCGATGATTCTTCTCACGGTCCAAGAGATCCGCAAATATTATGCNGACAATCCGATTCTCGACGGCGTATCGTTTGACGTGCGTGCGGGCGACAAGGTGGCGATTGTCGGACCCAATGGCACTGGCAAAACAACTTTGTTGCGGATGATTTGCGGTGATTTAGAGCCGGATGCTGGAGAAGTGCAATTGCACTCCGGTGCGAAGCTTGGCGTGTTGGAGCAGCAGCCGGACTTTCAAGCCGGTAAAACGGTGTTGCAGGAAGCCCACGAGGCGTTGGCCGATTTGACTGCGTTGGTGCAACGGGCGGAAGCAATGGCCGCTTCGTTAGCGGCGGCGACGGACGATCAGGAACGCACGGCATTGGGGGAAGCGTTCGATCAACTGCAACACGAACTGCAACAACGTGACGCGTATCAGATCGAGCGGCGGGTCGATCGGGTACTCCGCGGGTTGGGATTTGGCGAGGAGTCGTATGGGCAGGAAGTGGTCAAGCTGAGCGGCGGCGAGCAGAATCGTTTGTTGTTGGCCAAGGTGCTGCTGGCGGAACCGGCATTGATGTTGATGGACGAGCCGTCCAACCACTTGGATATTGCCGCCACCCGCTGGCTGGAGGATTTCTTGGTGAAGTCGCGTCAGGCGGTGATTCTGGTCAGTCACGATCGCTATTTGCTGGACAAGGTGGCGACGCGCACGCTGGAATTGTTTCACGCCACAGTCGATGCCTATCCGGGCAATTACTCGGCTTACTTGCGGCAAAAAGCTGAGCGGTTGGAAGTGCAGAAACGCACTTACGAAAAACAGCAGACTGAGATCGCCAAGATGGAAGATTTCATTCGTCGCAACCATCACGGTTTAAAGCACTCGCAAGCCGAAGATCGCCGCAAGAAGCTGGAACGGATTGAGCGGGTCGAGTTGCCACGAGAGATTACAGCGCCGCCGATGGGATTTCCACCGGCGTCTCGGACGGGCGATATTGTGTTGCGTGTCGAGGGCATTGGTAAGTCGTTCGATGAGCCGTTGTTTGCGGACTTGTCGTTTGATATTCTTCGCGGCGAACGCTGGGGGATTCTGGGGGCCAACGGGTCGGGGAAATCGACCTTGTTGAAATGTCTGCTCGGAGAACTCACGCCCGATACAGGGACGGTCAGTTTTGGTACCGGGGTGAGGCATGCTTATTTCGATCAGCATTTGAACTGTGTTGATCCGGACGTCGAAGCGGTCGAGGCGATTCGCCCGACACACAAAGAGTTTGTGGAAGTGGAGCGACGCAATATGCTGGCTCGCTTTGGGCTCACCGAAGAGATGGTATTTCAGAAGGTAAGTAGCCTGAGTGGTGGCGAGCGGAATCGGACGGCGCTGGCCATGCTGGCGGCCAGTGACGCCAACTTTCTGGTGTTGGACGAGCCGACGAACCATCTGGATCTGTGGGCGCGTGCCGCGCTGGAGAAGTCACTCAAACAATTCGATGGCACGGCCCTGTTTGTCAGTCACGACCGATATTTTCTCAACCAGGTGGCCGATCATCTGATTGTGTTCGAGCAAAATCGGGTGCGTGTGATCGAGGGCAACTACACGACGTATTTGCACCTGGTGGAATCAGGGTTGGCGGGCGATCGGCCGGAACGTCAGGGCGATGGCGAGAAAACGACGCGCAAGCCAGAGCAACGCAAGACAGAGAAAACCGATCGCCGGAAACGGAAATTTCCTTATCGCAAAATCGGCGACATTGAGACCGATATCGCTGCGGCGGAGGAGCGGATCGAGGCAATTCACCAGGAGATGACGGAACCTGCGGCGTTGCGGGACGGTGAAACGATGAAGCGGCTGTCTGCCGAGTTGACCGAAGTGCAGCAGCGGTTGGAAACGCTTTACGCACACTGGGAAGAGGCGTCCGAACTGAATTAGTGGATGGCTCGTGGGAGATGTCAGATGCTGGTGTACGTTGCTGCCATCGCCGTCATGTTCTTTTTGTTTTTCTGGTTGCGGAGTNTGGTGGGGCCACCGTATCGGAGCCCCTCGTGGCGTAAGCGTTGGGCGCGCCTGCTCGAGGATGACGAGCGCGGCGAGGACCAAGGCGGCGAGCCCGGCATGGCGGGCCCTGCGGAGGAGACCACGGAGCGCTCGGACGGCGAGTCATGATGAGACGGTGGTGTCTGGTNGANGCCAGGGAGTCGCGTCAGCTCAGAGCGGCCCGCGTTCGCTTGACCAATTGATTGTCGGGGTGGGTGGCGCCCTTCAGGTTGTATACCGACAGTGCTACGAACTGGTTGCGCCAGGCGGAGCTGACGTGGCTGGCATCTTCGAGAACGGCGGCTGTGAACTTGTAGTCGTGGGCATCATGACCTTTGACAAACAGCAGGCGCCGGGCCTCGGTCAGGAAGTCCTGGTAGCTGCCACCGTGATCGAGAAAGCCGCGTAATTTGGCCGCTGCCCGCCCTCGATTGTTGGCGATGTCTTGAGTGATTTCGGCGAGCGTTTCCGGCCCATTGGATTGAGGTGCCTGAGATGCGACATCCTGAACGGTTCGTTTGGCGAGTGCGCCACGGCCTTTGGCAGAGTCGCGGAACATCGGATTGAACGCGCAGGCTTGCAATAGTAAGCGTCGTCGCAAGGCATCCTCCGCGACGTTGCGGTAGAGGTAATGCATGGCATTGGCGGTGGTCAGACCATGCAGCCCGATGATTCCCGGTTGGCGCATCAGCAATTCTCCCGCGCCCGTGAAGATTCCGTCCCAAATGGACTGTGGGCTGGCCCCGCGGGCGATGGCGTCCGCAGCTGCCTGGGAGGCGGACTGGGGGCTGCCTTGGCGAAACTCCTGGAACAGGAGCGGCGGGACGGCGTTGTCCAGCTGGCCGTCGCGCCAGCCGGCGGGCAGTTCACGCAGGAGTTCTCCATTATCGCGCCACGGGCGGTCGGCAGCGTGATCACTGGTCGCCGGATTCGACTCGCCTCGATGGTTCAGCAGAGCAAAAGTGAGCGAGCGGAGGATGGGTTCGGCGAATTGCCAGCCAATCACCTGCAGGGTTCGCCAGGCGTTTGCCAGGAAGATGGCTTTGTGGCCGATGGACCGATAGTCGCGAGCAGCGTAGGTCGCCAGCAGCTGAAATACTTCGGTCGCACCCAAGTGCCGGACGATGCCGGCAGTGGCCACGTCGGCCTGTTCGACGTCCCATTGATCCATCGCGTCCACGAATTGCTGTCGCGCATGTGCGCCATCAGGAACGGCAGATTCCTGAACCGGCTTCATCCGCCAGCCGCCACGACGCACTTCGTCCGCTTGCGAGGATTTGAAATAATCCAAGGCCCAGAAAATGGGCAGCCAGCGATCTTCGTCGGGGCCCGACAGGCTGGAAAGATGGCACGCATTGACCACCAGAACACAGTGGAATTTGAAACCGACTGCGGGGCGCGGTTGCACGTTGCGTACTCCTGCCAGCAAGAGGGCCGCCAGGACTTCACGGTACGATCGCCCACGACGGACGCGTGCGGCGACTTCCTCGAGCAGTCGCTCGCGGGGTGTTTCTTCGATCAGCTGTACCAGCGGTTCGATATGATCGTCGAGTTGCACCAGGTCGGCGGGCATCGCTGCTTCGTCAGCGGACACAGGAGGTAATCCAGCCAGCAGACCCCAGCTGGCGGACAGCATGGTGGCGCCCCCTACGGAGGCGGTCTCCAGAAAACGACGTCGCGACGCAGCGTGTCCGCTCATAAAAAATCCTTCATCGGTTAGGGGTTGCGTTCATCATATCGGGTTCCGAGACGGTCGTCATTAAGCTGGTCGGGAAACCAGCAGCGTCTGGCACAGAAAACACAGATGGCGGGATTGCGAGCTTGGCTGACTGGCATAGACTATGCGTCAGACGCAATTGAAAGGTCATGCACTTGGATTGGTTGGCACTGGACATTGGCGGCGCGAATCTCAAGTTGGCGGACGGGCAAGGATTTGCAGCCTCGTATCCGTTTGCCATGTGGCAAGCTTGGGAACAGCTAGCGCAGGAACTGCGGACGTTGATAGCGGAATCGCCGGCCAGCGACCGTTTGGCGGTCACCATGACCGGCGAGTTGGCAGATTGTTTTGAGACCAAGTCGGCCGGCGTAAGGTTCATTCTCAAAGCGGTGCAGGAAGCGGCCGATGGTCGTCACGTGCGGATTTATTTGAACGACGGTAAGCTCGTCACGCCACATGTGGCAGCCGCCTGCCCGCTACTGGCGGCGTCATCCAACTGGCACGCACTCGCCAGTTTTTGCGGGCGTTTCGTGCCTCGCGGCGGTGCGTTGTTGATGGACCTGGGTTCGACCACGTGCGATCTCATTCCGCTGGTTGATGGTCGCATTGCGACGTCGAGCTTGTCGGATACCGATCGGTTATTGCGTGGGGAATTGGTTTACACGGGCGTGGAACGTAGTCCACTCTGTGGCGTGATCCAGCAAGTGCCTTACCGAGGGCAGTCGTGCCCTGTTGCGCAGGAACTTTTTGCCACAACCCGGGATGCGTATCTGGTGTTGGGAATGCTGCGTGAAGACGAAACGAATACGAACACGGCGGATGGACGTGGCTCGACCGCCGCAGCCGCCCAGGTGCGGTTGGGACGCATGCTCTGCGCAACAGGCGAAGCGTTTGATCGGGAGGATGCGATCGCCATGGCCGAAGCAGTGGTGCAGCAGCAAGTTAACTTGTTGCTGGAGGCGGCCCGAAAAGTGATCGCAGGGATGAGCGTCCGACCTGAGGCGATGGTCGTTTCCGGACATGGTGATGTGGTTGTGCGGCGGGTCGTTTCCCAGCTCGAGCCCCAGCCGGAACTGATCTTTCTGCAAGACCAACTGGGGGGCGAGGTCTCGCGCTGTGCGCCCGCGCATGCGCTCGCCATGATCGCTGCGGAGGCCGCGGACGTATGAAGTCGGCAAGTTGGTGCGTGGTGAAGGTCGGAGGAAGTCTCTTTGATTTGCCCGATTTGCAGCAGCGACTCCGTTGCTGGTTGGCACAGCGGCAGGGCCAGCGGCATCTGTTCGTGGCGGGAGGCGGTGCTTGGGTCGACCAACTGCGAAGCTGGGATCGGCGATATCGTTTGGATCCGGTCACTGCGCATTGGTTGGCGATCGACTGCATGCAAGTCACTGCCGCTCTGTTGCACACCCTGCTGCCCGAGGCAACACGGATTCGCACCTGGGATGACTGGCTGGCCTTGGAAGCCAGCGGTGAGAGGCAAGTGATCCTGGATGTGAAGCAGTTTTTGCAGGTGGTCGAACCGACGCTGCCGGGGGTCCGGTTAGTTGCCGACTGGCGAGTCTCGAGTGATTCGATTGCAGCGCGGGTGGCGACTGCGGTCGCCGCCGATGCGCTGGTGCTGCTCAAGTCACGCGCCCCTGTGGGCCGTGAACCGACGGCTGCCTGGGCTGAAGAAAACTACGTTGACGTATGGTTTCCGCAATTGATGACTGATTGCGCAGATGTCGCTTGGGTGAACTTGCGAGACGACCAGTGGGCTGCGACGATGGATAGGAAAGGAGACTGATCGATGGACGTTCCGACCAGTGATCTCAATACACAAGATCTTTCCCCCTATGTGCTCTATCGAATCGACGATGAGGGTCTGCAATGTGCCATGTGGCGGTTACAGGATGGCCGCGAGACGCTGGCATTGTTTTTGGATGAAGCGGCGGCTGGGGAGTATGCGAAGCAAGCGGGGTTGGCCGAGGGCTGGCGGGCCTTCCAGCCGAATCGACGCGATTTGCTGGAAATGATCCGGCAGGCGGTGGCCTCGGGGGTCAAGTTGGCTGCACTGGATCCGGACCAGCAGCAGGCGAAGCGGTTATTTGATCTGGCCGCTGTGTTGACCAAAATGGCTCCAGATTGAGCCCGAGTGCGGTTCTGACTACCGGAGTGCATTGACGTCCAAGAAGCGGTTTCCGGCGATCAGGCGGTATTAGAGAGGGGGTTGTGGGCTGCTAGCAGTCCTGGCTCGTCTCCCGGACGGCGGTTTCAGGCGGTTTTCAGCCATCAGCCACAGCGAGCCTGAGATAAAAATCAATCAATGATTGAGGTTCCCTTTTTATTGCGAGGTGTTACAGTAGGGATAGTTTTAGAGAATCCCATCAGGAGAAATCGATCATGCATCGAGTGTTGTTCGCTTTCATCGCACTGAGTATGGCCCTGTGCCTCGGATGTGCGTCGGAGACGGGGCCGGCTACCTCGGATACATCAGCTGAAAACTCGGATTTGACCCTGGTCACGTTTAGTGCACCAGGGATGTCGTGAAGTAGCTGTGCCGCCTCGGTCCGAGGCGATTTGGCGAAGATTGAAGGCATCTCGGATGTCAAAACAAGCGGCAAGACGTGCACCTTCCGAGTTGAGGACGGTGTCGATTTCCGAGAGAAACTGGCTGAGGTCGCTCAGACCAACCCGCACATGAAGGGTTACGAAGTTCAGTAAGCCAGTAAGGTAGATCACGGAGCCCGCGAGTTTTTACTCGCGGGCTTTTTTTTTGCTTGCTCGTCGCTTCGAGAGATTCCACAGAACGCTGGGGCTGGCTTTTCCTCTTGCTTTGAATCGTCGGAATGACCTAAAACGAATTCATGAGACACCGTGCGGTACTTGTCGGTTCTCACTTGTCGGTTCTCACTTGTCGGTTCTCACTTGTCGGTTCTATCAAGGGGATACGCTGATGACATGGCAACAACGGTTTTCTGCGGTTGTTTGTGTTGGGGTACTCGCTCTGGCCTGGCCTTCCTTTCCCGGAGTTGTCTGGTGCCAGGAAGCGTCTGATGCGGAACAGGCCGCCACGGAATCGTCGGACGCCGAATTGCATCTCGCGTTGCGAAAGCAACTGCAGGGGCAAATGCAGCGCGGCAGTAAGATGGACGTGCTGGGGTTGAGGTCCATTGGCGATCAATTGCGGGAGTTGGCCAATCGTTCCGAAGACATCACGGTCGCCCTGACAGCCCGAGAGGATGCCTCCGTCGTCGATCGCGCGTTGACTCGATTGCTGATTCAGAAAAGCCGACTTGCATTTAGCGACGAGGAGCAGCAAGCCACCTTGAAGGAAGCTCGGGAGTTCATTGAGCGAGCCCAAACGTTGTGTGCGAAGCGGATCGAAATGTTGCACCGCGAGTTGGAACAGTCCGTGACGGAAGCGGACGAAGAGGAGCAAGCGAAGTGGAAGAAAACGCTTGCCGCTGCCCAACTGTCGCAAGGCTTGATCTGGGAAGAGACGGCGGATGCCTACACTGCCGGAATGGATCAGCGTCAGGAGGCGTTGGGTGATGCGAAAAGTGCTTACGAGAAGGTTTACCAACAGCATCGCACCGCCCTGGTTGGTGTCTACGCGCAGTTGTACGGTGGCCGGGTCGCTGGCAAGCTGAAAGAGTACGAGGAGTCAATGGCCGCGTTTGAATCGCTGCTTCGCTTACCTGACAAACCGATCGCTTTGGAGACGGTCAAGTTGAAAGCGGCGATCTTGCTGGCGGATTGCCGGTTAGAGCAGGAGGAGGTGGATCTTTCCGGCGAGGCAAGTCGGTTGCGAAAGCATTTGCGAGGGCTCTCGCCAGCGTTGCAGAACAGTTCGGATGCGCGAGGTTTGCGTAAGCGGATCATGACCATCGAGAGCAGGCTGGCCGAAGTGGCCGCCGTCACAGAGCAGCCTGAACTTCCCGCGGTGGATATCAGTACGGACGAAGAGGACGACGAGTTGTCGCCCGAAGACCAGCGCAAAAATGCGGAATACCAGTTGGCTTCTGCCAAAGTCAAAGAGGCAATTGCCCGGTATCAGACCGCCAGCACGCTGGTCCAGACTGTGAAGCTGCGTTTGAAAGACCCCGCGGGGGAGGACGACGACGCGCCGGAGGGGCAAGATGAAGATGCGTTGGAAAAAGCGGAAGCGGCAGTTCAGGAAGCGATTGTGAAGTCGATCGAAGCTTGCGGCAAGATGCTTGAGTTAGGGGACCCGGGAACGGGTCAGCGTCCGACAGCGTTGCCATTGTATTATTTGAGCTATTTCCACTTCACTTCGGGCGACTACGTCACCACGCTGTTATATGCGGAGGATCTTGCCCGCAATCAGCCGAAGACGCAGGTAGCCCCCAAGGCGGCGCAAATTGCTGCGGCCAGTTATTTGCAGCTGCGGAAGCAGACGCTGAATGCTGCGGAGAAAAATCAATTCTTGCGGCAATTTGTGGCGATACAGGCCCACACGATCAAGACTTGGCCGCAATCCAAAGAGGCGGAGAAGGCCACAGCGATGTTGCAGCAGATCAAGGCGGCCCAAGAGGCGGCCCAGGCCATACCTCAGGAGCAGCCACCCTCGTAAGGCCAGGGTGGCTGAAAGCAGCGTCCGGTGATACGCCGTTTGGTCGTCTGCGTTCCACGATGGTCCTCAGCAAAGGACCGTGGTGGCCTAAGTGTCCACTTCCATCGGCAGTAGGTGCATCAGTCGGGGAAGCGTTCTGATCGGCGCAATCGGAAGATGTCGTCAGGTTGCTGAGGCCGGCTCGCGGGGAAATCCAGCAAGTGGGGTTCTGGGCTCGGGAACCGACCGATCAGCATGGGGCGTCAATCGCGGCATTTTTGTGCCGTTGTCTCCCTTCTGTGGCGGGATTTTCCGCCTCTTGTCAGAAGGCCAGGATCGCGTGCGAGCATTTTTTGCCGTGCGTTGCGTGGAGACATTCATAGAATTTTGTAAGTGAATTTTGTGGCGAGCCGGGGTTAAGGATTTATTTTTCTTCAGCTTGCGGGCAAAACAATTCGATACTTTTCTGTCACGCTCCTCTTGAGTTAAGATGAAGTCATCATGACAGAGTGGTACTGCGATATTTTGGGTGATGTGGTGGGGCCGTTGAAGCCTTCTCAGTTGCTGGAGATGGTGCGCGCCGGGGATGTGTCGCGCGAGACGCTCATTCGCAAAGACGATTCGCAGTGGGTACCGGCAATGGAGGTCAATGGTCTGTTTGATGCGGCTACCAAGGAAGTCAAAACCAAGACGGAAACCCTGGGCTATATCTGCCCCTACTGTGGCGATCCGGTATCCAAGGCGCCCACGGAATGTTCCAATTGCGAGCGTCATCTGAACCGAGTCATTCCGGTCAAGCAAGAGGTCAAGGCGGGGCAAAGTACGGCAGGAGCTTCGAAGCCGGCAAGTGCGATGAGTGGTCAAAGTCGCCAGCAAAAGCAGAAGCTGAAAGATCTGAATGCGTGGCAGCGCTTTTGGACCATGGATTGACGGACCGTTGAGGGATTCGCGGGTTCCGTCTGGGTGTTTTGTCGTGATCCATGACGGCGGCAGGTGAGGACGTCAGGGAAACCCGCGCGTCGAAACGGACCGATCGCCTCTTGAGCCGCAGCGTCGACTGGATCCTGTTAGCGGCCGCCACCGCCTCCGCGCGAGGGTGGTCCTCCGCCACCGCGTGGGCCGCCAGGGAATCCGCTACCTCCTCGGCCACTGGGTGCGCCACTGCCGCGTCCGGCACCGAAGGGAGATCCTCCCCCACTACGTCCGGCACCGAAAGGAGACCCGCTACCGCTCGGTCGGAAGCCACCGCTACCAGCGGCGCGCATGGCGCGCAGTTGATCGAAGAACGACGAACCACTGCTACTGGATCCAGAACTCGATGAACTGCTGCCACTGCTGGTGGGGGCGCTGTTGGTGCTGACCGACTCGCCGAACATGGAAACCAATGCTTTTTGAATCAATGCGGGATTGGCGTTCTCCAGTGTACGCACGACATAAGTTTGATTGGGTTGCGCGCCGGCTTGGTCGACTTCCCTGACGAGTTCCGCTACTTCTTCGAACAACTGTTCCGGCGCCGTGACGATCAACGAGTTACTTCGTTCGTCGACGGTGAGCGTCATTTGCGGCTCTTGGCTGGTTTGTTGGCTACCACCACGACCACGGCCGCCTTGCGCGAGTGCTCGGAGGATTTCCGCGGGATTTTGATTACCGCCGCCGCGGCCGGATTGCTGTTGGCCACCACGAACCCGTGTCCCGTACGCTTCCCGTACGACCTTGGCCACTTCTTCGGCGGTGGTGTAGGTGAGTGAGATGAGTCGGGGTTTGCCCTGGGTTTCGATATCGGTCAGGCTACTGGCGCGATCGATGATCTCCAGACGCGACCGAATCAAGTCGATATCCTCCTGAGTTCCTTCGACGATCAGGCGGTTCAGGCGTGGGTCCGAAACGATGGTGGCCGTCCCAATGGTGACCGTGGTTCCGGTGTCTGCACTTGAGCTGCCTCCGCCACCGAGGAAAGCGCCCAGCAGTCCACCGCCGCCGCCCAGCAGGCTGGACGCCATATCGCCGATCAACGAATCGCTGGAGGTGGCGGATCCACCACCCATCAGTTGGCTGAGCAATTGATTGGCTTCTTCGACTTTGGCGTACCGCAGATAGAATACGGCGATTTGGGTCGGTTGAAAGGCGCCCGTCGGGCCGCCGATTTGGCGGAGCAGTTCTTCGAAGTCGTCCAAGGCGTCGACATCGTCCGATTGCATCAGGATGCCGCGCGGGGTGAGTTCGATGCGAATCGGAGAACGGTCCGAAGGCGATTTGATATCTTGAGTTTGGCTGGCGAGGCGAAACAGCGAGCCGGCGGTTGCCTGATGTGGTGAAGTACCGGGAAGCTGACCAGTAGCGATCGGCTGCTGGGGCTTCTTGGGCTGGGCCGGCGGAGCTTCCTCGGCCGCGGGCGGTGTTTCGTCTTGCGGTTCAGGTTGGGGGCTTTCTTCTATTGGCGTGACGTCGATCTCTTGCACGCGCGAGCGTTGCGTCGCGTTCGATGGGACATAGTCCACAATCGGGTTGTTGCCATCCCAGAAGCGTTTCGCCTGTTCGATGGCCGTCGCCGCTTCGGGGCCGACCAGTGGGATGACCCGTAAAGTGCCACGCCCGCTGTTGTCGGTCTCTGCTAATTTTTGCACGATGTCGCGCACGCCTTCGATTTCGGTGGGCGTGCCACGCACGAACAGTCGGCCACTGACCGGGTCGGCATCGACTTTGGGGCCATCGACGACCGTGGTGGACGTGCCGTCTTCCCCTTCGACCGACGTACCAAACATCTGTTGCACCATCAGGACCGCTACTTCGGCACTGACGCGTCCCAAGGGAATGACTTCGAACTGTTTGATTTCTCCCTCGAGCTTGGCGATCGTTTGATCAACCAGATCGTGTTCGCTCTGACGGGCGAAGAGCACAATGTTGTTGGTGGCGGGGTCCAACGCCATGCGGACATCGGGCAACCCTTGCAGCGATGTTTGCAGTACATCAAAGATGGTTTGCGGGTCGGCGACGCGAATGGCGTGCTTGTCCAGGAACGGCCGTGCTTCTTCAGGCACTTCCGGGCCGTCTTCCGGAGCCACATCCAGCTCGTCAATCAGCGACCTGAGCACGGCGAGTTTGGAGCCATCGCCTTGGGCGAAGATGCGCGTTCCAAGCAGGTCGGTGGACAGGCTGATGTCGTCGTTGGACATTTCATCTTCTGCCAAACCGATCAGCGGACGGGCAATCTGGAGAATCTCGTTGGCCGAGATGTTTTGCATCACGAAGGTATCCACCGGTTTTCGGTTGCTGCTGGGCTCGTCGACTTCTTTAAGCACCTCGGCGATCGTGCGTAGATTGGCAACGATATCGGTGATCACCAATTGCCGCGACTTGGGTAGGATCTTGATGCCTCGGCCCGGTCCGACCAATTCTCCCAGCTCTTCCTCAGCATCTTCGGGGGCGAGTTTCACCAGTTGGAAGACGCACCGCACCAGATCGTAGTCTCCGCGTTTGTCGAGATCTTTGAGAGGCACGTACTCGGCGAGTGCGTCCAGCAGTTCGGGGGCGGCGGTTTCCAGATTGATCACCGTCAGCAGATCACCGCTGCGGAGCAGTGTGTAGCCTTTGGGGAGGAGGAACCGATTCATCTGGCTGATCGCGCCGTCCGCTGTGTAGGTGCGGTTGCTGGTGTAGCTGCTGGTGCCGGTCGGAACTTGGTCGTCGATGAGATGCAGGTCCAGGTTCGCTTCTTCGGCCAGCATCTCAATGACATCGCGCCAGGGAGTGCGATCGAAGGACAAGCGGAGTAATTTCTCGTCGCTGTCGGCGGCTGGTTTCTCATTGGTTTCGGCGACCGCCGTGTCGGCCGGTGCCTTGGGTTTCGTGGCCGGCATGGGGGGGACATCGTCCATCGGTTTGGCTGGGGCGATTTGGTCGTCGCCGGCAACGGCGGGAGCCTTTGTATCCGCGGGAGCCTTTGTATCCGCGGGAGCAGCGGTCGGTTTGTCGTCGCCAGGAGCGGCCGGAGTGTCCGCTGGTTTTTCGCTGGCCGCAGTGGCATCGGCAGCTGGCGTCTCTGTCTCACTCGCCGGAGCGTCCGTCAGGCCGGCCATGGCCTGCCAAGTTGCCTTTTGTTTGTCGGTCAGCACCCCAGCCAAGCGACGTTCGAACGCCTGATGGGTGATACGGCGTTGGATTTCTCCACCCCGGGTGGTTTGGGTGGCCCGTTCTTTCAGGAGCGAGGTGACTTGGGCCCGTTGCTCGTCGCTCAACGCCAGGGCGGCAGCGACATCTTCTTCGGCCAGCGTGACCATGCCGGCTTGAGCGACGCGGATGCGTGCTAATTCATCACGCTGTTCGTAAGTCATCAGGGCGAAGCCTAATTTCTCGGATTCCGCCACGAAGGGGGCCAGGCGTTCTTCTTGAACCGCTGCTGGCAGATCTTTGATTTCCAATGCCAGAGACAGAGCGGTCTGTTCCCGTTTCGCGATCAGCTCCAGCAGCTTCTTGCGCGTGTCGTCATCCAATTTCAGTCGGGTGGCGACATCGGAGTCGACTGCCAGGGCGAGGACGCCCACGAAACTGGGGTCGGCGGCCATCAGGTGACTGGCCATGCTGCCGATAAGGCAGGTCAGCAAGAGGGCAGCGCTGGTGGTAACGGTGTGACCTGTGGAGATAAGCTTGGGCAACGGAAATCCCTCCGAACGGAAGCGGAAATTTCTTGTCTGATGGGGCTACTTCACTTCCAGACTAATCACCCGAAGTGAAAATCACTACCCTTTTCTTGCTTGGTTCGATTATGTAAATCGTTCCGCGGGTTGTGGTTGTGGCAATTGTGCGAGGCCTGNCAGGGCGCTGGTGTCGCGCAGACAGGACCCCATGTTAGACAATTTCGATTTTNGCAGCGGTCGAAACACCTCGATTCCGGCAAATTCTCTAAAATATTCAAGTATGCCCATCATCGTTCCATCACGTCTGCTGATCTGTGCTTTGACGCTGCCCCTTGTTTTGGGGGTCAGGTCTGGGCTGACTGCAGCCGATTCCCCACGCAAGCATGTGGTGTCACCGCGCGTCTTCGGGTTGGATGCCGAGATCCGCTCGGTGACTCCCGGCCGCGGAGAACGCGTGGTGACGGCCGGGACGGACGGCAGTNGCACGGTCGGATTGGTCCACGTCGATTTGGGGGGCGACAAGATTGTGATGTTGCCTGATGGTCGTTTGGTGGCGCGTTCCGCGGGGGACTGCAAGCCGACCGAACGGCCATTTGAGGCGGCGGACAAAGAGCGATTGGCGGCCGATCTGCTGCGCGACCTGCCCGGTTTCAAAACGCAGGAAACGCGTCGTTACTTGTACGTCTACAACACCTCAGAAGAATTCGCTCTCGCGACCAGTCGCATTTTGGAGACGATGTTTCCAGGCGTCGTCGCGCATGCAGAAAGTCAGCGAATTGAAGTATCCAAGCCGCAGGTGCCACTGGTGGCGATCATGTTTCGCAACGAACGTGATTTCCAGAATTACCGGCGGATGCCGGAAGGGATCGTGGCGTATTACGAACCGGTCTCCAATCGCATTGTGATGTACGAGAAGTCAACCGCCGGTGCCGTCAAACCGGAATTGGCAATCCAGCAGTCGTTGTCGACAATCGCTCATGAGGGCGCCCACCAGATCCTGCATAACATTGGCGTGCAGAAACGACTTTCCGTCTGGCCGATGTGGCTCAGTGAGGGCTTGGCCGAATACTACGCTCCCACTTCGACCGGCAAACGCTTGCGTTGGAAGGGAGCGGGGCAGGTCAACGACATGCGAATGTATGAATTAGAGCAGTACATCAAGTCACGCACGGCGGACAGCCCCGATGGTGATATGGTCCGGCAGACCGTGATTGCCGGACGCCTGACGTCCACGGGCTATGCGGCAGCCTGGTCACTGACCCACTACTTGGCGAANAGCCGCCGCNTTGAATTCAATAATTACGTCCGCGNGGTCAGTCAGTTGGGGCCCTTGGAAACGTTTGGCACCAACGTGGGGCGGGGGACNAATCCGGANAATCTGGCACTGTTTCAGCAGACGTTTGGAGANGAGCTGGCCGAGATCGAGAAACGTTTGGTGTTGCATCTCAAGCGGCAGCCATACGATGACCCCTTTGCCGAGTGGCCGCATTTTGTCGCGATGTTGGTCTACAACAACGGTCGGCGGCAGATGCGTGATGCGAATGTCTTCCATACTTCGGAATTGGCGGCACAGTGGACGCGGGAAACGGTCAAGAAGTTGCCGGAAGAACAACAACGTACGGTCCAGCAATCGATTCGCCCGATGGCCAACCGGCCGGTAGCCGTCCGCTTTGTGCAACAGTGGTTGCGCGGGAATTGACGTTTGCCCTTAGTGGCAGGCGTCTGTCGGACCGACCGTCGCCGGGCGTGCGGTGGTAAGCGGCGCGAACTCTGGTAGAACATGAACTGGTAGATCGTGGAGGGTTCCTGGCGCCGTGTTCCTGGCGCCTAAGCTCCTGCGTGTTGTGGCGTTGAATACGGACGCGTTGCAGGGCGTGCGAAGTACGGCAGCAGCGCCAGCCGAGAACGTGGTGGAACTCTCAGAATCCAGATGGAAATAAAAGGAATTCGATCGGCAAAGGGTCGACTAAGGCGATGGCCAGGCAAAGGGAATCAGCGGGGAAATCGCAGCAGCAGCGGCGGGTGGTCTCGGTCAGTCAGTTGACCGGTTGGATCAAGAGCACGTTGCAGGCCGAAATCCCTCCCGTATGGGTGGAGGGCGAGTTGTCTGATGTTTCGCGTCCCAGTTCCGGCCACATTTATTTTTCGCTCAAAGATGATTCGGCGCAAATTCGTGGGGTGATCTGGCGGAGTGCGGCGGCGCGCCTCAAGTTTGTTCCGCAGGACGGCATGCAGGTGATCTGTCGTGGTGCGATCGATGTGTATGCACCACGGGGTACGTACCAGCTGAGTGTGCAGCAAGTCGAACCGCGTGGGGTCGGCGCGTTGGAGATGGCGCTGCGTCAACTGAAAGAGCGTCTGGGCGCAGAGGGCTTGTTTGATGTCAGTCGCAAGCAGTCACTCCCCCCCTTTCCTCGCCGTGTGGCGATTGTGACGAGTCCGAGTGGCGCGGCCGTACGTGACTTTTTGGAAGTTGCCCGACGGCGCTGGCGAGGCATGCAGGTGATGGTGGTGCCGACGCGTGTGCAAGGCGACGGTGCGAGTCGAGAGATTGCGACGGCCATCGAACGTGCGAACCAGTTGAACCCTCCTCCGGATGTCCTGGTCGTGGCCCGCGGAGGNGGCAGTTTGGAAGATTTATGGTGCTTCAACGAGGAGCCGGTGGTGCGCGCGATTGCGGCGTCGCATTTACCCGTTGTTTCAGGAGTCGGCCACGAGATCGATGTGACGCTGTCGGATCTGGTTGCCGACGTACGCGCACTGACTCCCAGTGAAGCGGCAGAGCGAGTGGTGCCGTCGCAACAGGAACTGAGTGAGCGATTGCAGCAGTTGCGTTATCGGTTGACGGCTGGTCTGCGTTCGCGCGCAGTCGAGGCACGGCGGCGGTTGGAGCGACTGGAGGCACGCACTCCATTGCAGTATCCCTTTGCCAGTATTCAAGAGTCATCACGGCGCCTCGATGAGCTTGGGACCCAAGCGGATACGGCGCTGCAAAGGCAGCTTCGCGAAGCACAGCAGCGCGTGCATACAGTGGCCGGCAAATTGGAGTCGTTGAGTCCGTTGGCGGTGTTGACGCGGGGCTACAGCGTGACGACTCGGGAGAATGGTCGAGTCGCGAGCGATGCAGAGGAATTCGCTGCGGGTGACGTGCTGGTCACGCGGCTGCCGCGCGGCCAGATCCAAAGTCGGGTGGAAACGGTGATTGCCGAANATGAGTTGCAAGCAAACGAATCGCGAGAAAACGAGGATTGATCGTGGGAAAACGTAAAAAAAAGCCAGTGACGGAAGAGGTGACCTTCGAGGAGAATCTGGAGCAGTTGGAACAGATCGTGGTCGATCTCGAGTCCGGAGACCTCTCGCTGGATGCCGCATTGGCACGCTACGAGGAAGGGGTCAAACGGTTACGTGGCTGTCACGAGGCCCTGGCCCAGGCCGAGCGCAAGATCGAGATTCTGGCGGGGGTGCGCGCGGATGGGACGGTGATTGCCGAGCCGTTCGATGAGGCGGAGGCGTCGTTGGAGGAAAAACAGGCGGCACGGGCACAACGTCGGTCAAGCGGAGCGACTGATTCTGACAGCGACATAGACGAGTCGCCGCGGCTGTTTTAAACTGGGAGTTTGCACAGATTTCTCGCTTGGGGCGAGTTGGTACTCGGATTTTTGCTCGTGACAGCCAACGTATCAGGATTTCTCGACTACGCTGCAACGGCGCGTGTCACTGTGGAACAGGCACTGCTGCAGTTCACCACGATGGGTTCGGATTGCCCGCCACGTTTGCAAGAGGCCATGCGATATAGCTTGCTGGCAAAGAGTAAGCGACTCAGGCCTCTGCTGGTGTTAATGGCCGCCGAGGCATGCGGTTCTAATGAACAGGAAGCGATGCCGGCAGCCGTCGCTGTGGAGATGATTCACACGTATTCGTTAATCCATGATGACCTGCCGGCAATGGATGACGACGACCTGCGGCGAGGGCAGCCGAGTAGTCACAAGCAATTTGATGAAGGGATGGCGATTCTGGCGGGCGATGGTCTGCTGACGCTGGCCTTCGAAGTGCTGAGTTGCTCGACGTTACCTCCCGCTGCGGCGGCTCGCTGTTGTGCCGCATTGGCACAGGCGGCCGGCCCCTGTGGGATGGTCGGCGGACAAGTGGATGATTTGGCAGACGACAAGCCGGAGACCTTAGAACACCTGATGCACATTCATGCGCGCAAGACCGGAGCCTTATTTCGTGTCTCCTTGAAAATGGGGGGCCTGGTTGCGGATGCCACGGATGAACAATTAGCGGCTTTGGATACGTATGGGAGCTGCATTGGGTTGGCGTTTCAGATCGTGGACGACCTGCTGGACGTTCGCGGGGACGAAGCGGCCCTGGGGAAACGGACGCGGAAGGATGATGGGCATGGAAAGTTGACCTATCCAGGAATGATTGGAATCGAAGCAAGCGAATCACGCGCTCAGTCCCTTGTGGAGCAAGCGTGTGCTGCGTTGACGAGTTTCGGCGGCCGCGCAGAACACCTGACGGCACTGGCCCGCTACGTGGTAGAAAGAAATCGGTGAAGCTATGCACAAGCACCTATCCCAACTCGACTCGGCCCAGCCGTTGCAATCGATGTCGGTCCCTGAGCTGAACGAAGTCGCCGACGAGATTCGAGATGTCCTCTGCAACTTGCTCAGCACGCGCACGGCGCATTTTGCTTCGAATCTTGGTGTTGTCGAGCTCTGTTTGGCCCTGCACAGTGTGTTTGACTTCCGCAATGACCGCTTGATCTGGGACACCGGTCATCAAGTCTATCCTCACAAGTTGGTCACCGGCCGCTACCACGAATTCAGCACCATCCGGACCAAGGGTGGTTTGATGGGCTATCCCAACCCGCACGAAAGCCCTTACGACCTGTTCATGACCGGGCATGCGGGCTGCAGCGTCTCGACGGTGATGGGGTTGCGCAGCGGCGACGAGCTGAGCGATGAAAGTGACCGGCATGCGGTCGCTGTGATTGGTGACGGTGCGTTCCCCTCCGGCATTGTCTTCGAGGCGATGAATAACGTCGTCGGCATCAAAAAGAAGATGCTGATGATTTTGAACGACAACAAAATGTCGATTTGCCCTCGCGTGGGCGGCGTCGCAGGCTATCTGGATCGTTTGCGAACCAACACGTTTTACACAGGCTTGAAGACGGAAGTGGTCAAAGTGCTCAATCAGGTGCCGTTGTTCGGTGATCCGGCGGAGCGATTTTTGGCTCAGTTAAAAGAAGGGATCAAGGCCGGCTTGCATGGCGGGATGCTGTTCGAGGATTTAGGTTTTCGGTACATCGGGCCGATTGACGGACACGATATCGGTTTGATGAAGAAGTACCTGAAAATGGTCAAGGACATGGAAGACCCTGTGTTGTTACACGTGGTCACAGAAAAAGGGCACGGCTTCCAACCTGCGGCCGAGGATCCGGTCTTCTTTCACACTCCTCCGGCTTTTGAGAACAGTGCTGGCAAAGCGGTACCCAAGAACAAAGGCGGCTCCAAGGCGTATACCAACATTGCCAGTGACGCAATTGCCGACCAAATGCGACGTAACGATCGCGTGACAGTGTTGACCGCTGCCATGTGTCAGGGCAATAAACTGGAGGCGGTGCGAGCAGAATTTCCCCGCCGATTCTTTGACACGGGGATCTGTGAATCGCACACGGTCGCCTTCGCTGCAGGCCAAGCGAAAGCGGGGATGCGTCCGATCGTGGACATCTACAGCACGTTTTTGCAACGCAGCTACGATCAGATTTTTCAGGAAGTGGCACTGCAGAATTTGCCTGTGACGTTCATGCTGGATCGAGCCGGACTGACGGGCCCCGACGGCGCGACCCATCACGGAGTGTTCGACCTGGGATACATGCGCGTCTTTCCCAACCTGGTGGTCATGGCCCCGGGCGACGAGGCGGACTTGCCGTTGATGCTGGACGTGGCGCTGGCGCACGACGGGCCGGCGTCGTTGCGCTATCCAAAAACGACGACGACCTGTGTC
Source organism: Blastopirellula sp. (assembly GCA_002701545.1). GTDB lineage: Bacteria > Planctomycetota > Planctomycetia > Pirellulales > Pirellulaceae. The sequence goes on along the minus strand of NZVR01000144.1, from coordinate 11,531 downwards.
GAACGCGAGGTGGCGCCGGTCGAGATCGGCAAATCCGAGGTAATTCACTGGGGACGCGATGGTGTGGTGATCTGCTGCGGCACGCAACTTCAGGAATGTGTTCATGCGTCGGAAAAATTGCGTGGCGAAGGTCTCGATATCGGGGTCGTCAATGCCCGCTTTGTGAAGCCGATGGACCGTGAATTGATTCGTCGCGCCGCGGAAGAGTTGCCGTTCATTATCACGGTCGAGGAGGCCGCGTTGATGACCGGATTCGGCAGTGCCGTGTTGGAGACAATCTCGGACCTGGGACTTTCCGCCAAGGTGCGCCGCTTGGGCTTGCCGGATGATTTTATCGAACATGGCGAGCGGGGTGAGCTTCTTGCGGATCTGGAACTGGACTCGTTGGGCGTGGCCAAAGCGTGTCGAGAAATGGCATCCCAAACGATGAATCAGGGCTCGTTCTAGTCCGTTCGATCAACGCTTGTCGNTGTTGCGCGGGCGTTCGTGGCGGTCCGAGTGTGCTGCCCCCGACCAGTGCTCGCGAATGGCGATGGCCACCAGGGGGTCCATCATCGGGGCGGTTGCCATGTGTACCGCGTGGGCTCCTGCGGTCAGGTAGTGTTCGACGTGAGTTCCGTTCTGGACGCCTCCCACTCCGATGATCTCCAGGGGATGACCCTGCTGTTGGATCAGTGTGTGTAATGTAGCTACTTGGTTGACGGAAGCTTGCCGAATGGCGTCTCCGCAGATCCCTCGACATTGACCTTCAAAAAGAAGTTTGCCAGCTGGGGTGCGGACAGTGGTGGCAATGCTGTTCGTCATGGCCAGTGCCTGGACGTAGGGCGCGACGGCGTCGATGAGTTGTTTGGCCAGAGNCGTGTCGGGNAGGTAGCCAATTTTCAGGATCAAGGGGGTGTCGGCGATCGCGTCGCGGAGTTGGGCTGCGACCAGTGCCGCGTCCCGGGGATGTTGGTAGAGTTGGCCGTCGCAACTGGTGACGTTGGGGCATGACAAATTGGCCTCGACGGTATCCGCTCCGGCGTCACGTGCCCAGCGTGCACAACGAGCGTAGTCGCGGGCTAAGTCGTCGATCGTCCACCCCGGTTGCATACTGCCGACGACGGACACCGAGAGGAGTTTGTCTGCTGGCAAAGCGTCACGCGTGGCGGTGATGTCGCGTTGCCAGAATTCGGGTCCCATGGAAGGCATGCCGTAGGAAACTGCCCAGGTGCCGTGCATCGTGTTCCCTACCGGCAACTCGGTTTCGTTACCGTTCAGCTGGCCGCAATCAACCGGTTGCAGGTTGGGCAGCGGATAGCAATCGCGTGGCGAACTGCGAACCGTTTTGTAGGTCAGTACATCGAAACCGAGGCCGGCATAATACAGACACCACTTGCCGTTCAGCAGCGGGCCTGCCGGAATTCCCAAGGGGGAGGCGACCGGAAGTCCACAAAACGTCTGCTCGCCGGGGAAGGGAGGCACGGCGACAGATAGCGGAGACGGAGCGTTCTCGAAGTTCCACTCGTACGAGCGGCTGGGGTCGTATCGAGGGGCAAGGGGTTGGGCTGACATCTTCAGGGTTCGCGATACAAGTCGCGCTGGCTGAGCAAAGGAGGAAATGAGGACGCCAGGAAATAGGCTCGCGGCGTGGTTAACTCAAAGAGAGTTTCCAGTTCGGACGCTTGGCGGGATTGAGCCAGCCCGGCAAAGTCGCTCAGGGTGAACGAAGGGCGGTGATAGTAAACGACGCGTGTTTGATCGGGAGCAATCTGAGCGATCTCTGCGGCCCGCGTGATGGCTTTTTCAATGAAGCCGATTTGGTCGACCAGTCCCAAGTCGAGCGCCCGCGTGGCTGAAAAGATTTCGCCCGTCGCCAAATCGGTGAGCTGGTCCTCGTCTTTGCGATACGCCGGACGTCCCTCTTTGACGATCGATTTGAAACGTTCAAACGACTCGTTGACGTAGCCTTCGAGCAGTTTGCGATTTTCCTCCGGGATGGGACGCGTCATGCTCAGCATTTGTTTGCGGGGGTGGCTGGCAATCGAGTCGTCTTTGAGATCGAACCGGGCCATCAGCCCACTGAGATCATAGTGCGGGATGATCACACCAATCGAACCGGTGGTGGTGGTCGGTTCGGCAAAGATCGAGCGCTCCTGATCGCCGACGGCCATGGCAACGTAATAGCCTCCGCTGGCTGCCATGCTGCCCATGCTGACGACCATGGGCAACCCGCGCTCGTCGCGCAGTTTCTTCAGGTGATGCAGCATGTAGTCTGACCCCGTGACCGTTCCGCCTGGCGAGTTGATGCGGAGTACGACGGCGCGAATGCTGTTGTCGGCACGGATGCGTTCGATTTGCTGTTTGACGTATCCATCGCCATCCGCGATCACTCCNGTGATGTGGATGATGGCGATCTTTTGCTTGCCGTCGGTGGCACCTGAATGGAAGTGTTCGGTGATTCCGCCGGTGGTATTGAAGTATTCCTGCTGCAGTTGGTATTGCCCGTAGACGACCACGGCCGCAACCACGAAGGCGATCCAGCCGGCCCAGAACAGGAGTCGCCACAGCCTGCCGCCTGTGGATTGCAGGACGATGGTTTGTGTTGGAGTTGTGGTGTCGTTGGAGGTGGTTTCTGGCGGCACGGCTTGGTCCTCACGAGATGCTACATTCGCGCGGCGGGGTGGCATCCCGCGGGCGCGGCTCAGGTGTCACATTTTCATCATAACAGCCCAGCGGGGTCTTGCCGATTGCCGCCTGTGCGGNGTGGGGTNTGGGGGCTGCTGGCCAGTCCCGCCGGGATGGCGTAACACACCGGTGGAAGCGGGTCAGGCAGCAGCTGCCAGCGCCCGAACGGCCGTCATCAGGGCGTCGATTTCATCCGTGTGTGTGGCCCACGAGCACATCAGGCGAACTTCCCGATCGGCAGTGAACTCGTAAAACTCCCATCCCTGCGATCGCAAGCCATCGATGATGGTCTGAGGCATGTGGGTGAAGACCGCATTGGCCTCGACCGGCCGTGCGAGGGTGATTNCTGGGACTGCCGCCAGTTGGTCGGCCAAGTGTCGCGCCATGGCATTGGCGTGACGGGCGTTGGCAAGCCATTGCTGATCTTGCAGCAGGGCCACCCAGGGAGCCGTGAGGTAACGCATTTTGGACGCCAATTGTCCGGCTTGCTTGCAGCGATATGCGAATTCGTTTGCCAGCTCGCGTTGGAAGAAAATCACACAGTCACCGACCCCCATGCCGTTCTTGGTGCCACCCAGACAGAGCACATCGACGCCGGCTTGCCAGGTGATGCTTTTCGGCGCCACGTCGAGTGTGGCCANTGCGTTGGCAAAACGGGCGCCGTCCATATGCAGGTGGAGGCCGTGGCGGCGCGTGAGATCTTGGACGGCGGCTAATTCGGACGTGCTGTAAACCGATCCCAATTCCGTGGATTGTGTGATGCTCAGTGCCCTGACTTTGGGGAAATGCACATCGGTGCGACTGGTCGCACGTTCCTCGACCGCGGCGGGATCCACTTTGCCGTCCGCGCCGGGCACGACCAGCATCTTGGTGCCTGGGGAAAAGAATTCGGGGGCGCCGCATTCGTCGGTCTGTACATGCGACTCTTCATGCGCGATGACGGCATGATACGACTGACCGAGTGATGCCAGTGCCAGGGCGTTGGCGGCCGTGCCATTGAACGTAAAAAAAATATCACAGTCGACTTCGAACAGCTCGCGTAGCAAGGTGGTTGCCTGCGTGGTCCAGCGATCGTTGCCGTAAGGAGCCGCGTACGTCGCATTGGACTCCTGCATGGCCTCCCAGGCAGCCGGACAGACACCGGCGCAGTTATCACTGGCGAACTGGTTACCGGGCACGAGCAATGGCAAACGGTCAGTTGGCATGGTCGAATTCTCGGGCAGGGAAACAGGCGTCTGCGGGCGTTCAGAGGTGCGCTGACAGGCGATGATAAGCGAAACCGTCAGGCAGACAAGAACCCTACCGAGCGGATTGCTCGTCAGGCAATGATCTGCGTGACCGGTGCGTGTTCTTCGACACCCGTTAACCGCATGTCGAGTCCCTGAAAGCGATAAGTCAAACGCCGATGATCGATGCCCAAGAGACGTAGAATCGTTGCTTGCAGATCGTGAACATGGACCGGGTCATCTGCTGTGTTGTAGCTGAAGTCGTCGGTGCTGCCGTGGGTGTGTCCTGCTTTGACGCCGCCTCCGGCCAGCCACATCGTGAAACAGCGGGGATGGTGATCGCGTCCGGCCTCGGCACTTTGCCAATTTCCCTGCCCGACGACGCCGCGACCAAATTCGCCACCCCAAATGACCAGGGTATCGTCCAGGAGCCCGCGCCGTTTCAGGTCCCTGATCAGCGCCGCGGTCGGCTGGTCGGTATCGCGACAGCGGGCGGTACACCAAGTGGACATCTTCTTGTGGTGATCCCAGTCAGGGTGAAAGAGCTGGACGAACCGGACGCCACGTTCGATCATGCGGCGGGCCAAAATGCAATTGGCGGCGTAGCTGCCTGGCCTGCGGGAATCGGGGCCATAGAGAGCAAATGTCTCGGCGGTTTCGTCCGCCAGGTCGGTCAACTCGGGCACCGAGGCCTGCATGTGGTAGGTCAACTCATATTGCTGGATCCGCGTCAGGATCTCCGGATCGTGTGCCTCGGCGTGACGGAGTCGGTTGATTTTTTCGAGGCCGTCGAGCATCGAACGCCGGATGTCTCGAGAAATTCCCGCCGGATTTTGCAGATACAGGACCGGTTCGCGGGCATTGCGAAATTTGACACCTTGATATCGGGAGGGCAAAAAGCCGGATCCCCAGTAATAGGAATACAACGGCTGGTCACTCGGACGCTGCATCTTGGACAGCAGGACGACAAAATCGGGAAGGTTACGGTTGTCCGAACCAATGCCGTAACTGACCCAGGAGCCGATACTGGCCCGACCGGGAAGCTGGTGCCCGGTGGTCAGGAAGGTCATGGCGGGGGCATGGTTGATGTACTCGGTGTACATCGACTTGATGAAGCAAAGCTCGTCAGCCACCCCGCCGATGTGCGGCAGCCATTCGCTGACCGTGGCACCACTTTGTCCCCAACGTTGGAATTTGGATTTGGGTGGCATCACCAGTTGTTTTTGAGAAGCCGTCATGGAGGTCAGGCGTTGTCCCTGCCGGATGGAATCCGGCAACGTGATGCCTGCCCACTGGTGGAGCTGTGGTTTGTGGTCATACAGCTCGATCTGCGAAGGGCCCCCCGATTGAGTCAGGAAAATCACGCGTTTGGCGCGGGCTGGGAAATGCAGGCCGTTCTGCCCTCCCGCCGGTGCTTGGGCCGCCGCGTTCTGGCCGCTCAGGAGGTGCGAGGCGATCGCGCCCAGGCTCACGCCCATGCCCGTTCCCAGGAAGTGACGTCGGGTCGTTGCGAGGGGGTCGAATTGCATGATCAGGCCGGCAAATGAGGAGAATTGCTACCTCTATCTTAATTCTGTCACGCGGCGGACAAAAGTCGTCTGACCGGTGTGACGGAAAATGAATTGCGTTCTTTCGTGGGGGGCTACGGACAGCCCTGTTGAGCGTTTACAATAGGTGTTTGCTGTCGTATGGGGATTTTCATGGCGCCTTCCAAGACCGACTTCCTGCGCCGTTTGCAAAAGAGCGGCTTGTTGGAACTAGACGATGCGCTTGCTGCAGCGGTGGTCGCTTTGTCTGCCGAGCAAGCGGATGCTGCCGGTCTGGCTAAGGAATTGGTGCAACGCAAGCAGTTGACGCGTTTTCAAGCCGCAGCGATCTATCAGAACAAGACCCGGCATCTGATGTTGGGGAACTATGTTCTGCTAAACCGCATTGGCGAAGGCGGGATGGGGCAAGTCTTTAGGGCCCGCCATCAACGCATGGGCCGGATCGTGGCGCTCAAACTGATCCCCGCGGAAAAGATGCGTTCGGAAACTGCCCGGCAGCGTTTTCAGCGCGAGTCGCGGGCGGCGGCCAAGTTAGATCATCCCAACATCGTGCGGGCGTTTGATGCAGGGATCGAACAAGACATTAGTTTCCTGGTGATGGAATTCGTTGAGGGGCAGGACCTGGAAACGTTGCTTCGTCATCAGGGCAGATTGAGCCCCGAACAGGCAGTGAACTACATCACCCAAGCTGCGCAGGGATTGAAGTATGCCCATGCACAAGGCGTGATTCACCGGGATATTAAACCTGCCAATATGCTTGTGACCCAGGATGGGGCGCTCAAGATTCTCGATATGGGCTTGGCCAGGTTCGAAAAGACAGACGGTGATTCTCACTTGACTCAGGCGGGTGAGATCATGGGCACGATCGACTACATCGCACCGGAACAGATCGACAATCGCGTTGACTCCAGGGTGGATATGTATTCTCTGGGCTGTACGTTGTTTCGGCTGGTGACCGGGTCGGTTCCGTACCAGGAAGAATCCGTGATGAAGAAGCTGCTGGCGCATCGTGACGCAGCGGCACCGCTGATCTCCCAATATCGCGACGACGTTCCTCGGCAACTGGTCAAGATCTGCGAACGGATGATGGCCAAACGACCGGACGAACGCTTTCAGACGATGGAACAGTTGATTGTGGCACTGGAAACGATTCGTAGTGACGAGTCGGAGGTTGTGGAGTTGGGAGAAACCCTGCCTGCGGACGACCTGCAATCGTTCCTGCATAACATGACGGTGGAAATTGCCGTAGATTCCAAGCAGACGTCAAACAACATTGCCGTCGAATCACTACGCGACAGCCACACAGCGAGCTCGCAGACGTTGAACCGGGTGCGGCAAGCCAAAGCCGAAAACTGGTGGTACTATCTGCTGGGAGTGGTTTGCGTCGTCCTGCTGGTCTTAATGGTGCTCGGGGTGTTGATGTTCGTCAACGGAACCTCTCCGAAACCCGGAGCAGAGGAAAAGGCTGAGGCGGGGCTGGGGACGCCAGATAAGTCAGCGAGCACGTCGGCGAAATGAAGCCAGCCTGTTGCGCTGCACGCGGGGATGTGGGGTGACCGGTTGGGTGCTAGCGGTTCTGGCGGGCGAATTCCTGTTGGCTTCGAGGGGGCATCCGACTACCCTACGCCGCCAGGAAACAGGTTCTTTGCCGTGTGCCATGGAAAGGTTTGTCGTGCGGTTCTTTCCAAGTTTGAAAACGATCTTGGTCGTGCTGGGATTGCTCGGCTTGATGGGCTGGGCGTATCTCAACGATGTCGTGGTGACCGGCTCCGGGACAGCGCGCCCGCAGGCAAGTGCCACGGTGAGCCCCCTGCCGTCGGTGGAATCACGCGGTCAGACCGCCGAATATCAGCAGGTCCGACAAATCGATACGTCCCAGTTTCCCGTAGAGGTCTACGGCAGTCGCGCGACGGTTCTGGTCGACTTTACCGCGGAGTGGTGCCAGCCATGTCAGCAGCAGCAGCAGTTTCTGCAGCAGTTTGCCTGGCAGAACGGGACGGTGAAAGTGGTGCAAGTCGATGTGGATCGTAATCGCCAGCTGGCCCAGCAGTTTCGTGTCACCACGTTACCCACGGTGGTGGTCATGCGGGACGCGCGCGAGGTGCAGCGGCACGTGGGACTTGCCGATGTCGCCACGCTGCAGGCGTTGTTGCCTTAACCCGGTTGGCCACGTCGCAAGCAACGATTCAGGCCACGTGGCGAAGTTGATTCAGGCTGTGGGACAGCACGTCGCAGCCGTCAGCTGAAATCGTGGTCGACACGACACAAGGCCAGCAGGGGTGCGACCAGGGGCAGGCCTGACCTGCGGCTAGCGGCCCGATGCCAGACGCATGTGCCCGTAGAGTGGTTCGTTGTCTCGCAGGATAAAGAACTTGATGGGTTCCTGTCCGCGAAACTCGTCGCTGTTCAAAATGAAAGCGACATTGTCCATGTTGATGGTTTCCCAACGCAGCATGCCGATCAGGATATCTCCGGGACGAATTCCCTGGTCGGCACTGGGACTGCGGGGGCGAACTGCGACCACTTTCATCCCACCACGGTAGCCGGTTTTGTAGTTCCGGAAAGCGCTTTTCGAGATGGGGGTAAGTCGCAACCCGAGCTTACTCCAGACCTTGGTGGCGACCGCTGTGGAACCGCGGGTCACAGCGTCTAATTCCATGTCCAAGGTGAGTTGCTCGCCGTCACGTTCCACGGAGACTTCAATCTGATCTCCTTCGGCGCGACCGATGATTGCGCGTTCGAAGTCCAGTCGACGATGGACAGGAAAGTCACCCACATGAGTGATGACGTCGCCGGCCAGGACGCCGCCTCGGTCGGCTGTGCCCCCCGCGGCAACGTTTTGAACGATGAATCGTGAACCGTCACTCGACGGGTTGTCGCGGCCTACCAAGCCATGAGACACTCCCGATACCTTCTCGGCCGACAGCAGTTTGGCTGCGATTGCCATGGCGTCGTCTACCGGAATGGTGAAGGCAATGCCTTGAGCTCCGACACGGACCGCAGCGTTGATGCCAATCATTTCTCCGTCGATGTTCACCAGCGGTCCGCCCGAGTTGCCCGGATTGATGTCCGCGTTGGTTTGAATGACATTGTCGTAACGTTGGTTGTCATTCACGGGAACGTCGCGGTTCAAGGCGCTGATGATGCCCTCCGATGCGCTGCCAGAGTACCCATAGGGATTACCGATCGCGATCACCGTTTCTCCCAGCATCAAATCGCTCGATGTTCCGACCTGAATCGGCTCGAGATCACCTTCGGAGGGAATCCGAATGACGGCGAGATCGGTGGGAAGATCGAAATCGATTAACTTCGCAACCACGGTGCGTTTGTCGTTCAACGTGACTTGAATGCGACTGACACCTTCGACGACATGGTAGTTGGTCAGAACGTAACCACGTTCGTCAATGATCACACCGGCACCCATGCCGTTGACCAACCGTAAGTTATCGCCTCGCCCCGCACTTAACTCGTCCCGAACCGTCTTTCTGCCGTGGATGTTCACCACGGAACCAATCGTGCGCTGAATGGCACGGACGGTGGGGGTCAAACGCAGGTCGGAAGCAACGGCGGATTTGGCCGGATGGATTGGCGAAAGACCGAGCAGCACAATCCACAGAATCAAGGAGGAGTTACGCATAAGGCTACAATGGTGCGCTGGGCAGGTCGAAGGTGCGGGCGTATCGGAGTCGTCAGGTGCAAATTTAGATCGGCTGTGATGGAAACGCGGCGTTAGATCACGGTTGTCAGGCGGAACAGTCAACCTATCTTGACGCATGCAGCTTGCTGATAGCGGTTGATTTGCGGCAAAAGTCAGCCGGGCTGCTAGCGTTTGCGTGATGCCGGCAACCGCGATAGCGGTGGGTGGCAACGCGAAACAAGCAACGCGATGGGCTGACAGCACTGCGGTTGCTGCGTTCGCCGTTCGTGGGGATCCAACCAGACGGGGCGATGGTCGGGGGACTCAGAATTGCCGCGAAACGCCCTAAGAGCTAAACTTGGATAGAACTTCATGGATTCGAGGAACGGTACGATGTTTCCACTTGCCCAGACCCGTCGACACTTTCTGCAAAGCAGTGGCGCTGCTGCCTCGTTGCTCTCGGTGCCCGGCTGGTTGTCAGGGCGGGTTGAGGCCGCTGCTACGCGTCCTGCTCGGTCCTGCATCATCGTGTATTTGTGGGGAGGCATCGCGCATCAAGAGTCTTGGGACCCCAAGCCGCAAGCTTCTTCGGACTTGCGTGGTGAGTTTTCCCCGATTGCCACAGCGACGCCTGGGGTCCAGTTTTGTGAGCATCTGCCGCTGATGGCGCAGCACTCGGAAAAACTGGCTGTGGTGCGTTCGTTGCACCATACGGTGGGAGGTCATGGAGGGGCGCTCTATCGAAGTATCACCGGTCAGGATGCGCCCACAGGCAAAGCCAAGGATCGTGCCAACTGGCCTTCTCTGACCGCGATGATTTCACGATTCAATGATACGGATGAGGGAACGCCGCCATCGATTGCCATGCCCTACCTGAACTACGATAACGGTTCGTTGATTCAGGGCCAGTTTGGTGGCTGGCTCGGTTCGGATTACGACCCGGTGATGATGCGTACGCCGGCGGGCAAGCCATATGGAGGGACGTCTCGTTACACCGATCGCGAACTGAACTTGAAGTTGAACGTCGCCCGCGACCGTGTCGAGCGGCGGCAGTCACTGCGTGCTCAACTGGACCGTCGTGTGGGTGCGGAGGCAGATTTTCGCAGGCACGAACGTTTTCGTACCATGGCAGCGGATATGTTGTTGAGTTCACCGGTCAAAGAAGCTTATGACTTGGAACAGGAAGATCCGCGGGTCCGCGTGATGTATGGCGATCATATTGGCGGACAAAGTATGCTCTTGGCACGGCGGCTGACCGAAGCGGGCGTGCCTGTCGTGCAAGTCAACGCGGGGGCCGGCGATCTGGCCGGTGGTAATGGCGATAATTGGGATACGCATCGTGATCATTTCTCGAAAATGAAAAAACGCTTGCTGCCAGTCCTGGACCGGTCGATCTCGGCGCTGCTGACCGACCTGGAACAACGTGGGACGTTGGATGAAACGCTGGTGGCGGTGTTGACCGATTTTGGTCGCACGCCAAAAATCAACAACAATGCGGGACGCGATCATTACCCGGCGGTTTACTCGCAAATTCTCGCAGGTGGCGGGATCCGCGGCGGTCAAGTCTACGGCAGTAGCGATTCCGACGGTGCTCAGCCAGCCGATCACGCTTGCTCGCCCGCAGACTTCCATGCCACCGTGTTTCGCGCGATGGGCATTGAACCGCATGCTGAGTTACATGACTCCGAGGGTAGGCCGTTCCGGATCTGTAACGGACAACCCTTGCCGCTCTTTTGATCTCTCCGGTTGGAACACGCGTTGAATTCGATGAAGCACTGCACATGGCTGTCCGCTGTATCGGTTGGTAAAGCGCTCGTTTGGCTGCTGGCGTTCACCGTCTGGTGTAGTACGGCCCACGGGGAAGCCGACGAAGCGCAGTCGGCAATTCAGGCGATTAAGCGGCTCGGTGGCAAAGTGCGCCGGCAAGGGCAAGCGTGGGAAGTGGACTTCCATCTCCGTGGACGTGGTTTGACGGATGACGATCTGGTGCACGTGGCCAAGATACCGTCGATTGGATATCTGAATCTGAGTCGCACCAAGATTACGGGCGACGGACTGCGCCATCTGCGGAAACTGACCACACTCCGTCGGTTGCATCTGGAGCAGACGGAAGTCGACGATCGGGGCATTGCCGAACTCGTGGGCCTACGCAAGTTGGAATACTTGAACGTCTATGGGACGCAGGTTACCGATCAGTCGTTGGATGTGTTGGCCCAGTTGCCGGAATTACAGAGACTCTACGTCTGGCAGACGGCAGTCACGGCGGACGGTGTGGCAAAACTGCAGAAACGGCGTCCCCGAATGAAGATCGTCCGGGGGACTGACCTGAGCAGTCTGCCGTCGACATTTCCCAAAGGAGAGCAGGCCAAGCCGCCCAAGCTATCGCTGGAATGGGTTGGCGTGAGTGGTCGTGCGGAGGTGCCGGCGCGATCCGAAAATGGTGTCAACGTGCAA